>JAJPKQ010000004.1 GCA_021323635.1 bacterium | reverse complement strand
TTTGTGAAATAATTTTTTATGTAGTTGCACTTTAATAAATCTCAGTTTTCTTGTCTACAGTTTAGATATAAGGGGTTTGGGGTTGGGGTTGGGGGTTGGGGTTTTGGGGTGGGGGTGGGGGGGGGGGGTTGGGGGTGGGGGGGGGGGGGGGGGGGTGCCTTGTGCTCGGTGGCCTGCTCTCGGCATGCTCAGTGCTCCTTATCGTCGATCGTGCATCGAGAGGCCCCCGGCCCTCCAGGACCGATGCGGTGGCTTGGCCTGAGCCGCGAGGTACACCCCGCACGAGCCGCCGCTCGGCCCCTTCATCGGCTGCAGCCCGGCGAGACTGAAACGCCCGCTGACCAGATTGGACGCGGGAGGATGTTGGCGCCGCAGCGTGCGGCGGGGAGGCGCCCCGCTGTCCGGCGTGCGTTCCCAGCTGCCAGCGGGGATCGCGCGCATCGGCCGCCGTGGCGAGCGTGGCTCTGCGGACTGGAAAACGTGCTGAAGACGCGGGTTGATGAAGGCAGGTGACATGTGAGAGATTGGCAGCGTGAAGATGACAATGGTCAGCGGCGATCGCGACGGGCAGCGAGCGCGCGCTCGCGGGCGCGCTGCGTCCGACCGATCTGGCGCGGTGGATGTCATCGACGAGCGCGCGATCGCGCGCCTGACCTATCGCACCGTGCGCGTGCTGCGCGCGATCGCGCACAGCCCGGGCGCCGGCAATCGGCAGATCGGCCGGCATGCAGGGATCGGCGACGAAGGGCAGGTGTGCAAGTTGCTGCAGCGCTTGGAGCGTGAGGGCTACGCCCAGCGGCGCACGCCGCGCCCGCCCGGCGGTCCAAACGCCTGGTACCTCACGCCCAAGGGCGAGCTCATCGAGGCCGTCGGCTCCCAGCTGCTGGAGCGGCTGCCGCGCCGAAAGACGCCTGCGGCCGTCGCCGCTCCGCCCGGCACCATGCGGCGAAGCGCTCGCAGCGCGCGGACAAGCGGTAAAACGCCCTGAAAACCGCGCTTGAGGGTGTGCGCACCCTTCGCTAAGGTCGCCGCGACGGTGCGTAGCCGCGCGCAACCTGCGGGGAAGCGTGCGCCCCGGAACGGCGCCTCCCACTGGTAGCGCACGGCCCACCGTCTTCATGCCGCCCCCGCGGGCGGCTTGGCAAGAGCAGTGCAGCAGTGAATCACGGGACTGGCCGGCATCGGCATCAGCGGCGCGAGCGAATGGTGCCGGTGCCGGCCGCTGTCAGCGCCGGGAAGCGCGAGCGCGCTCAGAGGATGTTGACCGCGCGGGAGATGATCAAGCCGATCGTGATCAGCGAGACCAGCGACTGCAGCCCCATCATCAGCTTGGCCTGCGCGGATAGCGGCATCGTGTCGGTCGGCGAGAACGCGGTCGCGTTGGTCAGCGACAGGTATAGATAGTCGACGAAGCGCGGGCGCCAGCCGCGCGGCTGGATCGCGTCGTCGTTCATCTGCGGAAAGAGAAAGTCGGGGTCGTTGTCGGCGCCGGCTGCGCGATGCCCGGGCCCGCCGCGGTCAAGCTCCCAGTACCAGAGCGCAAAGAGCAGGAAGTTGGTAAGCCAGATCAACGTGCCGGCGATGATCAGCTGGCGCCCGCTCGTGACGTTGCGATGCAGCAGAAAGTGGACAAGCTCCGCCAGCGAGTAGACGTTTGCGGCGCTCGCCAGGCCAACCAGCGCCAGCGCGCTGCGCCGCCGCAGCACGTGCACGTGAGCGATGTGGTGCGGGGTGGCGAAGAAGAGCCCGACCAGGAGGATGCCCTCGAGGGTCGGGAGCACCCAGGTCGGGCCTGCTGTCAGGCGCTCGGGCAGCACCACCTGCAGCGCGATCGCCACCAGCACCGTCAGCTGCGCCGGCCAGTGCGGCTCGGCGGCGGGCGGCGGCGGATAGCGCTGGGGCGGCGGCAGCGGCGGTCCCGGCGGGGCTGCTCTCTGCGTGCCGGCGGCATCTGCTCGCCCTTGCTCGGCAGCTGGCATCGTCTAGAAGCGTAAGGCTGAAAGCGGCGGCTGGCTGGCTGGCGCTAATCTCGCTGCTGCCGCTGCGCAGCTCGCTCGGGAGCTGCGAGATGGCGACCGCGATGGGACTGATCAACCCGACACACCTGCTGGCGCTGGCACTGCTTGTGCTCATCGTGCTTGGCCCGCGCAGGCTGCTTGCCCTGCGCTCCTCGCTCGCGCGTGCCTGGCAGGAGCTGCAGGCGGCGATCGCGCAGGGGCGTGAGGGTCCACATGGCCTCTGAGGTAGCGCAGCAGGCCGGGTCGGGCGCGCCAAGCGAGGAGCCGGTGCTGATCGAGCAGCGCGGTGCGCTGCTGCTTATCACGCTCAATCGCCCGCAGGCGCGCAACGCGGTCAACCTTGCGCTTGCTCAGGGCATCGCCGCCGCGCTCGATCGGCTCGATGGCGATGAGCAGCTTGCGCTGGGCATCCTCACGGGCGCGGGCAAGGGCTTCTGCGCGGGGATGGACCTGAAGGCGTTTGCTGCAGGCGAGCGGCCGTGGGCGGGCGACCGCGGCTTTGCCGGGATCGTGCGCCGCTCCGCCGAGAAGCCGCTGATCGCCGCAATCGAGGGCTTTGCGGTCGCCGGCGGGCTCGAGGTCGCGCTCGCCTGCGATCTGATCGTCGCCGCAAGCGACGCAAAGCTTGGGATCCCCGAGGTCAAGCGCTCGCTTGTCGCCGCGGGCGGGGCGCTGCTGCGCCTTCCCCGGCGCATCCCCTACCACGCGGCGATGGAGCTGGCCTTGACCGGCGAGCCGATCAGCGCCGCGCGTGCCCATGAGCTTGGCCTCGTCAACCGTCTGTGCGAGCCCGGTCAGGCGCTTTCGGTCGCGCTTGAGCTCGCCGAGCAGATCGCCGCGAACGCGCCGCTCGCGCTGCGTGCCTCAAAGCGCATCCTCGCCGAGCAGTGGGACTGGCCGCTCGGGGAGGCCTTCGAGCGCCAGGCGCAGATCTCAGACCCGGTCTTTGCCTCCGCTGACGCCCGCGAGGGCGCGCGCGCCTTTGCCGAGAAGCGCGCGCCGGTCTGGCAGGGGCGCTGAGCGCGGCGCGCTAGCGCTCGCCCGGCGTCTTCTGCGGGTACTGCGAGATCGGGATCGTGAGGTCCAAGGCGGTACGGACGATTCGCCGCTGCTCGGCCAGGTGCGCGACGGGATAGCCCTCGCCCGGGCTGGCGCGCTCCGGTCGGCCGATGTAGCCGAGGTCGATGTGGGCGGGCATGATCTGCATCAGGCGCGGGAACATGTGCGCACGGGCGCCCATGTTGCGTGGCTCCTCCTGCACCCAGACGACCTCGCGCAGTCGCGGGTAGCGGGCGATCAGCGCCAGCAGCTCCTGCTGGGGGAAGGGGTAGAGCAGCTCCACGCGGCCGATCGCCACCGCTCGATTCTCCTTACGCTCGGAGTGGCTTGTCAGGTCGTAGTAGATCTTGCCCGTGCAGAGGATCAGACGGGTGACCTCCTCCTCGGCTGCGCCCGGCTCCGCCAGCACCGGGTGGAAGCGCGAGTCGCCCGAGAGCGCGGCAAACGGGCTGGTGGCCTGCGGCAGTCGCAGCAGCGACTTCGGGGTCATCACGATCAGCGGCCGCTCCTTTGCGATCAGCGCTTGGCGGCGGATGAGGTGGAAGTACTGGGCGGGGGTCGTCGGGTTGGCGACGCGGATGTTGCCCTCTGCGGCCAGCTGCAGGAAGCGCTCCAGGCGCGCGGAGGAGTGCTCGGGCCCGGCGCCCTCGTAGCCGTGCGGAAGCAGCAGCGTCAGCCGCGTCGTCTGCCCCCACTTCGCCAGCCCGGAGACGATGAACTGATCGACGATCACCTCGGCGGAGTTGACGAAGTCCCCGAACTGGGCCTCCCAGAGGACGAGCGCGTCGCGCCCGCCGAGGGCCTTTGCTTCCTCGGTCGCCTGCTCGCTGTAGCCGTACTCGAAGCCCAGACAGGCAAGCTCTGAGAGCGGCGAGTTGTGCAGCTCCAGCGGTGCCTGGGCGGCCGGCAGCGACTGTATCGGGCAGACCTCCTGACCGTTGATCGCGTCGTGCAGGACCATGTGCCGCTGCGAGAAGGTGCCGCGCTCGGTGTCCTGTCCGCTCAGGCGCACCGGCGTGCCTTCGGCGATCAGCGAGGCAAACGCGAGCGCCTCGGCGTGGGCCCAGTCGATCATCGTCTCCGCGGCCTTCCCCGCGGCGGCCGCGGCGAGCGCCTCGCGGCGGCGATCGAGCTGGCGAACGAGCTTCGGGTGCACGTTGAAGCCCTCCGGAACGCGCAGCAGCTGCTGGCCGAGCTCGCAGAGGCGGTCGATCGGCTGCGCTGTTGTGACCTCCGGCGAGGGGGTGCGGTCGAGCCTGTACTCGCCCGTCTCATGCTCGCGCTCGCCGCGCGCTGCGGCGGCCTCGATCTTCGTCTTCAGCCGCTGGTGGAGGAGCGTCAGGTTGTCCCAGACCGCCTGCCCGGTGCGCTCTACCTCCTCGCGGTTGACGATCCCGCCCTCGATCAGCTGGTCGGCCCAGATCTCCCACACGCGCTTGTGGGCCTTGATCTTCGCGTACATCTCCGGCTGGGTGTATGCGGGCTCGTCGGACTCGTTGTGGCCGTAGCGGCGATAGCCGATCAGGTCGATCAGGACGTCATGGCCGAACTCCTCGCGAAAGGCGAACGCCAGTCGAACCGCCGCGATGCAGGCGGCGACGTCGTCGGCGTTGACGTGGATGATCGGCACGTCAAAGCCCTTCGCGAGGTCTGAGGCCCAGTGGGTCGAGCGCGCGTCGTCGGAGTCGGTCGTGAAGCCGACCTGGTTGTTGGTGATGATGTGGATTGCGCCGCCGACCTTGTAGCCGTCGAGCGACTGGAGGTTGAGCGACTCCGCGACGACTCCCTGCGCCGGGAAGGAGGCGTCGCCGTGGATCACGATCGGGATCGCCGCATCGGTGTCCTGGCGGGCGTGAGCGCCCTCGCGGATCGTCTGCGCGGCGCGTGTGGCCCCGAGCACGACCGGGTGGACGTACTCCAGGTGGCTGGGGTTGGACTCCAGCTCGACGCGGATCGTGCCGCCGTCCGGCAGCACGTAGTCGCCGCGGCTGCCCAGGTGGTACTTGACGTCGCCCGTCCCGCCCTGGGGGATCGTCGTGACCGCCTCCAGCGCATCGGCCTCGATCGAGGAGGCGCCCTCGAACTCCGCGAAGATCGTGTCGTAGGGGCGGCCGACGTTGTGCGCGAGCACGTTCAGGCGCCCGCGGTGGGCCATTCCGACCACCACCTTGCGCGAGCCCGCGCGCGCGGCGAGCTTGATCAGCTCGTCGAGCATCGGCACGGTCATGTCGAGCCCCTCGATCGAGAACTGGTGCTGGCCCAGGTAGGCCTTGTGCATGAAGCGCTCGAGCGCGTCGACCTCGATCAGGCGCTTGAGCAGCGCCACCTTCTCCTCCGTGCCGAGCGCGCCGCGGAAGGCGCCTGACTCGATCTTCTCGCGCAGCCAGGAGCGCTGGCGGTGGGAGGCGATGTGCTCGATCTCGTAGGCGATCGTCCCGCAGTAGGTCTCGCGCAGATGGGGGAGGGCCTCGGTGAGGGTCGTCCCGGGCACGTAGGTCTCAAGCAGCTCCGCCGGAATTCGCGCCATCAGCTCCGGCGTCAGCCCGACGTAGGCGGGGTCGAGCGCGGGATCGCCCTCGGGCTCGAGCCCCAGCGGGTCAAGATGAGCGGCAAGGTGTCCGTGTGTGCGGTAGGCCTTCAGCAGCGCGGTTGCGGCGCTCACGCCCCGCAGCAGCTCGCGGTCGACAGCCTCCGGGCCGCTCGCCCCCACGGCTGTGGGCGCGGGCGCGCCGGCCGCCGGTGGGGCCTTCGGGTGGGTCTCAGGCGGGGGGCCGACCGCAACGTTGAGCGCCGCAAAGACGCCGTCGTAGAAGGAGTGGCCGCCCTGCAGATGCTCCTCGATCAGCGCCAGGAAGCGCCCGGACTGCGCGCCCTGAATGATCCGGTGATCGTAGGTCGAGGTCATCGTCATGACCTTCTGCGCGCCGATTGCCTGCGCGACCTCGCTGGAGAAGCCGGGGGGATATCCGATCGCGCCGGTCGCGATGATCGTTCCCTGACCGGGCATCAGGCGGGGGACGGAGGCGACGGTGCCGATGCCCCCGGGGTTGGTCAGCGTGATGTTTGCGCCCTGGAGGTCGTCCGGCATCAGCTTGCCCAGCCGCGCCTTCTCGATCAGCTCGTCATAGGCACGGACAAAGGCCGTGAAGTCCATGCGGCCCGCGTCGCGGATCACCGGGACCATCAGCGTGCGCGAGCCTTCGCGCTGCTCGACATCGACCGCGATGCCGAGGTTGACGGCGTGATCGTCGATGCGATGCGGCACGCCGTCGACCATGCCAAAGTGCCGCGCCATCTCCGGCATCTGCACCGCAGCACGGACGATCGCATACGCGATCAGGTGCGTGAATGAGACCTTGTGGCCTGCCTCCTTGAGCTCGCCGCGACGCGCGTCGAGCATGGTCACGGTGAGCGTGCGGAAGCTTGTTGCGGTAGGCAGCTCACGCGATGCCTCCATGTAGCGAGCAAGCGCTGCTGCGGAGCCGCGCAGCGGCTCTGACTCCGACTGGCTCTCTGAGGCAGCTGTGGCGGCGCTCGGCCGAGCGCCGTCGACGGCGGGGCCTGGCGCGGGCGCGGCGAGCGGCTGCGCGGGGGCGCCCGCCGCTGCCAGGACGTCGGCCTTGAGGATGCGACCGCGTGGCCCGCTGCCGGAGAGCGCGCGCGGATCCACGCCGCTGGCCTGCGCCAGGCGTGCTGCGACGGGGGTGATCGGAGCGCCAGCGGCGCTCTCTGGCGGCGCTGGGAGGGGCGCCGCCGTTGCGCCGGCGGCCGCTGCGGGGCCAGCCTGCGCAGAGGCGCCTCCCTCGCCGGCGGGCGTGCCGGCGCCCGCAGTGGCGCCCGCGGAGGTCGCGATGCGCGCGATCACCTCGCCGACGCCGACCGTCGCTCCAGCGGGGGCGATGATCTCGGCAAGCGCTCCGCCGGCGGGCGCGGGCAGCTCGAGGTCGACCTTGTCGGTGGAGATGTCAACTATCGTCTCGCCCTCGCGCACCGTCTCACCGACCTTGAAGCGCCATTCGAGGATCGTCCCCTCGCTCACAGACTCGCCCGCGGCGGGCGTGAGGACGTCGATGAGAGCCTCGGCAGCGCTCGCTGTGGAAGGTGCAGCGGCGCCGGTGCCCTGCGCCTCGCCGTTGCCGGCGGGGGCCTTGCTCGCAGCGTCGGTTGGGAGCGCCTGCGCCGCCGGCGTGCCGAGGGCCTCGGCGCCGTCGTGGGCCGTTGCGATGCCCGCCTGGCTGCGGGCGCCATTGCCGCCGGGCGCGATCTCCGCGAGCAGCGAGCCGACCTCGATCGTCTCTCCGACGGGCGCGTGGATCTTCGTCAGCGTGCCGCTTGCGGGGGCCGGGACCTCCGCGTCGACCTTGTCGGTGGAGATCTCAACGATCGTCTCATCGGCGCGCACCTCCTCGCCCTCGCGCTTGTGCCACTGCAGCACCGTGCCCTCGGTCACCGACTCACCCATCTCGGGCATGCGGACCTCGATCGTGGTGCTTGCGGCCATGAGCTCAGCTGTGCACTCTAGCGTCCCGGCCCCTCGAGGGCCTCCGACAAGACACAATTGTCGGCACTCTTAACCCTTTGCACACAGAGTCGGTGCGCTTCATCGCTGAGCGAGCGCCACGCGCTCTCGTGACTCGCGGATGAACTCATAGGAGCCGAAGAAGGGACCGAGGCCGCCTAGCACCGCGACCGCCACGGCAAGCCGGAAGGAGACGATGCGCGCCCGCGCTCCGGCAAGACAGGCCAGCGACATGAAGATCCACAGCAGCCCGTGGGTGAGGCCGAGGACGAAGGTCGCCGGTTCGGGCTTGCCGGCTGCGAAGGCGCAGAGCAGGAGCGCGGTGTAGACGCAGGAGTGTGCAAAAGAGGTCCACTTGAGCGCTAGAAAGATGTCGGCGGGGCTGCGCATCAGGCGAGCATCTGCGCCATCATCCGCACGCTCTCGCCGGCCTCCTGCGGCCAGCGGTCGATGTCGGCAGGCCACCAGGCGAAGAGATCGTGCTCGGCGTCGGGCCGGACTTCGGCCTCCGCGCCCGGCGGCAGCCAGGCCAGCCCGATGAACATCACCAGCCGCTGGGGCAGTTCGACGAGCGCCTCGCCGCTGAGGCGCTCCGGGGTCACGTGCCACTCCTCGCGCAGCTCGCGGGCGAGCGTGTGCGCAGGGTTCTCGCCGAGATCGACCGAGCCGCCCGCGCCGAGCGTCCAGCGGCCGGGCCAGCTTGCAACCCACCCCGCCCGGCGACCGGCCAGCCAGCGACCGTCCGCAGCGCGGGTGACGCAGAGCGCTGCGATCGCGCGCGCGGCGTCGTCGCGGATCAGACGCAGCGACCAGCGCATCGGCTGCAGGTGGAGCTCCAGCCGCTCGGCGCTGGCGCGGTGATCACGCAGGCGGCCCGCCAGCCCGTCGTGGCTCGGCGAGCCCTGGGCGCGCAGGCGAGCGATCGCCTGATCGGCAAGCGCGCTCTGCGATGCGGTGGGCTCGAAGGGCTCTTCAGCCCAGCGGCTGATGACCTGGTCGCTGCGCCAGGGCCCCCGCGCGAGAATCCGCGGCGCTCTGCCTTGCGTCTGCTCTGTGCCTGCTGGCATCCTGATCAAAGGCTAGCCTTGCAGCGTGGGCGCAAGCTCCGAGGCTGAGCAGCATCCGTCACCCGCAGCGCCATCGGCTGCGGGCGGCGAGCACGCTCAGCGCCGCCGCAAGCATTGGGGCTGGGGCTATGAGGACGAGCAGCCGACCAGCGCCCAGCTGGCCGCGCTGGCCAGATCGCTTGAAGCACGCCTGCAGGTTCCCTTCCAGGAGCCGCGCGCGCCCGCCGCGCTTGAGCAGCTGCGGCTGCCTGCGGTGCGCCTCAGCGCGCCGCGAGCGCTGGCTGAGCTCTGCACGAGCTCCCACTACGAGCGGGCGCGCCACGCTCACGGCAGCTCCTACGCCGACGTCGTCGAGGGCTTCTATGGACGCTTTGCCGCCGCCCCCGACCTCGTTGCCTATCCCCGCAGCGAGGATCAGGTGCAAGCGCTGCTCGCCTGGTGCGCAGAGGAGCGCATCGCCGCCATCCCCTACGGCGGCGGCACGAGCGTGGTGGGCGGCGTGCGCCCGCAGCTCCCCGCCGGCTATGCGGGCGCGCTCTGCATCGACCTCTCGCGGCTCTCCGGGCTCTACGAGCTCGACACGGTCTCTGCCGCAGCGCGGCTGGGGGCGGGCAGCAGCGGCCCGCAGCTCGAGGCGGCGCTTGGCCGCAGCGGCTTCACGCTTCGCCATTACCCGCAGTCGTTTGCGCTCTCGACGCTTGGCGGCTGGATCGCCACTCGCGCCGCCGGGCACTTTGCCACCGGCCAGACCCACATCGAGGACCAGCTCGAGGCGCTGCGGATGGCGACGCCCGCCGGCATGGTCGCGACCACGCGGCTGCCCGCGAGCGGAGCCGGGATCGACCCGCTGCGGCTGATGGCCGGCTCGGAGGGTGCGCTGGGGGTGATCACGGAGGCGTGGGTGCGCGTGCGTCGGCGCCCTCGCACGATCGTGCGCGCCACCGTCTCCTTCGAGCGCTTCGAGCTTGGCGCCCACTGCATCGCGGCGCTGCTGCAGGAGGATCTGCAGCCCGCAAACTGCCGCCTGCTTGACGAGCATGAGGCGGCGCTCGCCCTCGCGGAGGGGGAGCGGCGCGCGCTGCTGCTGCTGGCGTTCGAGTCCCCAGCCGGAGCGCAGGTAGCGCGCGGCGCGCTCGCCGCAGCGATGGACCGCGCGCTTGCGATCTGCGCGCAGCACGGCGGCGCGCTGCGGGGCGAGGCACGCTTCCAGGAGCGCTCGCAACCCAGCGCCGACGCGGGTGCCGGGGCGCGCGAGGCGGGCGAGGCGGGCTGGCGGGAGGCCTTTCTCGGCGCCCCTTATCTGCGCGACGCGATGGTCGCCTGCGGCGTCTTCACGGAGACTTTCGAGACCGCCGTCACCTGGGAGCGCCTGGCGGCGCTCGACAACGAAGTGCGCGGGGCGGCGCTGCGCGTGCTCGAGGGCAGGGGCGTGCGCGAGCGCGATCTGCGCCTGAGCGCGCGTCTCACCCACGCCTATCGCGACGGCGCAGCCCCTTACTACACCGTGATCGCCCCGGTCGCGCGCGGCGAGGAGCACACGCTCTGGCAGGAGCTCAAGAGCGCGATCTCGGAGGCGATCCTCGCTGCGGGGGGCACGATCACCCACCACCATGCGGTCGGGCGCGACCACATGCCCTGGTATGGGCGCGAGCGGCCTGAGCCCTTCGCGGCCGCGATCGCGGGGGCAAAGTCGGCGCTTGACCCGCGCTGGGTGATGAATCCGGGTGTGCTGCTCAAGGTCCCGCCGCTGTCATGATCGGCGCGATGAGCGCGCTGTGGGAGCTGGACAGATGAGGATTGCGGTGCTCGGGCCCGGCGGCGTCGGCGGCCTCTTGGCGGCGCTGCTTGCACGCAGCGGCGAGCCGGTGGCGCTGGTTGCGCGCGAGCGCACAGCGGCCAAGATCGCCGCCGAGGGCCTGCAGCTGCACAGCGCGCTGTTTGGAGACTTCACCGTCAACCCGGCCGTTGCGGCGCGGCTGGAGGAGGAGGTTGACGCGCTGATCATCGCAACCAAGGCGACCGGGCTGCGGGCTGCGCTCGGTCGCATCGCGGCTGCGCCTGCGCTGATCCTGCCGCTGCTCAACGGGCTGGACCATCTCGATCTGCTGCGCGAGCGCTTCGGAGCCGAGCGCGTGCTCGCGGGGAGCATCCGGGTCGAGTCCGACCGGCCGCAGCCGGGCCTGATCGTCCAGAGCAGCCCCTTCCTGCGCATCGAGATGGCCAGCTTCGCGCCGGCGCAGCAGGGGCCGATGCGGGAGCTCGCCGCCCTGCTCTCACGTGCGGGCGCTCCGACGGTGGTGCGCGAGAGCGAGGCACAGGTTATGTGGTCGAAGCTTGTGCGCCTCAATGCGCTCGCCTGCGTGACGAGCGCCTACGACAAGCGCCTCGGCGAGATCCGCAGCACTCCCGAGCTCTTCGACGACCTCAAGGCCGCGCTTGCGGAGGCGGCCGCTGTGGCGCGCGCCGAAGGCGCTCAGATCGAAGCTTCGGAGGCGCTGGCGGAGCTCGAGCGCGCCCATCCGACACTCGGCAGCTCGATGCAGCGCGACATCGCGGCGGGGCGTGAGCCCGAGCTGGATGCCATACCCGGCGCGGTGCTGCGCGCCGCCGCACGCCATCGCATCGCTGCTCCGACGATCGAGCGCCTGCTCGCTCAGATCACAGAGCGCGTAAGGATCGAGCGAGGCGCGCGCTCGCCGGCGCCCTAGCGGCCGCGGGCGCTACTCGACGTCGGGCTGCTCTTCGCGCCTGCGCGCGGGAGCCACGAGCGGCTGCTGCGGTACCACCACCGCGAGGATCACTTCCTGGCGGGAGCGCTCCTCCTCCTGGTCCTCCTCGTGCTCGCCGTCGCAGAGGATGCGGAAGTTGCCGCTCACCCCGCCGTCGACCTGAATCGTGATCCCGGGCAGGATCTCCTCACCCTCCTCGAAGCCCAGGCGCTCGATGTCGAAGTAGGAGAGCCCGATTCCGTAGGCGTTGTGGGTGGGGTTCTCGCGCTCGTGCTGGGCAAGCGCCTGCACGAAGCGCTCGAGGTTCTTTGCAACCTTGCCAGTGCGATCGTCCATCGCGTCCCGACCCTCAATCTAGCGCGATCGCGTGCGCCTCAGCGGGAGTCGCGCCGCTCGATCAGCTCGATGCGGTAGCCGTCCGGGTCGCGCACGAAGCAGAGGCGCGAGCCGCCCGCGCGGATCGAGTAGGGCGGGCGCTCGGGCTCGATCCCCAGCGCGGCCAGGCGCTGCAGGGTCGCCTCCAGATCCTCGCAGCCGAGCGCGATGTGCCCGTAGCCGCTGCCCAGCTCATAGTGATCGACGCCGAAGTTGTAGGTCAGCTCCAGTCGCGGCTCCGCTTCGCTCTCCGGATAGCCGAGAAAGACGTTGATCGCCTCCTCGCGGATCGGCACCCTCCCGACCTCGCGCATGCCAAGCGCCTCATAGAAGGCGATCGAGCGCTCGATGTCGGTGATGCGATAGCAGGTGTGCAGGTAGCGCATTGCTCTTTCTGCTGCAGGCCGGGGCCGTTTGCGCAAGAGTATCTGCTGCAATGCTGATCGAGCGCTCGCTGCATCCCCGCTTCCTCTCCAACACCTACCTGCTTGCCGCCGGCCTTGCGGGCGGCGAGGGGGCGGCGGCGATCTTCATCGACGCCGGCGGGCCGGTCGCGCCGCTGATCGCCGCCGCGGAGCGCCTGCACGTGAACCCCAGCCACGTCCTCTTGACCCACCACCACTTCGACCATGTGCAGGAGGTCGGCGCCCTGCTCGAGCGCTGGCCGCAGCTCTCCGTGCTGATCGGCGAGAAGGAGCGCGGGATGCTCGATGCGGGCGTGCCGGTCAGCGGCGTGCTCGAGCCCGGCGCCGCGCTTCAGGTGGGGGCGCTCGCGGTTGAGGCCCTGCCCACGCCCGGCCACACCGCGGGCATGCTCTCCTTTCTGGTGCGCGACACCGACGCGGGCGGGCCCGCGGCGCTGTTCACGGGCGACACGCTCTTCCGCGGCTCGGTCGGCGGCGTGCACGCACCCGGCCACACGACCTTTGCAGAGCTCAAGCGCTCGATCATGGAGGTGCTGATGGGGCTCGACCCGCAGACCGTCATCTATCCCGGCCACGCCGATGCCACGACCGTCGCGCAAGAGTGGGATCGCAACCCCTTCATCCGCGCCTGGCGGGGGCTCGAGGAGGAGCAGCCGCGACCCTGCAGGGCGCTTGGGCGCTCGGCGACGCTGATCCTGCTCGCGGACGACTACGACGGGGGCCACAAGGCGTGGGTGCGCTGGGAGGATGGCGCCGACGACATCCTGCCCGGCTCGCAGGTGGAGGCTCATCAGGCGCGCCCGGGCGCCCGGCACGCCTAGAATCCAGGTGTGGCGCGCGGCGAGAAGATACCCACCTCCCGTGTGCGCCGCACTGCGACCGTCGGCCGCCTTGCCGCGGGCGAGGCGGTCAAGCAGCTGGGGACGCGTGCGGCAAACGTAGCGCGCAGCGAGGAGGCCGCTGAGGCGGCGCTCGCACGCCGCCAGATCGAGACCGCCAGGCAGATCGTCGCAGCGCTCGGGCGCATGAAGGGGGCGGCGATGAAGATCGGGCAGGTGATGTCGTTCCTCGACGTCGGGCTGGTGCCCGAGGAGTACCGCGAGGAGTTCCAGCGCGAGCTCGCCAAGCTGCGCGACGCCGCCCCCACGGTTCCCTTCCGACAGATGCGCCGTGTAATCGAGGAGGAGCTTGAGGAGCCGCTGAGCGCGATCTTCGCGGAGCTCGACGAGGAGCCGATCGCGGCGGCGTCGATCGGCCAGGTATATCGCGCGCAGCTGCGCTCCGACGGGCGTGAGGTGGCCGTCAAGGTCCAGTACCCGGGCGTCGCGGCGGCGGTGCGTGCGGACCTCCAGAACCTCGAGGTGATCATGCGCCTGCTGAAGGCGCTCACCCCCCGACTCGATGCGCGCGCGCTTGCCGCAGAGGTGCGCAGCCGCATCAGCGAGGAGCTCGACTATGAGCTGGAGGCCCAGAACCAGCGCGCGCTCGGGCGCATCTTCGCGGGTCATCCGTTCGTCTACATCCCCGCCGTGGTCACGAGCCTCTCGCGCGAGCGCGTGCTTGTGACCGAGCTTGTGCGCGGGCGGCGCTTCGAGGAGCTGAAGGATCTGCCCCAGGCCGAGCGCGACCGCATCGGCGAGATGATCTTCCGCTTCTATCTGGGCTGCATGTACCGACTGCACCAGTTCTCAGGCGATCCGCACCCGGGCAACTTCATGCTGCTCGATGAGAGCGGCGCAGGCGGGGGCGATCGCGCAGTCGAGCGCCTCGCCTTCCTTGACTTCGGGCTCTTCAAGCGCATCGATGCCGCGGCGATCGAGCTCGAGCTGGCCGCTCAGCGCGCGGTGATCGAGCGCGACGCCAAGGCGCTGCACGCGCTGCTTGCCAAGGGCGGCTTTCTGCCCGAGCCAGACCAGGTCGACCCGGGGCGTCTGCTGGAGTTCATCGCCAACGGCACCTGGTGGTACACGGTCGCCGACGAAGAGGTGCAGCTGACGCCTGCGGTGGCGACCGAAGTGATGATCGAGAGCGCCGACCCGCGCTCGAGCTACTTCGGAGAGATGCGCCACCAGACGATGCGCCCTGAGCACATCTTCGGCAGGCGGATGGAGATGCTGACGCTGGCGGTGCTCGCCCAGCTGCGCCCGCGCGCCAACTGGCATCGGATTGCCCGCGAGTGGATCTATGGCGAGCCCCCGGTAACCGAGCTGGGGCGGCTGGAGGCTCTGCACTTTGGCGCTCAGGCCTTTGAGCTGCGCGGCAGCGGCGCCTGAGCGGCGGCTGCGGGGCAGCGCCCGCGCGGCAGCTAGAGCACCTGGATCTGCAGCAGGCTGGTGGTGCCCGGGCGGCCGGAGGGAAGGCCGGCGGTGATCCCGACGCGCTGGCCGCGCTCGCACCAGCCCAGCTCAAGCACCCGCCTGGCGGCCTCCGCGATCAGGCCCTCGGTGGTCTCGTGGCGGCGCATCGGCGCCGGCTGGACGCCCCACATCAGCATGCAGCGGCGCACCGTCTCGCGCCCGGGTGAGAGCGCATAGATCGGGACGGTCGGGCGATGTGCGGAGACCAGGCGCGCTGAGCGCCCGGAGAGCGTCGGCACCACGATCGCCGCCAGCCCCAGCTCGCGCGCCGCCACGCAGGCGGAATGGGCGACCGTGTAGGCGGGGTCGCGGGTGGTGCGTCGAACGCGATGCTGGTTCCAGTGCTCATAGCTTGCGATCTGCTCGGTCTGCTCGGCGACCGCCGCCATCATCGCGACCGCCTCGACCGGGTAGGCGCCGATCGCGGTCTCCTGCGAGAGCATCACCGCGTCGGTGCCGTCCAGGATCGCATTGGCGACATCGGCGACCTCCGCGCGCGTGGGGCGCGAGGAGGTGACCATCGAGTCAAGCATCTGGGTAGCGGTGATCGAGGGGCGCGCGCGCTCGCCGGCCAGGCGCAGGAGCTGCTTTTGGACGATCGGAACGCGCTCGATCGGCAGCTCGATGCCGAGGTCGCCGCGCGCGACCATCACGCAGTCGGCGACGCGCAGGATCTCCTCAGCGCGCGCGACCGCTTCCGGGCGCTCCATCTTGGCGATCAGCGGCAGGCGCGTGTGGCGACGCACGAGCTCGACGTCCTCGGGCCGATTGACGAAGGAGAGGGCGACCATGTCCACGCCGATCGATTCGCCGTGGCGAAGCTTTGCCAGATCCTCCTCGGGGACGGCGGGGAGCGTGTCGATCGGGCCGGGGATGTTGACGCCGCTGCGCGAGGCCACAGAGCCTCCCACCTCGACCTCCGCGTCGATCTCCCCGGCGGTCGCGCGCACCGCCGTGACGCGCAGGCGCACCGCCCCGTCGGCCATGTAGAAGACGGAGCCCTCCTCCAGGTCGTCGACCAGCCCGCCCCAGGAGATCGACATGCGGGCAGCGCTGCCCGCAAAGTCGTGGTCGCCGCAGGCGAAGGTGATGCGGTCGCCGGCCTTGAGCTCGAGCACGTCCTCGGCGAGCGGCCCGATGCGGAGCTTGGGGCCCGGCAGGTCCTGCAGGATCGCCACCGGGTGTCCGACCGCGCCGGCGGCGTCGCGGATGCGCTGAGCGGTCTGTTCATGGTCGGAGAGCGTGCCGTGCGAGTAGTTGATACGGGCCACATCCATGCCCGCCTCGATCATCCGGCGCAGCACCTGGGGGTCGCGCGAGGCGGGGCCGATCGTTGCGACTATCTTCGTGCGGCGCATCGCACAGAAGGTAGCGGGCGCTGCAGTGGTCCGCGGAGGCGCTACGCTCAGCGACCGTGAGCAGCAAGCAGCAGAGCGCACGCGGCCGGGCGCACGAGCCCGCCGCCAACCGGATGCGCGCACGCGCTGAGCGCGGCCGCGGCGAACGGGTGCAGCCGGGCGTCTACCGGCTGCGGCTGCCCCTGCCCTTCCCGGGCGTGCCACACTGCAACGCCTGGGCGGTGCGCGGCGCCGGCGGGCTGATCCTGTTCGACACGGGGATGTACGCGGAGCGCTCGCTTGCCGAGCTTGAGCGGGCGCTTGCGATGTGCGGCCTCGCGCTCTCGGAAGTGCGCCTGATCGTCTGCACCCACGCGCATCTCGATCACTGCGGCGCGGCCGGGGCGATCATCGAAGCGACCGGGTGCGAGATGCTGATGCACGAGAGACACGAGCATCTGCGGCGCATGCTCGCCGACCCCCAGGCGCTGCTCGACCGCCAGCTGGAGGTCGCCCGCCAGAGCGGCGTGCCCGAGTCGGCGCTGCGCCGCTATGCGGAGCAGCGCCGCGCCGAGCGCTTCGACGTGTTCCCCGTTCCCGAGCCGGATCGGCCGCTGCGTGAGGGAACGGAGATCGAGACCGACCTCGGCGCCTTCGTCACCTATGAGACGCCGGGCCATGCGCCCTCGCATGTCTGTCTGCATCAGCCTGAGCATCGGCTGTTGATCTCCGGCGACCACGTGCTGGGGCGCGTCTCGCTCTACTTCGACTACGGCTACACGCCGGACCCCGTGGGCGAATACCTCTCCTCGCTCGACCGCGTGCAGGCGCTCGATGCGCGCCTGTGCCTGGCCGGCCACGGGCGCACCTTCAGCGATGTCGGCGCCCACATTCGCGCCTCGCGGGAGCTGGTGCACGAGCGGCTGGCAGCGCTGCAGGCGGCGATCGCCGACGAGGCGCTCTCCGCGTATGAGATCGTCCCTCGCATCTACGGGCAGGGGCTCTCGGAGCTGAACGCCCACTGGCTGCTCTCGAAGGTCCTCTGCTATCTGGCCCACCTGCAGCAGCTCGGCGCCATCGAGCAGGTCGGCAGCGACCCGGATCGCTGGCGGGCGCGGGCAGGCGGCGGTCCGCTCGCCGAACCTTGACACGGTCGTGTTAGTCTCTTGAGACGATGCGGATCAGCGAGCTGCTCGCAGAGCGTGCGCGGTCGGGCGGCCCGCCGGCCTTCTCCTTCGAGTTCTTTCCCCCCAAGACCGAGGCCGGCGAGCAGAATCTGAGGGAGGCGCTCGCGGCGCTCGTGCCGTTGGCGCCGGCCTTCGTCTCGGTCACGTATGGAGCGGGCGGCAGCACGCGCGAGCGCACGCTTGCGATCGTCAGCCAGATCAAGCGCGAGCACGGCCTGGAGGCGATGGCGCATCTGACCTGCGTGGGAGCGACCGTCGAGGAGCTGCGCGCCGTGCTGGAGGAAATGGCGCGCACAGGGATCGAGAACGTGCTTGCCCTGCGCGGTGACCCGCCGGGCGGGCAGGGGCGCTTTGTGCCCGTCCCAGGCGGCCTTGAGCACGCCAGCGAGCTGGTTGCGCTGGCGCGCTCGGAGTACGCCTTCGCGGTCGGTGCGGCCTGCTTTCCAGAGACCCACATCGACGCGGAGAGCGCAGAGGCGGACATCGCGCACCTGGCCGAGAAGGTGGCGGCCGGCGCGGAGTTTCTGATCACCCAGCTCTTCTTCGACAACGCGGCCTACTTCGACTTTCTGGCGCGCGCCCGCGCTGCGGGCATCACCGTGCCGATCATCCCGGGCGTGATGCCGATCACCCAGGTGGGTCAGATCGAGCGCATGGCCGCGCTCTGCGGCGCGCGCATACCCGAGGAGCTTCACCGCGAGCTGCAGGCGCGCGCCGAGCAGCCCGAGGCCGTGCTTGACTTCGGCGTCGCATACGCCACGCTGCAGTGCGCACAGCTGCTTGCCGCAGGCGCGCCGGGGATCCACTTCTACACGCTCAACCGCTCTCCCGCCACGCGCGCGATCCTGAGCGCGCTGAAGCTCGCACGCCCCTGGGAGCAGGCAGGCGCTGCCGGGGGGCAGACGCCCGCCGGAGGCCTGAGCGAGGGCGGCTGCGGGCAGGCGCGGATCGGCGACCGCGCGCTGGCGTAGCCTACGGCCGATGGGCCAGGCAAGGCAGCTGCGCGCGGCGATCGGCAGCTACACGATCAGGCGCTCCGCCCGGGCGCGGCGGGTGAGCGTTCGCGTGCTCCCAGATGGCGAGGTGGTCGTGACGCTCCCCAGCCGCGCCCCCGCGCGCGCGGGGGCCCAGGCGGTGGCGGAGCTCGCGCACTGGATCGCGCCGCGCGTCGCGGCGGCCAGACGCCTCAGCGCTCAGCTGCCCGGCGCCGATGGAACGCTGCCCTTGCTGGATCGACGTCTGGAGATCGTCGCGCAGGAGGGGCGGCGTGTTGCCAGGATCGACCGCGACCGCGCGCTGCTGCTGGTGCCCGCCGAGGGCGCGCGCGCGGCGGTCGAGCGCTGCTACCGGCGTGCGGCGCGGGCGGAGATCGCGCCGCGGCTGGAGCGCGCGTGCGCCCGCCTCGGCCTCTCCTATACCGGGCTCTCGATCCGCTCCCAGCGCTCGCGCTGGGCCTCCTGCTCGCGCGAGGGGGCGATGAGCTTCAACTGGCGGCTGCTGCTGGCCCCCGAGCGGATTCTCGAATATGTCGTCCATCACGAGGTCTGCCACCTGGCAGTCCACGACCACTCCCCGCGCTTCTGGGCGCTGGTTGAGTCGGTGCGCCCTGGCTGGCGGGCCGAGCGCCGCTGGCTGGCCGAGAACGGCGTGCGCCTGCGTCTGGCCGATCCGCTCCCCGGCGATCGGGCGCGCGCGCTGTGGGCGCTTGATGCGCTCGGCGTGGGGATCGGCGACAGTAGCCCGCGGCGAGGGATCTCTCATCCGTAGTAGACCCGATTGCACACCGTGCCTCGCGCCGATGGCGGCGCGCTCCTGTGCGCCGAGAATTCAGGCTTCCAAACACGAGCGAAAGCGAGGAGCCATGGCAGTAGCAAAGGTCACCGAGATCACCTCATCCTCCAGTGAGAGCTTCGAGGACGCGATCCGCCAGGGGATCGCCAAGGCCAGCCAGACCCTGCGCGGCATCAAGGGCGCGTGGGTCGCTCAGCAGACCGTCAAGGTCGAGGGTGCCCAGATCGTCGAGTACCGCACCACGCTCAAGATCAGCTTCGTGCTCGAGTAGTCGCGCGCACCGTACCCGCTGGGGTGGGCGCCAGCGACAGCAGGCCGCTGGCGCCGTCTGCGGCGCACCCTACGGCCGCTCCTCGATCGGGACGTAGTCGCGGTCGCGCGCGCCCGTGTAGATCTGGCGCGGGCGGGCGATGCGCTGCTCGTGGTCGCCGACCTGCTCGAGCCAGTTGGCGACCCAGCCCGCGGTGCGGCCGATCGCGAACATCACCGGGAACATCTCCACCGGCAGGCCGAGCGACTCGTAGATCAGCCCCGAGTAGAAGTCCACGTTCGGGTAGAGCTTGCGCGAGATGAAGTACTCGTCCTCCAGCGCGATGCGCTCGAGCTCGAGCGCGATGTCGAGCCGGGGGTTGCGCGCGCCCGTGACCTCGAAGACGTCTTCAGCCGCGCGCTTGATGATCTTGGCGCGCGGGTCGTAGTTCCTGTAGACGCGATGCCCGAATCCCATCAGGCGCTCCTTGCCCTCCTCCACGCCCTTGAGGAAGTCGGGGATGTTCTCCTTGCGCTCGATGCGCGCGAGCATCCGCAGCACGGCCTCGTTGGCGCCGCCGTGCAGGGGGCCGTAGAGCGCCGCGATGCCGCCTGCGATCGCCGAGTAGGGATCCACGCGCGAGGAGCCCACGCCGCGCACCGCGCTGGTTGAGCAGTTCTGCTCGTGGTCGGCATGGAGGATGAAGAGCACGTCCAGGGCCCGTTCCAGACGTGGGTCGGGCTCGTAGCGCAGCTCGCTCATCTTGTACATCATCGAGAGGAAGTTGCCCGGGTAGGAGAGCTCGTTGTCGGGGTAGACGTAGGGCTGGCCGCGTGAGTGGCGGAAGGCGAAGGCCGCAAGCGTGGGCATCTTCGCGATCAGGCGGATCGTCTGCAGATAGCGGACCTCCGGATCGTCGATCGCCTTGGCGTCCGGGTAGAAGGTCGAGAGGGCGCCCACCGCGCCGAGCAGCATGCCCATCGGGTGCGCGTCGTGGCGGAAGCCCTGCATGAACCCCTTCACGTTCTCATGCACGAAGGTGTGGATCGTGACCTCGTGCGACCAGGCCTCCAGCTCAGCTCGCCCGGGCAGCTCGCCGTGGATCAGCAGATAGGCAACCTCCAGAAAGGTCGAGCGCTCGGCAAGCTGCTCGATCGGATAGCCCCGGTACTGGAGGATGCCCCGGTCTCCGTCCAGATAGGTGATCGCGGACTTGCACGCTGCGACGTTTGCGTAGCCTGGGTCGTAGGCCATCAGCCCGAAGTCCTCCTCCTCGCGCTTGATCTGGCGCAGGTCGAGACCGCGGATCGTCCCTTCGCTGATCGGCAGCTCATAGCTCTTGCCGGTGCGATTGTCGATGACCGTGAGCGTCTCCCGACGACCCGCGTCAACGGCCTCGCCGCTGTGCGGCTGCGCTGCGATCGTTGTCATCGCCACTGCTCCTTTCTATTCGCGATCCCACCCGGCCACGATTATCGGCCCGGCGACCCTTATAGCTTGATTATGCGACAGGCGCGCCGGCGGACCTTCAGCTTCGCGGCGCAGCGCCGGCGCCTGCCTGCCGCGGCGACGAGCCCCCCGCGTCGGCGCCCGCCGTGGGCGGCGCGCCGTAGCGGCTCTCGGTCGCCTCCTGCTGGTCCTGGTAGTGGCTGCCCAGCTCGGCGTGGCCGTAGGGGCGCTGCGCGGGGGCGTCGAGCGCCATGAAGGAGAGCTGGGCGATCGGCAGTCCTGCGTAGAGGCGGATCGGAACGCGGGTGAGGTTGTTGAGCTCCAGCGTGAGCGTTCCCCGCCAGCCCGGGTCGCAGAAGCCCGCGGTGGCGTGCACGATCAGCCCCAGGCGACCGAGGCTCGACTTGCCCTCGATGCGCGCGACGATGTCGGCGGGCAGCTCGACGCGCTCGAGCGTCCTGCCCAGGCAGAACTCGCCAGGGTGGATCACAAAGGGCTCCTCCGGCCCGATGCGGATCTGCTCTGTCATCTCCGGCAGCGGCGCGCGCAGGTCGATCGCGGTGATCTTGTGGTTGTGGAAGACCCGGAAGGTGTCGCCGAGGCGGAGGTCCACGCTTGCCGGCTGGACGAGGGCGGGGTCGAAGGGCTCGATGCGCACCTGGCCGGACTGCACGAGCGCAACGATCGTGCGATCGGAGAGCACGGCGGTCGGTCTGGGCCTGCTCATTTAGCCGATCCTCTCATCTCCGCCGCACACCTCGCGTGGCGCTGGGAGCTCAGCCGCCTGCGGCCACGCCGACGCCGCCCGCCTGCTGTCGGCGGCTGGCGCGCAGCGGCAGCGAGGCGACGCTGAAGCTGGTGAAGCGCTGCAGCGCGGCGATGCGCTCGGCGATCTCCTCGCCGCGCAGGCACTGCACGCGCTCGGTGCCGAGCCGCTCGACGTTGAAGGAGGCGAGCGCGGTTCCGCAGGCAAGCGCCGCGCGCAGCTGCGCCTCGTCGATCTCCTGCGCAGGGTGCGCGGCGAGGTAGCCGATGAACCCGCCCGCGAAGGTGTCGCCGGCGCCGGTGGGATCGACGACGCTCTCCAGCGGGTAGGCGGGCAGCGAGAAGAAGCCCTCCTCCGTGAACAGAGCCGCGCCGTACTCGCCCTGCTTGGCGACGACCGCTCGCGGGCCGAGCGCGAGGACCTCCTGGGCTGCTGCGGGCAGGCTCGGGCGACGGGTCAGTTCGCGCAGCTCCGAGTCGTTGAGGATCACGCAGTCGACCTCCGCGATCGCCGCGCGCAGCTCCTCCTGAGCGGTCCCGATCCAGAGGTTCATCGAGTCCAGCGCGACAAAGCGCGCGGCGGGCAGCTGGGCGCGGACGGCGCGCTGCAGGCCGGGCTGGATGTTGGCCAGGAACAGCACGTCGGCCGCGCGCGTGCGCTCCGAGAGGCGCGGCTGGAAGTCGGCGAAGACGCCCAGCCGGGTCTCGATGGTGGTGCGGCTGGAGAGGTCAAAGCCGTACTCGCCGCGCCAGAAGAAGGTCTCCCCGCCGCTCACGCGCTCAATGTCGCCGACGTCCACTCCGCGGCTGCGCAGCAGCTCGAGCTCGCGATCGCCGAAGTCATCGCCCACGCAGCCCACGACCGCGACCCTGTCAAAGAAGGAGGCGGCAAGCGCGAAGTGCACCGCCGCGCCGCCGAGCATCCGCTCGCTGGAGGCGAAGGGAGTGCGCACCGCGTCGAAGGCGACTGAGCCGACCACCGTGATTGGCATGGCAGGGAAGATACCCGCAGCGGCGCACTCGCCGTCGAGCCGCAGGCAGCTGAGCCCGTATGCTCGTAGGGATGAGCAAGACCTTTGCAGAGCTTGGCCTGCGCGAGCAGACGCTTGCGGCGCTCTCTGAGCTGGGCTACGAGACGCCGACGCCGATCCAGGAAGAGGCGATTCCGCCGCTGCTCGGCGGCAGGGACGTGATCGGGCAGGCGCAGACCGGGACCGGCAAGACCGCGGCCTTCGGCCTGCCGATCATCGAATACATAGATGCCGACGTCGCCGAGGTCCAGGCGCTCGTCCTGACGCCCACGCGCGAGCTGTGCATCCAGGTCACGCAGGCGCTGCGCGCCTACGGCAAGGGCAAGGGGGTCAGCGTGGTGGCGCTGTTCGGCGGCGCGCCGATCCGCGGCCAGGAAGCGCAGCTGCACGCCGGCGCCCAGGTGGTCGTCGGCACGGTCGGACGCGTCCTCGACCTCATCGGCCGCGGCGCGCTGGTGCTGCACGACGCGCGCTTCGTCGTCTTGGACGAGGCAGACGAGATGCTCGACCTCGGCTTCCTGGAAGATGTCGAGCGGATTTTGCGCGCAACGCCCAACGGCCGCCAGAGCGCGCTCTTCTCCGCGACGCTCCCCGATGAGATCCGCCGCCTTGCCGAGCGCTATCTCTACGACCCGGTGACGGTCCGCGTGCAGGCGCCGACGCTCACGATCGACACCGTTGAGCAGTTCAAGCTGACCGCCTCAGCGGGCGAGAAGGAACGCCGCTTAGTCGAGGTGCTGCGCGCAGAGCGCCCAAGCCAGGCGATCGTCTTCGTGCGGACGAAGCTGCGCTGCGAGGCGCTCTTCAAGACGCTGCGCGCGCAGGGGCTCGACGTGCGCGCGCTGCACGGCGACATGACCCAGGGGTCGCGCGACGGCGTGATGCTCGCCTTCAAGAGCGGGCGGCTGCCGCTGCTGGTGGCCACCGACGTCGCCGCCCGCGGCCTTGACATCTCCACGGTCACGCATGTGATCAACTACGACGTTCCGGTCGCTCCGGACATCTACGTGCACCGCATCGGCAGGACCGGGCGCATCGGGCGCAGCGGTCGCGCCATCACCTTCGTCGAGCCTCGCCAGGGTCGCGACCTGGCCGCGATCGAACGGCACATCGGCATGGAGATCGCCGACTGGTCGAGCGGCGCCCACGCGCCGCGCGCGACGCTGCGCCCGCGCCCGCGGCGGCACGAGAAGCCGCATCTGCGCCATCCCTCCGGCGAGCCGAAGGCGCGGCTGATAGTGCGCGGCGGGCGCCACCACGGCTTCGACGAGGCGGCGTTGGTGGCAGCGATCTGCGCGGCCTGCGGGCTTGACGGCGAGGCGGTCGCCGATGTGCTTGTGCTCGAGCGCTTCTCTCTGCTCAGCGTGCCCGCGACTGCGGCGAGCGACGTGATTGCAGCAATCGAGGGGCTTGCGCTCGCGCGGGCGGTGCTGGCGGCTGCTCCGCTGCGCGAGGGGACCGCGGGCGGCGACGGCGATCGTGGCGCTGGCGCGCTCGAGCCGGCTCATGTGCAGGATGGCGCTTAGCGTCTATCATCGAGGCGTCAACGTCCACCAGCAGCGCAAGGGAGGGTCCAGCATGGATACCCGCGAGTCTTCCGAAGGCGATCTCCGAGCAGGCGCGCCGGCGAGCGCAACCGCCCCCGAGGCCTCCGGCGGCGCCGGGAGCGTCGCTCAGGAGCAGGTCTGGGGGCAGGGCGGGGGCCAGAGCGATGCCGAGGGGTCGATCACTGTTGAGAACCCTGCGACCGGCGAGGTCATCGGCACCGTCGCGGAGATCGGCGCGCAGGAGCTTGAGCGGATGGCCGAGCGCGGGCGCCAAGCGCAGCGGCCGTGGGAGGCGCTCGGCTTCGAGGGGCGCGGAGAGATCCTGCGGCGCGCGCAGCGCTGGGTCATGGACAACTCCGAGCGGATCATCGAGACGATCGTGCGCGAGACGGGCAAGACCTATGAGGATGCGCAGTTCGCCGAGCTCCTCTATGCCGCCAACGCCTTCGGCTTCTGGGCCAAGAAGGCGCCGAAGTACCTGGCTGAGGAACGCGTCTCCTCCAGCCAGATCCTCGTCAAGGGCAAGAAGCTTGAGATCAGCTACCGGCCGCGCGGCTTAGTCGGCGTGATCGGCCCCTGGAACTACCCGCTGACGAACTCCTTCGGCGACTGCATCCCGGCGCTTGCCGCGGGCAATGCGGTGATCCTCAAGCCCTCCCCGTTCACGCCCTTCACCTCGCTGCTGATGGCGGAGGGGATGCGCGAATGCGGGTTGCCCGAGGACGTCCTGCAGGTGGCGACGGGCGGGGCGCAGACGGGAGCGGCGCTGATCGAGCTGGTCGACATGATCATGTTCACCGGCTCGACGCGCACCGGACGCAAGGTCGCGCAGGCGGCCGGCGCGCGGCTGATCCCCTGCTCGCTGGAGCTGGGCGGCAAGGACCCGATCATCGTGCTCGCGGACGCCGACGTCGAGCGGGCGGCCAACGTCGCCGCGTACTACTCGATGCAGAACGCAGGGCAGACCTGCATCTCGATCGAGCGCGCCTACGTCGAGGCGCCCGTATACGACGAGTTCGTGCGGCGGGTCGCTGAGAAGATCGGCTCGCTGCGCGTCGGGCGGCCGGAAGGGCCGGGCTCGGTGGAGGTCGGCGCGATCACCTTTCCCCCGCAGCTCGACGTGATCCGCGAGCACGTACAGGATGCCATCGACAAGGGCGCCCGCGTGCTGACGGGCGGCCATGAGCGCACCGACTCCGGCGGGCGCTTCTATGAGCCGACCGTGATCGTCGACGTGGACCACACCATGAAGGTCATGCGCGAGGAGACCTTCGGGCCGGTGCTGCCGATCATGAAGGTGCGCGATGCCGAGGAGGCGATCCACCTCGCCAACGAGTCCATCTACGGCCTTGGCGCCTCGGTCTTCACCCGCGATGCCAGGCGCGGCGAAGAGATCGCGCGGCGCATCGACGCGGGCGCTGTGGATGTGAACGATGCGCTGATCAACTACACCGTGCTCGAGCTGCCGATGGGCGGGCACAAGTGCTCAGGCTTGGGCCAGCGCCACGGCCCCGCCGGGATCCGCAAGTACTGCTCGGTCCAGTCGCGGGTGGTGACGGCACGGCTTGCGCCCAAGCGCGAGCCGCACATGTTCCCCTACAAGGCCTCCACCTCGCGGCTGCTCGGCCGCCTCTTCAAGCTGCTCTACGGCCGCGGGCGCGCCAAGGCGCGCTAGAGGGCTGCGCCGCCTGCTCGCCCCACAGCGGGCTCGGGCCTGCGCCTCAGGTGCTTGGCGCATCTGCGCCGTTCAGGCGCACGCCCAGCAGGCGCTCGAGCTGCGGGATCGTCTGAGCTGCGTCGGTGTGGTGGATGGTCGCCATCCCGAGCGCGGCTGCGGGATCGAGGTTGTGGGGCAGGTCGTCCACGTATACGCAGTGCTCCGGCGCCACCCCGGCGCGCTCTGCGCCGAGCCTGTACATCTCCGGCGCAGGCTTGCGGATGCCGACCTCGCCCGAGATCACAAGGCCGTCGAAGATCTCTGCAAAGAGCTCGCGCGGATAGCGGTGAACACCCCAGGAGTTGGATACGAGCGCCGTGCGCACGCCCTGGGCGCGTGCGGCGCGGACAGCGTCGATCATCGCCTGATCTGGCCTCACCGCCGCCATCAGACCGTCAATCAGCCCCTCGGAGGGCACCTGCAGCAGCGCCGCCAGACCGGGCTCGAAGGCGCTCTCGTCGATTCGACCCGTCTCCAGGTCGACAAGCAGCCGCCGAAAGTCCTGGTCGGTGAGGAAGCGCCGGCCGAGCTCCTCGAAGTCGATGCTCGCGCGCACGCAGTAGGCATGGAAGGAGGCAAAGAGGTTGCTTGTCAGCACGCCGCCCCAGTCGATCAGCAGCCCTTCGCGCGGGGCGCCGTTGTCGGCGCCGCTAGCCACCGAAGTCAACCTCGCCGAAGGCGACCGCGCGCGCCTGCTCGGCGAGCTCCACGACGCCCTCGCCGAATGCCTTCAGATAGGGGTCGTCTGTCGCCCCGGCCAACGCGCGCTTGTAGTTGCCCTCCATGAAGACCACCGACTTCCACAGCGCCAGCGTGACGTACCAGCGCAGATCGTGCATCGAGCGCCCGGTCTTCTGCTCGTAGCGGGCGATCAGCTCTGCACGCGTCGGGAAGCCCTCGGCGCGGGTGACCATCGCCAGATGCTTGCGCAGCCCACCTTCGGGGTCTCCGCGCTGCGACCACATCATGCACAGATAGCCCAGATCTGCGAGCGGGTCACCGATCGTCGCCATCTCCCAGTCGAGCACGGCACGCAGCCGGGCCGGCGGATCGGGGTCGAAGATGACGTTGCCCAGCCGGTAGTCGCCGTGCACGATCGTCGCGGGCGGGGAGCTGGGCAGGTGCTCCGCCAGCCAGCGGCCGACCAGCTCGACGGCGGGGATCTCCCGCGTGCGATTGATCTCCCACAGCGAGCTGAAGCGCTTGAGCTGCCGCTCGAGGTAGCCGCTGGGCTTGCCGAACCCCTCAAGCCCGACCGCGCGCCAGTCCACTCCATGGATCTCGGCAAGCGCGTCGATCATCTCCTCGCCGATGCGCCGGCGCTGCGCGGGGAGGTCGAGCGCTCTCGGCACGCTCGCCACGATCACGCAGCCGGGGATCAGCTCCATGACGTAGAAGGGGGCGCCGATCACATCCTCCTCGGCGCAGACGGCAAGCACGCGCGGCACGCGCGCAACGGCGCCAGAGAGCGCCTGCAGCAGGCGGGCTTCGCGCAGGACGTCGTGCGCGCTTGGCGGGATCGGTGGACGCGGCGGACGGCGCAGGACCAACGGCGGGCTGCCCTCCCGCTCGATCAGGTAGGTGACATTCGAATGCCCTTCGCCGATCGGCCGCGCCTGGATCTCTCCTTCGCCAAGCCCCGCCCGGTCGAGGAATGCCGCAAGCGGCTCGGTGACGATCAGCGGCGCGCGGGCGCCCGGCGCCACGTCCTCATGGCGTGCGACGATGTCGTCCGGCGCGGCAAGCTGGGAGCTCATGGAGCAAACGCTAGCGGCTCCCGCGCGGGCGCGAGGTGGCACACCGCAACCTTTGCGCCGCTAAGGTGTCGAGGTTCCCGAGCGCGGCCGGAGGGGCAGGGCGCCCCGCCCTGGCGCTCGAGTCAGAGCTTGATGCAGGCAAAACTGCGGCGCTGCCGGCAGGTGGCGGGCGCCAACAGACGAATCGAGGTTTTGATGATCCACTCACGCAGAGCGCTGTTGACACTGAGTGCGGCCGCTGCGCTGCTGGCGGGCACGCTCGCGGGCGCTCCGCCGGCGCTTGCCTCGCACTCCCAGATCACCTTCTTTGACGCAACCCAGCAGCTGACCGATCCCGCCGAGCGCGCGCAGACCTTCGTGACGCTCAAGCACCTCGGCGTGCGGGCGCTTCGCATCATGCTCTATTGGGACGCGGTCGCGCCCCAGCCAAACAGCGCCCGCAAGCCGCGCTTCGCGGGCACCGACCCCGCAAGCTACGACTGGAGCGCGTATCTGCCCGCGCTTGAAGAAGCCAAGCGCCTGCACTGGCCGGTGCTGCTCACGGTCACATCGCCGGTCCCAAAGTGGGCGAGCTCCACGCACCGTGATCACCTGACGCGTCCCAGCGACATGGACTTCCGTGAATTCATGACCGCCGCCGGCAAGGAGCTCGGCCCTTACGTCGCGCTGTGGGCGATCTGGAACGAGCCCAACCAGCTCGGCTGGCTGCAGCCGCAGTGGAGCGCAAACGGCACTCCGGCCTCCCCGGCGATCTACCGCGGCCTCTTCATGGCCGGCTACAGCGGCCTGCGCGCGGCGGGCATCAGCAGCCCCAAGATGCTGATGGGAGAAACCGCGCCGTTTGGAAACTCGACAGTCAACGCGCGCCGCGAAGGGACCGTGCACCAGATGGCGCCGCTGACCTTCCTGCGGGGTACCCTGTGCCTGAGCAGCCGCTACCGCCCGATCGGGCACTGCCCGCGCCTGCCCGCTTACGGCTACGGCCACCACGCCTACCCCAACGCCTCGGGCCCCTCCTACGTCCCGCCCAACCGCGATCAGGTGACGATCGGGACACTTGGGCGGCTCGTCCGGGCGCTCAACCTCGCCGCCCGCGCGGGCGCGATCAGGGCCGGCATGCCCATCTACCTGACCGAGTTCGGCATCAACACCAGGCCAAACCCGCTTGGCGTCAGCCCTGCCAAGCAGGCGCAGTTCGACGCGCTCTCGGAGATGATCGCCTGGGGCAATCCCCGCGTTGCCTCCTTCGGGCAGTACGAGCTGCGCGATGATGTCATCCCGCGCCACCATCCGCGCGACTGGACCGGCTTCCAGACCGGGCTGGAGACTGCCGCGGGCAGGCCGAAGCCGCTCTACTACGGCTTCCCGCTGGCGCTGGTCGTGAGAAGGTCGCGCGGCGCCTTCGCTCTCTGGGGGCTGGTTCGGCCCGCGCAGGGGGCGACGAGCGCGGAGATCCTCCTCGAGCGTGCCCCCAGACGTCGCTTCGTCAAGCTTGCGGCGGTGCACACCGACGCGGCTGGCTACTTCCAGCTGCGCTCACGCGTGCACGGCGTCGCCTGGAAGCTGCGCTGGGTGAGCCCTGAAGGCCCAGTCTACGAAGGACCGCCGATCGCGCTCTCGCGCTGATGGGAAGGCTGCGCGCAGCACTTGCCCCCACGAGCGTCTCGCTGGCGTGCGTGCTCTCGATGGCGCTCGCAGGCAGCGCGGCGGCCTCGCGGACGCAGACCGTCTACTTCGAGCCTGGCGCCCAGTTTGAAAATCCCCGCACACGCCCTCAGACGGTCGCGCAGATGCGCCATCTGGGCGTCGATGCGCTGCGGCTGATCCTGATCTGGGATCAGGTCGCGCCGCGCCCGAGCAGCCCGCGGGCGCCGCGCTTTGCCGCCGCCGATCCGGACAGCTACAACTGGGGTGCGCTGCCGGGCGAGCTTGAAGAAGCGCAGCGCCTGCACTGGCAGGTGCTCCTGACCGTCACCGGGCCAGTGCCGAGATGGGCGAGCGGCAACCATCGCGACCATCTCACCCGCCCCAACGACGCGGCATTTCGCCAGTTCATGACCGCAGTCGGCCGCCGCTTCGCCCCCTACGTCTCGCTGTGGGCGATCTGGAACGAGCCCAACCAGCTCGGCTGGCTGCAGCCGCAGTGGAACGCAAACGGCTCTCCGGCCTCCCCGGCGATCTACCGTGGCCTGTTCCTGGCCGGCTACAGCGGCCTGCGCGCGGCTGGCATCGGCAGCCCGAGGGTGCTGATGGGCGAAACCGCGCCCTTCGGGAGCTCATCGGTGGACGTGCCCCGTGAAGGCACTGTGCATCAGATGGCGCCGCTCACCTTCCTGCGCGGGGCGCTCTGCCTCAACGGCGCCTATCGGCGCGTCGGGCGCTGCGGCACCCTGCCCGCCTACGGCTATGCGCATCACGCCTACACGAACTCGCGCGGCCCCAACTATGTGCCGCAAAGCCCCGAAGAAGTCACGATCGGAACCCTCGGCCGGCTCGTGCGCGCGCTCAGCCTCGCCGCGCGCGCCGGCGCGATCAGAGCAGGCATCGGCATCTACCTGACCGAGTTTGGGATCAACCAGAGGCCGAACTCGCTTGGCGTCTCGCCCTTCGAGCAGGCCGTGCAGGACGCGGTCTCCGAACATCTGGCCTGGGAAAACCCTCACGTCGATGCCTTCTCGCAGTACGAGCTGCGCGACGACGCCGTGCCGCGCCACCATCCGCCGGGCTGGATCGGCTTTCAGACCGGCCTGGAGTCGGCGCGGGGTGCGCCCATGCCCCTCTACTACTCCTTCCCGCTGCCGCTCGTGGTGCGCGCAGAACGCAACGGCTACTACATCTGGGGTCACATCCGCCCGGCGCACGGGGCTACCTCCGCCGAGCTGCTGATCGAGCGCCGCCGTGGCGGCCCCTACACCCTGCTTGCGCACGTGCGCACAGGCTCGCTCGGCTACTTCGTCCTGCGCTCGCGCGTGCGCGGGCTCTTCTGGAAGCTGCGCTGGATCGGCCCTGGCGGCGTCCGCTACGAAGGCTTCCCGATGCCCGCGACCTGAGCGGGCAGCGACGTGGCAGCGGCCAGGCCGGCTGAAGGGGGCTTTCAAGTCTTGCTTGCAAGTGCTTGCAAGCCGCTCGTCATCGCGCGAGCGCCCGTCGCTCACGCACCTAGGCACGGTCGAATGCTGAAGTCTACTTGCAATTATTTCAAGTAGAGCGCAGAGGCGAAGGCAGCGGTACAGGTCGAGTCGGCGTTGAACGCAGCTCCCGGACAGCGCGGCGAGCTGCTCGCCTCGCTGCCTGAGGACCAGTGGTTCGAGCGCAAGTCGGCGAAGGTCCAAGCCAAAGATCTGGCGGACTGCCTCATCGGATTGGCGAATGCCGACGGCGGGATTGTGATCGTAGGTCTGCGCGCCGGGAGGGTCGAGGGGACCGATCGCTGGCCTGAGCTTCGCAACGCGCAGCTGCAGGCGAGCAGCGACTACTGCGAGCCGCCGGTGCGAGCGCGCTCGCGGCTGGTCGAATGTGTCAACGAGCGCGCACAGCCTGACCATCTGCTGGTGATCGAGGTGGAGCCGACCGATGAAGTCCATGCGAACAAGCGCGACGAGATGTTTCTGCGCGTCGGTGATGAGAATCGTCGGCTTTCCTTTGCGCAGCGGCAGGAGCTGATCTTCGACAAGCGTCAAGCCAGCTACGAGGCCCGTCTGTGCCGAGATCTCACGCTCGAGAGCCTGGACGTCGAGCTGGCCGAGAGCTACCGGTCCGCTGTCGGTGCCCCGGATCTCCACCGCCTGCTTGTAGCGCGCGGCCTTGCGGTGGACGATCGACTGACGATCGCGGGCGCCCTCCTTTTCGCGCAATATCCGCAGCTCGAGCTGCCCGAGGCGTACGTGCGTGTGCTGCGCTACCGCGGGCGAGAGCGCGGCGCTGGCGTCCGCCAGCAGCTGATCGGCGACGAGCGCTTTGAAGGCCCGATACCGAGGCAGCTGTTCGCCGCGCAGGCGCGGGTGAGCGAGCTTCAGCCGTTCCGGCGCGCGCTTCGGCGCGGCGCGGCAAAGTTTGGACCGATCGCGCTGATCCCCGAAGACGCATGGCTGGAGGGCTTGGTGAACGCCGTGGTGCACCGCTCCTACAGCATTGCCGGCGATCACGTGCGCGTCGAGGTCTTCGATGACCGAATCGAGATCTGGAGCCCGGGGCGCTTCCTGGGGTTGGTCGATCTGAGCGATCCCGCGCACGTGACGCGCTTTGCTCGCAATCCACGCATCGCTCGCGTATGCGCGGACCTGAGCTTCGGACAGGAGCTGGGCGAGGGTATCCGCAGGATGTTCGAGGAGATGCGCGCAGCCGGCCTGAGCGACCCGATCTATCGACAGGCCTCGAGCGGCGCGCAGCTGAGCCTCCTGACTGACCCGGTCGACCGTGCGCTCGATGCCTCGCTTTCAGCGCGCGGGCGGTCGATCATGGCCTTGCTCCGCGAGCAGAGTCGTCTCAGCACAGGCGAGATCGCCGAGGCGCTGCAGATTTCGCGCCCGACTGCGCAGCGCGAGCTGAGGGCCCTGCTCGACGCAGGCGGGGTTGCATGGGTGGGCAAGTCAGCTCGCGATCCGCGCGCATATTGGAGATTGAGGTAGCAGCCCGATGCTCTGAGCGCGGTCGACCGCGCGGCGCCAGTCGGCTGAAGGCGGCCTTTCAAGTCTTGCTTGCAAGTACTTGCAAGTACTTGCAAGCCGCTTCAAGCGCCCGCTGGCGCCGAGCGCTACCATCGGCGCATGATCGAGCAGGGCGAGCAGGCTCCGGACTTCGCGCTACCCGACCAGCATGGGCAGCTCGTGCGCCTCTCGGAGCTGCGGGGCAGCCCTGTCGTGGTCTACTTCTACCCCAAGGCCGACACGCCCGGCTGCACCAAGCAGGCCTGCTCGCTGCGCGACCACGCCGGCGACTACGAGCGCCTGGGTGTGCGGGTGCTCGGCATCTCGCCCGACCCGGTCGCGCGCCTGGAGCGCTTCGACCAGAAGTACGGCCTGGGCTTCACGCTGCTCTCCGACGAGGACCACGCGGTCGCCGAGCGCTATGGCGTGTGGGTCAAGAAGTCGATGTACGGGAGGGAGTACTTCGGCATCCAGCGGGCGACCTTCATCGTTGATGGCGATGGCGTCGTGATGCACGTGATCCCGAAGGTCTCGCCCGCGACGCATGACGAAGAGGTGCTGCGCGTGCTGCGGTTATCATCGGCCGAAGCCGCCGGAGCCTCGGCCTAGGATCGGGCCGACCCTTGGCAGGTGGCCAAGCCCAACACCAAGTCAACAAGAAGGAGTCTCGATCAGATGAGCACCCGGCTTGAGGAACCTGAGCGCGAACTTGACGCGGACGATTGGGAGGAGGAAGACGACGAGCTCCTCGGCACCGACGAGGAAGAGGTCGACTTCGACGACTACGAAGACCTTGAAGAGGGCGAGAGCTTCTAGGCTACTGGAGCCCTTCGCGCGCCTCGCGGACGAGCGCGACCGCCTCAGGGAAGGTCCGCGCGATCACGGTGCGGATCTGCTCGGCCTGCGCCTCCGCGTTGCCCTGGACGTTGATGCGACCGATCGCCGCAACGGTCATGTCGACCGCCAGCTTGATCGCGTTGTCGGCCCAGGCCAGGCGCTGCTGGCCCTGAAACTGCTCCGCAAGCTCCGCCAGCCGCCGCTGCAGCTCCTCGGGGTCGCCGAAGAGATCACCAAGGCCACCTTGCTCCATGACGCCATCGTAGCGGCGGGCGCATAGACTGCGCGCTGATGGCACGGTCAGGCAATGAGACCGAGCGGAGCTCGGGGCCCCGGGAGCTGCTGGAGGGCGAGGCCGAGCGCCGCGCGCGTCTGGGCGTGCCCGTCAGCGCCGCGGGGGTGCTCTACCTGCTGGGAGCGATCGTCATCTACCAGTCGCTGTCGGGCCTGCCCACGGTCGGGATCATCCAGGGGCTTGCGCCCGCGCTTGAAGGCAAGGCGTCCGTCGCCGTCTCGCCGCAGACGCCCGAGATCAGGTACATCTCGCACCATGCGCTGGGCCTGATCGCAGGCTCGGCGCTCGAGGCGATCGCCATCGCGCTGCTCACGGTCGGGCTGCTGTTTCTGCTTGAAGCCGTCCGCCTCCGCGTGCCAGAGCCCTCGCCGGCGGTGCGCATCACGGTCATGATCGGCGGCTTCCTCGGCGCCTTTGTGATGATCCTCGCGCAGATCGTGCGGGCGATCCGCACGCACGAATTCGCCACCGGCCACAACTTCACGCAGGCTGCGGTAGAACGCGCGGTCACGACCGGCGCGGCCAATCAGATCGTCGGCTACCTCGCTCTGCTGCTGCCGGTAGTGCTCGTCGTCGGCATGATCATGGCGCTGCTGCGGGCCACGCGCGCGGGACTGCTGCCGCGCTGGCTGCGCACCTTGGGCGTCATCGCCGCGATCATCCTGCTGCCGCTGTTCACAGGCGCCTTCACGCTGCAGATCGTTCCGGGCGCGTTCATGGTGGCGCTCGGCTTCCTGCTCTTGAATCGGCTTCCCGGCGGTGACCCGCCGGCGTGGGCCAAGGGCGAGGCGATTCCCTGGCCGGCGCCGGAGCGCGGAGCAGCCACCAGGAAGGCAGAGGCCGCCGCAAAGGCCAAGGGGTGAGGCATGGCAGCGCACGAGCCGGCCGCCGAGGAGCAGATCGAGCGCGAGCTCGAGCGCTTGGAAGCGATCGAGCGCTTTGCGCCGCCGCCTGACTTCCAGGCGCACGCCCTGATCCGCGAGCGCTCGATCTACGAGCAGGGGGCGCGTGACCCGCTTTCCTTCTGGGCGGATCAGGCCAGGCGCCTGAGCTGGTCTGAGCCCTTCGAGGCGGTGCTCGACGACAGCGACCCGCCCTTCTATCGCTGGTTTCACGATGGCAAGATGAACGTCTCCTACAACTGCCTCGACCGCCATGTCCTGGCCGGTCGCGGTGATGTGGTCGCCTACCACTGGCGCGGCGAGGAGGGGCAGGAGCGCACGCTCACCTACGCCGAGCTGCTCGCGGAGGTCAAGCGCTTCGCCAACGCGCTGCGCGATCTGGGGGTGCGCGAGGGCGACGTCGTGGGGATCTACCTGCCGATGGTCCCCGAGGTCGTAGTCGCGATGCTCGCCTGCGCGCGGATCGGCGCCGTCCACAATGTGGTCTTTGGCGGGTTTGCGGTCGAGGCGGTGCGCGAGCGGATGGCGGTCTCGGAGGCCAAGGCGCTGGTCACAGTCGACGGCTCGGCGCGGCGCGGGGCGATCGCGCCGGTGAAGGCAGCGGTCGATCAGATCCTGCCCGAGCTGCCGGCGCTCGAGCATGTCGTCGTCGTGCGATCGAAGGGCGGCGACTGCCCGATGCAGGCCGGTCGCGACCACTTCTATGACGAGCTGATCGAGCGCGCCGACGCCGAGTGCGAGGCGGTGGCGCTCGACGCAGAGCATCCGCTCTTCATCCTCTACACCTCCGGGTCGACGGCCAAGCCCAAGGGCATCGTGCACTCGAGCGCCGGCTATCTGACCGGCGTGGCAACCACACATCGCATCGTCTTTGACCTGCGCAGCGCAGCAGACGAGGACGATCGCGGACTGCCCCCGGATGTCTACTGGTGCGCGGCGGACGTGGGCTGGGTGACCGGCCACTCATACATCGTCTATGGGCCGCTTGCCAACGGCGCGACCTCGGTGCTGTGGGAGGGCGCTCCGGACTACCCGCATCGCGGGATCTGGTGGGAGCTCATCGAGCGCTACCGGGTCTCGATCCTCTACACCGCGCCGACCGCGATCAGGGCGTGCATCAAGTGGGGAGCGCAGTGGCCGGCCCGCTACGACCTCTCCTCGCTGCGGCTGCTGGGCTCGGTCGGCGAGCCGATCAACCCCAAGGCCTGGCTTTGGTACCACAAGGTGATCGGCGGCGAGCGCTGCCCGATCGTCGACACCTGGTGGCAGACGGAGACCGGCGCGATCATGATCACGCCGCTGCCGGGGATCACAGAGACGAAGCCCGGCTCGGCGACGCTCCCGTTCCCGGGGATCAGCGCCGAGGTGGTCGACGAGCACGAGGGCAAGCCGCTTGCGGGCGGTCAGGGGCTGCTTGTCATCGACCGCCCCTGGCCGTCGATGGCGCGGACGCTCTACCGCGAAGGCGAGCGCTTTGTCGAGACCTACTTCTCGCGCTTCGGGAAGCGGACCTATGTCGTCGGCGACGCCGCCAGGCGCGACGCCGACGGCTACTTCTGGGTGATCGGGCGCATCGACGACGTCGTGAACGTCTCCGGCCACCGGCTCTCCACCGCCGAGGTCGAGTCGGCGATCGTCTCCCACCCCGATGTCGCTGAGGCGGCGGTGATCGGCCAGCACGACGAGCAGACCGGCCAGGCGATCGTCGCCTTTGTGACGCTGCGCGCAGACTACCAGGGCGCCGATCCCGAGCAGGAGGTGCGTGACCTGGTCGGCGAGCGGATCGGCAAGTTCGCGCGGCCCAAGCGTGTGATCTGGGCGGAGGACCTTCCCAAGACGCGCTCGGGCAAGATCATGCGCCGACTGCTGCGCGACATCGCCGAGGGCAGGGCGCTTGGCGATGTGACGACGCTGCGCGATCCTGAGGTGATGCAGGCGCTTGCCGAGCACGTTGCCCAGGCGCGCGCAGCAGAAGCGGACTGACCCGCTAGAGCACCAGCGAGAATGCGCCGTCTTCGCCCAGCTCGCGCACGGCAACCTGCATCGGCACGCGGCGGCCGCGGTGGTGGCGTTTGGCGCGCCCAAGCACGCGGCAGCGGAAGCTCGCGCCCGCTGCGGCGATCGCAAAGCGTGGGCAGCGAACTGCCGCGCGCAGGGCACCTCGGCGCCGCAGCGCCCGGGTGATCGCGCGCTTGACCCTGCGCATGTCAAGCGCCCTCAGGCGGAGGGTGGCGCTGGTCAGCGCCGCCGCCCCCTTGCCGGCTGCGTCCGTGCTCGTGACGAGGTCGGTGACGACGATCTGATGCAGGCCCCGAAGCAGCCGCCTGCCGTAGCTGCTCAGCGGCGCGACGATGGTGCGCGATCTGCCGCCACTGATCGTGAAGCGCACGGCGCCAAGCCCTCGCGTCTGCGCTCGGATCCGCTTGCGAGCGCGCCCGCCTGCGCTCAGGTGGCGGCGGGCGGATTGCGATCCGGCCGCGATCGCGCGATTGCCGCGGAGCAGCACGCGCGCTGAGATCCGCTCGCTGCCGTGACAGCTCACGCGCGCTGGCTCATTGCAGGAGAGGGTCACCGCGATGCCGTCGCGCGTGGGGTGGGCAGGGGCGCTCAGCGCCAGCCCCGGCGGGGGCGGCGGGGTGTAGGTGATCGTCGTCTGTGCGCTCGAGCTGTTGCCGAAGATGTTGGTTGCGATCGCGTCGATCGTGTTTGGCCCAGGCGCGAGCCTGAGCGTCGTGCTCCAGGAGCCGCCAGAGAGCGCGACCCGCTGGCCGTTCACCGACACGCTCGCGATCCCCAGCGCATCGGCTGCGCTCCCCGCGACGGTCACCGTCTCGCTGCCGGTGTCGGAGCCCGCGAGGGGGGCGGCGATCGCGACCTGCGGCAGGTAGGCGGCCTGGGCGGCTTGCGCCATGCGCTGCGCTTCGGCGATCGAGAAGGCGTTGGAGTAGGTGAAGGAGAGCGCGACGTATCCGGCGGCGGGAACCAGCAGGTGGTAGTGCAGGTCCAGCCACGCCACCCCGGAGGGCCCGTTCGTGGCTCCGACCACCGTCTCGCCTTCGGGTGCGGCCGCAAAGGTGATCGCGCCGAGCGGCCCTTCGCTCGGCGCGGCGCGCAGATAGAGCGAGCCGGGGCCGGCGGGCGGCGCCGGCAGGCTCTGGCCCGGCGTCCCGTAGCTTGAGAAGCCGCTCGAAGCCCAGGGCAGGTACAGCTCGCCGGCCTGGGTCGGCGCGACGAACTGGTTGTCCTCGAGCAGGTCCACTTCATGGGCCTTGCCGTCGGTCGATTCGAAGTACTGGGTCAGACGGGACTGCCTGCCGCCGCCGCTCTGTTCGACGCGCAGATAGGCGCGCACCCCCGTCGGCAGCAGGCTCGTGCAGCCTTCGGTGGTCGGCGGGAAGGAGCTTGCGGGGGAGCAGGCGACGACTTCATCGGCTTCTTCGAGGGTGAGGTCGCCATCTTCGGGGTTGACGGAGAGCTTGTAGCTCTCGGCGGGAAAGCCCGGCAGGTCTTCTGAGCGCGCAAAGAGGTCGATCACGTTTCCGGGCAGGTAGGCGTTGCGCCCGTCCACCTGCAGCTCCGAGCGCGTGGGCTTGGCAAAGCCGGCCTTTTCCTGACCGTTCTCCCACCACAGGAACCCATCGCAGGAGTCAAGTGGCGCTTCGGCGAAGGTGATCGGGACATAGAGCTCTGAGAGCATCAGCGCGCAGTTGCCGAGCGATCCGTACGCGAAGCCGCCTTCTGTCTGGGCGGCGAAGATGTAGTGGCTTGCCAGCCTGCCGACGTTCGGCCCCTTCGTGATCGTTTCCGAGTAGCGCAGGTCAAGCGCAAGCAGCGGGCCATTGAAGCGTGTCGGCGTGCCGGGCGGGTGGTCGGTGGATTCGCCTTCCGGGACGGCGCGCAGAACGCACGAGTGCCCTGCGATCGCTGTGAACGGGCCGCTGTAGGCAAAGGCGCCGCCGCTCTGGATTTCAACGCCCCGCGCGAGCGCCGCGCTTGAGCTGCCCCAGTAGCAGTTGATGTCCAGCCGTTCGCCCGCGCTGCCGTTGGAGCTGCCCGCAAGAGCGATCGTGTCGGCGCCTGTGACTTCGTCGGCCAGCAGGTAGGTACCGCTCGGCGAGGTTACCTGAAGGCTTGTTTCGGTCACGACCGCAAGCGCATCGGGCGCTGCCAGCAGGCTCATCAGCAGGGGTGCGATCGCCGCTACGAGGAGGAGGTGGTGGTGGCGATGCGCTCTGGCGCCGGGGCGGATCGGTCTCACTGCACGCAGCCTAGCCACGCTTGCACGCGTGCCCGCAGGAGCCTCAGGATCGAGGCTGAAGGCCGGCGGGCTGCTGCTCCTGGCTGCGGTAGTGCGCTCGCCAGATCAGCCTGTAGAGGGGCAGCGCCCGCGGGATGTCGCGCAGGCCCGGGATGAACGGGATCAGCAGCAGGGCGAGCGAGAGGAGCAGCATGATCCCCATCGCATAGGCGTCCGCGTTCGACGAGGACTTGAACGGTTCGATCTGATACCAGAAGGTGTAGAGCCAGAGCCAGACCTGGCCCGGATAGCTGCCGGTCTCGTTCATCATCCCCCACTGCGTGCCCAGCAGATGTTCGTGGCCCGCGCGCGCTTCAAGCAGCCCGCCGTCCGCAAGGAACAGCAGCGGCTTGGTGTAGTCGGTCTGGTAGAAGTCGCCCGAGGTCAGCAGCGCGCCATCCAGGCCGCCGCTCTTGGCATCGGCGAGCAGCGACGCCATCATCGTCGCGATCGGCCCATAGGGGCCCTGGGGGACGATCAGCGCGTGCGCGCCTTCGGCCGCCGGCGCTTCGCGCGCCTGGCCCAGCGCTGCGGCGTAGGCGAGCGCCCAGCGCTTTCGCGTCGCGCCCGGTGCGCGCAGGTATTGCGAAAGCGCGGCCGTGAGCGCCGGGTCTGCCGGGATTCGCCGCAGCGGTTCGATGACGTAGGCCTCTGCGGTGTCGATGGGATGGCTGATCCCCAGCCATTCCTGAAGATGGATGAAGGCGATGTGCTGAACGGAGCTCTTGCCGTGGTCATAAGGCGGGCCGTATTTTGCAAGGTGGCTTGTGTAGTCGAGCTCTTCGGTTGCCGTCTGCACGAAGTTGAGCGGCATTTGCGATGCCCACTGCGCGATCGTGCTCGGCCGCACGTCGGGCGATGAGAAGAGGATGGCGGCGATCACCACGATCACCGTCACCGCGCCAAGCGCGATCACGCCCTCCTTGACGATGTCGTAGGGTCGGTAGGGCCCCTGCCAGGAGCGCGCCGCCCGATCGAGCTCACGCGCCCGCAGCATCCTCATCGAGCGCTCCCGCGTCCGGGCAGCGGCGGCACCACCCCGTGGCGGCGGACGAGCAGGATGTGGGCCACGACGATCGCAAGCACCGCAGCCGGCAGCAGGATCACGTGGTAGGAGTACATCTGGCCGAAGTTGGTGACGTTGAAGAAGGCGCCGATCCCCATCGAGTTCATGGCGTCCTTCGCCTGGGTGGAGATCCACTGCGAGTCGAAGTTCTGCTGAGAGAGGTAGCCGGTGAACGCGGTGCCGATCGCCACCAGGAAGATCACGACACCGGACATCCAGGTTCGTGCCCGCCCGCCGCGCCATGCCGCCATGAAGAACTTCCCCCACAGGTGCACGACCATGACGAAGAAGAACAGCTCTACGGCCCAGAGATGGACGCTGTTGAAGAAGTGCCCGATCCCTGTCTCATGCCACCACGCGGGGCCCTTCAGCGCCAGCACAACCCCGCTTGCGACCACGACCGCAAGCGCGCTTAACGTCAGCACGCCGAAGACGTAGATCCACGAGGCGACATAGGCGGGCTGGCTGTCGGGCAGCAGGCGCTCCGGCGGCAGCGAGCGCAGCGCGAGCTCGCGCAGGCGGCCGGTCCAGCTCCCCGGGGCCGTGCCTGGGGCCGGGGCGCCCTGCGGAGCGCTCGCCCGCACCGCGGGCAGGCGCTCGGCGCTCCTTGCGCCGGGGAAGGGCAGCAGGATCGCAAGCGCGAACACCACAAGCATCACGATCACGACCGTCAGGTTCGCGGGCGAGAGATCGATGAAGTGCCAGTGCAGGTAGTGCGCAGGCTGGTTGAGGTTGATGATCGACCCGAGCATCGCCTTCAGTCCACCGGCGCCGACGGTTGCGAGGCGCTCATGGGCAACGAAGATAGCCCCCGCGACGGACGGACTCCGCGCGCCGTGACCCCCGCCCTCAGACCTTGTGATTGGCGGGGCGCCAGGCGCCGTCATCGCCGCGGGTGAAGTCTGCGAAGAGCTCCGGTGCCTGCGCGCTGGCGATGCGCGCGACCTGGTCGAAGATCAATCGCAGCTCCTCCTCCGCCGCGGGGTCGGTGCGCATCTCGATCACGTGGCGCAGGGTCCGCAAGTTTGCGCTCCAGATGATGTCCGTCGAGAGGCCGATCGGCGCCAGACGGCGCAGCGCGGAGGTGACCTCCTTCTTGACGTGGAAGGGCACCCCCTCCTGGTCGATGCCAAGCTCGGCGGCGCCCTGGCGCTGGAGCTCCTCGAGCTGCTCGACGATCGCCAGCACGCGCTCGCGCAGCGGCGCGAGCGCGGGAGCGACGCGGAAGCCGATGTCGCTCAGGCGGACATAGCGCAGCGACTCCTGGCTGAAGGCCGACCCGGCGCGATGGCGGACGATCTCGTGCGTTGCCACACGCGAGACGTTGTGCAGCGCAAAGGTGTAGCTGGCATGCTCGAGCACGCTGCCGTGACCGGAGGCGAGGATGTTGGCGAAGTAGGCCTTGCGGTCGGTGCGAATGCGGGTGACGTTCGGGTTCAGCCCCGGCTCCCAGGAGCGGTAGCAGGCGCGGCCGGCTAGCTCGATCAGCAGTTCGCCGTCGCTTGCGCCCCCCTGCGCCTCGCGGCGCTCGGCTTCGCGCAGGTCAAGCCAGGAGCTGCCGCCGACCTCCTCCAGGTAGGCGCGCACGCCGGAGAGCTCGATGCGCGGGCTTGCGAGCAGGTGGACGGTCGGGGTAGTCTCATGCACCGGGCGGGCGATGCTACCGTGCCGGGCGGATGGCGAGCGTGGAGCCGACAGCGCAGCAGGGTGGCGATGAGCTCGATGCGCTGCGGTGGGAGCTCGGCGAGCTCGTCGACGGTCGTGGGGCCGAGGGCGCAGAGAGCGCTCTACAGGAGGCGCTGGCGGGCGCGCGTGCCTTTGCGCAGCGCTATCGGGGCAGGGTGGCCGAGCTTGACCGCGACGAGCTGCTCGAGGCGATGCGCGCGCTTGCGGAGGTGCTCGAGCTAGCCGGGGGCGCCGGCGCCTACGCGGTGCTCGACTTCTCCGCAGACACCTCCGACCCGGCCCGCGGCGCGCTGCTCGCAAGGGCCCAGGAGCAGCAGACCGCCCTGCAGACCGAGCTGCTGTTCTTCGAGCTGGAGTGGGCGGCGCTGCCGGAGGAGCGGGTCTCCGAGCTGCTTGCGGGCGGCGAGGAGCTTGACTTCTGTGCCCACCATCTGCGCTCGCTGCGCCGCTACCGCGACCACCTGCTGAGCGAAGCCGAGGAGCGCATCATCGCCGAGAAGGAGCTCAGCGGCGCAAGCGCGTGGGGGAGGCTCTTCGAAGAGCTGGTCTCGGCGATCGAGGTCCCGCTGCCGCGAGGGGCAGAGCAGGAGCGCGTCGCGCTCGACCGTGCGCTTGCCGAGCTGCACTCGCCGCTGCCTGAGGTCCGTCGCCAGACCGCTGCGGCGGTGAGCGCAGCGCTTGCTCCGGGACTGCGCACGCGGGCGTTCATCTTCAACACGCTCCTGCTCGACAAGGCCGTCGAGGATCGCCTGCGGCGCTACCCCAGCTGGCTCTCGGCGCGAAACCTCGCCAACGAAGTCAGCGACGAGGCCGTGGCAGCGCTGCTGGCCGCGGTGCGCTCACGCTACGACATCCCGCAGCGCTGGTATCGCCTGAAGGCGAGGCTGCTGGGCGTGGAGACCCTGCACGACTACGACCGCATGGCGGCGCTCGGCGAGGACGAGCAGCGCATCGAGTTCGAGCAGGCCAAGGAGCTCGTGCTCGAGAGCTACAGCGCCTTCGCGCCCGAGCTCGGCAGGATCGCCGCGGAGCTGTTCGCCGCGCGCCACATCGATGTGCCGGTGCGGCAGGGCAAGCGCGGCGGGGCGTTCGCGGCGGCGGCGGTGCCGAGCGTGGCGCCATATGTGCTGCTCAACTACACCCACCGCCGCCGCGATGTCCTCACGCTCGCCCACGAGCTCGGCCACGCGCTTCACTACGCGCTTGCTGCGCCGCAGGGCATCTTTCACCAGCACACCCCGCTCACGCTCTCGGAGACCGCCTCGGTGTTCGGCGAGACGATCGTCTTCGGGCGCCTGCTGCGCGAAGACCACGACCCCGCCTCGCGCCTTGCGCTGCTGGCCGAAAACCTCGAGGACAGGATCGCGACGGTCTTCCGCCAGGTCGCGATGAGCCGCTTCGAGGAGCTCGTCCACTGCGAGCGCAGGGAGCGTGGCGAGATCTCCGTCGATCGCTTCGCGGAGCTCTGGCGCGAGAGCCAGGCGGAGATGCTGGGCGACTCGGTCACGCTCACCGAGGGCTATGGCAGCTGGTGGTCCTACATCCCCCACTTCATCGAGACCCCCGGCTACGTTTACGCCTACGCCTTCGGCCAGCTGCTCGCGCTGGCGATCTACGAGCGCTACGAGGAGCGCGGGGAGGAGCTCGTGCCGCGCTACCTGGAGCTGCTTGCCGCCGGCGGCTCGCGCCCGCCCGAGGAGCTTGCGGCGATCGTCGGCGTCGACCTCTCCGACCCGGGCTTCTGGTCGGCGGGGCTCTCGCTGATCGAGCGCCAGCTGGCAGACGCCGAGGCGGCGGCGCTCGCGGCGGGCGGGTAGCCGCGACAGTTGCGCTCAGCAGTCGTCGTGGGGCGTCTGCCTTGACGCCTCCTCTGCGCTGGCAGGCTGCCGCCCAGAGAGACCGCTGGTCAGCTCGACCATCATGCGGTGAAAGGAGGTGCCGAAGATCAGCGAGCGCTCGATCCCGCCGCCGGCAGCCTCCTCACGGGCCTTCTCCAGGTAGCCCTCCAGCTCCGCAAGCTTGCGGCGATGCCAGTCGGCGCGCTCTTCCAGCAGCGGCCTGGGGTCGGCGCCGAAGAAGATCTTGAGCAGCATCTCGTCACGCACCTGCGGCGGCGCGACGGGCGCGTCGGCGACCCACGCGCGCAGTGCCTCGCGCCCTGCGTCGGTCAGCGCGTAGAGCTTGCGTCGGCGCCCGCGCGGCTCCTGCGTCACGGTCAGGTAGCCGGCCCCGGCCAGGCGCGCGGGCTCGGCATAGAAGGTCGTGTGCGGCACCTGCCAGAAGTTCTCGACGGACTGCTCGAGGAAGCGCTTGAGGTCGTAGGGGGTGCATGGCTCCAGGTAGCCGATCAAGCCGAGCACGGCGTACGAGGTGCCTGAGAGGCGCGCGCGCGGCTCAGTTGACATCGTGTTGAGAGTATGATTCAATACAGATCATTCGATTCGTACTATCACCTTGGCGGACAGAGGAGGCACATGATGGCTGATGCAGAGCGATCTCAAGCGCAGCGTTGGGATGTGATCGTCGTAGGCTCCGGGCTCGGTGGCCTCACAACCGCGGCGTACCTCGCCGCCAACGGCATGCGCACGCTCGTGCTCGAGCAGTACGACGTGGTCGGCGGCTGCTCGCACGTCTTCCGTCGCAGGCGCCAGTTCGAGTTCGATGTCGGCGTGCACTATCTGGGCGACTGTGGCCCGGGCGGCGTGATCCCGACAATCCTTCGCGGCGTGGGGCTTGATCAGAAGATCGAGTTCCTGCCGATGGAGCGCGAGGGGTTTGACACGCTGATCTTCCCGGAGCTGACATTTCGCGTTCGCGCCGGCTGGGATCGCTACCTGCAGGACCTCATCGACGTCTTTCCCGAGCAGCAGCGCGCTCTGCGCCGGTGCGTGGGGCTGCTGCGCAAGATCGCCGAGCAGGCGATGGCCGCTGGTGTGCCGCGTGGAGCGCTCGACCTGCTCACGGCGCCCCTTCGCACCCCGGCGCTGGTGCGCTGGAGCAGGCGCACCGTCGCTGATCTGTTCGGAGCCTGCGCGCTGAGCGAGCAGGCGCAGGCTGTGCTGGCGGGCGAGTCGGGCACCTACGGCGCGCCGCCCTCGCGGGCGTCGGTCCTCATGCACGCGGTGATGATGGACCACTACCTGCGCAGCGGCGGCTACTACCCGCGCGGCGGTGGCCAGGTGATCGCAGCCCACCTGCTCGATGTCGTGCGCTCACACGGTGGCCGCGTGCGCACGCACGCGCGTGTGGAGCAGATCTTGATCGAGGGCGGGCGGGCAAGCGGCGTGCGCCTGCTCGGAGGGGAGACCTTGCGCGCGCCGGTCGTGGTCTCGAACGCCGACCTCAAGCGCACCTGTCTGGAGCTTGTCGGGCCAGAGCATCTGAGCCGGCGGACGCTCAGGCGCTTGCGCAGCATGCGCATGGCCTTGCCGCTCTTCTGCGTCTACCTGGGGCTTGACGTGGACCTGCGCGAGCGCTTTGCGAACAGCAACTACCTGATCTTCCCGAGCTGGGATGTGGAGCAGCCCTACGCCGACTGCTACGCGGGCCGCTTCCCGGAGCGCTCGCCCGTCTATCTGACCTCAGCCTCGGTCAAGGACCCGCACACCGCAGCGCTTGCCCCGCGGGGATGCTCGAGCCTCGAGATAATGGCGATGGCGCCGGCAAGCCATGGCTTCTGGCAGGTTGAGGATGGCCCTGCCGCGGGCGAGCGCTACAGCCGCAAGGCTGGCTATCGCGCGCTCAAGGCGGATGTCGCCGAGCGGCTGATCGACGGCGCCGCCGAGCTGTTACCGGACATTCGCGAGCACATCGTCTGGCAGGAGGCGGCTACGCCGATCACGCTCGAGCGCTACACGCTGGCGTCGGGAGGCACCTCATACGGGCTCGAGCACTCGCCGGATCAGTGGGGGCTGCGCCGGCCGCGCTCGCGGACGGCGATCGCCGGCCTCTTCCTCGTCGGCGCAAGCACCTTCTACGCGCATGGCGTTGTCGGCGTGATGCTTGGCGGCGTGGCGTGCGCCGGCGCAGTGCTCGGGCGCAATCTGCGCGCGGAGATTGCGGAGGGACGCGTGTATGGCGATCCGACTCGGCTGAAGGCCGGCGGGCCGGGCTGGGACCCGCTCGCAGCCTCGCGCAGGCTCGCGGAGAAGCCGCCGGCCGCGCCGGCCGGCGTGCGCTGAGGAGCAGGCCGCTGCGCGGCAGTCGGCCGCCCGCTACAGCAGCCCCAGCCCGCGCCCGGCGCCGGAGACCAGGTCAAAGAGCGGGCCGGGGACGATGCCGAAGAAGAGCGTCGCCGCGCCTGCAAGCAGCGCGACCAGCGCCACCTCCGGATGGGTCGCTGCTCCCGCCGGCTGAGGCTCCGCGGTTTCCTGGGCCCCCGCGATCGTGGGCAGCGGGCCATCAGCGGCGCTCGCGCCGCCCGGTCGCGGCACCCTGAGAGAGGGGGCCTCATCGGCGCCTTCATCGCTGCGCTCCGATCGCATCCACATCGCAGCGACCACCGGCAGGTAGTAGCCGAGCGAGATCATCGAGCCAATCACGATGACAACGCCAAGCCAGGTGTAGCCGTTTGCCGCCGCAGCGTCGATCAGGTAGAACTTGCCGACGAAGCCGACCGTTGCGGGAATGCCCGCCAGGCCCAGCATCGCAAGCGTCATCGGCCAGGCCAGCAGCGGTCTTGACGCCGCCAGCCCGCGCAGCCCCCTCAGCGAGTCGCCCAGATCGCTTTCGCGCTCACGGGCGATCACGACCGCAAAGGCTGCGAGGTTCATGAACAGGTATGCGGCCAGGTAGAGCAGCGTCGCGCGCACCCCGAGGCGCGTCGAGACGACGACCCCCGCCAGCATGTAGCCGGCCTGACCCACCGCCGACCACGCAAGCAGGCGCTTCATCGAGGCCTGGCCGAGCGCACCGACGTTGCCGACGATGATCGTCACCGCTGCCAGCGCCGCCAGCCCGGGGCCCCAGGTCGGCTGGGCGCCGATCAGCGCCACATCGAAGAGACGCAGCAGGGCGCCCAGCGCGGCGACCTTGGTGGCGACCGCCATGAACGCCGTGATCGGCGTCGGGGCGCCCTCGTAGACGTCGGGCGTCCACTGGTGGAAGGGCGCGACCGAGGCCTTGAATGCAAAGCCGACCATGACCAGCGCCACGCCGCCCAGCAGCATCGCGTTGGTGGCAAGTTCGCGCGCGGCGATCGCTTGGGCGATGCCGGCAAAGGATGTCTGCCCGCTGATGCCGTAGATCAGCGCAAGGCCGTAGAGGAGCGTCGCGCCCCCGATCGAGCCGATGATCAGATACTTCAGCCCCGCCTCGAGCGAGCGCTCGCGCTCGCGCTCGATCGCGCAGAGCACGTAGAGCGGGATCGAGAGCAGCTCGAAGCCCAGGAACAGGATCACCGTGCTCTGGGCCCCGATCAGCACGAACATGCCCGCAAGCGAGGAGAGCAGGAGCGCATAGAGCTCAGCGCCTGAGCGTGAGCGGCCGGCGTGCGAGCGTGCGGCAAGCAGCACCGCGCCGATCGCGCCCACCAGCAGGACCACATCCGCGACGACCGCCAGGCCGTCGATCCTCAGCGCGCTCCCCGCCAGCGATCGCTGCGCATGCCACTGCCAGATCGTGAGGCCGAGCGCGATAGCGATCGTGCCCAGAGCGAGCGCTGCCGGGAGCAGCCTGGCACGCGGCGCTTCAAAGGGCGGCAGCACCCCTGCCAGCAGCACCACCACCGCCCCGCCGAGCAGCGCTATCAGCGGCGAGAGCCCGGCGAATTCGATGTGCGGGCCGCTGAGGGCGCCAAGCAGCGCTGCGCTCATCGGGCGCCGCTCCCTTCGGCGGCTTCTTCTGCGCCTTGCGCTTCCTGCCCGCCGCTTGAGGCAGGCGCTTGCGGTGTGGCTGCGACCGGCGGCGGAGCGGATGGTTCGCGCAGCGCCGCTCGCGCGGGGGCGAGCGCCGCGTCCACCGAGCCTTCCGAGCGCGAGAGCGCAAGCTGCGGGTAGAAGGCAAAGAAGAGGATCACAGCAACCAACGGCGCCAGCACCGATCCCTCCGCCCGGGAGAGCTCGAAGGAGCTGACCTTCTCGCCTACGCGGTTGTGCATCGCGGTGATGAAGAGGCGCAGCGCGTAGACCGCTGCCATCACGACCCCGGCAAAGGCGATGATCGCGATCGGCAGCTTCGCCTTGAAGGCGCCAAGCAGGATCAGCAGCTCGCCTACGAAGTTCGCCGAGCCCGGCATCGCGAGCGTCGCCAGCGCAACCACCAGGAAGAGGGTTGCAAGCACCGGGGCGCGGAAGGCGATCCCGCCCATGTCGCGGATGTCCTCCGAGCCGCCCGCGCGCCTGGCCAGCAGCGCGATGATGAAGAAGATCGGTGCGACCACGAGGCCGTGGTTGATCATCCCCAGCAGCGCCCCCTGCGCCCCCTGCGGGTCGAGCGCGAATATCCCCAGCGTGATGAAGCCCATCTGCGCGACCGAGGAGTACCCGGCGATCAGTCGCGCATCGGTCTGCGTGAAGGCAAGCGCCGAGCCGTAGAGGATCGAGATCAGCGCCAGCAGCAGCATCAGCATCTGGAAGTGGACAGCGGCCTGCGGGAACAGCGGCAGGACGATCGCGAGGAACCCGTAGGCGCCGACCTTGGAGAGCACGCCCGAGAAGACCATCACGACCTCGGTGGGCATCGCGCGGTAGCCGTCGGGCATCCAGCCCTGCAGCGGGAAGAGCGGCATCTTCACGAGGAAGGCCGCGGCGAAGAACAGGAAGATCCACTCCTGCGAGCCCCGTGCCAGGCGCAGGTGCTCAAGCGAGGAGAGAGCAAAGGTGATCGGCGTGCCGTGCTGCTGGGAGGCCAGGACGCCTGTTGCGACCGCGCCCGCGAGCATCAGCAGCGATCCCACCAGCGTGTAGATCACGAGCTTCAGCGTCGCCCGCACGCGCTGGCGGGTGCCGAACATCCCGATCAGGAAGTAGAAGGGGATCAGCATCAGATCGAAGAAGGCCACGAACAGCGCCAGATCCTGAGCGAGGAAGGCGCCCAGCACCGCCGACTCGCCAAGCGCAAGGAAGAAGAAGTAGCTGCGCGCACGGGCGATCCCTTCGCGCGCCAGGCGGATGTTGCTGGCCAGCATCGTCGCTGCAAAGAGAAGCGTCGTGAGCGCGACCAGGAAGACGTTGAGCCCGTCGACGCCAAGCTTGTAATGGATCCCGAGCGCGCCGATCCAGACCGTGTCGGTGACGTCCGAGAGGCTCGTGTGCGGGTCATAGCCGGCGATCAGCCAGATCGAGAGCCCAAAGGTCGCCAGCGCGCCCGCCAGCGCGATCGCGCCGCTTGAGGTGTTGCGCTCGCGGGAGCCCGGCGCCAGCGCGCCCAGCAGGCCGGCGAGCGCCGGCAGCCAGATGACGATCGAGAGCGGCGGCATCGGCTGCTCCTCAGGCCCTCAGCAGAAAGTAGAGGGTCACCGCGGCGGCGCCCAGCGCGAGCATCGTCGCGTAGGCGCGCAGGAGGCCGCTCTGCAGGGCGCGCACCAGCGCCGAGGAGGCGCCTGCCAGCGTCTGCGCGCCGCCCACGATCGCCCCTTCGATCACGACGCGCTCGAAGCTCTGCCTCGCGAAGGAGCCGGCGATCGCGGCCGGGCGGACGATCAGCGCCTCGATCGCCTCGTCGAAGTACCACTTGCGGTGCAGCAGGGTGTAAAGGGCGCCTGCGCGCTCCCTGGCAATCGCTGGGAGCGTCGGCCTGCGCACCCAGATGTAGTAGGCGAGGGCGATTCCCGACAGCGACAGCAGCGTGCCGATCACCAGGCCCGCGGCAAGCGTGCTTGTGTGTTCGTGGATCGTGTAGAGCTTCGAGCCGGCGAAGCTCGGCGCAAGGAAGTCGTCGATCACGAAATCGGTGCGCGGTATCTGCAGCAGGCCGGCGCCGATCGCGCCGAGCGCGAGCAGCCCCATTGCGACCCTCATCGCGCCGGAGCGCTCGGCGATCGCGTGGGCCGGGCCAGGGAAGCCGACGTCGGTGTCCTCCTGCTCGCCGGTTGCCGGGTTGCGTGGCACATCGGCGTGGTGGAGATGGCCGGATTCAAGCTCGCGCGCCTCGGCCACGGGCTTGCCGTGGAAGGCGCGGAAGATCATCCGGAAGGTGTAGAGGGCGGTCAGCAGCGCCCCGATGTAGCCGATCACGTAAAGCGCCCAGTGCCAGTCGCCGCGTTCGGCGGTCACCAGCAGGATCTCGTCCTTGGAGAAGAAGCCCGAGAAGGGCGGCACGCCGGAGAGCGCAAGCCCGCCGATCAGGAAGCAGCCGTAGGTGAACGGCAGCGCCCGGCGGAAGCCGCCCATCTTCTCCAGCGACTGCTCGCCCGCCATCGCGCCGATGATCGAGCCTGCGGCCATGAACAGCAGCGCCTTGAAGAACGCATGCGTCATCAGGTGGAAGAGCCCGGCAGCATAGGCGCCGACCGAGACGCCCATGATCATGTAGCCGATCTGGGACATCGTCGAGTAGGCGATCACGCGCTTGATGTCCGTCTGCACCAGCCCGATCGTCCCTGCCACAAACAGCGTAAGCGCGCCGACGATGGCGCCGACGTCCTGCGCGGCGGGCGCCAGTTCAAAGAGGGTGTGCATGCGTGCGATCAGGTAGACGCCCGCGGTGACCATCGTCGCGGCGTGGATCAGCGCCGAGACCGGCGTCGGTCCCTCCATCGCGTCCGGCAGCCAGGTGTGCAGCGGGATCTGCGCGGACTTGGCAAAGGCGCCGATCAGCAGCAGGATGCAGCCGGCGGTCACGTCCGCGGAGCCCTTCGCGAAGACGTGCGGCGCGACGTGGAAGCTGCCGAGCAGTTCCATCGTGCCCGTGTGGCGGAAGATGAAGAAGGTGCCGAGCACCAGCCCGACGTCTCCGAAGACGTTGATCACGAACGCCTTGATCCCGGCCTGCGTCGCGGTGCGCCGCCGGTACCAGAAGGAGATCAGGAAGTAGGAGGCGGCGCCAACGAACGCCCAGCCGACGATCAGCAGGATGAAGTTGCCCGCCGCAACGAGCAGCAGCATCGAGAAGACGAAGAAGTTCAGGTAGGAGAAGTAGCGCGCAAAGCCCCGGTCGGAGTCCATGTAGGGGATCGAGTAGAGGTGGATGAGGGTCGATACGCCGCTGACGACAAGCATCATGAAGATCGAGAGCGGGTCGATCAGGATCGACATGCGCACGTTCACCCCCGCCGTGACCGCGTAGTTCCACAGGCTTGAGACCAGCTCGCGCTGGGAGCCAGAGCGCCCCAGGATCGCCACCAGCGCGCCGATCGAGGCCAGGAAGGCGAGGAAGATCGCCGCTGTCGCGATCACGCCGGCGCTGCGGCCCGGCAGGCGGCGGAAGAGCAGCGCGGTCGTGAGGCATCCGGCCAGCGGGAAGAGCAGCGCCAGCCAGCCGAACGTCGTCGCGCTCATCCCTGCAGCTCCCCGAGCTCGTCGACGTCAACGGGCAGCTCGCGGCGGTAGATCGCGACGATCAGCCCCAGCCCGATCGCAACCTCGCAGGCTGCGATCGCCATCACCACGAGCGCGAAGATCTGGCCGTCGCCGGAGCCCCACATGCGCGAGAACGCCACCAGCGCAAGGTTTGCGCCGTTGAGCATCAGCTCCAGGCAGAGCAGCACCACGAGCGGGTTGCGCTTGGCGATGACGCCGGCCAGGCCGATCGCGAAGACGATCGCGGAGATCGGCAGGAACCATTCGATGCTCACCCGCGCTCCCTCCCGGCGTCAGCCTGCTGCCCGCTCAACGCGCCGCCTCCACCAGCTCACCGCCCGCGGGCGGCCCGCCCGCGGCGCCCTGCAGCGCCGGTGCGCCCGCACCCTGCGGCGGCGCTTCCTCATCCTCCCTGCCTCGCCGCCCGGCAAGCACGACAGCGCCGACCGCGGCGACCAGCAGCAGGAAGGAGGCGATCTCGAAGGCAAGCAAGAAGCGCGTCAGCAGCAGCTTGCCGATGAAGGCCGGCGTGCCGAAGGCGCGCGGTCCCTTGTGGTAGGGGGCGCCCGCGCTTTCAACGGCCTTCAGCCCCGAGCCGGTGAGCGCGATCAAAAGCTCCGCGAGCAGCGCGGAGCCGGCGAGCAGAGCGCCGGTGCGCAGCAGCGGCTGCGCGACGGTGCCTCGGCGCAGGCGGTCGGCAAGGCGTTCGGAGCCGTCGCCGATGTAGGCGACGACAAAGACGTAGAGCACCATCACCGCCCCGGCGTAGACGACGACCTGGACAGCCGCGATCAGTTCGGCGCGCAGCAGCAGGAACAGCAGCGCAAGCGCGATCAGGTGGCAGACGAGCGAGAGCACGGAGAAGAAGGGGTCGCGCAGCATGACCACCCCGAGCGCGCCGGCGATCGCGATGATTGCAGCAAGAAAGAAGATGACGTAGCTCACCCGCGCAAATCCTTACCTACTCGTCCTCGCGGCGCAGCGGCGTGCGCTCGAGCGGCTCTGCCAGCAGCATCTCCTTGGTGAAGATCAGATCGGAGCGGTCGTAGTCGGAGAGCTCGTAGTCGTGTCCCATCGTGATCGCATCGAACGGGCAGGCGACCTCGCAGTAGCCGCAGAAGATGCAGCGCGAGAGGTTGATCTCGTAGACCGCTGCGTAGCGCTCACCGGCAGAGACGCGATGCTCGGGGGTGTTCTCCGCCGCGACCACCCGGATGCAGTCGGCGGGGCAGGCCGCCGCGCACAGCGAGCAGCCCACGCACTTCTCCAGGCCGCTCTCCTCGAAGCGATGCAGCCGGTGGCGCCCGCGGAAGCGGGGGTAGACGGGCACCTTCTCCTCGGGATACTGAATGGTCACCGGGCCCTCGATCACCCGTGCGAAGGTCGTCTTCAGCCCGCGCAGGGTCTCCAGGAAGGCGCGCGTGAAGGAGCGCGCGGCACCGGGAGCCGGCGCTCGCCTGACCTCGACGACGTCCTCGCCCGGCGACCAGACCGAGACCGGCAGCTGGGCCTCGGCCATCAGTGGGTCACCACCACGACGATCGCGGTTAGGAGCGCGTTGGCGCTTGCCAGCGGCAGCAGCACCTTCCAGCCCAGGCTCATGATCTGGTCGTAGCGCAGCCGCGGCAGCGTCGCGCGAACCCAGATGAAGAGGAAGGTGATGATCGCCATCTTCACGAGCACGACGATCGGGTCCACCCAGCCGGGTGGGTGGATGCCGAAGGGCATCAGCCAGCCGCCGAAGAAGACGGTCGTGACGATCCCGGAGACGACCAGCACGTTCAGGTACTCGGCGAAGTAGTAGGAGGCGAAGCGCCCGCCGCCGTACTCGGTGTTGTAGCCGGCGACCAGCTCGGCGTCCGCCTCGGTGACGTCAAAGGGCGTGCGGTTGGTCTCCGCGAAGCTCGCGGTCAGGAAGATGAGGAAGCCGACGGCCTGCGGGATGAAGTACCACATGCCCCCCTGCGCGTGGACGATGCCCGTCAGCGAGAGCGTCTGCGCGGAGATGATCACGCCCAGCAGCGCAAGACCCTGGGAGACCTCGTAGGAGATCAGCTGGGCGGCCGCGCGCATCGCGCCCAGGAAGGAGTACTTGGAGCCCGAGGACCAGCCGCCTAGCATGATGCCGTAGAAGGCGATCGCGGAGAAGGAGAAGAGGTAGAGCGGGCCGATCGAGAGGTCGACGCCGTAGAGGCCCACGCGCGTGCCGAAGATGTGCTGGACATCGCCGAAGGGGATCAGCGCGAAGGCTGCCACCGCGGTCAGGATCGAGAGCGTCGGCGCAAGCGCGAACAGGAAGCCGACCGCGGTGCGAGGGCGAAACTGCTCCTTGGTGAGCAGCTTGATGATGTCCGCGAGCGGCTGCAGGAGGCCGTAGGGGCCGACGCGGTTGGGGCCGTAGCGACCCTGGAAGCGACCGAGCAGCTTGCGCTCGACGATCAGCACCACCGGGACGAGCTGGAGGCCGACGGCGAAGATCACGATCGACTTGATGATCTGGATCCACCAAGGTTCGGCGTAGCCGACGAGCGCCGGAGCAAGCATCATCGCTGCTCCCGCCCTTCGCCCGCTCCCGCGACATGCCTGATCACGAGGCCGGCGACAAGCTCGCTGCGCGCGCCCAGCTCGCCGTTGCTCTCACCGGCGCGCTCGGCCGGCGCGCCCGGCGCCTGCTCGCTGCGCAGCGGCGCCGGCTGGCGCCCTGAGGCGCGGCGGTAGAGGAAGCGCAGCGCCGGCGAGTACTCCGCCTCAGGGGCGTCGAAGAGCGGGCGGTAGGCGTTGAGCGGCTCTGGCGTCCCCGCCGCTCGCTCGCGCTCCGGCGCGCTGGGGGGCTCGGGCAGGGCGCCGGCGCCCGCGCTCTGCTGCCAGCGGCGCCCCTTGCCGCCGATCTGCTCCAGGTCGATGCCCGCGTAGATCGCCACGCTTGCGAGCAGCAGCTCGGAGGCGCGCGTGGCCGAGAGGCCCTCGGCGATGATGCCCGCGGCTTCAAGCGCGCGCGCGCCGGGTGAGCGCTCGGAGCCGAGCAGCCCGAAGTCGAGGTCCAGGCGGCGCGCAAGCTCGGCGATCACCCACCAGCCCGCGCGCACCTCGCCCTGGCGCTCGATCGCCGGGCGCAGGCGCTGCAGGCGCCCGTCCGGATGCACGACGGTGCCCTCCTTCTCCGCGTAGGACTCGGCCGGGAAGACAACCTGAGCGTGCTCCCTGATCGTCTCGGTGATGAAGTCCGCGTGCGCGATCACGGCGGCTCCGCTGTCAAGCGCCGCTTGCCAGGCATCCTCGGGCAGGCCGCAGCGCAGCGGGTCGGCGCCGAGCAGATAGAGGAGCCGCAGCTTGCCGCCGGCAAGCCCAGCTGCCATCGCGTGCGCGTCCGGCGCCGCATCGGGATCGGGGAGCTGACGGGGCCTGTAGCCGGGGTCGTAGCCGGGGGCAAGGCCTGACTCGAGCAGCCCGCGCGCGTTGGAGACGCCGTCGGGGATGCCGAGCAGGCCGCAGGTGCGCCCCTCCTCGCGCTCCTGGCGGTCGGCCTCGAGCTTCAGCTCGCGGGCGATGTCAAGCAGCGCCTGCGCCGCCGCCGCGGTGCGCAGCAGGCGCTGGCCGTAGATCACAACCACATCCTTGCCGCCGCTGCGCAGCGCCTGCGCAAGCGCGCGCAGATCCGCCGGCGTGACGCCCGCCCGCTCGGCGGCGCCCGCATGCGCGCCCTCCTGCGCCTCGGCGCCCTGCAGAGCGCCGGCAAGGGCGATCGCGAGCTCGCCCTCCCCGCCCTGCGCGCAGCGCACCGCCAGCCCTGCGACCGCGTCGAGCGCGGAGCGCTGCGGCGTGGCGACGAGCAGCCTGACGCCGTTTCTGCGCACCCCCTTGCGGACGCGCAGCTCGATGATCGGCGCCTCCTCGCGCAGCTCGCAGCCGAGCACGAGCACGGTGTCGGCGTGCTCGATGTCGGCGACGGCGGCCTGCAGCTGCGGGCGGGCGAGCATGTGGGCGGCGCGCGGCGGCACCGCTGCGAGGGTGTCGATCGCCTCGCTGGCGAGAGCCTCGCGCATCAGCCGCGCCAGCAGGTACCCCTCCTCATTGCTTGCGCTGCCGCCCGCGAGCGCGCAGGCCTGCCCGCGTGCCCGCTCAAGCAGACCCGCCGCGCGCTCCAGCGCGATCTCCCAGGGGACCGCGCGCAGGGCGCCGCCGTCGCGGATCAGGGGCTGGGTGATGCGCTGGTCGACGTGGAAGGACTGGTAGCCGAAGCGTCCCTTGTCGCAGAGCCAGCCGTCGTCGACTGCGGGGTTCTCGCGCGCCAGCACGCGCAGCACCCGCTCGTTGCGCACCGTGAGCGTCACATTGCACTGTGCGGGGCAGAGCGTGCACACCGTTCCGGCGCCCTCGATGTCCCAGGGACGGGCGCGAAAGCGGTAGGGGATCGAGGTCAGGGCGCCGACCGGGCAGAGCTCGATGATGTTTCCCGAGAAGTGCGAGATGTAGGGGTGGCTGTCGAAGGTGCTGATGAAGGAGTGCGAGCCGCGCTCGGCGAGCACGAGCTGGTGGTCTTCTGAGACCTCCTGGGAGAAGCGCGCGCAGCGGTAGCAGAGGATGCACCGCTCGCGGTCGATCGCGATCAGCGGCGAGAGCTCGACCGGCTTCTTGAAGTGGCGCTTGAGCTCGCGTGTGCGGGCGACCCCGCCTCCCCAGCCGAAGGTGATGTCCTGCAGCGGGCACTCGCCGCCCTTGTCGCAGACGGGGCAGTCCAGCGGGTGGTTGAGGAGCAGGAACTCGACCACCCCGTGCTGGGCGGCCTGCACCCGCTCGCTGCGCGTGTGGACGACCATCCCGTCCTTGACCGGGGTGGAGCAGCCGGTCTGAAGCTTCGGAATGCCCTCGATCTCAACCAGGCACATGCGGCAGGCGCCGACGGGCTGCCCGAGCTTGGGCTCGTAGCAGAAGACCGGGATCTCCACATCGCCCAGCTTGGCGGCGTCGGCAAGCATCATGTTCTCCGGCGCCTGCACCTGGCGCCCGTCGATCGTGAAGCTGATCAGCTTCTGCTGCGGGCGTCCCATCAGGCGACCGCCCCCTGCGCGCGCTGCCGTGCGCTCTCGATCTGCTCTTCAAGCTCGGCGCGGAAGCGCCGCACGATCGAGCCGATCGGCATCGCCATCGCGTCGCCCAGCACGCAGAGGCAGTTGCCGATGATGTTCTCCTGTGCGGAGGCCATGATCTCGATGTCCATCGGCGTCGCCTCGCCGGCGGCCATCCGTTCGAGCATCTTCTGCGTCCAGCGCGTGCCCTCGCGGCAGGGCGTGCACTTGCCGCAGGACTCATGGGCGTAGAACTTGGCGACCTTCAGCGCCACATCGATGATCGGCGTGGCGTCATCGACGACGATGATCGCGCCGGAGCCGAGCATCGTGCCGGCCTTTGCAAGCGTGTCGAAGTCGTAGGGGAGGTCGAGCTCCGCGGCGGTGAGCACCGGTGATGAGGAGCCGCCCGGGAACCAGCACTTGACCTCGCGACCCTCCGGCGGCCCGCCCGCCAGGCCGTAGATGATCTCGCGCGCGGGGATGCCAAGCTCGATCTCGTAGTTGCCCGGGCGGCGCACATGGCCGGAGACCGAGACGATCTTCGTGCCCGTCGAGGTCTCCGTGCCCAGCTGCGCGTAGCGCTCCCCGCCCATCGCGATGATGCGCGGCAGCGTCGCGAGCGTCTCGACGTTGTTGATCAGGGTCGGTCCCTGATAGAGGCCCTGAACGGCCGGGAAGGGCGGCTTCAGGCGCGGGTTGCCGCGCTTGCCCTCCAGCGAGTCCAGCAGGCCTGTCTCCTCGCCGCAGATGTACGCGCCGGCGCCGCGGTGGACGACCACGATCGGCCGCTCCTCGCCCCCCGGGGCGCCGACCAGGCCCTCCTGCTGGGCTTCCTGGAGCGCCGCCTCAAGGATGTCCGCCTGGCGCTCGTACTCGCCGCGGATGTAGATGAAGGCGCGCTCGATCTCCGCCGCATGAGCGGCGATCGCGATGCCCTCGATCAGCATGTGCGGCGACTTCTGGATCAGTTCGCGGTCCTTGAAGGTGCCCGGCTCGGACTCATCGGCGTTGCAGACCAGGTACTTCTCCGCGGCGCCCTTGGGCAGGAAGGAGATCTTCTTGCCCATCTGAAAGCCGGCGCCGCCGCGACCGCGCAGCGCGGAGGCTTCGATCTGCTCGAGCACCTCGGCGGCGCTCATCGCGCGCGCCTTGGCAAGCGCCTCGTAGCCGCCGCGGCTTCTGTAGACGGCAAGCGTCGCCAGCCCCGGCTCGTCGATGCCCGCAAAGAGCAGCTTCGTTGTGCGGCTGCCAGAGCCCTTCTTGGGCGCCGGCTCACGCGCGGCGGGGTCGGCGCAGGGGCGGCGTGCGAGCTGCTTGTCGGGCAGCGCCTCGCGCCCGGCGGCAAGGTCGTCGAGCAGCGTCGGGATGTCCTCGCGCTGCAGCGGGCCCACGTAGCTGCCGTCGATCGACGCCATCGGAGCAAGCTCGCAGGCGCCCAGGCACTCGAAGGAGCGGACGTTCAGCGACTCCTGGCCCTCAGTTGCCGCAAGCAGCGCCTCGTAGAGGGCATCGGCGCCGCGCAGCGAGCAGGAGATGTTGGTGCAGACAAAGATGTCGTGGCGCTCGCGCGGCCTGGGCTCGGTCTCGAGCATGTCGTAGAAGGTCGCAACCGCCTCCAGCTCGGCGGGCGTGAGCTCCATCACCGCCGCCACCGCCTCGATCGCCTGCGGCGAGCACCAGCCGTAGTGGCGCTGGGCGGCCTTGAGCGCGGGCATGATCGCCGAGCGCCGCTCGGGGTAGGCGGCGAGGTGAGCCTCGATCTCTCCGCGCAGCGCTGGCGGAACCGCGACCTGCTCGGGCGCGGGGACCCCGGCGGGCTCCTTTGCGGGCTCCTCCGGCAGGTACCAGCCCGGCACGCGCGAGCCGTGCTCGGAGCGCGGCAGTGCCGCGCTCATCGGTCGATCCCTCCGAGCACCGGATCGAGCATCGCGACGGTGGCGATCATGTCGGCGATGTAGGAGCCGCGGACCATCTCCGAGAGCGCCTGCAGGTTGACGAAGGAGGGATCGCGCATGTGCACGCGCGCGGGCTTCGAGGAGCCGTCGGAGCGCACGAAGCAGGCCAGCTCTCCGCGCGGGGACTCGATCGGCACATAGGCCTCCCCCGCGGGCACGCGGAAGCCCTCGGTGACGAGCTTGAAGTGGTGGATCAGCGCCTCCATCGAGGTTGCAAGCTCGTGGCGGGGCGGCAGCGAGACCTTGCGGTCGGGGGTGATGTGCGGCCCCTCAGGCAGGCCGTCTAACGCCTGCTCGATGATCTTCACCGACTCGTAGATCTCCGCGTGGCGTACCGCGTAGCGGTCGTAGTTGTCGCCGGCGGTGCCAACCGGGATCTTGAAGTCGAAGCGCTCGTAGGAGGAGTAGGGCGTCGCCTTGCGCAGATCCCACGGCACGCCCGCGGCGCGCAGCAGCGGTCCGCTCACGCCGAGCGCGAGCAGCCGCTCGGCAGACAGCGGGCAGGTGCCGCGCAGGCGCTGCAGCACGATCTCGTTGGCGTTGAGGATGTCCGCGTACTGGTCGGCGCGGGCGGGCATGACCTTCAGGAACTGGCGCAGCTTGCGCTCAAAGCCGCGCGGGATGTCCTCGATCACCCCGCCGACCTGGAAGTAGCGCGTGTGCATGCGCTGGCCGGAGGACATCTCGAAGAGGTCGAGGATCGCCTCGCGCTCGCGAAAGCAGTACCAGAAGATCGAGATCGCCCCGAGGTCCAGCGCGCTCGTGCCAAGCCATACCAGGTGCGACATGATGCGGTTCAGCTCGAGGTGGATCACCCGCAGGTACTGGGCACGCTCGGGCACCTCGAGCTCGAGCAGGCGCTCGGTCGCGGAGCAGAAGGCCATCGCGTTGAAGTAGTAGGAGAGGTAGTCCATGCGCTCGAGCACCGGGATCACCTTCCAGTAGGACTTGTCCTCGGCCGTCTTCTCGATGCCCGTGTGGACGTAGCCGATGATCGGCTTGACCTCCACCACGACCTCTCCCTGAAGGGTCACAATCAGGCGCAGGACGCCGTGCGTGGCGGGGTGGTGCGGGCCGAAGTTCAGCTCGAAGAGCTCGTCGTGCTCGCGCGCGCCGCCCCACTCCTCGACATCCTCGGAGAGCGGTGCAAGCGTCACGCCCTGCGCGAGCGTGCGTCCCTGCAGGCTGCTCATCACTCCGGCGCGCCCAGCTGCGGGCTTTCGTTGTAGGTGAAGAGCACCGGTTCGCCGCCGATCGGAAAGTCGCGGCGCTGCGGATGGCCCTCGTAGTGGTCAGGCATCAGGATGCGGCGCAGGTCGGGGTGTCCGACGAAGATCACCCCGAACATGTCGTAGACCTCGCGCTCCTGGTGGTTGGCGGTCGGCCAGGCGGGCGTCACCGAGGGCACCTCCGGACGCTCTGAGGGGACCCGCAGCTTGACCGCGATGCGCTCTCGCGCGCTCATGTCCAGCAGCTGGTAATGGACGCCCAGGCGGGGCTCCTCTGGCAGGTAGTCGACGCCGTGCACGCTGGCCAGGAAGCGGAAGCCGCGCTCGCGCAAAGCGCTCAGCACCGCGCCGATGCGCTCGGGGGCGATGTGCAGCGCCGCCTGGGCGCGGAAGTGCTCGGTGCCCGCTATGCCCTGCTCGCCGATCTCCGGCTCACCGCGCAGCTGATCGGCGAGCGCCTCGAGCGCAGGGGCGTCGATCATCGCTCAGGCCTCCTCCCGGAAGACCTCGACCGCCGCGCCCGCGCGCTCTGCGCCGGGCAGCAGCTCCTCGGTGCCAAGCGCGCCGTAGCGCTCGCGCCAGCCGCGCTGCGGGTGCTCCTGGACCATCTCGCGCAGCTTGAGGATGCCGTGCATCAGCGCCTCCGGACGCGGCGGGCAGCCGGGAACGTGGACGTCGATCGGCAGGAAGTGGTCGGCGGGGACGAGCGCGTAGTTGTTGAAGACCCCCATCGAGGAGCAGCAGGCGCCCATCGAGATCGCCCACTTGGGCTCGAGCATCTGGTCGTAGATGCGGCGGATCACCGGCGCCATCTTGGTGGAGACGCGGCCGGAGAGAATGATCAGGTCGGCCTGCCGTGGGGAGGCGCGGAAGGCCTCGAAGCCGAAGCGCGCGACGTCCAGCCGCGCGGCCACGATCGACATCATCTCGATCGCGCAGCAGGCCAGGCCGAAGGTCGCGGGAAAGAAGGAGTTGCCGCGCGCCCAGGAGACGGCCTTCTCAAGCGTCGTGGTCAGAACGCGCTCTTGCACGTAGCGCTCGAGCGCCTCGCCATCGCTGCTCGTGGGCCTGCCGCTCTGCAGATAGGCCGGCTGCACGCCCTCTTCGTCGGGGTGGGCGCCGGGCACCGGCCCTTCGATCTGCTCGCCGCGGAGCATCTGGCGCGCCGAGGAGCGCGTGATGCGCAGGGCAGCGGGCGCAGGCGCTGCGGAGGCTCCCCTGCGCCGCCCTAGCGCCACTGCAGGGCCCCCCGCCGCCAGACGTAGATGAAGGCCGCGAGCAGCAGCAGGATGAAGACGACTGCCTCGATCAGCGCGTAGCTCCCGTATGCGCGCAGCTCGACCGCGATCGGGTAGAGGAAGATCACCTCCACGTCAAAGAGCAGGAAGAGCATCGCGATCAGGTAGAAGGAGATGCCGAAGCGCATCCCGCGCCTGATCTCCGAGGGCAGGCCGCACTCGTAGGGATCCTGCTTGGCGCGTGTGGCGCGGCGCGGGCCGATGTAGGAATTGAGCACCGCAAAGGCGGCGCCTACGCCGCCACCGAGAATGAGGAATACGATCGCCGGTAGGTAGCTGCGAAGCACTGCCGTCTTTATATCACGCTTGTGCGCACCTGTTACATAGTGGCAAATGATGCGAACATTTCGACGCTGCGGCCAACGGCGCGGCGCCAGCTGGAGGGCCCGTGAGCGGCACAGCCTGGGCGGCGGTGGCGCTGGCGGTGATCAATGGGGCCGCGGCGGCGTTCGGGACGCTGCGCTACGTGCAGGGACGCGACAGCCGCGGCTTCTGGCTGCTGCTGCGCGCAGCGCAGCTTGCAGGCGTGCTGTTCGCCGTTGCGATCGGTGCCCTGACAGCGATCGGCCACCGGCCGCAGGAAGAGCTCTTCTACCTCTACGCGCTGCTGCCGATCGCCGTCGCCTTCATCGCGGAGCAGCTTCGCCTCAGCGCGGCTGCAACTGTCCTTGCCAAGCACGGCTTTGAGAGCGCTCAGGATGTGGCGGGCCTGCCGGAGCCCGAGCAGTACGCGATCGCCGCAGCGATCCTGCGCCGGGAGATGGGGGTGATGGCGCTCTCGGCGCTTGTGATCGTGGGGTTGGCGCTGCGCGCGGCGCAGACGGCGCACGGGATCTGACGCGGACCTATATATTCCCCGGCTGATGAGCGTGCGAGCAAAGACGCCAGTGCGGATAGCGGCTCTCTGCGCATGCGCGTGCCTGGTTGCGGCGTGCGGCAGCGAGGGCGTCTCGGTGCCCAAGTCAAGCCCCTACTACCGTGGCGCCGTGCTCTTCCACGAACGTTGTGCGGGCTGCCACACGCTCTCTGTGGCGGGCACGGAGGGCTCGCCGACGAGCGTTGCCGACCGTCTACGCAATCAGGGACCGAACTTCAACCTGCGCAAGGAGACCGTGCAGACGGTCCTCTACGCGATCCGCAACGGCGGCTTCTCCGGCCAGATCATGCCCCAGAACGTTGTTGTCGGCAAGGAAGCCGAAGAAGTCGCGCGCTTCCTCGCCCACTATGCCGGCGACCAGATCCCTTACGTGCCAAGCGTCGAAATCTCGCTGCCGGGCGAAAAGACGACCACGGCGACCAGCGCGGGCGCGGCCGCCGCAGCGGCCGCGACAAGCGGTGGCACCGCGGCGCCGGCCAAGCCGCCGGCGGGCGCCAAGAGCGCCAAAGCGGGCAAGTAGAGCGGCCCGCGGAGGGCTCCGTGCTCGACATCAGGCTGATCAGGGAGCGCCCGCAGGAGGTCCGCGCGGCGCTTGCACGTCGCGGCGAGGAGGCAGTCGCGACGCTCGACCTGGTGCTCGCGCGCGACGCCGAGTGGCGCGCGGCGACCGCCAGCGCTGAGAGCCAGCGGGCGATGCAGCGAGCAGCCTCAGAGCAGTTGGCAGAGGCAAGGCGTGCCGGTCGGGAGGTCGACGCCCTGCAGAGCAAGCTGCGCGAGCTCTCCGAGCAGGTCAAGGCATTGCAGAGGCAGGCCGAGCAGGCCCGCGCGGCGCTTGATGAGCTGCTGCTGCGCCTGCCCAACCTGCCCGACCCTGCCGCCGCCCCCGGGCCCGAGGAGGAGATCGTGCGCGTGGTCGGCGAGCCCGCAAGCTTCCCCTTTGCCGCCCGCGATCATCTCGAGCTCGCCGGTGAGCGCATCGACATGGAGCGCGGCGCCCGCCTCTCGGGCTCGCGCTTCGCCTACCTGCGCGGCGAGCTGGTGCTGCTCGAGCTGGCGCTCGTGCGCTATGCGCTCGGCAAGCTGGCCGCACGCGGCTTTGAGCCGGTGATACCGCCGGTGCTGGTGCGCGAGCGCGCGCTGTTTGGGACCGGCTTCCTGCCCGACACCGAGCAGCAGGTCTACGGCCCGCTTGAGGATGGCCTCTATCTGACCGGCACCTCCGAGGTCGCGCTCGCCTCGCTGCACGACGGCGAGATCCTCGAGGAGGAGGCGCTGCCACGCCGCTACGCCGGCTTCTCGAGCTGCTTTCGCCGTGAGGCCGGAGCGGCGGGGCGCGACACGCGCGGGATCTTTCGCGTGCATCAGTTCGACAAGGTGGAGATGTTCAGCTTCTGCGCGCCGGAGCGCTCGGGGGAGGAGCACGAGCTGCTGCTGGCGCTCGAGGAGGAGATCCTCGGCGAGCTGGGCCTTCCCTATCGCGTCGTGAACATCGCCGTGGGCGAGCTGGGCCCCTCCGCCGCCAAGAAGTACGACTGCGAGGTCTGGCTGCCCTCCCAACAGCGCTACCGCGAGCTGACCTCCTGCTCGAACACGACCGACTTCCAGGCGCGGCGGCTGGAGATCAGGACGCGGGCCAAGGACGAGAGGCGCACCCGCGCCCTGCACACGCTCAACGGCACCGCGGTGGCGGTGGGCCGCACGATCATCGCGCTGCTCGAGAACGGACAGCGCGAGGACGGCAGCGTGGCGCTGCCGGGATGCCTCATCGAGCACGGCGCGCCGGCGCTGCTGCCCCCCGCCTGAGCGGGGTGCTGCGGCTGGCTCGCCACCAAGCAGCGGGGCGGCCGAGCAGCCGCCCCGTCTGCCTTGGTCTGCGCTCTGCGCCCGCTCGGCGCTGCGATCATGCCACTATCCGATCACGACCTTCGCAAAGGCCGTGAAGGTCGCCCCGTGCTTGGTGCGCGGGGCGAAGTGCACGCGCACGCGGATCCGCGTGCGACGGTGATGGCGGATCGCCGCGATCCCCGCACGCGTCAGCGCCACGCGCACGGTCACGATCCGCGCTTTGCGCACGCGCACCGCCATCTTCTTCAGGTCCCGGCCGCTGATGACCAGCCGCCCCGCCGCGGGGACCCTCACGGTGAAGGCAAGGAAGCGCCGGCGCACAATGCGCGTACGGAGGATGCGCCGCGGCGCGGAGGGGCGATGGCAGCCGGAGACCGAGATTTTCGTGCTCTGCTTCACTTCGGCGCCGTTCTGGCCGACGAGGACGGTCGGCATGACCAAAGGCTTCTTGCAGAAGGAGCCGTTTGAGGCAAGCAGCGAGTGCGGCCCCTGCGGCAGTTCAAGCGTGAAGCTCTTGATCGGGACGTCCGGGTTTGCGGCAAAGGTTGTGGTCGTGATCCCGTCGTGGATGTCGGTGCTGCCGATCAGCATCACCCGCACCCCGTCGCCTTCAAGCACCAGGTCGAGGTTCGGGAAGGCCTGCCCGCCTTGGGAGACTATGTATGCGGGGCCTTCCAGCCTGCCGGGCAGGGTCGGCGTTTCCGCGCTGACATGGCCGACGAGGGAGCTTTCGGGGCAGGCCATGATGTTGAGCTTGCCCTGCGCTTCCGGGCAGGCCTTCTGCAGCGTCGCCAGGCGCGAGGGCAGCAGGTAGGGCTGGGTGGCGACCACCTTGGCGATGTTCGCTTCGCCGGCGCCTTCCTGGCCGATCATGACCTTCAGCGAGGCGCCGTCAAGGCGCGAGGTCTTGGCCTGCGTCGAGGCTGCGAAGCGTGGCTTGAAGGGCAGTTCAGCGCAGCCGGTCGCCTGTATGGCGCTTGCCAATGCGGCGGCGGCGCCTGCCACCGGCGGCAGCGTGGGCGTACCGCCGAGGTCGCTGGCGAGGGTCAGCGGCGCGCAGCTGGTGGGGTTGCGCAGGAAGCCCTGACGTCCGATGTGCAGGCGCAGCGTGCGCAGGCGCACCGGGATCCCGCCGACGATCGTCGGCAGGCTGGCGCTGACTTCGACCTGCGCGGTGAGCGGGTTGACCGCGACGCTTGCGCGCGTGATGACGTTGCCGAGCGTGAAGGGCCAGGCGTCGGCCGGCACGACGATCGAGAGGCCGAACGGCGCCCCGCCGTAGCGTTCGGTCAGATACACCGAGCCGTCGAAGGTGTAGGGCGAAGGGCCCGAGCCGGCCTGGACCGAGACTTCGCCGATCTTGCTCTCCGGCGGGCAGGCGCCGGAGTTGGCGGCGGCTTCCGGACACAGCGCCACAGCGGGGATGTCGCCGACCAGTCCCGGCGGCAAGACCGTCTTCACCGTTGACATGTACTGCTGGCCTTCGGCACGGCTCACGCTGAGCGTGAAGTTGCTGGTGAACGATCCCGCCGATTGCGGCAGGATCTGCGCTTCCTGGGCCAGACCGGGCGCGGCAAACGGGACGCCGGCACCCGGGCAGCCTGAGACGGTGAACGGCGCTACTTCAGGCGAGAACGTCGCCGGGAAGCCGGTGAAGGGCGCAAGCGTCGCGCTTGACTTTGCTTCGCCGCAGGCAAGCGGGTTTGCGAGCGGGGCAAGCGGGCCTTCCTTGAAGTAGAGCTTCAGCGAGCTGAAGGGAAGCTCGGGGTTTTCAGCAAAGGTCGCTTCCAGGCGACCGGTTCGCGGGTTGGGTGTGACAGTCCCCTTCAGCCGCACGGCGACGCCGTACTGGGCGATGTTTTCGGCCGTCAGGTAGATGGTGTAGGGAGGCCCGGTGATCGCGCCCGTTTCGGGCCCGCCCAGATAGATGCTGCCGGTCAGGGCGCCGGCGGGCAGCGCGGGAGTTTCAAGGGCGACGGTTCCCAGCTTCGACTTTTCCGGGCAGGCGACCGCGCCCGCCGACCTGGCGCCGTCTTCTGCGATCCCGATCTCTGCCGGTGTGCACGCTTCAAGGCCGGCGGCTGCGGAGGGGTCGAGGGTGAGCCCTTCCGGAAGCAGCACGTGCGCTTCCTTGAGGTCCGAGACGTCGACTTCAGTTGCCGAGCTGTGCTGTTCGAGCGCGGTTTCGATGCGCGCGCCCGTCGGCTGATCGGAGGCGCTGACGGTTGGCGTGAAGGCGAATGAGGCCGGGAACTGGACCAGTTCGCACCCTTCGACCCCGATCGGGGTGTGTGTGAACGCTTCCGAGACCGCGCCTTCGTAGGATTCGATCCGGATGTGCGAGGTCGCTGTGGCGGCGCATTCGCTGGGCAGGCGCAGGAAGCCGCCTTCCTTGTTGCCGTAGAAGACCTGTTCGATCTGCAGGATCGGAGCCTTGGTGCTGAAGACCTGCTTGGGGAGGCCTTCGATTTCAAAGAACTCGTGGAAGTCGCCGGTGCCGACGCCGATGCCCGCTTCCTGGTGCCAGCTGACATGCCCCTTGAGGTAGTCGCGTTCTGGTCCGATCGGGTCGAAGATGCCCTGCTCGAGCGGCAGGCCGGGGGAGGGTTCGAGGTTGTAGATCTTCAGTTCGACCGGCCCGAAGTCCAAGGGAGTCGAGCCGCCCTCCAGCGCAACGGTGACCTTGTCGATGCCCGAGATCGTGCTTGCAGGGCAGTTCGGCGCTTCGCCGACCGTTTCTTCAAAGGCCTTCAGCGGGCAGCGCGGGATCGCAAGCGGGTTGACGGAGAGCCCCGGCGGCAGGTCCACGCGAACCTTGTCGAGGGCGCCGATGGGCCCCTGATTGGAGTTTTCTCCGGTGTGGTTGAGCTTGAAGCCGGTGAGCCCATAGGGCGGATGGCCGTCGGCCTGGGTGTAGGCTTCGGCGTGGTTGGCTTCGACGCTGCTGTACTTGCAGCTGCTCGTGTTGCAGGTGCCCGCTTCGAAGGTTTCAACGCCGAATTCGGCCGCTGTGGCCGGCGCCGGGCCGACGAGCGCCGCGGTCAGCGCCCAGGCGAGCGCGGCCGCGGCAAGCGAACCGGCTGGCGGCAAAAGACGGGCTGAGCGGCGCTCATCTCGGCTGCGCGTCGATCGGCGCCCGCTGCCCGTCGCTGTCGATGCTCGTGACGTCATTCGAACCTCCCGAAGTCGATCGATTGCCTGCTGCTGCTATGCGTGGCGTGCGCCTGAGGCGCCTTCCTTCCAGTGGTCGTCAGAGCGGCGCTCAAACTTGACCTGCGCAGAATCCGGCTCAGACTGCGGGCCGGCCGAGCCCGTGCGCCAGCGCTGCTGAGCGCCTCCTGAGCCCCGTCCACCGGCAGCTGCCCCCAGCAACAACGGGGCGGCCGATCGGCCGCCCCGTTGGCTTGAACTGTGCCCTGCGCCCGTTCGGCGCCGGCCACTCTGCTGCTACCCGATCACGACCTTCGCAAACGACGTGAAGGCCGCGCCGTGCTTGATCCGCGGGGCAAAGTGCACGCGCACGCGGATCTGCGTGCGGTGGTGATTGCGGATCGCCGCGATCCCTGCACGCGTCAGCGCCACGCGCACGGTCACGATCTTCGCCTTGCGCACGAGCTGCGTCTTCGTCTTGAGGTCCTTGCCGGCGACGGTCAGCTGCCCGGCCTGGGGCACCCTGACGGCGAGGGCAAGGATCCGTCGGCGCAGGATGCGCCTGCGCAGGATCGGCAGGCAGCCCGAGACCGCGATCTGGGTGCTCTGCTTGACTTCCTTGCCGTTCTGCCCGATCAGGGTCGTCGGCATGATCAGGGGCTTCTTGCAGAAGGAGCCGTTGGCGGAGAGCAGCGAGTGCGGCCCCTGCGGCAGTTCGAGCGTGAAGCTCTTGATCGGGACGTCCGGGTTGGCGGCAAAGGTGGTGGTCGTGATCCCCTTGTGGATGTCGGTGTTGCCGACCAGGATCACGCGCACCCCGTCGCCTTCAAGCACCAGGTCGAGGTTGGGGAAGGCGCGGCCGCCCTGGGAGACGATGTAGGCGGGGCCTTCCATCTTCCCGGGCAGGGTAGGCGTTACCGCGGTGACGTGCCCGACCAGGGACGTCGCGGGGCAGCCCATGATGTTTGCCGCTCCCTGCGCTTCCGGGCAGGCCTTCTGCAGCGTTGCCAGTCGCGAGGGCAGCAGGTAGGGCTGAACGGTGATCGCCTTGGCGATGTTCGCTTCTCCGCCGCCTTCCTGGCCGATCGTGACCTTCAGCGAGGCGCCGTCAAGACGTGAGGTCTTGGCCTGTGTCGAGGCTGCAAAGCGCGGCTTGAAGGGCAGCGCGGCGCAGCCGGTCGCCTGGATGTCGCTCACAAGCTGGGCGCTCCCTCCCGCTGAGGCCGGCAGGGTGGAGGTGCCGCCCAGGGCGCTGGTCAGCGGCAGCGCTGCGCAGCTTGTGGGGTTGCGGTAGAAGCCCGGGCGATCGACATGGAAGGTCATCGAGCGCAGCCGGATCGGAATGCCCCTGACGATCATCGGCAGGGTTGCGCTCACTTCCACCTGGGCGGTGTAGGGGTTGATCGCGACCGTTGCGCGCGTGATCACGTTGCCGAGCGCAAATGGCCCGGCGTTCGCGGGCACGACGATCGAGAGCCCGTAGGGAGACCCGCCGTACTTTTCGGTCAGATAGACCGTGCCGGTGAAGGTGTAGGGGTCAGCGCCCGAGCCCGCCTGCACCGAGACGGTGCCGATCTTGCTTTCGCTCGAGCAGGTCCCCGCATTGGCCGCGCTTTCGGCGCACGGTGTCACGTCGGGGATGTCGCCGACCAGGCCGGGCGGCAGCACCGTCTTGATCGTCGAGAGGTACTGCTGTCCTTCCGCACGCGCGAGGTTCAACGTGAAGTTGTTGAAGGAGCCCGCGGTGGCGGGGTCGATCTGCGCTTCCTGGGCCAGACCGGGCGCGGCGAAAGGTGCGCTTGGCCCTGAGCAGCCCGTGACGGTGAAGGGCGCGACTTCCGGCAGGAAGGTCGCGGGCACGCCGCTGAAGGGCGCGAGCGTCACGCTCGTCTTCGCTGCGCCACAGGAGAGCGGGTTGGCGAGCGGCGCGAGCGGGCCGGTGTTGAAGCGCAGGGTGATGCTTGTGAACGGCGCTTCGGGGTTTTCCGCAAACGTCGTTCGCAGCTGCCCGGTCGCTTCGTTGGGAGCGATCGTGCCCTTGAGGCGGACCTTGACGCCGTAGCGTGAGGACTCCGCATCAAGATAGATCGTGTATGGCGGCCCGGTGATCGGCCCCGATTCCGGCGCGCCCAGGTAGATGTTGCCCGCAAGCGACCCGGGGGGCAGCGTCGGCACTTCAAGGCTGACCGTGCCAAGCTGGGATCTGGGCGGGCAGGTGACGGCGTTGCGGGTGCCGATGCCGATCTCCTTGGGCGTGCACGCTTCCAGGCCCGCCGCCGCGGAGGGGTTCATCGACATCCCGGGCGGAAGCAGGATCGAGGCTTCCTTGAGGTCCGAGACGTCGGCCTTGCCCGATTCCGCGCTCGGGTGCTTCGCCGAGAGCGTCGTGGTGATCCCGTCGGCGGCGTCGGAGGCGGCGCTCTGCGGTTCAAGCGAGAAGCTCATCGCTTCCGTGAACGGGGACTCCTTTTCGCATTCGTTGGTGCCGACGGGGTCGGCGTAGGCGAGCTGCGCGGTCGTCCCGATGTCCGACACGGCACTGAGCGTGTTTTCAGTTGCGGGCCCCGGCGGGTTGCAGCTGGTCGGGTTGCGGATGAAGGTCGTCAGGTTGCCGAAGATTGGCTTGGCGATCAGGAATGGTTCAACTTCTTCTTCAAACTTCACGACTTCATGATCGCCGTAGAGGGCAAGTCGCGATTCGATCAGGCCGACCGGGATGTTGTGGATTTCAAAGTAGTCGTGGTAGTTGGTCGCCCATTCGACGTTGCCTTCGATGATCGTGTGCGTGTAGAGCTTGATCTTGACGCTCGGCGCCACTTCAACTTCCTTGCCGGTGTAGATCGCCACGCCGTAGGTGGTGCCCCAGCCGTTGAGCGGTTCAAGGTTGTAGACCTTCCCAATAAGCGGCGCATCGACGAGCTTGCCGGATCCGTTTGCGGTGACGGTCTCAACGGAGTTGAAGCCGATTATGGTGTCCGGCGGGCATGCCGGGGGGGCGTAGACGGCCGGGTTTTCGGGCCCTTCTTCAGCCTTCACCAGCGCGCCGAATGTCGCCATTGAGCAGTGCGGCACCGATTGGCCGCTTGTCACCACGCCGGGGGCGACATCGGTGCGCAGCGAGCGCACGCTTTCCCCTTCGGAGGCCTTGAAGGTGATTGGGTTGAGGAAGTGTTCAGGGACTTCGATTTCACCTTCGGTCACGCCCGGGATGTTGAGCTTTTCGGACTTCATGCGAAAGGCAGTGACGCCGAGCGGCACGAAGCCGCCCGCGGTCCGATAGCCGTGCGCTTCAGCTTCCGCGACCGACGGGTCCTTGACCTTCCCGCCTTCCTGGCCGCAGGTGGCTTCCGTCCCTTCCTTGCAGTTGCCCGCAAAGAGCGTTTCGATGCCGATCGCCTGTGCCGCGGGCGCTGCCGCAAGCGACGCCGCGCAGCACAGTGCGGCGAGCGCGAGCGCGCCCAGGCTCCTGCGCGCGATTGCGGCAACGAAGCCGCCGACCCGCGTCTGCGCCGCAAGCGCCGTGCGCGGCCCGGTCGCCGTCGCCTGACTGCCAATGGCCTTATCCGAGCTCATGAGACCTCCCATCTGGGGTTTGCTTGCCGTTGCTCTCTTGACACCACCTGCACACAGGCGGCGCTTCTCCGACCCGCGGACCACACGAGTCCCCACGGAGATCGACCGCACGCCTGGGCAGGTTTAGGCCTTCAACTTCTACAACACCGCCCGGACACCTTTTGTTGCGGATGTGCCGAGCGGTGCTGCGGCACAAGCGGGCGCCCGCTCAGGCGCTGGCGAAGCTCTGCCAGGGGTGGGGGCGCAGGCGCGTGTTAGCGGGCGAGTAGAAGCGCGCGATGCGTGCCACCTCTGCGGCGCTCAGGCGCGCCCCAAACGTCCGCTGCCCCCCCATCCGGCGGTAGGCGTCGCGCAGCGCCTTGCCGATGTATGAGAGGTCGAAGTGGGCGTCGTAGAGGTCGGCGACGTACATGTTCACATTGCCGCGCAGGTAGCTGGCGGTCGCCTCGCCGGCGCTTGGCCCCACTCGCTCGGCGGCGGCGAGCGCTTCCAGCGAGTGCGTCGCCAGGCCGCTGGCCAGAGCGTAGAGGCCGGCGAGGCCCGAGGCGGGCCCGGTCAGTTCTTCGGCGCCGGCGAGCAGCTGCGCCGGCAGCTGCCGGGCTGCGCCTTCGGCCGCATCGAGGCGGCGCGCGAGCGTTGCGTCGGAGCGCAGTTCAACGCGTGGGCGGCGGCTGCGGTGCAGGCGGCGCAGGAGGCCGTGGTCGATCAGCGGCCAGAGGCTGCGGGAGGCGGCGATCTCAGCTGCGAGCGGGCGCTCGAGCGCGATCAGGGCATCAGCCGCACGCTGCAGGTCGATGCGCCGCTCATGCACCGCTGCGGCCTTCGGCACGCGCAGCGAGCTGCATCCTGCCAGCGCGATCGGCAGGGAGAGCGCTGCGAGGAGCGCGCGCGGGGCTGCCGCGGGGATCAGCTGTCGCATCGCCGGTAGACGATCCAGTCGCGGTCGCGCGTGTAGTAGGAGAATCCGGCGGGTACGTGCGGCACGAGCGGGTGGGGTTCGTGTGGGTCGAGGATGTATTCTCGGCGGACGCGCCCAGCGCCGGCTTCGATGTAGGTGCCGGTCTTGATCGTTCGTATCTGTGCGCTCACGATCCTACCCGGGCGTGCTCCCAGGTAGAGCGCAAGCAACGGGATCGGCGCATGGTTCGGCACGCCCACCGGCCCGCAGCGCAGGTCGATCGTCGAGCGGCGCACAAGGGCGAGCAGCTGGCTCTGGATCGCTTCCTGGCGGGAGAGGTTTGCAAGCTGGGTGTGGGCTTCGCTGTACTGTCCGGGGATCGATGCGATCATTGCAATCGCTACTGCAGCGCCGATCGCCGCCCACCACCGGCGCGCCCGATGTCCGGCCGGCAACAGCGCCCAGCCACAGAGGCACGCCGCACAGAACACGCAGAGGATTGCGGCCTCCAGAAAGACGTAGCGGCTGTCGATCGGAAGCCCGAAGCCGGCGAGGGCTGCCGTCACCAGCACTGCACTGACGCCCGCGATCGCGCCGAGCGCCGAGCGCCGTGGCAGGTAGACGAGCGCCAGGATCCCGCCGAGCGCCGCGCCGGCCAGCTCCGCCGGGCGCAGGATTTCGCCTACTCGCCGTGGCACGTACTCGGGGACGTCGAGCAGGCCGGTCGCCCGCTGGAGCGCGGCGGCGGTCTGCTGCGTGTGGGTCAGCGACCACATCGCGTTCCCGGTCACAAGCAGGTCGGAGAGCGCCCAGACCACCGGCGCAGCGAGCACCAGCGCCAGCAGGCGAAGCAGCGCCGGCCAGCTGCGCGCCCTCTGTCGCTCCGCCTGACGAGGGCTCGCCCCCCGCCGTATCCGCAGCCGCCCTGCGCGCAGATCGACCTCGATGCGACCCCACAGGGCCAGGTACAGCCAGTAGCCGCCCGCAAAGACCCACGCTTCGGGACGGAGCAGGCCTGCAAGCTCAAGCAGCGCGAGCACGGGCATCCCGGCGCGTGCCCTGCGGCTCTCGACCAGGAGCGCGCCCAGCATCAGCGCCAAGAAGGGCAGGTCGATGTAGGCGCGCACCCCGTAGGAGAGGATCGGGGTGCGCGTGAGCAGGATCGCCGCCGCGATCAGGCCCGCCGGGCGGTTGAGCCAAGCTGCGCCGAGGCGGTAGATCAGGTAGCCGCAGGCTGCAAGTGCGACGTACCCGACCCAAACCGCAGCCTGCTCCGCCACGTGGGGGCCGAAGGGGCCCGTGAGCACCCCCAGCGCCTCCATCAGCGGGTGCGGGGTAGGTGCGATCGGGATCGCATACTCCGGGTCCTGGCCGTGCGCAAGCTGGCGCCCCCAGGTCAGCGCGTAGAGGGTGTCGTAGTTGGCGAAGCCGACGCCGGCGATGAGGCGCAGGAGCGCCGCGCCGACGCCGACGGTGAGCAGGGCGCGCAGCGGCGCGAGCTTGCGCAACAGGAGCTCGGGTGGGCGCGTTGAGGCGTCCGCCCCCCCTCGCGCGCGCGCTGGCCTCGCCGGCCCCTGTGGGCGGCGCTCGGTGAGGTCGGCAGAGGCTGGCACCTGCATCTCTGGGAAGGTACCGGGCAGGCAGCGCCTCCGTCCCCGCATCAGCAAGCAGCGTTTGAGTGCAGCTCCCGCGCGATCCCGCTGCGCTCCCGATCCGCACGCAGCGATCGCGCCCAGCGCCTACACTCAGGAGCCCCTGATGCGTATGGCAGAGCGCAGAGCATGAACGAGGCGCAGGCGACCGAGGCGCAGTCCGCGCAACCCTCCGCGCACGGCCGCTCGCTCTACCGCCGCCATCGACCGCGCAGCTTTGCCGAGCTCGTCGGCCAGGAGCCGATCGCGCGCACGCTCGCCAATGCGGTGAGGCTCGGCCGCGTCCACCACGCCTATCTCTTCGTCGGCTCACGGGGCACCGGCAAGACCTCCACCGCGAAGATCCTTGCGGCCTGCCTGAACTGCGCGCAGGGGCCGACAAGCGAGCCCTGCGGGAGCTGCAGCGCCTGTCTGGGCATCGCCCAGGGGACCTCCCTTGACGTGGTAGAGATGGACGCGGCCTCCAACAACTCCGTCGAGGACATCCGCGAGCTGCGCGAGTCGGTGGCCTTTGCGCCCGCGGCGGGGTCCTTCAAGGTCTACATCCTCGATGAGGCCCACATGCTCACAAGCGCAGCCTGGAACGCCTTCTTGAAGACGCTCGAGGAGCCGCCGCCGCGGACCGTGTTCGTGCTGGCGACGACCGAGGCGCGGAAGGTCCCGGCGACCGTGGTCGATCGCTGCCACCGCTTCGACTTCCGTCGCCCGGGCGCCGAGGCGATCATCGCGGTCCTGCGGCGCGCGGCGGAGCGCGAGGGCATCGAGGTTCCGCTCGAGGCGCTTGCGGCAATTGCGCGCGCGGCGGCGGGGAGCTTTCGCGACGCGCTCGGGACGCTCGAGCAGATCGCCGTCTACAGCGGCCAATCGGTCGAGCTTGCAGATGTGCTCGCGGTGCTTGGCGCGGTCGAGGAGGAGCGCATCGAAGCGCTCATCGACGCGGTTGCGCAGGGCGATGCGCGGGCGGCGCTGATCGCGCTCGCCGAGACCCTTCGCGCCGGCAACGATGCCTCAGCGCTGGCCCAGGAGCTCGAGGAGCGCGCGCGTGAGCTGATGCTGGTGGCAGTGCTTGGAGCGGTGCCGCCCGAGCTTTCGCTGACGCCGGAGCGAGACGCCCGCCTGGCCGATCAGGCCCGTCGCGTGCCGCCCACCCTTGCCACGGCGCTGCTCGAGCGCCTATCCGCCGCGCGCGCGGCTGCACGCGCCGGCGCCGACCTGCGCACGCACCTGGAGCTAGCGCTCGTGCGCAGCGCCGATCTGCGCGCGGGGCCCGAGCGCGCACAGCGCGAGCGCCACGCGGGGGCTTCGGTCGACACGCAGGCACCGGCTGCGAGCGCTCCGCCGCCCGCGACGGGAGAAGCGGAGGGCATCGCGGGCGACGCCGAGACGAGCGCGCAGGAGCCGACCACGGCGGCGCCTGCGCCCGCAGGCGAGCTTGAGCGCCTGCAGGCGATCTGGCCGGAGGCGCTTGCCGCGATCAGGGAGGGCAACGCGCTGCTCGGCGCGCTGCTTGCGGAAGCAAGCCCGGTCGCCGGCGACGGCGATCTCGTCTGCCTGGCCTTTCCGAGCTCCGCGGCGTTCTCCAAGCGCAAGGCCGAGGCGCCCGAGCACGTCGCAACCGTCACCGCGCTTCTGCGCGAGCTGCTCGGCCATCCCGTCCGCGTGCTCTACGAGCTGCGTGACGATGGTGCCGCGAGCGGGCGCGGGGAGGACGAGGAGGCGCTGATCGCCCACCTGATCAGCGAGCTCGACGCCCAGGAGCTGCCTGCTGAGGAGAGCCGGTGAAGAGGGCAGAGAGCCTGCGATGAGCGCCTACGCCCCAGTCTTGGAGCGGCTGATTGAGGAGCTGCAGCGCCTGCCGGGGATCGGTCAGCGCTCCGCCCAGCGGCTGGCCTTCCACATCATGCGCGCAAGCGAGCGCGACGCGCTCGCGCTCGCCCAGGCGATCCGCGACGTCAAGGAGCGCCTGGCGCTCTGCGAGGTCTGCTTCAACTTCGCAGATGCGCCGCGCTGTGCGATCTGCGCCGACGTGCGGCGCGATCGATCGCAGATCTGCGTCGTCGAGGAGCCCAACGACGTGATCTCGATCGAGCGCTCGCGCGAGTACAGCGGCCTCTACCACGTGCTCGGCGGAGCGCTCTCGCCCGCCGATTCGATCGGTCCGGGCGAGCTGCGGATCGCCGAGCTGATCGCGCGGGTGCGCGGCGATGCGCCATCTGAGCAGGAGCAGGTGCCAGTGCGGGAGGTCATCCTGGCGACGAACCCGACCGCCAGCGGGGAGGCCACAGCGCTGCATATCGCGGCGGAGTGCAAGCAGGCGGCGCCCGGGGTTGCCGTCAGCCGGCTCGCCTCCGGCCTGCCCGTCGGCTCCGACCTCGAGTACGCCGATGAGGTCACCGTCGGGATGGCGCTCTCCGGTCGCCGTGCGCTCTGAGCGCTCCGGCGCGGCGGCCGCGCGCCGTCTATCCTGCGCGCGTGGCTGAAGACTCAAGCGCAGCTGTGGTGGTGATGAAGTTCGGCGGCACCTCCGTCGCGGACGCTCAGCGCATCAAGCGGGCGGCCGCGCGCATCGTCGCCCGGCGCCGCGAAGGCTACGCGGTCGTCGGTGTGCTCTCCGCACGCGGCAAGACGACCGATGAGCTGATCGCGATGGCCAATGAGGTCTCCTCCGACCCGGACCCGCGCGAGATGGACATGCTCCTCTCCACCGGCGAGCGCATCTCCTGCGCCCTCTGCGCGATGGCGATCCACGACCTTGGGCAGAAGGCGATCTCCTTCACCGGCTCGCAGGCGGGGATCGTCACCGACACCTACCACACCAAGGCGCGGATCATCGAGGTGCGCGCAGATCGCATCCAGGCGGCGCTGGCAGAAGGGATGATCGTCCTCGTCGCCGGCTTCCAGGGAGTCTCGACCGCGGCCGACGTGACGACGCTCGGCCGCGGCGGCTCGGACACGACCGCGGTGGCTGTTGCGGCAGCGCTCGGCGCGCAGGAGTGCGAGATCTACACCGACGTGCCCGGCGTCTACAGCGCCGACCCGCGCATCGTCCCCAATGCGCGCAAGCTGCCGTGGCTCTCCTTCGAGGAGACGCTTGAGATGTCCGCCTCAGGCGCCGGCGTGCTGCAGCTGCGCTCGGTCGAGTACGCGCGCAACCATCGCGTTCGCATCCATTGCCGCTCCTCCTTCAGCGACGATCCCGGTACGCTGGTGACCTCCGAAGCGGAGGTGAGCGAGCAGATGGAGGAGCGACCACTTGTAACAGCGGTGACCCACTCGACAAGCGAGTCGATGGTTACGCTTGCCGGCGTCGAGCACCGACCGGGTGTTGCTGCGGAGATCTTTGACGCGCTCGCGCACGCGAACGTGAACGTGGACATGATCGACCAGAACGTCCCGCTGTCACGGGGCGGCGCCGCGGAGATCTCCTTCACAGTCCCCCACGAAGATCTGCGGACCGCGACACGGGCGCTGGAGCCCCTCAGCGGCAGGCTCTTTGCGGAGTGCCACACGCGCGAGGAGATGGGCAAGGTCTCGATTGTCGGGGCGGGGATGCGCACCCACCCGGGCGTCGCGGCCCAGGTCTTTCGCGTGCTCAGCGACGAGGGCATCAACATCGAGATGATCTCCACCTCGCCGATCAAGATCTCCTGCGTGATCGCGCGCGAGCAGGTGCCGCTTGCGGTGCGCGCACTGCACGGCGCCTTCGAGCTGGAGGGCGAGGGAACGGTGCTGGCGGAGGATCCCTTCGCAGCCGGTGGGCTGTAGGTAGCGCCCGCGCCGGGGGCGCGAGCGCTCAGCGCCGCGCCGCGAGCGAGCGCTCGAGGGCCTCGAGCACGCGTACGACCGCCACCCCGGCGGCGCCGTCTGAGCGCGGCTGCTCGCCCGAGCGTATGCACGAGAGGAAGTGCTCGCACTCCAGCCGCAGCGGCTCGCTGGCGGGCAGCGCCGGCGAGTAGCGACCGCCGGCGCGGGCGACGTATTCGCCCCAGGAGCGCACGTCCTGGTCAAAGCCCTTGTCGTAGACCGTCAGCTTGCCCTCCAGCGCCATGTCGTCGAAGGTCGCCATGCGCTGGGAGCCGACGACGGTCAGGCGGCGCTCCTTGTGCGGGGCAAGCCAGGAGAGGTGCAGGTGCGCCGCCGCGCCGGAGGGGAAGCGCAGATAGCAGAAGGCGACATCCTCGACCCCGGGGCGAACGTAGGACTCGCCGTGGGCGACGCACTCCAGCGGCTCCTCGCCGAGCAGGTCGAGGATCACCGAGACGTCGTGGGCGCCCAGGCTCCAGAGCGCGTTCTCGTCGGCGCGCAGCTTGCCAAGATTGAGACGATTCCCGTAGAGGTAGTAGATCTCGCCGAGCTCGCCCGCCGCAAGCAGCTCCTTGAGCGCGCTCACCGCCGGGTGGTAGATCAGCAGGTGGCCGACCATCAGGATCTTCGCCGCGCGCTCTGCCGCGCTGAGCGCCTCTTGCGCCTGCGCCACGCTCTGCGCCAGCGGCTTCTCCACGAAGCAGTGCTTGCCCGCCTCCAGCACCGCTGCTGCGAGCTCCGCGTGTGTCGGCACGGGGGTGGCAAGCGCGATCGCGTCAAGCTGCTCGTCCTCAAGCAGCCGCGAGAGCTCGGAGGTCGTGCGGGTGCCCGGGAACTGCGCCCCCCAACGCTCGCGCGCCGTGGGCGAGCTGTCGCAGAGCCAGCGCAGCTCGCAGCCGGGCAGCGCGGCGAGGTTGCGCGCGATGTTCGGACCCCAATAGCCGAGGCCCACGACGCCCACCCGCACCACAGCGCCCGCCGCGCTCAACGTGGGTGCTCCGCAGCGCTGGCGGCGGCAAAGCGCTCGATCGCCTCAAGGCAGGCCGCCGCGGCGCCGCCGGCGCCATACAGCGGCGGGTGCTCGGCGGGCAGGGGCTGCGCCAGGGCATTCAGGGCGCGCACGGGGTCAAGATCGACCAGCTGGTTCCAGCCCGTCTGCACGGTCTCCGTCCACTCCGTGCTCGGGCGCAGCGTGAGACAGGGCACCGCCGCCACGTAGGCCTCCTTCTGCATGCCGCCGGAGTCTGTCAGAAGGGCACGCGCTCCGCAGAGCAGCGCGCTGGTCTGCACATAGGGAAGCGGCGGCAGCAGGCGCAGGCTCCTGATCTCCTCAAGCCGCTGCCGCAGGCCCGCCGCCTGCAGACGCGCTGCGGTGCGCGGGTGCAGTGGGAAGACGATCGGGGAGGGTGCCAGCGCCGCGGCCACCTGCTCGATCAGCGCAACCAGCGCCGCCAGTCGTTGCGGGGGATCGACGTTGCCCGCGCGATGAGCGGTGAGCAGCAGGTAGCGACCGCGCTCGAGCGCCAGGCGCGCAAGCGCCTCCTCCTCGCGCCGCGCGCGCGCCTGGGCCGCAAGTGCCAGATCGACCATCAGATCGCCCACCACCGCGATGCTCCCGCGCGTGGCGCCGATCCCCTCCGCGCGCAGGCGCTGCGCCGAGCGCTCGCTTGAGCAGAGCAAGAGCGCTGCCAGGTGGTCGGTGAGCAGGCGGTTGCGCTCCTCGGGCATGGCCATGTCGCCCGAGCGCATCCCCGCCTCGACGTGGATCACCGCCACCTGCGCCTGCGCGCCCGCCAGCGCGCCCGCCAGCGTGGAGTTGGTGTCGCCGTAGACCAGGAGCGCATCGGGGGCGAGGTCGCCGATCAGCGCCTCCAGCGGCTCGAGCATGCGCGCAAGCTGGGAGCTGTTCGATCCGCCCGCGATGCCGAGCTGATGGTCCGGGTGCGGGATCTCAAGCTCCTCGAAGAAGACATCGGAGAGCTCGCGGTCGTGGTGCTGGCCGGTGTGCACGATCACCTCCTGATGGCGGGAGCGCAAGAGCGGTGAGAGCACCGCAGCCTTGATGAACTGCGGGCGGTTGCCGAGCACGGTCAGGATGCGCATGGGCGCTCAGGCTAACGGCCCGCCCGGCCGTCCTCGCCCCCTATGCGGCGCTTGCGACGACTGCGGTGGACCAGTCGATGACGCTCTTGGGGCGGACCACGTGGCGGCCCATGCCGAGCTCCTCCGGCGCCAGGCCGAGCGCGAGCCCGACCAGCTGCGGCAGGTGCAGGACGGGCAGCCCCAGCCTGCGGCCCACCACCCCCTCGGCGAGCGGCTGCTGGAGGTCGAGGTTCAGGTGGCAGAGCGGGCAGGGCGTGACCAGGCAGTCGGCATCGGCGTCAAGTGCGTCGCCAAGATGCGTTCCGGCCTGGCGCAGAGAGGCCTGCTTGTTCATCGTCACGATCGGGAAGCCGCAGCATTTGCGCGCGCCGGCGTAATCGATGACGGTGCCGCCGAGCGCCTCGATCACAAGCTCCAGATAGCGGTCGCGCGGCTGCTCCTCCTCGATCTGCAGGCGCTCGCGCGGGCGGACGATATAGCAGCCGTAGAAGGGCCCGACCTTGAGATTTGAAAGCGGGCGCTTGACGCGAGCGCGCAGCTCGTCGAGCCCGATCTCCTCGACCAGCACCCACAGGAAGTTCTTGTTGGTGAGCCCCCGCTCGTAGCGCAGGCCCTCGCCCGAGAGCGTTTCGTTGATGTGCTCGCGGTACTCGCTGCTTGCATCCAACCGCTCCTGGCACTCGCTCTGCGCGCCCTGACAGGTCGAGCAGATGTTCATCATCAGCTCTGCGCCCGCCACCTGCTGGGCGAGCGCGAAGGTGCGCGCGTTCAGCGTGTCTGCGAGCTCCTGGTTGTGCTCGGCGATCACCCCGCAGCCGCAGCAGTTGGCGCGATCGAGCTCCACCAGCTCGATGTCCAGAAGCGGCGCGACCTTGGCGGTGGCGCCGTGCAGCTCGGGCGTGAATCCCCGGCTCACACAGCCGGGCCAGTAGGCGACCTTCATGCGCTCTGCTCCTTGTCCGCAGCGCCCGCCGGGGCGCTCTCATTGCCGTCTTCGTCCTCGCCGACGATGAAGAGGTTGAGCTCGTAGCGCTCGGAGCGGTGCGGCGAGCGCCTGCCCTCGACGTGCTCGTAGATCGCCTTGACCGCCTTGAGGTCCTCGGGTGGGAGCTTGTGCCCCAGCAGCGCCTGGCGTGGGCTCACCTTGCGCCGCAGCACCGCCTTGACGATCGCCGGCAGCGAGGAGAGCAGCTCGCGCGCGGCGGCGGGGTGGAACTTGCCAAACCAGGAATTGCCTCCGTAGGAGCGCGGCAGCAGCTCGGCCTCGTGGAGGAGGCCGTAGTCGCGGATCAGGGTGCTCAGCGCCGCCTCGTGGCGCACGCCGTTGTTGGCGTCCACGATCTGCTCGTCGGAGGAGGCGATGCGCCGCAGGCGCATGATCTGGCCCATCGGGTTGACCTCCTTGGGGCAGGCCTGCACGCATTTGAAGCAGTGCGTGCAGTCAAAGATGCCCTGCGGGTCTTCGGAGAGGTCGAGCAGACGCTCGTGGCGGCGGTCGTCGCGCGGGTCGCCGACGAAGCGGTAGGCCTTCGCTAGCGCCGCCGGCCCGATGAAGCCCGGGTCTGCCTCCATCGAGAGGCAGTCCGACACGCAGGCCCCGCACTGAATGCAGGCCATCGTCTGAGTGATGTCAAGCATGCTCTCGCGCGGCACGATGTACTCGCGCTCGGGCACCGGCTGGCGTCCGATCAGATAGGGCGTGACGCGCTGGATCTTCTTCCAGTGCACAGCATCCATGTCCACGATCAGGTCCTTGATCACCGGCATGTTCCCGAGCGGCTCGACCTCGATCACGCCGCCCTTGCCGATCGCCTGCGAGTGGCGCTGGGCCGCGCCGATGTGCGTCTTGCAGGCGAGGCCGGGCTCACCGTTGATGCGCACGCCGCAGGAGCCGCAGATCGCCGCACGGCAGGAGCAGCGGATGCCGAGCGAGCCGTCGCTGCGCGCCTTGATCTGCAGTATCCCCTCGAGCACCGAGCGGTGCTCCTCGAGGCTGACCGTGCGCTCCTCCCAGTAGGGCGCCTCGCCGCTCTCAGGGTCGTAGCGGCGCACCCGCAGGGTGAAATCTGCCATCTCTAGTAGCTCCTGACCTCGGGTTGCCATTGGGTGATGGTCACATCCGCATAGCCGACCTGCGGCCCGTCCTCGCCGGCTGTGAGCGCGATGTGCTTGAGCCACTCCTCGTCGTTGCGCTCCGGGAAGTCGGTGCGGAAGTGCGCCCCGCGCGACTCCTTGCGCTCGATCGCGCCGGTCACGATCGCTTCGGCGCAGTCGAGCATGAAGGAGAGCTCGAGGACGCCAAGCACGTCCTGGTTGAAGACGCTGCCGCGATCATCGATGTGGGCGCCCTGGGCCTCCTCGCGCAGCCGCTTGATCGTCGCGAGCGCCTTCTGCAGCCCCTCTTCGGTGCGGTAGACGGCGACGTGCTCGTTCATCGTCTCGCCGAGCTCGAGCTTGATCTCCGAGACCCGCCGCCCGCCGGAGGGACGCGCGATGATCTCGCGGATCGCCGCCTCCTCCTCAAGCAGGGCGCTCCTTGGCACCTTCGGCAGAGCCATCTGCGCCGCGCGCTGCGCCGCGTGCGCTCCCGCGCGTCGGCCGAAGATGAGCGTGTCTAAAAGCGAGTTTGCGCCCAGCCGGTTGCCGCCATGCACCGAGACGCAGGCGACCTCGCCCGCCGCGTAGAGGCCGGGGATCGGCGTGGCGCCGTGGACATCGGTCTTGACGCCGCCCATGATGTAGTGCTGGCCGGGGCGGATCATGATCGGTTCGCGGGTGATGTCCACGCCTGCAAAGTCACGGCCGATGTTGACGATCTCACGCAGCGCCTCGAGGATGCGCCGCCGTGGGACGGGCGTGATGTCCAGGTAGATGCCTGCGCCCTCGGGGCCGACGCCGCGTCCCTCCAGGATCTCGGTCTGCTCAGCGCGCGAGACGACATCGCGCGAGGCAAGCTCAAGCTTGTTGGGGGCGTAGCGCTCCATGAAGCGCTCGCCCTTGGCGTTGAGCAGCACCGCGCCCTCGCCGCGCGCTCCCTCGGTTATCAGGAGACCGTTCTCGACCAGCGTGGTCGGGTGGTACTGGACCATCTCCATGTCGATCAGCGGCGCCCCCAAGCGGTAGGCGAGAGCGATGCCGTCGCCGGTGACGATCAGCCCGTTGGTGGTCGGATGGTAGGCCTGCCCAGCGCCGCCGCAGGCGAGGATGACGTTCTTCGCAGCGAAGATCTCCATGCGCCCGTCGCGCAGGTCGCGGGCGATCGCGCCGCAGCAGTGCCCCTGCTCGTCGGTGAGCAGCCGTGTGACAAACCACTCCTCATAGCGCTCCACCTGCTCTGCGTGGGCCATCAGCTGCTCGTAGAGGACGTGGAGGATCGCCTGCCCGGTGATGTCGGCGACGTAGGCGGTGCGCTTCATCGAGGCGCCGCCGAAGGCGCGCAGGTCAAGCTCGCCGGCGTCATTGCGGTGGAAGGTCACGCCGATGTGCTCAAGGTGCAGCACCTCCTCGGGGGCCTCCGAGCACATCGCTTCGATCGCATCCTGGTCGCCAGGTAGTCGGAGCCCTTGACCGTGTCATAGGCGTGCGAGCGCCAGTCGTCGGCGGGGTTGATCGCCGCGTTGATGCCGCCCGCGGCGGCGACCGAGTGCGAGCGCACCGGATGGACCTTGCTCATGATCGCGACCTTCGCGCCGCCCTGGGCGGCGGCGAGCGCCGCACGCTGGCCGGCGAGGCCGGCACCGATGATCAGCACATCGTGCTCAGGCATGCTGGGCGCAACTCTATAACTGCGCCTGCGCCGTGCGTCGCGTGGCTGGTCGCTGCGGCGGTTGCGCGCCGGCGGCGCCGCTACACTGCGCTGGCCGGCCGCGCGTCCTGCCTGCAGCGCTGCGCAGCGCGCGCGAGCGCTACCAGCTACCAAGCAGCAGATCCGCAGCCCACCTCAAGCAGCGATGCCACCCGCACCAACGACAACGCCGGCCGCCTCTGCTGCAAGCGCCGCCGAGGGCGGCGAGCGGCGGAGCCCCAGGCGCGCGAGCGCTGCCATTGCGGCCGGTCACGCGCCGATGTCGCGCGTCGAGCAGGCGATCAACGTTGCGGTGATGGTGGTGCCGCTGTGCCTGCTTGGCTTCGCCGCCTACCGCGCCTGGGGCGGCGCGCTGCACTGGCAGGATCTGGTGGCTCTCTTCGTCCTCTACACGCTCTGCGGACTGGGCGTGACGGTCGGGTTTCATCGGCTCTTCACGCATCGCTCATTCAAGACCGGCCCGGCGCTGCGCCTCCTGTTCGGGGCGCTCGGCTCGGCGGCGATCGAGGGGCCGCTGATCGAGTGGGTGGCCAATCACCGCAAGCACCATCAGCTCTCCGACCAGCCCGGCGATCCGCACAGCCCTCACGGCCATGGCAGCGGCCTGCGCGGCGCGCTGCGCGGCCTCGCGCACGCGCACCTCGGCTGGATCCTGCGCGGCGATGCCGCATCGGACCCGCAGCGCTACGCCAAGGACCTGCTCGCGGACCCGCTGGCGCGCTTCATCGACGCGACCTTTCTGCTGTGGGCGCTCGCCGGCTTGGCGCTGGCCTTCGGGCTGGGCTACGCGCTGAGCGGCACGCTCGCCGGGGCGCTGGAGGCGCTGCTCTGGGGCGGTGCGGTGCGCATCTTTCTCCTGCACCACGCGACCTTCTCGATCAACTCGCTCTGCCACTTCTTCGGCAAGACCCCCTACGACACCGGCGATCAGTCGCGCAACCTGACCTGGCTGGCGCTGCCGACGATGGGGGAGGCCTGGCACAACAACCATCACGCCTTCCCCACCTCCGCCCGCCACGGCCTGGGTCGCTTTCAGCTCGACCCCTCCTGGTGGACGATCAGCGCGCTTGCGCGCCTGGGGCTGGCGCGCGAGGTCGTGCGCGTCGCCCCCGAGCGGATCGAGCAGCGGCGCGCTGCGGCAGCGGGCCGCTCAGCAGCTTGAGCGCCTGCGCTCAGGCGGGCTTGGCGGCGAGCACCTGGTAGACGGCCGTATAGCCCGTCTCAAAGCCCACCCGCGCTGCGCGCAGATACAGCCGCCACACGCGCGTGCGTTCCTCGCCGGCGATGGCGATCGCCCGCTCCAGGCGCTCATCCAGGCGCCGGGCCCACTCCGCAAGCGTGAGCGCGTAGTCGCGCGCGAAGCCCTCGATGTGCCTGCTGAGGAGCCCAGCGTGCTCGAGCGCGCTCTGGATGCGCGAGAGGTGCAGAGGCTCGCCGTCAGGAAAGACATAGCGGTTCGTGAACGGGTCACCAGCGGCGTCATAGTCGACCCTGAGCGACGCGATGCCGTGGTTGAGCAGCCTTCCGCCTGCGCGCAGCTGCCCTGCGAGGGCGCGGGCGTAGGTGTCGATCATGCGCTCGCCGACGTGCTCGACCATCCCGATCGAGGCGATTGCGTCAAAGGGCTCCTCGCGACACTCACGGTAGTCGCAGAGGCGGATCTCGACCTGCTCGGAGAGCCCCGCGGCGGCGACCCGCTCGCGCGCGAGCTGCGCCTGCTCCTCGGAGAGCGTGATCCCGAGCACGCTCACGCCGTGGCGCTCGGCGGCGTGGATCGCAAAGCTTCCCCACCCGCAGCCGACGTCGAGCACCCGCTCGCCCCTGCGCAGCTGAAGCTTCCTGCAGATCAGCTCAAGCTTTGCCTCCTGCGCCTGCTCGAGGCTGGCTGCGCCGTCGCGATAGAGAGCGCACGAATATGTCATCGAGCGATCGAGGAAGAGCGCGAAGAAGTCGTTGCCGACGTCGTAGTGGTAGCGAACCGCCGCGCGGTCGCGCTCGGCGCTGTGGCGCTCGCCGCGCAGGCGAAGCTCGATCGCGGGACGCTCTGGAAGGCCCGCGGGCGCCGCAGCCATCAGCAGCGCTGCCAGCAGGCGCGCGCGCTCCTTGGCGCCGAGCGGGGGCGGCTCGAAGCGGTCGATGACCGCAAAGGCGCCATCGAGGTCGTCGCTGTCGATCTCGCCCGCGACGTAGGCGCGGCCGAGGCCCAGGCGCGAGGGCGACATGATCAGGTGGGCGAGAGCCTGCGGAGAGCGCACGCTGAAGGTCGGCGGGGGGCGATCGCCGCAGTCTGTTGTTGCCGGCACCTGTGTGCCGTCCCAAAAGCTGATCGCAAACGGTCGCTCGGGCAGTGCGCTGGCGAGGGCACGTCGCAGGGGCGCAGTCGGCATCGGCTGGCGCCAACCCTAGCGACCGGCGATCGTGCGCAGGGCGCGTCTGATCTGGCCGACCGTCACCACTCCCCGCAGCACGCCGTCACGATCGACCGCGACAAGCCCGCCCCAGCGGCCTAGCACCTCCGAGCGCAGCAGCGAGGATACGGGGGCGTCGTCGGCAAGCTCGACCGGCAGGTCACGATCGCCTTCGATCAGCTCGCCCACGGTCAGCGCCGGTCTGCCGGCGGCGATCTCGCGTTCGATGCGCTCGGCGCGCACGACGCCCAGGAAGCGCCGCGCCTGGTCGACCACGGCCAGCCAAGGCGGTCGCCGCGGCGTGAAGTACTGCTCTTGCGCTTCGAGGATGCGCAGGTCGTCGGGCAGCACCTCCGGGTCGCGGTCGATGATGTCCGCGACCGTCAGCCGCTCGAGGCGCTCGCCGATCGCCCCCTGCAGCACCGCCGCGCTTGCGCTCTGGTAGAGGAACAGCGAGAGCACCGCCACGAAGGCGCCTTCCAGATAGCTGTGAGCGAGCAGGTAGAGCCCCCCTGCGCCCAGCAGCAGCGCGATCAGCTGACCGATCCGCCCGGTCGCGCGCGCGGCGCTGTTGCGCTCCCCGCGCAGGCGCCAGAGGGCTGCCTGCAGGATCTGCGCGCCGTCGAGCGGGAAGGCCGGCAGCAGGTTCAGCGCCAGGACGAGCGCATTGAGCAGCGCAAGCCAGGCGAGGAAGAGCGCCCCGGCGCCGGCGTGTGCGCCCGAGGAGGCCGAGGCCAGGGAGAGGAAGCGCCCAGCGCCCATCATCGCCGTGCCCAAGAACGTTGCCGCTGCCAGCAGCGCGGCGCTCAGAGCCGGGCCGGAAGCGGCGAGGCGGAACTGCGCTCCCGGCGTCTGCGGTCCCTCTCCGAGCGTGCGGGTCACGCCGCCGAGCGCCCGGACCTCGATGCCGAGCACCTGCAGGCCGTTGCGGCGCGCGACCAGCGCGTGGCCGAGCTCATGGATGACCAGCGAGGCGAGGAAGGCGAGGCCGCTTGCAACCGCAAGCAGGTAAGCGCTCGTGTAGGAGCCGCCCAGGACGCTGTGGAAATAGGGCGTGAAGACGAAGATGAAGAGGAACAGCGTCAGCAGGAAGCTGACGCTGACCCCAACGCGGATGCCGGCTATGCGGGCCAGCGCGATCGTGCGGCGAGGTCTGATCGGACGCATCTGCACTCCATAGTAGGCGGCGCCCGCAATCGCGCCGACGCATCGGCAAGGCGCGCCTAATAGGATGGCGGCGGTGGCGCACGAAGTGACCTTCATCCCTGGCGACGGCACCGGCCCCGAACTGGCGGAGGCGACGCGGCGCGTGCTCGAGGCCACCGGCGTGGAGCTGAGCTGGGACCGCCAGGAGGCGGGGATCGACGAGTACGAGGCGCACGGCAACCCCTTTCCGGAGGCGACGCTTGCCTCGCTGCGCCGCACCAGGGTCGGGATCAAGGGACCCACCACCACTCCCGTCGGCTCCGGCTTTCGCTCTGTGAACGTGCTGCTGCGCAAGGAGCTCGACCTCTATGCCTGCGTCCGTCCCTGCAAGGCATATGCGGGCGTGCGCACGCGCTTCCCCGAGACGGACATCGTGATCGTCCGCGAGAACACCGAGGATCTATACGCCGGTATCGAGTTCGAGCGAGGCAGCGAGGAGAACGCCCGTCTTCGCGCCTGCCTGGCTGAGCTTGGCGCAGCTGTGCGCGAGGATGCCGGCATCTCGATCAAGCCGATCTCGGTCGCGGGGAGCGAACGGATCGTTGAGGCGGCCTTCGACTACGCCAAGCGCAACAATCGGCGCAAGGTCACAGCTGTGCACAAGGCAAACATCATGAAGTTCTCAGATGGCCTCTTTCTGGAGGTTGCGCGCGAGGTCGCCAAGCGTCACCCGGAGGTCGAGTTTGAGGATCGCATCGTCGACAACCTCTGCAACCAGCTGGTGTCGCGGCCCGAGGAGTATGACGTGCTGGTGCTGCCAAACCTCTACGGTGACATCGTCTCTGACCTGGGGGCAGGCATGATCGGCGGGCTCGGGCTCGCGCCGGGCGCGAACATCGGCACACAGGCCGCGGTCTTCGAGGCGACCCATGGCTCCGCCCCGAAGTACAAGGGCCAGAACAAGGTCAATCCAACGGCGCTGATGCTCTCGGGCGCGATGATGCTGAAGCACCTCGGCGAGGATGAGGCTTCGCTACGGATGGAGGAGGCGATAGCAGCGGTTATCGCCAAGGGCGAGCGGGTCACCTACGACCTGAAGCCCAGACGTGATGACCCGACAGCCGTCGGGACATCGGAATTCGCAGACGCCGTCATAGAGGAGATGAGCAGCAGATGAGCAGAGAGCCAGTGAAGGTTGCAGTGACCGGCGCGGCCGGCCAGATCGGCTATGCGATCCTCTTCAGGATCGCCTCCGGCGAGATGCTGGGGCCGGATACCCCGGTGCAGCTGCGCATGCTGGAGATTCCCCAGGCGCTGCGCGCCGCGGAGGGCACCGCGATGGAGCTTGTCGACTGTGCCTTCCCGCTGCTGAGGGGGATCGAGATCACCGATGACCCCAATGTCGCCTTCGACGGGGTGAATGTGGCGCTCCTGATCGGCGCGCGGCCGCGCAGCAAGGGCATGGAGCGCTCTGATCTGCTGGAGGCAAACGGCTCAATCTTCAAGCCGCAGGGGCGCGCGCTCAACGAGCATGCAGCCGATGATGTCAAGGTGCTGGTGGTCGGAAATCCGGCAAACACCAATTGCCTGATCGCTATGCACAATGCACCGGACATCCCCGCCCAGCGCTTCACCTCGATGATGCGTCTGGACCACAATCGCACCGTCGCGATGGTGGCGTCAAAGCTCGCGCTCGACGTTGATGCGATCGAGCATGTCGCGGTGTGGGGCAATCACTCGACCACTCAATATCCCGATATCACCCATGCGAGCGCGGGCGGCAGGCCGGCGCTTGAAGCGATCGACGACGATGAATGGATCGAGCAGGAGATGATCCCCGCGGTCCAGCAGCGCGGCGCGGCGGTGATCGAGGCGCGCGGCGCATCGAGCGCGGCGTCCGCAGCGAATGCGGCGATCATGCACGTGCGCGACTGGTCGCTTGGCAGCGGCGGGGAATGGGTGTCGATGGGCGTGCCCTCCGACGGCTCCTATGGCATCCCGGAGGGGCTGATCGCAGGCTTCCCCTGCACCTGCGAGCAGGGCTCATGGCAGGTCGTCGAGGGCATCGAGCTCGACGAGCGCTCCCGTCAGCGCATTGCGGCCACGGTCGACGAGCTGCAGCGTGAGCGCGACATGGTGGAGCAGCTGGTCCTGCTGTAGGCCGCGCAGATCGCGAGTGGAAGCGAGCGCGAGCGGTCGCTCAAGTTGACGGTGCGCCCTCCGGCCGCGCCCGAGGGGGTGGCGCGGCCGGAGGGCGCAACTGCAGCTGCTTGCCGGTCGTGGCTTACGCTGCTGCCGGAAGCCAGGCCTTGCCGCGCTTGCGCACCTTTCCTTCCTTCTGCAGGGCCGGCAGAACCCTGTAGAGATAGTTCTGTCGGATGCCCATCTTTGCGGCAAGCTCAGGAATCGTTATGCCCTGCGGCGCCTCCTGAACGAGCGCGAGCGTCTGCAGGGCCCTGGTGCCCGTTCCACGCTGGCGCCCCGGCCGCCTGCTGCCGGCTGTCCTGCGCGCACCGGCGGGCGCAGCGGTCTTGCTCTGGGCGCCTGCTCTGCGCCCGGGCGGGCGACCAGGCCCACGGCGCCCAGTCGCTCGCGTTGCTGGCGCGCTAGCTGCGCCAACCTGCTCGAGCGCGGCGGCAGCTGCCTCGAGCCGCTGATATTCATCGAGCAGCGGACGGAGCTCCTCCAGGCGCTTTGCTATCTCTGCGCGCTTTTGCTGCAGGAAGTCAGTCACTTGCGGTTGTCTCCTTTGCGTTCTCCTGGCTTTGTTGGAGCGCACAGCACACTCCAGATGCGGTCAAACACCACGATCGGGCGTCACTATACAACAGATAGGATTGATATCTCGCGCCTGGTGAGAAGCTTTAACAGACAGAGCTTTCACGCTTGCTCGAGCAGGGATTTCAACCGCTCAAGCGTCAACGTGGCCTCGCGCTGAGGAATGCCGCCGACGAGCGCGCGTGAGGCAAGCGAGCCGATCACGCCAAGCGGCGCGTGAAACTCGTTGCGGTAGTCAAAGTGGGTACTGTCGTTTACGGATTTGAGCCGATACTCTGAATGTGCGCGCGAGCGCGCCGGCCCACGACCCTCCCAGATCGCCAGCTCGGGCTCCCGGCACTCCACCAGCTCCCACTCGACATCGAGCCGGACTCCGCGCAGGTGCAGTCGCTGACGCATCTTGTAGCCCTGACGAGGCGCTCCTTCATCCGCACTGAGCAGGCGGTTGTGGATCGTCACCCACTCGCCGAGGCGCCTCGGATCCATCACGAGCGCCCAGACGACCGGCGCGGGCGCGGCGATGTCGCAGGATGCGACTACAAGGCTCACTTGCGCCCCTTCGCGACTGCGGCTGCTTCAGCGGGCGGCAAGGGGCTCGACTTCCTCCCACTCGCGCAGGGCATGCTCGATCGCGCTCTCCAGGCTGTGCAGGCGCACGTCGAAGATCGCGGCAGCCTGCTCCGGCGCGGTGCGCGGCAGCAGGTCGCTCATCAGCCCGTCCATCAGCGGCACGATCAGCTCCGGCTCCTCGCCGGCGATCGCCGCAACCAGGCGGGCGATCAGCTCGTCGCCCTCACACCCGATGCGCGCGATCGGACGGTCCACGAGCATCGCCTCGGCAATTGCGGCGAGCAGCTGCTCGTAGCTGAGCGTGGTCGGGCCGGCTATATCAAGGCTGCGGCCGCCTTCCAGCTTGGGGGCGCAGGCGCGCACCAGGATCGCCGCCAGATCGCGCGCATCGATCGGGGCTGTGCGATTGCCGCGCCAAGTCGGCAGGGGCAGGATCGGCATGCGCTCGATCAAGCGCACGAGCAGTCGAAAGGAGCGCGAGCGCGCCCCGATCACGATCGAGGAGCGCAGTGCGATCGAGTCAGGAACGGCCGCCAACAGCAGCTCCTCGACCTCCGCACGGCTTGCCAGGTGCTGGGAGGGACGTCCGTCACCGGGCAGCAGGCCGCCGAGGTAGACGATGCGCCTCAGGCCCGCTGCGGCGGCCGCGCGTGCAAAGCTGTGCGCCCCCCGGCGCTCGCGCTCGGGGAAGGGGCGCTCCGCGGCGGTGCTGCCCGGTCGTGGGCGCTCCATCGAGTGAATGAGGTAGTAAGCCACCTCCATGCCGGCAAGCGCGCGCTGCGCGCTCACGCCGTCAAGGAGATCGCCGACGATCACCTCAACTTCGCCCGTTGCTGCCGAGAAGCGCTGCGGTGATCGCACCAGGCAGCGCACATCATGCCCCTGCGCGAGTAGCTCTGGCAGGATCAGCGAGCCGACAAAGCCGGTTGCTCCGGTCAGCAGGACGCGCATGCGCTCGACATTATGGTCTGTGTCCCGCAGGGCCTCCTGCGGGCGCGCGAGCGATCGGCGCTGCAACGAGCGGGTGCCCACGTGGCCGCTGCCCTCGGCGGCTAATCTCGCCGCGAATGCACGCCTCTGCCACAGCTCCCGAGCGCTGCGATCTGGCGGTCATCGGCGGCGGGATAATCGGCGTCGCCGTCGCACGCGAGCTCGCCCGCTCATACCCGGCTCGCAAGGTCTGCCTGCTGGAGCGTGAGCAGCGCTTGGCCGCGCATCAGAGCTCCCACAACTCCGGGGTGGTCCACGCCGGTCTCTACTACGCTCCCGGATCGCTCAAGGCGAGGCTCTGCCGGGAGGGGGCTGACGCCCTCTATGCGTACTGCGAAGAGAAGGGCGTCCCGCACAGGCGCTGCGGCAAGCTGGTGGCGGCGGTAAGCGAGCGCGAGCTTCCCGCCCTTGCGGAGATCGAGCGGCGGGCGGCCGCCAACGGCGTGCCCGGGCTGCGGCGCCTGCAGGGAGCGCAGATCGCGCGCTACGAGCCGCACCTGCGCGCGATCGCCGCGCTGCACTCGCCGCAGAGCGGCATCGCAGACTTCGCCGCGGTCACCGCGTCGCTGGCGGCCGATCTGCGCGCGCTCGGCGGAGCGATCGCGACCTCCTGCGCGGTCGTGGGGCTCCGCGAGCGCCCGCGCGGCCTGCTGATCGCCCACGAGCGCGGCGAGCTGCTCGCGCGTTACGCGATCTGCTGCGCCGGCGCCTGGGCGGATCGCGTGGCGGCCTTGGCAGGCGGCGATCCCGACCCGCGGATCGTCCCCTTTCGCGGCTCCTATCTGGCCCTGGAGCCAAGGGCGGCGGAGCGGGTGCGGGCGCTGATCTACCCGGTGCCAGACCCGCGTCTTCCCTTCCTCGGCGTACACCTGACACGACACATCGATGGCCGCGTGCTGCTCGGGCCCAGCGCGTTGCCGGCCGCCTCACGTGGTCGCTGTCGGGGCGAGCAGCAGGTCGCCAGCGACCTCTGGCAGTCGCTCACCTGGCCCGGGAGCTGGCGCATGGCGCGTCGCTTCTGGCGCGTCGGGGCCGGCGAGGTCGCCCTGGCGGTGAGCACGCGGGCGTTTGCGCGGGCGGCTTCGCGCTACCTTCCGGAGCTCTCCGCAGGCGATCTGCGCCCGGCCTTCGCCGGATTGCGGGCGCAGGCCGTCAGCCGCAGCGGCGCGCTGCTCGACGACTTCGCCATCTCATTCAGCCCTCGCGCGCTGCACGTCCGCAACGCGCCCTCGCCCGGCGCGACCGCTGCGCTGGCGATCGCCAGGCACATCGTCGGGCTTGCCGCACGCGCGCTGGAGTGGTAGGACGCCGACGGTCGCTTGAGCGCGGGACGACCGCGCGATCGCGCTCGCGCACGCAATTCCTGCCATTTGCGAGAAGACTGCAGGCAGGGGTCTTGCGGCAGGCGCGCGAAGCTGCTTTGATGCGCGCGTCTCGTCCTCCGACGGCCGGCCGCAGCGGTCGCGCACCGAGGAGGACATCAACTGTCAAGCTCAGAGCCAGGGGGTTCGGAAGGCCGTGCCAACAGAGCGGAGAAAGCGTGCTGCGCGCAAGAAGGTGACCTGCGCCGAGTGCTTCTTCAAGCAGCACGAGCTGTGCGCGCTCGGGCTTACCGAGCCCTGCCCGACCTTCCGCCCGGCTGCCGAGGAACTGCGTCCGCCGCGCCAGCTGCGCTTCGTGTTTCGCAACAACCACGGCGTGGCAGGCACCTGGGCTTTTCCAAGCGCAGAAGAGCGCGCGGCCCTCCATGAGGAAGCTGCGGCGCACGCCGAGCGGCTGCGCGAGACGCAGCCCCAGCGAGATATGATGGGATCGATCTAGCGGCAAGCGCAAACTATCTCCTTGGAGGCAGCGATGGCAGGCAGGAAGACACGAATCTCAGGCAGGGCAGCGACACTCGGCGAGCTCCTCGCCTCAGCGCGCACGAACGCCTACCTGCAGCGGCTGCTGGAGGACCGCGACCTGCACCGTCGCTTGCAGAGCGCTTACGGCTCCGCGCGCAGCGCCTATGGCCGGCTGAACAACGGGCGGGCTCCTACGCGAGCGCTGCTCGAGGATCGCCGCCTGCAGTGGGAGCTGCTGCGGACCGCGCACGCCATCAAGGACGTTGCCCAGACGCTCAAGGAGCCCGCGGCGCCACGCAAGCGGGCGCGCTCCAAGCACCGCGTGCGCAGGGCTGTTGCGCTCGCTCTTCTGGCGGGGGGTGGAGCGCTGGTCGCAAGCAAGGGGCTGCGCGGCAAGCTGCTCGACCTGCTCTTCGGTGCCGAGGAAGAGTTCAGCTACTCCTCGACCACCGCCCCGCCTGAGCCGGCGCCGGAAGCCCCGGCGGCTGCTGAGCAGGCGGCATAGGGCGGAGGCCGGCAGCGCCGGGAAGCTGCCGGAGGGCGCACCGCGGCCAAACATTGGCGCGGAGGCCCCGATACCGCCCCGAGTCGGCACTCCTATAATGGGAGTGCCAATGCCAATCTATGAGTATCAGAGGCCGGACGGAACGACCTTCGAGGTGCTTCAGTCCTTCAGCGACGAGCCGCTGACGCGCGACCCGCAGAGCGGCGTGCCCGTGCGGCGTGTCCTGCACGCGCCTGCCGTCCACTTCAAGGGCTCGGGCTTCTACAACACCGACTATGGAACGCGCAAACGCCAGCGCGAGCAGAGCGGCAAGGCGGAGGGGGCCTCCAGCGAGGCGGCCGGCACCGCGGCGGCAGGCGGGGAGAAGGGCGCCGAGGCAGGCGCCGGCAAGCCCGCGAGCGCGGCCGAGGGCGCCGGCACCAAGGCCAAGGGCGCGGGCAAGAGCGCGCCGGCCGCCGCCGCGGCCTAGCCGAGCAGCGCAGGGCGAAGTCGTCCGCATAGCGCCGTATAGTTCGATCGGTGCACCGGGACTGCGTGATCGGCGTCGACCTGGGCGGCACGAAGCTGCTGGGCGGGGTTCTCGACAGCTCGCTGGGGGTGCATGTGCGCCTGCAGCGCGATGTTCCGTTGGGCGCAGATGGCGCGCGCGGCGGCAGGGAGGATGGCGAGCGCGTGATCAGCACGCTGGTGGCGCTGATCGAGGAGCTGCGCGCCGCAAGCCCGGCGCCCGTGCGTGCGCTCGGCATCGGCGTCCCCTGCCTGCTTGATCCCGCTCGCGAGGTCATTGAGATGGCGGTCAATCTGCCGCTGCGCGATCTGCCGCTGCGGGCGCGCTGCGCGGAGCTGCTCGGGCTGCCGACCTATCTCGACAACGATGCAAACGCTGCGCTGCTTGCGGAGTCACGCGCAGGCGCGGCCCGCGGCGCCGGCGATGCGCTGATGCTGACGATCGGCACGGGCATCGGCGGCGCGATTCTCTGCGGGGGCTCGATCTACCGCGGCGCTGGTGGTGGCGCGGGCGAGCTTGGTCACATGGTGATCGACGAGGATGGCCCCCCCTGTCAGGGCAACTGCCCCAATCACGGCTGCCTGGAGAGCCTGGCATCGGGAAGCGCGCTGGCGCGCGAAGCGCTGCGCCTGGCACGTTCGACGCCCGACTGCGGCCTGGGCCGTGCGCTGGCCGCAGGACGGAAGATCACCGGCCCGCTCGTGACCGAGCTCGCCCACGATGGCGACCAGGCTGCGCGGGACGTGATTGCGCTGATCGGCACGCGGCTGGGCGTCGGCCTGGCAAGTCTGGTGAACATCTTCAACCCCGATGTGGTGGTCATCGGCGGCGGGGTGATCGCCGCAGGCGAGTATCTGCTGGCGCCGGCAAGGTCGGTCATGAGGGGCCGCGCGCTGGCGCCCGCGGTCGGCCGTGTGAAGGTGCTGCGCGCTGAGCTGGGAGCCGAGTCGGGAATGATCGGCGCTGCGCTGTTGGCGCTGGTGGAAAGCGGCATGGCGGTCGGCGCCGAGCTCCAGTGACTGACGAGGTCGCCTTCGCGGGCCTGCACATCTGTCCGACGCCGATCGGCAATCTCGGCGACATCACCCTGCGTGCGCTGCAGTTGCTTGGCGCGGTCGATCTGATCGCCTGCGAGGACACGCGACGCACAGGAAGGCTACTGTCGGCCCTCGGCATCAAGGCGCCACCGCTGCGCTCCCTGCACGACCACAATGAACGATCGCGCGTGCCCGGGCTGCTCGCCAAGCTGCGCGCGGGTGCGAGCATCGCGCTCGTCAGCGACGCGGGAATGCCGACCATCTCAGATCCCGGCTACCGCCTCCTGCGGGCCTGCATCGAAGAGGGCATACCGGTCGATGTCCTCCCCGGGCCGAGCGCCCCGATCACGGCGCTGGTGGCCTCGGGGATGCCCCCCGCGCAGTTCTGCTTCCTGGGCTTCCTGCCGCGCTCGCGCAGCGCACGCGCCAAAGCGCTCGCGACCGAGCAGCGGACCCTCGTCGCCTTCGAGTCCGCCGAGCGCGTCGCGGGCACGATCGCGGATCTCGCGGCGCTGCAGCCGGGGCGAGCGGTAGCGCTCTGTCGTGAGCTGACAAAGCTCCACCAGGAGGTCATCCGCGGCAGCGCGGCTGAGCTCGCCGAGAAGCTCGTCGACCACCGTCTGCGCGGGGAGGTGGTGCTCGTGCTGGCACCCGCAGAGGGCGGCTCATCGGAGTCAGGCGGCGCTCGCGCGCGAGAGGGCGGGCGAGGACGGCCCCGCGCGCAGCTCCCGCGCTTGTAGCCTTCCCGTCGTGTCCTTCTATGTGACCACGCCCATCTATTACGTCAACGCGGCGCCGCACCTCGGCCACGCTTACACGACGATCGCCGCCGATGTGCTGGCTCGTCACCATCGCCAGCGCGGCGAGGATGTCTTCTTCCTGACCGGGACCGACGAGCACGGCGAGCCGGTGGCCGATGCCGCGCGCGCGCTGGGGATCGGCCCGCAGGAGCTGGCTGACCGCAACGCGGAGCGCTTCAAGGAGCTGCTTCCACGCCTGGGGGCGAGCAACGACTTCTTCATTCGCACGACCGACCCACGCCACGAAGCGGTTGTGCGTGCGGTGCTCGGCAAGGTGCGGGAGCGTGGCTATGTGTACGAGGGCACCTATGAGGGCTGGTACTGCCCGCGCTGTGCGGACTTCAAGACAGAGAGCGAAGTCGCCGCGGAGAACACCTGCCCGATCCACCACATCGAGCTGACCCGCGAACGCGAGCAGAACTACTTCTTTGCGCTCTCGGCGTTTCAGGAGCGCCTCGAGCGCCTCTATGAGCGCCAGCCGCAGCTCGTCGCCCCCAGGTCGCGCTTCAACGAGGCGCTCGCCTTCATCCGCTCGGGCCTGCGCGATGTTCCGCTGACCCGCAAGCGCCTGCTCTGGGGCGTGGCGGTGCCCTGGGACTCCCAGCACGTCTTCTATGTCTGGTTCGACGCGCTGCTCAACTACTACAGCGCCCTCACCTTTGCGCGTGAGGAGGGCGAAGAGCTGCTCTCGCGCATGTGGCCGCCCGCCGTCCACCTCATCGCCAAGGACATCCTGCGCTTCCACGCGGTCTACTGGCCCGCGCTGCTGATGGCAGCAGAGCTGCCTCTGCCGCGGCGGATCTTCGTTCACGGCTACCTGCTGATGGAGGGGGAGAAGATGAGCAAGTCGCTCGGCAACGTGCTTGACCCCAACGCGGTGATCGAGCGCTACGGCGCCGATGCCCTGCGCTTCTACCTGCTGCGTGAGGTTCCCTTCGGCGCCGACGGATCGGTTTCAACGGCCGCCTTCGAGACGCGCTATGAGCGTGAGCTCGCAAATGAGCTCGGCAACCTGGCGGGCCGAACGCTTGCGATGATCGAGCGCTACTGCGATGGGGTCGTGCCGACCGCGCAGCCCGACAGCGCGCTTGCAGCAGAGATCGGCGAGCTCGGCGACGAGGTCGCTGCGTTGCTTGACAGAACCGATCTGACGGCGGCGCTCGAGGCGATCTGGGAGCGCGTGCGGCGGCTCAACCGCTACGTCGAGGAGCAGGCCCCGTGGCAGCTTGCTCGCAGCGGGGAGCGTCGCGCGCAGCTCGAGCGGGCGCTCGCCTCCCTCGCGCTCGGCCTGCGCTGCGTCGCGGTGGCGCTGCTCCCCTACCTCCCCGACTCGATGGAGCGGCTGCTCGACGCGCTCGGCGTGCAGGAGCGCTCGCTCGATCAGTGCAGCTTCAAGCGCCAGGGCGAGCCCCTGGGCGCGCGCATCGCCAGGGTGCCGGCGCTCTTCCCCAAGCACGAGCGGGCGCTCTGATGATCGACTCCCACACCCATCTTGACCTCTGCGCGGGAACGGATCTCAGCTCCCAGGCGCAGCTGGTCGGCGAGGCGGTTGCGGCCGGGGTCTCGCGGCTGCTGACGGTCGGGATAGACCCCGCCTCCTGTCGGGCGGCGCTTGCCGCGGCTGAGGCCTTTCCCCAGGTCTACGCGGCGATCGGGCGCCACCCCAACGAGGCCCGCGGCTTCGATCGCAGCGACCTTGCGGAGCTGCGCGCGCTCGCCTCCCACGAGCGCTGCCTTGCGATCGGCGAGAGCGGCATCGACCTCTACCGCGAGGGCGCCCCGTTGGCCGACCAGGAACGCGCGTTCTGCGCTCAGATCGACCTCGCGGGCGAGCTGGGCAAGCCGCTGGTGATCCATACCCGGGCAGCGACGGAGCGCACGCTCGAGCTGCTGAATGCGCGCGCCCAGGGCGTGACGGTGATCCTGCACTGCTTCTCGATGCCCGAGCAGCTGGAGAGCTGCCTGCAGGCGGGATGGTGGATCTCATTTGCCGGAAACGTCACCTATCCAAGCGCGCATGCGCTTGCGGCGGCGCTCGAGCTCGTCCCCGGCGAGCGCCTGCTGCTGGAGACCGATGCGCCGTATCTCGCCCCGCAGACCAAGCGCGGCGAGCGCAATCGGCCCTCGTATGTGGTGCACACCGCGCGCTTTGCCGCGCAGCGTCGCGGCGTCGAGCTAGAGCAGCTCAGCGCGCTGCTCGACGACAACTGGCGCGCGCTCTTCGGAGAGGAGCGATGAGCGCCGGCGCAGAAGGCGCCGCGGCGAGCCCGGCGCGGCGGCTGCGCGCCTGGCAGCGGCGCCCGGCCCACGCGCTTGGCCAGTGCTTTGTCATCGATCCGAACATCCTGCAGGCGGTCGTGGCGGCCGCGCGGATCTCCCCGCAGGAGGTCGTGCTTGAGATCGGGGGCGGGCTGGGCGTGCTCTCGGAGCGCCTTGCGGCCCGGGCGGCGCATCTGCATGTCGTGGAGATCGACAGGCGACTGGAGCAGCCGCTGCGGGAGGCGCTTGCCCCCTTCGCCAACGTCAGCCTCCACTGGGGCGACGCGCTCAAGCTCAGCCTCGGCGCGCTTGACCCGCCGCCGCGAGTGCTGGTCGCAAACCTTCCCTACGCGATCGCGGCGACGCTGCTTGTGCGCGTCGCCTGCGAGCTGCCACAGATCGAGCGCTGTGTCGTAATGGTCCAGCGCGAGGTGGGAGAGCGCCTGGCAAGCGCTCCTGTGGGTGCGAGCGCGGGCAAGCGCGGGCAGCGACCCTACGGCGCGCCGGCAGCGCTGATTCAGCTCACCTGCCAGGTCCGGGTGCTGCGCGCGATTCCGCGCGGTGCCTTCGCGCCGATGCCGAGGGTCGAGTCAGCTCTGCTCGAGCTGGTGCGCATCGCCGAGCCGCCGCCCGCGCACGTGCGGGAGCTCATCAATGCGGCCTTCGCCCATCGACGCAAGCCGCTGCGGAGCGCGCTGGCGCTTGCAGGGCAGGGGCCCCAAATCGATCAGCAGCGCCTGCTGGACGCGCTCGCGCGCCTTGGCCAGCCCGCTGACGTTCGCGCCGAGCGGCTCTCCCCGCAGCAGCTGCGATCGCTGGCGGAGGCGGTTGTGTGACGCAGGCGCTGCCACCGCAGCTGCGATCGGCAGGGCTCCCGCTCTGCACGCTCGCGCCCGCCAAGATCAACCTCGGGCTGTTCGTCGGCGAGCGGCGTGCGGACTCCCGCCACAATCTGATCACGGTGATGCAGGCGATCTCGCTTGCCGACCGGGTCGCGCTCGCGGCCGCCGCGGGCGCCGAGGATGAGCTTCTCTGTCCTGACGTCGGCTGCCCGCCCGATGATAACCTCGCGGCACGCGCGCTGGCGCTGCTGCGTGCCGAGCACGCGCTCGATTGCCCGCCGCTTGCTCTGCGCATCGAGAAGTCGATACCCGTTGCCGGCGGGCTTGCGGGCGGCTCGGCGGATGCCGGTGCGACGCTGCGCCTGGCAGCGACGCTGGCGCGCCCCTGCCGGCAGCGCGCCGAGGGCGATCGGTCGCTGCTGGCGCTGGCTGCGCGCCTTGGCGCTGATGTCTCAGCGCAGGTCTTCCCCGGCCGCCATCTGGCGGCGGCAGCCGGCGAGCGCTTGGAGGCGCTGCCGGAGCCCGGCGAGGCCTGCGGTGTGGTGGTGATCGCGCTCGCCCGTGAGCTCGCAGCCTCGGCCGTCTACGCACACGCCGATCGTCTGCGCGCGCCGCGCACAGCGGCGCAGCTTGCGCAGCTGGCGCGCGAGCTGCGCGAGGCGCTTGCCGAGGGCGCCGCGCTGCCGCCTGCGGAGCTGCTTGAGAACGACCTTCAGGCCGCCGCCTGCGCGCTCTGCCCGGAGATCGAGCCGGCGCTGGCGCTGGCGCGCGCCGCCGGCGCCGAGCATGCGCTGGTGAGCGGCTCGGGTCCGACCGTGATCGGCCTCTTCCCGGGGGCTGGCGGCCCCGCCGCGGCGCAGCGCGCGGCGGCGGAGCTGCGCGCGCAGCTGCTCGCCGAGCGCTCCGCGCAGGGGCCGGCCGGCACGGGGGCGCAGGCGGGCGCGGGCGCGATAGCGGCCGTTGTTGCCGCAGCCTTCGTCCCCGCGTCGTTCGCACGCGTGCGCAGCGCCGCGCAGCACGCGCGCTGAGCGCTGAGGTCAGGCCTTGCAGCGCCGCCGCGCTGCTCCGCTGGCGCTGCTGTCAAAATCAGGCATGGTCGCGATGAGCCACAACGAGCTTGACAACATCCTGATCGCCTGCGCAGCCGTGCTTGCGCTTGCCGCTTTTGTATGGCTGATATTGGTGCCCGCGGTCGGCTCCTATGCGCGCACCTGGGAGCGCCTGGTGGTCGCCTTCCTCTCGCTCTACGTCTTTGCCGTCCTCGTGGCGATCGGCGCGATCGGGGCGCTTGTTGCAATCTACTTCGCCACCTGAGCGCGCCGGGGGGCCTGCCGCCGGTGGCGAGCTTGAGGGCGAGCCGCCCGCCGCCGACTCGCGGCCAGTCGGCGCCGAGGAGATCGCAGCGGTTCTGGACGCGCTCGAGCAGGGATCCGGGCTGCCCGAGGCTGCGCGGGCGCTTGGGCGCGCCCTGCAGGCAAGCGTCTTGATCAGCGATGCAAGCGGCGCCACGCTTGCGCTGGCGGCGCGCTCCAGCGGCGAGGAGCGCGCCCTGCGCGCTGGTGGCAGCGGGGTGCGGACCTGCCCGTTGACGATCGCCGGCGAGCGTGTCGGGACGCTCGTGCTGCGAGCGCGCTGCCGGGTAGAGGCGGAGCTGATGCGCGTGATCACCCTGCTGCTTGCGGCCGAGGTGCGGCAGCTTCGCCTTCCGAGCGAGGGCCGACGGGAAGGCGCCGCAGCGCTGCTCGGGCAGCTCTTCGCGGACCCGCCGCCCGACCTCGAGCTGGCCGGTCAGCAGGCGCGCGAGCTGGGGCTGGAGATCGCCTCCGGTGCCGGTCTTGTGATGATCCGCGCGCACGCCCAGAGCGCCGTGGGCGAGGATTGGCGCGAGCGCTGCCTGGGCGCCTGCGAGCGGGCGCTCGGCGCAAGCTGCGAGCGCTGGCTCTGCGCCTTCTCCGAGCGCTCGCAGGCGCCCGCCGCGGAGCTGCTGGCGCTTGTCGGCGCAAGCGGCGAGGAGGAGCTCCAGCGGCTCAGCCACGCCCTCTTTGACGAGCTGCGCTCAGCGCCCGCGACAGCGCGGGTCGTGGTCGGCAGCTCGCGCCTGTTTCACAGCGCTCAGGAGCTGGCGCGGGCCGCAGCCGAGGCGCTGCTCAGCGCCAATGTCGCCGAGGGCGAGCAGGAGGGCGATCTGGTGCTTGCCTTCGAGCAGACCGGCGCCTACAGGCTGCTGCTGCCGGCGATGCGCGAGAACGTGCAGGAGCTCGAGCGCTTCTACGCGGAGACGATTGCGCCGCTGCTCGCCTACGACCGCCAGTACGAGACCGCGCTCGTGCGCACGCTCGCCGTCTTCCTCGAAGCGGACGGGAACGTCGCTGCGGCCGCTCAGCGGCTCTTCACCCATCGTCACACCGTCTATTACCGGCTGGAGCGCATCAAGGAGCTCTCCTCGCTCGATGTCAGCTCAAGCGAGGGGCGGGAGAAGCTGAGCCTCGGGCTGAAGGCGATGCGGGTGCTCGGCATCGGCGCCGGTGCAGCGCCCGGGCCGCAGCGCTCCGGCGGTCGGGGCGCAGGCGGCGGGCGCTCGGAGCAGCCAAGGGGCGTGCGAAGATGAGGGTCGTGCAGACGCGCGCCAGAGCATTGGGGAGTGGGGTAATGGCAGCCCGGAAGACTTTGGATCTTCAGGTCCTGGTTCGAGCCCAGGCTCCCCAGCTTCTGCTGGTGCGCGCTCCGCGCAGCAATGTCGGCGATCGTGGGGAGCCCCGTCCGTGAGCGGGCCCTTCAGCGCGCTTGTCCTCGCCGCCGGCGAGGGCACGCGCATGCGCTCCTCGCGCCCGAAGGCTCTGCAGGAGATCTGCGGGCGGCCGTTGGCGCTGTGGCCGGTGCATGCGGCGCTTGCGGCCGGCGCGAGCGGGGTGCTCGTCGTGCAGTCGCCGGCGCGACCGCTCGAGGGGCTCTTGCCCGCCGGGGCGAGCGCCGTGGTCCAGGAGCGCCCGGATGGCACCGGCGGCGCCGTGCGCGCGGCCGCGGGGCAGCTCGACCTGGCGCTGCCGCTGGTCGTGCTCTGCGGCGATGCGCCGCTGGTGAGCGCCGCTGTCATCGCTGAGCTGATCGCCGCTCACGCGCAGGCGGGCGCAAGTGCGACCGTGCTCACCGCTGAGCTTGACGACCCTTCAGGGTACGGACGCGTGATCCGCGACAGCAGCGGAGCGCTCGCGCGGATCGTCGAGACCAAGCAGCCTGGCGATGCCGATGTGGCGGAGCTTGAGATCCGCGAGGTCAACGCCGGAGCCTATGTCTTTGATCCCGAGGCGCTCTGCGCCGTGCTCCCCGCGCTCGCGGGCGCGAACGCCCAGGGCGAGCTCTATCTGACCGACGCGATCGCGCTGCTGCGCGAGCGCGGTGGCCGGATCGCGGCCCTGAGGAGCACCGACTGGCAGGTCGTGCTGGGCGTCAATGACCGCCTGCAGCTGGCACGCGTGCGGGCGATCTGCCAGGCGCAGATCAACGAGCAGCATCTGCGCGCGGGAGTCGACATCGTCGATCCCTCCGCGACCTACATCGACGTCGACGTCGAGATCGCCGCCGATGCGACAATTGCGCCCGGCACGCGCCTGCTGGCCGGAACGCGCGTCGGCGAGCGCGCCCAGGTCGGCCCCCAGGTGACCGCGATCGCCTCCGAGATCGGGCCGGATGCGCGCGTGCGGATGGCGTGGGTCGAGAATGCGCGCATCGGCGCCGGCGCGCAGGTCGGCCCCTTCGCCTATCTGCGCCCGCAGACGGTGCTCGGCGAGCGCGCCAAGGCGGGCACCTTCGTCGAGATCAAGGCCTCAGAGATCGGCGCCGATGCCAAGGTGCCGCACCTCTCCTACATCGGCGATGCGACGATCGGGGAGCGCGCAAACCTCGGCGCCGCAACCGTCACCGCCAACTATGACGGCTTTAGCAAGCACCGCACCACGGTCGGCCCGGACGTGCGCGCGGGCGTCGACACGACCTTCGTCGCGCCTGTGGAGGTCGGCGCGGGGGCCTTCACCGGCGCGGGCTCGGTCATCACGCACGACGTGCCGCCCGGGGCGCTCGCGGTCGCCCGCGCGCGCCAGCAGAACATCACAGGCTACGCAAAGCGCCGCAAAGAGCGCGCAGCCGATGGCGCGCCGCCTGCGCACACGCGCCCTCCGATCACGCCTGATCTCTAGAATCGGTGCTGCGATGAGCGCGATCGAGACGCAGGCGGGGAGCGCGCCGACGAGCCTCCCGATCGACTACAACAAGCGCCTCATGCTCTTCACCGGGCGCGCCAACCCGCGCCTGGCCGGCGACATCGCCGAGAAGCTCGGCGTCGACCTGGGGCCGGTAGTCGTCAAGACCTTCTCCAACGGAGAGGTCTACTGCCGCTACGAGGAGTCGATCCGGGGCGCGGATGTCTTCATCGTCCAATCCACCTGCGGCAACCCAGCGACAGGTGTCAACGCCAACGACGCGCTGATGGAGCTGCTGCTGATGATCGAGTCTGCGGTCGGCGCCTCTGCGCACCGCGTGATCGCGGTCACGCCCTGGTTCGGCTACTCCCGTCAGGACAAGAAGTCCGCCCCGCGCGAGCCGATTTCCGCCCGCCTTGTCGCGCGGATGCTTGAAGCTGCGGGCGCCGACCGCGTGCTGACGATGGACCTGCACGCCGGTCAGATACAGGGCTTCTTCTCCAAGCCCGTCGACCACATGACCGCGCTGTTCATGCTCACGCAGTACTTCATCGACCTGGGCCTTGACGACCTGGTGGTGGTGGCACCGGACGCCGGTCGGGTCAAGCTCAACAAGAAGTTCGCCTCGGAGATCGGCGCTGAGCTGGCGATCCTGGACAAGGAGCGGCCCGCCCAGCAGGTGTCGGAGATCGCCTACGTGATCGGCGATGTGCGCGGCAAGACCGCGGTGATCGTGGACGACATGATCGACACCGCCGGAACCCTGCGCGCGGCAGCGCAGGCGGTGCATGACGCGGGCGCGCGGCGCATCTACGCGGCGGCGACGCACGCGGTGATGTCGGGCGATGCCTTCGTGAACCTCACGGCGGCCGGCTTCGAGGAGATAGTGGTCACCGACACGATCCCGCTGGCGCCCGGCGCGCCGGCGAACATCCGCGTGCTGCCCTGTGCCGAGCTGCTGACCGACTCGATCCGGCGCATCTTCATCGACGACTCCGTCAGCGCGGTCTTCGGCGGCGAGAACCAGCTGTTCTAGCGACCTGGCAGCGCTGCTACAGTCTGTGACCGCCGATGCCCCCCTCCTCTGAGCAGACAGAGACCGCGACGCTCGCTGTCGCAAGCCGCGCTGCCGAAGGCTCGCGTGCCGCGCGGCGCCTGCGGCGCTCCGGCAAGGTTCCGGGCGTGCTCTACGGCGGCGGCGGCGATCCGCTGCCGGTCGCGGTCGCAGCGCGCGAGCTGCGCCACGCCCTTGCCGCCGCCGGCGCGTTGCTGCAGCTCACGCTCGACGACGGCAAGCCGCAGCCGGTCGTCGTCAAGGAGCTGCAGCGCGACCCGCTCCACGGTGACGTCGTCCACGTCGACCTGCTGCGCGTCTCGCTCGATCGGCCGATCCACGCGGTCGTCCCGCTCGAGCTGACCGGAGCGGAGGAGGCGCCCGGGGTGAAGCTCGGCGGCATCCTCGAGCAGACCGTTCGCGAGCTCGCGATCGAAGCGCTGCCGGCCGCGATCCCCGAGGCGGTCAGGCACGACGTCTCCGCGATGGAGATCGGCGATACGCTGACCGTCGCCCAGATCACCGCGCCGGAAGGGGTGCGCCTGCTCGACGAGGGCTCTGAGGCGGTGATCGCGACGATCACCGCGCCGCGTCTTCAGGCCGCTGCCACGACTTCCGTGGAGGTCGAGACCGAGGTGGTTGGCGAGCGCCCGGCTGCGGGCGAGGCGGAGGGCGAGAGCGCGGAAGGCGCCGGGGAGTAGGCGCTGCGCCGCCTCACGCGCGCGGGCACCGTCGACTGGCTTCTGGTCGGGCTGGGCAATCCGGGTCGAGAGTACGCCGCGACGCGGCACAATGTCGGATATATGGTGCTCGATCGCCTCGCGGCGCGCTTTGGTGAGCCGCGCCGTCGAGCACGCTTCAACGCGCAGCTGGCCGAGGTGCAGGCTCGCCTCGAGGGCGTGAGCGCGCCGCTGCGGCTGGCGCTGATCTGGCCGCAGACCTACATGAACGAATCCGGTCGCGCAGTCTCGCCGGCCCGCGGCGCCTACCGGCTGGCACTCTCGCGGCTGCTCGTCATCCACGATGAGATCGACCTGCCCTTCGGCAGCGTCCGCGTGCGCTGCGGAGGCGGCTTGGCGGGCCACAACGGGCTCAAGTCGCTGGCGCGCGAGCTGGGCGGCAGCGACTTCTGGCGCGTGCGCGTCGGCGTCGGGCGTCCGCGCTCAAGCGACCCGGAGATCGTCGCCGCCTACGTGCTCTCAGGCTTCCGCGAGAGCGCCGAGCAGGTGCAGGAGCTGCTGGCGCACGCCGAGCGGGCGGTCCTCGAGCTGCTGGCGGCAGAGCAGGCGGCGGCTGCGGGCGGCGGCAGTGGGCGGACGCGCCGATGAAGGAGCTGCTCGCGCGCCCCTCCGTGATGGCGCTCGCCAGGGAGCTGCTTGAGGCCGAGGACCCGATCTACGCCTCCAGCTCCGCGCAGCCGTTCCTGATCGCGGCCTTGGCGGCAGCGAGCGCAGAGCGCCAGGCGCCCGCGCGGATGCTCGTCGTCGCGTCCGACGACCGCGCCGCGCGCGACCTTCGCAGCGAGCTTGCAACCTGGCTGGGCAGCTCCAGCGTGCGCCTCTTCCCCTCGCGCGGCGTCGCCTACGAGGCGCACATCCTGCCATCGCCGCACCTTGTCGGCCTGCGCATGGCGGCCCTGCGCGCGCTGCTCTCGGGGGCCGATGCGACGGTGGCGGTCGCCTCTGCAGCTGCGCTCTGCGAGCGCGTGCCGGACCCGCAGCTGATGCCCACCGGCCTGCGCCTGCGGACGGGCGAGCGCCTCGACCTCGAGGCGCTGCTGGCGGCGCTCGCCGACCTCGGCTACGAGCGCGTCGAGCAGGTCCAGGAGCGCGGTCAGTTCGCCGTGCGCGGGGGCATCATCGATCTCTATCCGGTAACAGCCGAGCACGCGGTGCGCGCCGACCTCTTCGGCGACGAGGTCGAGTCGCTGCGCTCCTTCTCCACCTTCACCCAGCGCTCCCTGGCGCCGCTGTCGGAGGTCGAGATCGATCCGGCGGCCGAGCTCGGCTCAGAGCAGCGCGAGCTGGTCGCGCTTGCCGCTGAAGCGCGTGCCGCCGGGGAGCCGGTGCCGGCGATCGACGAGCTGCTGGCGATCGAGCGCTTCGAGGCGCCGCTGACCCTGCTGCCGCCGGGGACGAGCATCGTCCTCGCTGCCGAGCAGGAGGAGATCCAGGGCGCGCTCGAGGACCGCTATGAGGATCTTGCCGCCACGCCCCAGCACGACGGTGATGGGCGCATGCTCTACGTCCGCCCGGAGGAGGTGATGGGCGAGCTGCAGCGTCGGCGCGCGCTGCGGCTGAGCGCCCGCGCAGGGCAGGGCTCAGGTGAGCTGCGCGCCGAGCAGGCGACGGGCCGGGCACGCAGCGCCGCAGAGGCCGAGGCGGAGCTCGAGCGGCTGGTGCGCTCCGGCTATGCGACCGTCCTGGCCTTCCCCCACCGCGGGGAGGGCGAGCGCTTTGCCTACAACCTCGCGCGCCTCTCCGCGCGCTGGTTGGGTGAGGATGCCGCCGGCGAGCCGCACTCGGGCGAGCGTGGGGCCGGTGCCCTGCTGCTGGCGGAGGGGGAGCTGCGCGAGGGGTTCATCGCGCCCGCATTGCAGCTTGCCGTGATCCCCGCCCGCCGCCTGATCGCGCGTCCCGCCCGCGCTCGCTCCGGCGCCCTGGAGCTCGGTCGCAGCGGGCGCGCGCTGCAGTCCTTCACCGACCTGCGCACGGGGGACATCGTCGTCCACGAGGATCATGGCGTTGCGCGCTTTGCGGGCTTCCAGACGCGCACCGTCGCCGGGGTCACGCGCGACTACCTCTACCTTGAATACGACGGCGACGACCGCGTCTGGGTGCCCACCGACCAGCTCGCGAAGATCACCCGCTACATCAGCGCCGCCGGCGCCCAGGGCGCGGCGCTGCCGCCGCTCTCCAAGCTTGGCTCCAAGCGCTGGGACACGCTGAAGGCCCGCGCACGCCATGCCGCTCGCGAGCTGGCCGGGGAGCTGCTCGCGCTCTACGCCGAGCGCGCGCGCCGCAGCGGCTTTGCCTTTCCGCCCGACTCCGAGTGGCTGCGCGAGCTGGAGGCACGCTTTCCCTACAAGGAGACGCCCGACCAGCTTGCCGCGATCGAAGCGGTCAAGGCGGACATGGAGGCGCCGCGCCCGATGGACCGGCTGATTTGCGGCGATGTCGGCTTCGGCAAGACCGAGGTTGCCCTGCGCGCGGCCTTCAAGGCCGCCAGCGAGGGCAAGCAGGTGCTGCTGCTGGCTCCGACCACCGTGCTGGTGCAGCAGCACTTCGGCAACTTCAGCGAGCGCCTCGCCGACTATCCCGTGCGGGTCGACTTCGTCTCCCGCCTGCGCAGCGCCGCGGAGCAGCGCGCGGTGCTGGCGGAGTTCGCCGCCGGGGCGATCGAGATCCTGATCGGCACCCACCGGCTGCTCTCGCGCGATCTGCGCGCCAAGGACCTGGGGCTGCTCGTGATCGACGAGGAGCAGCGCTTCGGCGTGCGTCAGAAGGAGCTGCTGCGGGCGATGAAGCTGACCGTCGACGTGCTCTCGATGTCGGCGACGCCGATCCCGCGCACGCTGCAGATCTCGCTTGCCGGGCTGCGCGATATCTCGCTGATCGAGACCCCGCCGGTGGGGCGGCGCCCGGTCAACACCTACGTCGGCGAGTACGACGAGGAGCTGGTCAAGCGCGCCCTTCAGCGCGAGCACGCCCGCGGCGGGCAGTCCTTCTTCGTCCACAACCGCGTCGAGACGATCGCGGAGGTCGCCGAGCGGCTGCGCGGCCTCTGCCCGGGGCTGCGTGTCGCCATCGCTCACGGCCAGATGGAGGAGGGACAGCTCGAGGAGGTGATGCTCGGCTTCCTGCGCGGCTGTGCCGAGGTGCTGGTCTGCACCTCGATCATCGAGTCCGGCCTCGACATTCCGCGCGCGAACACGCTGATCGTGGAGGACGCCGATCGCTTCGGGCTCGCCCAGCTCTACCAGATCCGCGGCCGCGTCGGCCGCCGCCGCGAGCGCGCTTACGCCTACCTGCTCTACGACTCCGCCGCAGCGCTGCGCCCGGAGGCGGCCCAGCGCCTGGCCGCGCTCTCTGACCACACCGAGCTGGGATCGGGCTTCGCGCTGGCGATGCGCGACCTTGAGATCCGCGGCGCCGGCGATCTGCTTGGCGAGGAGCAGTCCGGGCATGTTGCCGCCCTCGGCTTCGAGCTCTACATGCAGATGCTCGAGGAGGCGGTGCGCGAGGCCGAGGAGCTCGAGGGAGCCGAGCAGCCCGCGCTCGAGCCGGTGCGCCTGGAGATCAAGGTGGACGCCTATGTGCCGGCCGACTATGTCCCCTATGAGCGCGCGAAGATCGACCTGCATCGGCGAATCGCCCAGGCACGGGAGATCGCCGACATCGAGCTTCTGCGCCAGGAGCTTGCCGATCGCTTCGGCCCGCCTCCCGAGCCGGTCGAGACTCTGCTTGTCCTTGCGCGCCTGCGCATCATGCTTGCGCTCGCAGGCGCGCGCTCGCTCGTCTTTCGCGCTGAGCGCGCGCTGATCGCGCCGATCGAGCTGGACTCAGCGGCGGTGCGAGCGCTGCGCGATCAGCTGCCCGGCGCGATCTACGAATCCGGTCGCTCACAGCTCTCGCTGCCGGTCGCCCCGGACGGCCCGGAGCGCTGCGCAGCGCTGCTGAGCGCCGCCGAGGCGCTGCTAGCGGCGCAGCGCGGCTCACTTCTCGGCGCCATGCGCTAGGATCGCGCCTCATGTTCAGGGGACTGCACAAGCTTGCTGCCGGCGGGGCCGCGCTGCTCGTCGTGGGAGCGGTCGCCGGCTGCGGCGGCATACCGGGCGACGCTGTCGTCTCGGTCAACGGCACCGCGATCACAAAGGCCTCCTTCAACCACTGGATGGGCGTCGCCGCAGCCTCCTCGAGCGCGAGCGCAGAAGGCGCTCAGAGCTCAGCGCCGCCGGTGCCCGAACCACCCGAATACACAGCGTGCATCAAGCATCTGGAAGCGACCGCGGCCAAGCCTGCAAAGGGCAAGACGCCGCCCTCGCGCGCCCAGTTCAAGAGCCAGTGCGAAGAGCAGTACACCGCCTACAAGCAGGAGGTGCTCGACTTCCTGATCTCCTCGCAGTGGGTGCTCGGCGAGGCCGCCGAACAGGGCGTGAAGGTGAGCGAAGCGGAAGTCAAGAAGCAGTTCGACACGCTCAAGAAGGAGCAGTTCCCCAAGGAATCCGCCTACAAGGCCTACCTTGCGCACTCGGGTGAGACCGAAGCCGACCTGCTCCAGCGCGTGCGGCTGCAGCTGCTTGCGCGCAAGCTCCAGGAAAAGATCACCAAGAGCGCCAAGAAGAAGCCGAGCAAGGCGCAGATCGCCAAGTACTACAACGAACACAAGGCCCAGTACGGAAAGCCGGAAAGCAGGAACCTCCAGATCGTCCTCACGAAGGGCGAAGCGGAAGCCAAGACGGCGAAGTCGGAAATCGAATCGGGCAAGAGCTTCGCGTCGGTCGCCAAGGCGGTCTCGATCGACCCCCTGAGCAAGAGCAACGGCGGCGTGCTCAACGAAGTCACGCGCGGCGAGGAGGAGAAGGCGCTCTCGGAAGCTGTCTTTGCGGCCAAGGTGGGCGTGCTCTCCGGGCCGGTCAAGACCCCCTTCGGCTACTACGTCTTCCAAGTCACAAAGGTCAATCCCGCAAGCCAGCAGAGCCTCGCGCAGTCTGAAGCGACGATCGCGCAGGCGATCTCCTCCCAGTCGGAGCAGAAGGCGCTCTCCACCTTCGTCAGCGAATTCCGCAAGAAGTGGACTCAACGCACCGAATGCCGCTCCGGGTTCGTGGTTCCGGACTGCAAGGAGTACAAGGCACCGAAGACGTCGACGACGACGTCCGCCACCGGCTGAGGTCTCCGCGGCTGATGGGCTCTGCGCCGAGAGCAGCGCGACGCGCTTGGGCATTCCGGCGGATTGGCGGATGAGCGCAATCGAGGCCGTCCGCGGCCGCGAGATCCTCGACAGCCGCGGCAACCCGACCGTCGAGGTTGAGGTCGCGCTCAGCTCAGGCGCATGGGGTCGGGCCGCGGTCCCCTCCGGCGCCTCGACCGGCAGCCTTGAGGCGATCGAGCTGCGGGACGGCGGCTCACGCTATGGCGGCAAGGGCGTGCTGCGTGCGGTGCAGAACGTGAACGGGGAGATCGCTGCGACTCTGCGCGGGATGGAGGCCGGCGACCAGGAGGCGCTCGACCGGGCGCTGATCGACCTTGACGGCACGCCCAACAAGGGGCGTCTGGGGGCAAACGCGATTCTGGGCGCCTCGCTCGCGGCAGCTCGCGCCCAGGCGGCCGAGCTCGACCAGCCACTGTTCCGCTACCTGGGCGGCGAGGAGGCCGCGCTGCTGCCCGTCCCGCTGATGAACGTTCTCAATGGCGGCGCGCACGCCGACAACCGCGTGGACTTTCAGGAGTTCATGATCGTTCCCCACGGCGCTCAGCGCTTCAGCGAGGCGCTGCGCATCGGAGCGGAGGTCTTTCACGCGCTGCGCCGCACGCTTAGCGAGCGCTCGCTTGGCGGCGGCGTCGGCGACGAGGGCGGCTTTGCGCCCAACCTCGACTCGAACGCGGAGGCGCTCGAGCTGCTGATCGCGGCTATCCGCGCCGCCGGCTACGAGCCGGGCGAGCAGGTGTCGATAGCGCTTGATCCGGCGACAAGCGAGCTGTGGCGCGATGGCTCTTACGACCTTGCGCACGAGGGGCGGACGCTCGCGCCGGCCGAGCTTGCCGCCTACTGGGAGGAGCTTGCCGGTCGCTATCCGATCGTCTCGATCGAGGATGGCATGGCGGAGGATGATTGGGGGGGATGGGAGGAGCTCACGGGCGCCCTCGGCGACCGCGTCCAGCTGGTGGGCGATGATCTCTTCGTCACGAACGTCGCACGCCTGCAGCAGGGCATCGAGCGCGGCGTCGCAAACTCGATCCTGATCAAGGTCAACCAGATCGGGACGCTGACCGAGACGCTTGCGGCGATCAAGCTTGCGCGCAGCGCCGGCTACAGCGCTGTGATCAGCCATCGCTCAGGCGAGACCGAGGATGTGACGATCGCCGATCTCGCCGTCGCCTGTGGCTGCGGGCAGATCAAGACCGGCGCGCCCTCGCGCTCCGAGCGGGTTGCCAAGTACAACCAGCTGCTGCGCATCGAGGAGCTGCTCGGCGAGCAGGCGCGCTTCGCGGGCCTGCAGTCGCTTGCGCTGGCCGGTCGCTAGCAGCAGGCAGGAAAGGGTGGCGCCGCAGCGAAGGCAATGCCATGCCCGATCTCGCCCCGACCCTTCCGCGCCGCCCCCACGCCCGTGGGCGCTCGCGCCCGAGATCGAGCGGAGGTCGCACGCAGCGAGGCGTGCGCTGGGATCGCATCGGCCGCCTCGCCCTGGCCGGAGCGCTTGCCGCGATCCTCTATCTCTACATCAGCGCCGGCGTGCATCTCGGCTCAGCGCTCGGCGAAGAGCAGGCGGGGGCGCGCGCCCAGGCCGCTCTGCAGCGCGAATATGCGCAGCTTGCCCGCGAGCGCGCCACGATGCTGAGCACCTCCTGGATTGAAAGCCAGGCGCGGCGCCTGGGCATGGCCTTCCCGGGCGAGCAGCAGTTCGAGCTGCGACGCGCTCCCGGCGGCTGAGCGCTCCGGCTCGCCAGGTCGCTGTGCGCCTACTGCTCGGTGCTCTCCTCGCTCAGGCGCCGAATCACGATCTGATCCTCTTCGATCAGGACCTCGATCGGGCGGTGCCCGGCCCAGTGCTCGGCATAGACCGGGTTGTCGCGGACCGCAGGGTCAAGCCACAGGCCATACCCCTCCTCGCCATGGTCAAAGGTGCCTTCGAGGCGTCCTGGCGCGACGTTCGATCGCCTTGCGCCCCCGCGCCGCGCACGGCGACGGCCGCGAGCGCCTGAGCGGGCGCCCTGGCCCTCCTCCTCGCTCTCGCCGCCCTCCTCAGAGGCCTCTGCAGCCCCGCCCTCGCCCTCCTCAGGGGCGTAGGTGGCGCCCGTGGCGGCCTCCTCCTCGGCCGCTGCCGCGCCGATCACTCCGGCCCGTTCGGCGGCTTCAAGCTCTGCTGCGATCAGGGCCTCGTCGGCGGCGCGCATGTCGAGCTCCTCGGCGAGGGCGGGCGCCGGGCCCGCTCCCTCCTCCGGGCCCTCCGTCAGGCCGTTCTGGCGCTTGAACTGCTGGATCTCCTGAACGGTCACCTCGAGCTGGTGGGCGACCCAGGCGTCGGTGCGACCCTCGCGGCTCCAGGCGCGAATCTGGTTGAGATAGGGGCGAAGCGACTTGCGTGCCATCTTGGGGCAGAGACTATTACATCGCCGCGCCTCCGCGATCGATGCGCCAGGCGCGCTCTTGCAAGCGCAATCGCGAGGCCGACTTTCCGTGCCGGGTGTGACTATGCTTGACGAATGAGGCGAGGGAAGACGGCACGGCGGGTGGCAGCCAGGCGGCAGCTCGGATCAGCCGTACCCAAAACCCTGACAGCAACAGGCGGGCTGCTGTGACGCTAGGGCCCCCGGGAATCAAAGCGAGGCGGTGACGATGCTGGTACTGACGCGCAGGTCCAATCAGAGCATCATGATCGGTGACGACATCGAGGTCTCAATCCTTGCGGTGGTCGGCGACAAGGTCCGAATCGGGATCGAAGCCCCTGGCAATATCCCGGTCTACCGGACCGAGATCTACCTGGAGATTCAAAGCCAGGAGGCCGAGGGCGAGCTCGAGCAATCCGGCAAGCTGGGCGACGAGGGGGTCGCCGAAGGGGCGACGGAGGTCGCCGACGAGCTGCGGCGGTTGAGCGAAGAGCGCTAGGAGAGGAGCAGGTAGAGCGTGGTGAACATCGCCGCCGTGACCGCCAGGGCGGTGGTGATCATGGTCAGCACGAGCACGAAGAAGCGCAGCGAGCCCTGACGCCGACGGCGGTGCACTTCACGGTGCAGGCGCCGCTTTGCGGCGCTGCGCTGCAGCTGCTCCTGCCGCCGCCGCTCGCGGGAGATCTCGCGCGCGAACTCGGCCTCGAGCTCGGCGAGCGAGCGGCGCATGCGCAATGCCGCCATCGCCCTGCCCCTGACCTAGGCGACCTGAGCCCCGCGCTTGGCCTCGTCGTAGACGGAGCGGAAGCGCAGATAGTTGCTGGCGATCTGCGCCGCTGCGTCGCTGCGCTCGCGCTGCCCGTCGACGAATTCCTTCAGCGGGTCCCACCAGATCGAGCGGCCGATCGCAAATCCGATGAAGCCGGGCACCGGCGCCGCCTGGCGCAGCCACTCGTCGACCTTCTCGGCGTTTGCGCCCCGTCCGAGCACCACGCAGGCGACGCCGTCGCGACCGCCGGAGCGCGCCTGAGCGGAGAGCATCTCGCAGTCCTCCCGTCGCTCCACGCCCTCGATCTTCCAGACATCGACGACCACCCCGGCATCCTGGATCTCGGCGATCGCGCGGCGCATCAGCTCGGGGCGCAGCTCGGCGTCGTAGCGGTCGCTTGAGCTCCCGACCGCCTCGAGCTGAGCGGGCTCGGCGGGCACCAGCAGCTCAAAGAGGAAGCGCGGCCGCGGGCTGGCGCCGTCCGCGCGCAGCCAGTCCGAGAGGCGCTTGAGGCGCTGCAGTTGGGCACGGTTGCCCTCGGCGTCGCCGTCGGGGTTGTAGCGCACGAGCACCTTTGCAAAGTCCGGCGCAAAGCGCTCGATATGCGCAGCGAAGTCCTCGCCGTACTCGAAGTCAAACAGCGGCTGCCCGGAGCGCTCGACGGGCATCGCCAGCGTGAGCCCTTGGCTGCGCGCCTCGCTGGGGATGCTCGAGCCAAACTGCTCATCGACGAGCACGCCGCAGCTGGCGACCTCGGCGCCCTCCGCGATCGCCCGCTGCATCCCCTCGAAGATGAGGTGCTTGGCGTCGGCGATCCTCTGCGTCTGCTCCGCGCTCGGCTCGCCTTCGATGCCGAAGAACTTCTTCTGGAATGAGCCGCGGTGGTCGAAGGCAAGAATGAAGAGCGGATGGTTATAGCCAACTGTCATCGGTCAACTCCTTTGCTAAGCGCTTGTCTTCGCATCGCATGCCCATGGCACGCGGGCGGCGGGCGCGTCGGCAGGGGACACGCCGGGACGGACTCTAGCGCGCTTGCGAGGAGCGCGCAGTGCGCATGGTGCGGCGCCGCAGGCGCTGCGCGTCCCTGCCGCGGAGCCGACGTGGCGGCTTCCGAGGGCCCGAATCCAAAAGCGCGGTGAACTAGAATGGAAGTCCGATGTCTTCGGGTGCCGACCTGTTCGTTGTCTGCAAGCAATGCGGTGCCGAGGTCAGCCCGTATATCACCGAGTGCCCCTACTGCGGCGGGCGCTTGCGCAAGCGGGCGCCCAAGCTCCCGCGCGAGCGACTGGGTGAAGGTCGAGGGCGTCTCGCTCCGCACCGCCGCCGCTCGCCTATCAATCTGCGCGTCGTGCTGGCCCCGCTGGGCGTGAGCGAGCGCGCCCGAGGGCTTCCGGTACTCACCACGGGGATCGTCGCGGGCAGCGTCCTGATCTGGATCCTCGGCGCAGCAGGCGCAGTGCCGATCGAGAAGCTATTGATCGCAGGGCCGCTGCACGGGGACTGGTGGCGCCTGCTCACCTACCAGCTCGCCTACCAGCATGCGGGTCTTGGCCTCTTCATCTATGGCGTGGTTACGCTGAGTGCCGCCGCGATCTTCGGCTCGCTGGTGGAGTCTCGCTACGGCTGGGGCGCTGCTGCGGCGCTCTATCTGGGATCGGGGGCGGCGGCTGCGCTGGTGGCGCTTGCGATCTACCCGCACCCGCTGATGAGCGGAGCGAGCGCAGGCGCGCTGGCGCTGCTCGCGGCGTGGTCGCTGCCCGAGCTGCGCGCTGCAGTCGCCGGCTCCGACAGCGATGTGGACGTGCTGGGCGTGGGTGCCTTTGCGATCGTGCTGCTGCTGATCCCGCTTGTGGTCCCCGGCGCGAGCTGGACCGCCGCCGTGATCGGCCTGCTTGCAGGAGCGCTGTTCGGGGCGGGCGCCGGGCTGGTCAGGGCCGCCGCCTGACCGTGGCGAGGAGCGCGCGCTGCCGATATCGTGACGGGTGCCTGCGCCGGCTCGGCCGAGCAGGGGCAGAGCATCGGCATAGCGCAACGACAGAAGGGCGGTGAAGATGGAGATTCGTTTTCTCGGCCACGCAGCCTTCGAGCTGCGTGAGGGCGACGCCACGGTGCTCGTGGACCCGTTCCTGACCGGCAACCCGAAGGCTGCTGTGGGCGAGCAGGAGCTCTCCCCGCAGACGATCCTGCTCACCCACGGCCATGCGGACCACTTCGGCGACACCGTGACGATCGCAAAGCGCTGCGGATCGACGGTGGTGGCGATAGTGGAGATCGCCAATGAGCTTGCAGCTGAGGGGATCGAGCATGTGCACGACCCCAATCTGGGCGGCACGGTCCTGCTCGACTGGGGCTTCGTCAAGCTGGTGCCGGCGTGGCACACCTCGACGACGCCAAAGGGCACCGTCAACACCCCGGCGGGGCTGATCATCGGCATCGGCGGCAAGGTCATCTACCACCTCGGCGACACCGGCCTGTTCGGCGATCTGCGGCTGGCTAACGATCTTGCGCGCAGCGGTGCCCGTGCGGCGGGGTGGGAGGCGCCGGCGCAGATCGATGTGGCGCTGATGTGCATCGGCGGCCACTACACGATGGATCGCTTCGACGCGGTGAGCGCAGCGGCGCTGGTGGGCGCGCGCACTGTGATCCCCTGCCATTACGACACCTTCCCGCCGATCACGACCGACGCCCAGGCCTTCAAGGCCGACGTCGAGACGAGCGGCGCTGCCAGCGTGGCCGTGCTTGCCCCGGGGGAGACGTATTCGCCCTGATGGCGATGACCCATGCGATAGTGCTGATCGAGGCCGAGCGCGACGCGCTGCCGCGCCTCGGCGAGGTGCTTGCGGGGATCGATGGCGTCGCGGAGGCCTACTCGGTGACCGGCGAATGGGATTTTGTGGCGATCGTCCGAGTGGGCGACCCCGAGCAGCTGGCGGATGTCGTGACCGGGCAGATCGGCCAGCTGCCCGGCGTGACGCGCACGCGCACGATGGTTGCGCTTGCGGTTCATTCCCGCCATGACATCGAGCGCCTCTTCTCGATCGGAGGCTAGCTGCGGATGAGCGCTGCGCGGCACGGTGCGCGGGCGAGCGCCCTCTCGCTCCCTCTGCGCGAGGGCTGCGGCCCGACGCTCGGCGCGCTCGCTCTCGCCCGCTGGCGGCGCTGCGGGCGCCGCGCGCGTGCGCTTGCGCTGGCGGCGCTGGCGCTCTGCTGCGTGTTCCTCGGCGTGGCGCTGGTCACGCTCGGCGGAGGGCGCATCAGCTACGCGGCGGGACCGATCCCGTTCTCCTTCTCCGCTGCGGGGCTGCGCCGCATCGCACCTGAAGCCGGCGGGGAGGTGCGCGTCGCCCGCTACGCACATGGGGCGCTCGAGGGCTCATTCGCGGTCTCAAGCCTGGCGCTGCCTCCCTACTCGGGCTCGGTCACCGGCGTGCTGCCGCTCGCGGCGGACCGCTATGTCGAAAAGGTGCTCGCCCCCCGCTTCGGCGGCTTCAGCCTGGTAGGCGAGGGCCCGGTGCGCACGGACGCCTTCGGCGCCTGGGAAGAACTGCCGCCGACCACGATCTACTACCACGTGAGCACCTACGCGATCGCCTTCATCGCTCGCCTCGCCGGTGATCCGCTCTACGGCCGGGTGATCTGGTTGATACCGGGCTCCGGCCATCCGCGCTCAGCACTGCTGCTGACGCTGCTTGAACGCGTCCGACCCGGCCACTTCAGCGCAACCGCAGCGCTGTCGCTGGGCACAACCGGGGCGCTGTCAGGGCCGTTGCGCTCCTTTGCGATCGGCTAGCTGCCCTCGGCTGCCCGACACGTGGTCGGTGGGGGCGTGGCCGACGCCGCCTGCACTCCGCGCGCGGCTGCACGGCGCCGAGGATGGCGCCGCTAGGGCGCCGGGGTGCTCCCGCCTTCGGCTTCAGCGGGCGCGGGCGTGCCGCCGTTGCCGGCAGGCGCAGGGGCGCCGGGCCCTTCAGCGGTCGTGGTCGGCAACGTGCCTTCGCCGCCTGTGCCTGTTCCGGCCGCGCCTACTTTGCCGGTGGCGGGAGCTTCGGCAGGCGGCGGAAGCGCAGAGCTGGAGGTGATGACCTCGATCGTTTCCCCGCCGCCTTCGGTGCCGGCCGCGCGCGCACCGGAGCCGGCGCTCGCATGTGGGGGGCGCAAGCCGGTGGATGTGCTCTCAGCGGTGCTTGACGAGCTCGATGATGATGAGGAGGAGGTTGAGGAGGTGCTGAGCGAGGAGGTGGATGGTGCGCTTGTCGAGATGGTGCTCTTGGTGCGTGCGTTTGGGCCGGTTCCCGAGTGCCCGCCGCCAAGCGTCGTGGTTGCGTGAGCACTTCCGCCGGCGTGCGTGTCGCCGGCGGAAGTGGTGCAGGGCGCGGAGCGGCGGCCGGCAGGTGCGCCGCGGTGCGATGTTGCAACGCGAAGCTTGTGGGCGTCGGCCTGCGCGGAGCCTGCGGTGCTGTGGCTGCGGCCGCTGCGATCGACGAGCGCTGCTGCGCACGCGCTCGCTGCGCTCCTCAGCGGCCGCTTGCCGCTTGCCGCTGCGCCACCGGGCGCCTTGCTGCTCACACTGTGTCGCGCGCCCTCTCCCGTCGGGTGCGCGCCTGCGATCGTGGTCAGCAGGGGGGTCGCTGTGGGCGGAGCAGCTGTCGCAAGCGCCCGTGGCTGGTGGCGCTGCGGGGGTGAGCTGTGGATCGTCCTTTCGGCGGCAACCGCGCCGGCGGTGATCAGCGCTGCGGCCGCAAGGCCAGCGACCGCCTTCGTTGCGATCGCGCCCCCGCCGACGGAGGCGAGCGAGCCAAGGCCCGCGATCCCTCCCGTCGAGGCAGTTGCCCCGGCTACCGCCCCACCGGCGGCGCTCGCGCTTCCGGAGGCGTATGCCCCGCCGGCGCTGCTTGCGGTCGTGGATGAGAGGTGGCCGAGCAGAAGCCGCTGGGTGAGCGCAAAGAGGCCGACCGGCAGCACCGCGCTGAGCACACGCTCGTTGTGCTTGAGCTGCTTGCGAAAGGCGCGGCAGCGGTCGCAGCTGCGCAGATGGCGGCGGACGGGGGCACTCAGCTTCGTAAGCCCCTCGGCCTCCTCGCCCAGCTGCACCCTGACCTCCCCGCAGGAGAGTGCGCGCGCCTCGGCGGCCTCGGCAAGCGCGACGCGGGCGCGCACGAGCAGCGACTTCACGGATGGGATGGTCGTGTCCATGACATCGGCGATCTGCTCGTAGGGGAGCGCGTCGATCTCGCGCAGCAGCAGCGCGGTGCGCTGGGTCTCAGGGAGGGCGCTGATGTCGGCGAGCAGCGAGCGGAACTGCTCGCGCTGGAGGATCCGCTCGCTCACCGACTGGCCGTTGTCTGCCAGGAAGATGTCCATCGAGTCCACGCCCGTGGCGCTCGCCCGCCGCAGCTGGTTGAGGCAGCGATTGCGGGCGATGCGGTAGAGCCAGGGGCGCACGTTGATCGGGCGCTCGTCGGCGATGATGGCGTTGAAGGCTGCGACGAACACCTCCTGGAGCACATCCTCGGCATCCTCCCGCGAGCCGAGCAGGTGGCGGCAGAAGGCAAGCAGGCGGGCGCGGTAGCGGTGGACGATCGCCTCGAACGCGCGCTGATGGCCGCGGCGCGTGAGCGCGATCAACCGCTCATCGGAGGCCAGCCGCAGCAGGCTTGCCGAGGCGCTGCGCGCGGGCAGGGCGGGGTGTCGAAACGAGCTTACCTCCATGGCAACCAAGGGATTGCTTGCAACCCCTTAAAGCACCATAACAGCGCCAAGTTGCGCATCTGCGCGCTTGCGCTCGGCGCTTGCGCGCGAGCGCGACGCTGCGGCCCTCGCCAGTCGCTAGAGTCGCGCTGCTATGGCAGGCACGCGATCAAGCGGTCAGGATCTGCGCGCGGAGAGCGATGAGCAGGCCCGCTACCACGGCGGCCACCTCGTTGCACGGCGCCTCAAGGCGCACGGCCTGGGGCCGCTGTTCACGCTCTCCGGCGGGCACCTCTTCTCCATCTACGACGGCTGCGTGAAGGAGCAGATCCCGATCGTCGACGTGCGCCACGAGTCCACCGCCGCCTTTGCCGCCGAGGGCCATGCGAAGGTGACCCGCCGGCCGGGGGTCTGCGCGCTGACCGCAGGGCCGGGCGTGACCAACGGGATCAGCGCGCTCGCCTCCGCGCAGGCGAACCACTCGCCGCTGCTGGCGCTGGGCGGTCGAGCGCCCGCCGGACGCTGGGGCCAAGGCTCGCTGCAGGAGATCGACCACATCCCGTTCGTGCGACCGCTGACAAAGCTTGCGCGCACCGCCGAGTCCACCGCGGAGATCCCGGAGCTGATGGAGGAGGCGATCGCTGCGGCGCAGCGCGCGCACGGCGGACCGGCCTTCCTGGACTTCCCGCTCGACTATGTCTTCATGGAGGCTCCCGAGCCGCAGGAGCTTGCGCCGGGCCGCATCCATGAGGCCCACGCGCACGCAGACGCCCGCGCTCTTGAGCGCGCCGGCGAGCTGCTGCGCGGGGCGGAGCGTCCGGTGGTGATGGCCGGCTCGGACCTCTATTGGGGCCACGGCGAGGGCGGGCTGCTGGCGCTGATCGAGGAGCTGCGCATCCCCGTCTACCTCAACGGCCTGGCGCGCGGCTGCGTAGCGGCAGACCACGAGCTCTTCCGCTCACGGACGCGCTCGGCAGCGCTCAAGGAGGCGGATGTCGCCCTGGTCGTAGGCGTGCCGATGGACTTCCGCCTGGGCTTCGGGGGCGCCTTCGGCGCGCAGACGGAGATCATCACGATCGATGTCGCCGAGCCGCCGCGCCCGCCCACGCGCGCGGTCGCAGCGGAGCTCTACGGCCCGCTCGAGGAGACCTTCGCAGCGCTGCGCGCCGCCGCCGGCGGCGCGCTGGCGAGCGAGCGCTGGCTTGCCGAGCTTGCAGAGGAGGAGCGTGAGGCGCGCGAGGGCGAGCATGTCGGGCTCTCTGACGGTCGCGCGCCGCTGCATCCGATGCGCATCTACGCCGAGCTCTCGGCGATGCTCGAGCGCGACGCGATCGTGATCTGCGACGGCGGCGACTTCGCCTCCTACGCCGGACGGCTGGTCGACTCCTACCAGCCTGGCTGCTGGCTTGACCCGGGGCCCTTCGGCTGCCTGGGCGCCGGCCCGGGCTACGCGCTTGCCGCCGCCCTCGCGCGTCCGGGGGCGCAGGTCGTGCTGCTGCTCGGCGACGGCGCCTTCGGCTTCTCCGGGATGGAGTTCGATACCTTGATCCGCCACGGCGCAAAGGTCGTCGCGGTGATGGGCAACAACGGCATCTGGGGGCTTGAGAAGCACCCGATGGAGTTCGTCTACGGCTACTCGGTGGCCGCGGAGCTGCGCCCTGGCGTCCGCTACGACGAGGTCGTGCGCGCGCTGGGCGGCCACGGCGAGCTGGTCGAGCGCCCCGACCAGCTGCGGGGCGCCTTGGAGCGGGCATTTGCCGCCGATCAGCCGGCGCTCGTGAACGTCCTCTGCGATCCCTCGATCGCCTATCCGCGCAAGGCCAACCTCGCCTGAGGGCGCGCCGGCCAGATCTGCCGCTGGGCGCGCTCGCGGACGGGGCAGGCGGCTGGCTGATCGGTCGAGTCTGATCGCGTCGGCGCGGGAGAGGAGGACCGCGGATGTATGAGCGGGCAAGAAGAAGGGCCGCTCCGGGGAGCGGCCCTTCTGCTGATCCGGGACCTGCAGGGAAGATGATGCCCCGGTGTCTGTTTGCTTGAGCGGCTGCTAGAGGGGAGGAGAGGGGAGGAGATATGTTGTTGTGATGACCGGCTATTAGGCCGGAAGCAACTGCTCAAGTCCTATGCGCCGGTTCCTCGAGGATCTCGATGAGGCCTTTCGTCTCCGGCTGCTTCCAATATCGGACGGACCAGGTGAAGCTGTAGCTGTGCAAGCAGCGTTGAACGCATGTTCTAATGCAGATCGGCCGCTGCGGCCTGCGGAGGGTGGACATCTGTTTGATTTTCAGCTGTGCGGGCGCGCTCAGGAGCCCAGCCGCTCGACCTCTGGTGGTTGGGTTGCGAGCGTCAGGGCGGCGCCGTAGAGGATGTCGTGCTCGGAGACCTCGACCTCATCAAGCCCGAAGGCGTCAACGCACTCGGCGAGGATCAGCATGCCGGCGATGATCGTGGGCGCGCGGTCGGGGTGCAGCCCGGGGACCTGGCGGCGGGCGCCTTCCTCCATTGCCGCTAGGCGCGCGCCGATCGCCTCGATCCGCCGGCGAGCGATGTGGTAGCCCTCCACGCGCGCGGGGTCGTATGGGTCAAGCTCCTGGTCGATGGCCGCCGCGGAGGTGGCGGTGCCGGCGACCGCGATCGCAGCGCGCACCGCGGCGAGCTCTGCGGCGGGGAGGCCCTCGCGCAGGACCGTGCGCACGTCCTGGCGCAGCGCGTCCAGCTCAGCTGCCAGCGGCGGGTCATGGCCGATGTGGCGCTCGCTCATGCGCACCACGCCGAGCTGCAGCGAGGTGTGGAAGGTGGGCAGGGACTCAGAGCCGATGACGATCTCGGTGGAGCCGCCGCCGATGTCGATGACCGCGACCTCAGGTCGCTCTGCGCTCGGTTGCGCTGGGGCGGCCGGAGCGCGCGCATCTTCGGGCGCCCGTGCGCGGGCGGACATCGCGCCCAGGAAGGTCAGCCGCGCCTCCTCATCGCCGGAGAGCGTGCGGGTGTCGAGGCCGAAGCGGGAGCGCACCTGCGCTGCGAACTCATGCCCATTGCGCGCATCGCGCACCGCGGAGGTGAGGACGGCGCGCTTGGCGAGAACGCCGTGGCGCTCGATCAATGCGCTGTAGTCGGCAAGCACCGCGACCGTGCGGGCGATCGCCTGCGGCGCAAGCTTGCCGCTTGCGTCGACGCCTTCTCCCAGGCGCGTGACCCGCGACTGGCGAACGAGCTCGCGCACCGTGCCGGTTGCTGAGACGTCTGCAACAAGCAGGCGCGTGGAGTTGGTGCCGATGTCGATCGCTGCGACGCGCATCGTGCGCTGATCCTAAGCGAGCTTGCGGGCCGCGAGCACGGTGCTGGGGCTTGAAATTCAGGCCCGATTTTGCTATACATGAGTTCCCCAACGACGCGGGGTGGAGCAGTCAGGTAGCTCGTCGGGCTCATAACCCGAAGGTCGCGGGTTCGAATCCCGCCCCCGCTATGAAGGAAAGGCCCTGGTAATCGGCGCCTTTCCTCGTTCTGGGCGGCTTCCGGCGAGTGATCAAGGTTCCAATAGGGTTCCGTTTGACGGTTGTGCTGGACAGAAGATCCGGCGAGCGGGAGCCTAAACCCGCACAGAAGCTGGGATGCCGTAAGGCTGTTCTCGCCTGTCCCGTCTGTTCTCGGCACGCGGGACCGCCGAAGGACCACAGGGAGGGGCAAAAGGGACCGCAAGCGACGAACTGCGGTGCTTCACGCCGACGTTTCAAGCGGCGCCAAGCGGCCCACCAACAACCACGCTTGAACGGCTCGCCGAGTCCCGGTCACCTGGCTTGGGCACCTCCTTGCCAGATTGGGTTACTCACGACACGACACGGTCTTGATTGCGTAGGTGGCCGAACCAAAGCCGCCAGTTAGCCTCACGCAGCTATTCCGTCCGTTAGATTGCGCGTTCGAGGAATCTTCGAGTGGCGCATCTTCGGAAAATCACAGTCGCCGGACTTTTCGGCCTCTACGACCATGACTTGGATCTACGTCAAGATCCGCCGCTTACGATCGTGGCGGGGCCCAATGGGGTCGGAAAGACGACGCTTCTGCGATTGACAACGGCGCTGCTCCGTGGGACCTATCGCGAACTCCCTCGCTATGAGTTCGGAACTCTGACCGTTGAAAATGAGTTCGGCGCGACGATAGAGGCGGAGCGCACAGCGGACCTTGAACCGTCTGATGGGGCAGTGTCTTTCGTGCTTCGACTTCGTCACGGCACTGGCCGTCCGCAAGAGACCATGATCGAAGTGCACCCGTCGGTCTCCGACTTGATGGTAATGCCCGACTTCCTTGAGCGCTACGACTCGGAGACGTTCGTCGATGTTCGCGACGGCGAACTGATCGCCGAAGACGAGGTGCTGATGCGTTGGGGTGGTCGCGGGCGCGAGCTCATGCCCCCGCCGACGCCCCCGGACTGGTTTAAAGCCGATGACTGGAGAGTCGACTTTATTGAGACCAAGCGTCTCGACACTCTCATTTCGAGTAGCCAGGTCGCCAGGCGCTCGATTCAATGGCGGGGTTCGGGGCTCGTGAATGTCGAACGACGAGGCTCGCCAATCAATCGATACCTTCGGGTTGTCGCGCAGGCCCTGGAGAAAGCGCGTCTTGAGTCAGCGCTAATCAACCAATCCCGGACGAGCACCGTGGCGCGGAGGCTGCTAGGCGAATACAGCAGCAAGAGCGTGAACGTTGAGCGACTGCGCGAGCGATATGCGCAGGTCGAACGTCATGCCGCCGCCCTCACAGCAAACCGACTGCTTTCGGACAGCTTGGCAGCGCTCCCGGGAGGCAAGTTGAATCCGACGCAGAAGCGCTTCTTTGAGATGTTTCTAGACGACTTCGAGGCTAAGCTAGAGCCGCTCGACCCGATATCGCAAAAGCTCGAGCAGTTGAGGTCGATCATTGGGCACAAGTTCCTGAACAAGGAGCTAGCGATCAGTCCTGAGCATGGCTTGACGTTCATCGTGGAGCCCGCGGGAAACGAGATCGTCGCGGACTCTCTGTCGTCGGGCGAGCAGCACGAGTTGGCGCTCATTTCGCGCCTGCTCTTCGACGAGCGACCCGGAACGACGGTCCTGATCGACGAGCCTGAGCTTTCGCTCCATGTCAGCTGGCAACACGAGATGGTCGAGGATCTGCTCGAGATCGCGCGGGTGTCGGACCTATCTTTCGTGCTCGCGACGCATTCGACCGCGATCATCAACAATCGCTGGGACATAGTTGACGAGCTGGGCCCGCTCGATCTCAATGCTGAAGACCGAGGGCAGGACAAGACAAGCGTCGCGAACTAGGGCGATGGTGACTAGTCTGCAGGCAGCCGTCGATCCTGTCGCGGATTTGGTGTCACGGCTGCGACTCGACCACGCTGCACGTGCGCGCGGTGTGGTCGTAGTGGAGGGCCCATCCGACCGCGACGTATACGCGAGGGCATTTGGAATAGATAAGCGGAGGATCTTTGCCGCTGCTGGTCGGGTCAACGTCCTTCGCGTCGCGCGCACACTTACGGATCGGCCCTTGAGAGGCGTGACCTGTGTCGCCGATCGAGACTTTGATGACGCAGCTTCGGAGTTTTCAGACTCGGAGTTCGTGGTCTTCTCTGACAACGCCGACATGGACATGATGCTGTTCGCCTGCTCTGTCCTGGACAGGGTGGTCGAAGCCTGGGGTACGCGGGCGAAGCTAAAAAAGGCGGGGGGACCAGCGTCGCTGCGCACGCGCGTCGTGCGGTGCGTTGCGCCTCTATCGTCGCTCAGGGCTGCCAACGTGCTCGAGCGATGGGGTTTGGCGTTCAAAGACCTGAGCGTCGTCGACCTGGTCGATCGAGACTGCCTTGAGCTGAACGTCCGTAGTGTCGCTGCCAAACTTGCGAACGCCTCCGTATCGCGGCGGGAGTTGGAAGCAAGAAGTGCGGCCGACTTTCCGATCTGCCCCGCAACGGGGATGCCGCTAACGTCAGGGAGGGATGCCGCGTCCGCCACGGACGCGGCGTTGAGAAAGCTCGTGGGCAATCTCTCGCATCAGCAGGTAAAGGATGGGGTCGTAGCCCGGAGCCTGCGACTGGCGGTCGGGCGCGGTGATCTCTCAGGTTCAGGGTTCGCGGAACGCTTCGAATCGGCCCTCGCGGCAGCTGAAGAGGCGGGCCAGCAGAGTACAGCGCAGTCGACAGGCAGGGCGAACTCGGACGAAGCTCCACGTTAGAGGCTGGCAGACGCCGAGAGCACCGACGGTCCGGCACTGGGACGGTATTGAGGACCGCAGACGGACCGCGTAAGGCCGGAAACCGGCCGGCTCGAAGAGATACGCGCAGACATCGGATTCCTCCTTGTCGATTGCCGGAGGATTCCAGAAAGGCGACTCCACCAAAGCCGGGGTAGATTCATAGCCTCCAAGATTCCCGGGGCGGTCCACAGCCGACGGTGCGGGCTGGCAATAGCGCTTCATTCCCTCGTCACGACCGGAGCGTCCGGTTGACGGCGAAGCAGCCACGGCTCAAGCCATCCGCGAATCGTCTTGAAGATGATGCTGAGTTCTTCCAGCGTGTGTAGCGCGGCGTGCCCTTCCATCTGGGCGCGGTAGACGGCCTCGCCTCTCTCGTTGTTTTGGCGTCGCTTTTCCGGCGGCAACTCGCTGACTGGCCGCCATACCCACTCGAAGTAGACCGATGGATATCGCCTCGGGTATCGGCGGCCGTCTGCGAGCCCTAGCGCGTCCGACCAATGGTGATGCACGCTGTTGCGCACAAAGCGAACCCCGTAGACGAGATCCGCGTTGCCCATGCGCTCGGGCCAGTCGCCGCCAAGCGGCTTGCCACCGTCGGGTGTCCAGTGAGCGCCGATGCGCCAATCAAGGGTGGCGGCCCAATTTAGCGCCTCGAACAGCGGAATGAACGCTGCGGCTGCCACGCGACCCACGGCTGCATCGTGGAAGCGCGTGGCTGCCTGCATGTAGCCCGTGAACATCACGTCGAAGGTGACGATGTTTTGGTCGTAGGGCTTCATCGGCGGGTGTCTGGGCTGGCCCACGAGCCTTCGCCGCAGGCGTTGGCGAAGCCCGCGACCTCGGTCGCCGGGGCGCTTCTGTCAATTTCGGCATCGTCGGCGAAGGCGCTGCCCTGATCGGCGTCTCTGCGAGCGTGCGAGCCGAACCGGATCACCTTCGTGGGCGCAGGCGCAGCGTCGATCAGCGCTTTGCCGGCGGGCTGGATCATCTCCTCGACGGCGACGCTGCTCATGCTCGGGAGCGTACAAGGTCGCTCGCCGCGCTCCGTTGCGCTCATCTCTGTTCAAGCGTTGAAAGTGTGGTTCTGGCGCCAGTCAGCGAGCGGCGGGGCCGGCGCAAGCTCTCCAAGCAGCCGTCGAACCACCTCTTCTCCGTAGGTCCAGAGCGCAGCGGAATAGACGAGATAGTCCGCGTGCGTGACGCGCACCAGATCACCGTCGGCGTACCGCAACGATGGCGCCTGTGCAAGTGCGCGAGCGTCCACCCGCCCGGCCCGGTGGGCGAGTACATGACGCAGCGCCACGACCTCTGTCAGCGCCTGGTCGAGGTCCGATGGAATCGGACGTTCGGGCTGAGCCTGGAGACCGGCATGGCGCAGCATATCCTCCCAGCGCTTGGCTCCCGTACCCCGTGGAGAAGAGTCGAAGCTCCCAAGCCGTTCGTTCAATACCTTTTGCACTGCGACGCGGATCGCTTCAAGGCCGGCGTCGCCGACGCGCGCAGTCGCCTCCGGCTCCTGCCCGCGCGCTTGGTCGATCAGCGCTTGGGCCTGATGTTCCACAAGCATCTCGCGCGCACGCGGCACCAGTTCCTCGACAAGAGCATCAAGCGCGCCGACCATTGACACGAGCGTCATCGCGTTGTGCTCGACGAGCTGATTCGCTCGCTCGGCGCGCGCCAGTTCGGCTCGCTCACGCGCAGCGTCAAGGGCTGCTCGTCGGTCTGCTGAGTTTGTATGCCCCTGGGCGTCGAGGCGACGTTCCTCGTGGGCCTCGGAGTCGATCAACGCCTGCAAACCCCAATCAGCCAGGGTCCGCACGCGCTCAGCGGCTTCCATAGCCGCCCACCAATCGGCTATTACGGCCTCTCGACCGTGGGCCAGGCGCGGGTCCCGCCGTGCATGAGCGAGCTGCCGACCGGCGAGGCTGTCGGATCTGTCCGTTTGCATCCGGGCCAGCCTCAGACTACTCCGTACCTCGCCGTCACACGGGCGGGCTCTTGTAGGCGACCGATCGAGCGCCGCGAGACCGCGGCGAGATTCTCGGCGAGCGACTCCTCAAGCGCAGGCGCCGGGATCGCCGGAGGCGTGGACTCGTAGCCGGCGTGCACGGCGAGAGCGACCGGCGTCGAGAGTTTGGTGGGCAGCCATAGCTTACGGGGTGAGATCTCGACGCGGGCGGGGATGGCTGGGCGGCCGAGCGGCGTGTCGACGATCAGCTTCGCGCGCGTGGCCTCGCGTTCGGCAAGGCTGAAGCGGACGTCGAACAGCTCGGCGCCGTCGAGCGTGTCGAGGAGGAACCCCGCAGTCTCAAGGTCCGGTGTGGCGAAGTCCATGTCTGTGGAGAAGCGGCCCGCGTTGCCGGCACGCAGCTTGCGCAGCGAGGTGCCGCCCTTGAGGACAATGCCGAGCTCGAACGCGCCCTGGTCGTGGAGATGCTTGAGCGCATAGTCCTGGGCGACGTCGAGCAGAGCGGGATCGCGCATGCCGCTGCGACCTTGGAAATGGCGTGCGAGATAGCCCTGCGTGATCATTGCTGTGGGAGCAGCGAGTCGTAGACGTGCCAGCGCCTGCTCCACTGCGCCCGGCGATCGCGAGGTCCGAGGAACGTGACGGGGAGACGGGCGGGGAGCAGCGTCTCGATCTGATCGGCGATGTCGCTGCGGGTTGCCCATTCAGCTAGGTAGCCGAGCCGTGTGAGCGTGGAGGTGCGCCGTCCTTCTGCTTCCCGCAGCAGGTCCTCCGCCGTGGCGGCGCGGAATGTATTGGCGAGCCAATCGTCGGCGTTGCCCCAGTTGCCCTGCGCTGCAGGACGCTCGGCTGAAGCGACGAGGATGGTCGCCTCGCTCCACACGGGCAATCCCCGCATGGTCTTGGTCGCCACGCGCCAGTCGAAGCTCACCGTGCGGACGCCCAGCGAGGAGGGTGGGCGCCAGGCCCGCCGGTGCGCGAGCACCGGACGGTCCGGCTGGTGGGAGGAGTGGCCGAGCTCCCAGACCGCCGACTCGAACGCGACCGCTACGGGAGCGCCTGGATTGTGCGCGAGCAGCGCGCGCAGCTCGATCCACGGATCCCCTGACCGGTAGCGCCCGGCTCGGGCGGCCGGCGCGAACTCCCAGGCGCCCCTCGTGCGGAGAGGTAGCAGCCAGCCGAGGCGGACCAGGCGCTCGGCTGTCGCCTCGGGCCGCAGAGACATCTGAGTCTGCGCCAGGATCTCCGCGAGAAGCGATCGGGTGACCACGGCAGGCTGGCGCAGCTCCAGCTCCTCAAGGATGGGAGCGAGGCGCGCCGACACAGGCCGTGTTTGCATGTGTGCGTTCATGACGTCATCATACTACGCCATAGGCGCCTGGGTGCAAAAACCCCATCGCTGCGACTTAACCACCCATTTATCGTGGCGGCGAACGGTCAGTTGGCGCCGTAGCTCGTCTTCCGCGGCAGCGCTCAGGCCGCGCCACCACCAAGCTCCCGTACCCACCCACCCTCCCGCCCCAAAGGCCACCAATCCTCGATCCCGTGCACGATGGCTGCTGCGATCCGCCTCTCAGCGAGTGTTCCCTGGGCCGCACGGCCGGTCGCAGGTTTAGGGATCAAGCCCGCTGCCGCTGTCCGGCCGACCAGGGCGAAGGACTCGCAAGAGCCCTGCAAACCGGCTGACCGAGAGCTCGAGGTCCGTCCGCATGGGCGGCCTTCGTCGTTGGTGGGGCCGGGGGTGCGCGCCGTTTGCGTGCTGACTTGATCGCCGGGCGGTGCGGTTTGGCGGGGTCGGTGGGCCGAGGTAGCTGCCCCGGGTTCCACCGGGGCCTCCAAACTTCGCGGGGTGGCTCAAGCTGGTATGTCGGTGCAGACGGACCTCAGAGGCGGAGCGCGGCGAAGAATCTCTGCACCATGTCCACGGCATCGGCCCGCGGTCTTGCCTCGCCGGCGTTTGGGTCGACTCCGAGCGCCTGCAGGGCGTACCCGGTCGGCCCGGAGTCCGTGCTCTTGACGTAGCGCTTCCGTATCTCGATGAAGGTGGATCGCAGCGCTGGGAGGGCATCCGCGAGCTCACCGCTGCGCAGCCGCTCGGCCGCCCCCTCCGGCCCTCCATGCCGGTTGTGCAGAAGCACATAGGCGAAGTCGAAGTAATCCTTGGCGGCGGCCCGCCAGCGCGCGGCCACGCACTTGGCGAGCAGGTTCGCTGCCGCAAGGACCTTGGAGCCGCGCGGCCTGATGACCTCACGCTCGCGGTGGTCGGGGAGGTCGCACCGGGGCTCGAGCTTGACCGGGACCTCGTCTATCAGGCCCTGCCACCTCCAGCCATCCTCATCCGGATCGGGCCTGAAGTCAATGCGGGTGAGGGCGCGCTCCACGCCGCCCAGGTCGGCATCCGCTTGGACATGCGTGATCAGCGGCACAGCAACGTCGGTGGTGCCGAGATGCTGGGGAACCAGATCATCCTCGCGTGCGAGCAGCTCAGGGACTAAGCCGCCGAGCACGACGAGCGGGACCTCGTCGTCGTTCAGCTCGTGCAGCAGGCGCACGAGGGCGAGCTCGGCGCGCGCACGCCCCGCGCGGGAGCGCTGCTCAGCCACTGCTGTCTCCTGCAGCGTCATTGGCACGATGAAGCGGATCGATCAGCTGCTCCTTCAGGTGATCGGCGGCGTCCTGCCCCCGCGCCGTGAATGACGAGATGTCTGCATAAAGACGCGAGGCGCTGACGACGGGTACATCTTCGATTTGCGATGCGAGCTTGAGCACGCGAGCATCGGTGGCCCAGAAGGTCACGAGCCCGTCCTCGTCGACTTCGCGCAGGCCGGCCTGCTCGATTGCGTCTGTGAGCGGACTCGCGAAGTCTTCGTCGGCAACGTAGATGTGAATGCTCGGCGTGGTGGTGGCGTAGGGCGCGACGAGCTCGCGATATACACGTGGTCCCCGCAAGCCGCCATGCTTGACGGTCCATCCCTGCCCGTCGAGCGCCTTCAGGACGTTGGCGGCCTGCGGCACCGGCCAGTCGCTCGCACCGGCGAGCTCGGCGGCATGCAACCCCTGATCCTCGCGGGCGAGGATGAGCTCGCCGATTGACAGCGCAGACCTCGTCCACCTGAACGGACGAGAGGCGCGATCCTCACGGGCGGGCAGAGCGGGCTCGCGGACCACGATCGGGCCGTCCAGTCCGAGGATCCGGGCCTGCCCGGCCTCGTCGGCCCAGTTGGCGCCCCGCTCTCAGAGCCACTCGATGGCGCCGGGCGAGAGCCGGTGTGCGAGGAGGACGAGATGTGCCGGCCACTGGCCGCTCACGGAGGCCGCGGCCTGGCGCACGTCCTGTGGCCAGCCCTCGCCGGCCCACTTGACCTCGATCGCGATGGCACGTCCGTCGCGCGTGCGGAAAAGAAGGTTGAGGTCTTTAGTGTGCGTGGCAGGCTCCACGACCGCGCCATCGAGGGCTGCTGCGAGGATCTGCTGTCAGCGCTGTTCTACCGCCATAGCCATTTCTACTGTGCCAGTAGATTAGGTTCCTTCCCAAGAAAAACCTCGCTGTCGGCATCTCCCGATACGCCGATGCCCCAGCAGATGAAGAAGCTCCGGGACAAAGACATGAGCAGGCGATGTCAAACCGGAGCACCACCTCTGCGGCGGCTTGCGGCCGCGGAGCGAGGCCGCCGGCAAAGCTCTGCGCAGCGCTCGCGCCACCGACAGGCATGGCACCAAGCCCAGCGCTTGGGCTGGCGAGGCCACAGGGACATCGCTCAAGCTGCCCATGTGAAGCTGAGCGGAGATGTCGAGGGCGCCTACGTCGTCGCGCAGACACGCGCATCGGATGCTCCTGATCGCCGCGGAGTGGCCCAGCGAGAACAGGAGTGCGCAGGCGCTGCTCTGGATCGCTCGCGGCGCCCACAGGACCCTGCCCGGTCTGCCAGCGTAGAGGGGCCGCCATCGGCCTGGCTTGGCCCTGCCGGCCTTCGCAAGGCGCCCTACGGGGCGGCCGGCGCGCCGGCCGCCCCACGGGCTCGCCTATCGCCGCAGGTCGAAGCGGTCGAGGCTCATCACCTTCGCGAACGCCGCAGCGAAGTCCTCGACGAGCTTCTGCGCGGCGTCATCGGCGGCGTAGACCTCGGCGATCGCACGCAGCTCGGCGTTTGATCCGAAGATCAGATCCACCCTGCTTGCGCTCCACCGCGGCTCTCCGCTCGCGCGGTCGCGACCCTCGAAGCTCTCGGCCTCCGGCGAGGTCGGCTCCCAGATCGTTCCCATGTCGAGCAGGTTCACGAAGAAGTCGTTGCTGAGCACGCCCGGGCGCGTAGTGAAGACGCCCAGCTTCGAGCCCTTGCTGTTTGCGCCAAGCACGCGCAGACCGCCGATCAGCACCGTCATCTCCGGTGCGCTCAGCGTAAGCAGGTTGGCGCGGTCAAGCAGCAGGTACTCCGCACGCAGGCGCTGCGGGCCCCGCAGGTAGTTGCGAAAGCCGTCGGCGCTCGGCTCGAGCACCGCGAAGGACTCGATGTCGGTCTGCTCCTGGGAGGCGTCCATGCGCCCGGGGGAGAAGGGCACCTCGATCTTGACGCCGGCCGCGGCCGCCGCGCGCTCGACCGCTGCGCACCCGCCCAGCACGATCAGGTCCGCGAGCGAGACGCGCTTGCCGTCGCTGCGCGAGGAGTTGAAGGAGCTCTGGATCGCCTCCAGGGCCGCAAGCACCCTTTCCAGCTGCGGCGGGTCGTTGACATCCCAGTTGCGCTGTGGCTCCAGGCGGATGCGCGCGCCGTTGGCGCCGCCGCGCTTGTCGCTGCCGCGGAAGGTCGACGCTGACGCCCACGCTGTCGCCACCAGCTCGGGCACAGAGAGCCCCGCGCCCAGGATCTGCTCCTTCAGCTGCGCGATCTCGCCCGCCCCGATCAGCTCATGGTCCACAGGCGGGATCGGATCCTGCCAGATCAGCGTCTCCTTGGGCACCTCCGGTCCCAGGTAGCGCGTGACCGGCCCCATGTCGCGGTGGGTCAGCTTGAACCAGGCCTTCGCAAAGGCCTCGGAGAGCTCCTCCGGGTGCTCGAGAAAGCGCCGCGAGATCGGCTCGTAGATCGGGTCAAAGCGCAGCGAGAGGTCCGTTGTGAGCATCGTCGGAGGGCGACGCCGCCTCGGATCCTCGGGATCGGGCACCGCGTCGGCGCCAGCTCCGTCCTTGGGCTGCCACTGCCAGCCGCCCGCGGGGCTCTTGGTCAGCTCCCACTCGTAGCCGAAGAGCGTTTCCAGGAAGCTGTTGTCCCACCTGGTCGGTGTGGGGGTCCAGGTGACCTCCAGACCGCTGGTGATCGTATCGCGCCCCGATCCGCTGCCAAAGCTGCTCTTCCAACCAAGCCCCTGCTCCTCGATCGGGGCTCCCTCAGGCTCGGGCCCCAGGTACTTGTCGACCTCTGCGGCGCCGTGCGTCTTGCCGAAGGTGTGGCCGCCCACGATCAGCGCGACCGTCTCCTCGTCGTTCATCGCCATGCGCCGAAAGGTCTCGCGGATGTCGATCGCGGCGGCCAGCGGGTCGGGATTGCCGTTGGGGCCCTCCGGGTTGACGTAGATCAGGCCCATCTGCACCGCGGCAAGTGGGCTCTCCAGATCGCGCTCCCCGCTGTAGCGCTCGTCGCCCAGCCACGCGCGCTCCGGGCCCCAGTAGACGTCGTCGTCGGGCTCCCACGCGTCTTCGCGACCGCCCGCGAAGCCGAAGGTCTGAAAGCCCATCGACTCCAGCGCGACGTTGCCCGCGAGGATCATCAGATCGCCCCAGGAGATGCTGCGCCCGTACTTCTGCTTGACCGGCCAAAGCAGACGGCGCGCCTTGTCGAGGTTGACGTTGTCCGGCCAGCTGTTGACGGGCGCAAAGCGCTGCTGGGCGGTGCCGGCGCCGCCGCGGCCATCGTGGATGCGGTAGGTGCCGGCGGCATGCCAGGCCATGCGGATGATCAGCGGGCCGTAATGGCCGAAGTCGGCCGGCCACCAGTCCTGAGAGGTCGTGAGCACCTGCTCGATGTCGCGCTTGACCGCGGCCAGGTCGAGGCCTTCGAAGGCCTCGCGGTAGTTGAAGCTCTCGCCGAGCGGGTTTGCGACCGCCGGGTTCTTGGCGAGGATCTTGAGGTTGAGGCGGTGCGGCCACCAGTTGCGGCTGCCGCCGCCTTCAGTCGGGTGGGGCGCACGACCGTTGGTGACCGGACAACCGGCGCTGCGCTGCTCGTTTGCGTCGCCGACTACGGCATCTGAGCTGTTGGACATCTGCTTCCTTTCGAGGTGAGGGTGGGGACTGTTGGTTAGGGGGTTCTCTGAACGGCCGCGCAGCCTGGGCAGAGGCCCCAGTAGATGACCTCCGCCTCGTCGACTGCAAAGCCGTGGTCGTCGGAGGCGATCAGGCAGGGCGCCTTGCCGACGGCGCAGTCAACGTCGGCAATCGCTCCGCATGATCGGCAGACGACGTGATGGTGATTGTCGCCGACACGCGACTCGAAGCGGGCAGTGGACCCCGGCGGCTGGATGCGCCGCAGCAGCCGCGCCTCGGTCAACGCCGCAAGCACGTTATAGACGGCTTGGTGCGAGACACCGGCCAGCTGCTCGCGCACCGCGGCGATGATCGTCGCGGTGTCGGCGTGCGGATGCTCATCGACCGCCCGCAGCACGGCCAGCCGCGGCGCGGTGACACGCAGCGAGGCCTCGCGCAGCAGCTGCCTGTGAACGGTGGCGTCGAGCACGCGCGCATTATCGCACTTCTCTTGAATGGATCAAGTAAGTCCTCCGGGAGGCCCGCTGCGCGGTGGCGGGCGACGGTTATCGTTGCCGGCGTGGCAGCCGATCCTTACCGCGACCTGATCCCAGCCGAGCTCTGGCGCCACTTCGCCGCGCTCACTCGCATTCCACGCTGCTCAGGAAAGGAGCGCGCCGCGCGCGAGCACGTGCGCGCGGTGGCCGACTCCGTGGGGGCGCCGTTTATTGAAGACGCTCGCGGCAACGCCCTGATCCGCGCTCCTGCTCGCTTGGCCGCGGACGGCGATCGTGCGGTCGTGGCGGTGCAGACGCACCTTGACATGGTCTGCGAGAGCGCCCCCGGCGTCGAGCACGACTTCGACCATGACCCGATTCGGGTGCGCCGAGAGGGCGATGCGCTCTACGCCTGCGGGACGACGCTGGGCGCTGACAACGGCATCGGCGTAGCCGCTGCGCTGGCGCTGCTCAGCGACCGTGAGCTGGCCTGTGGCCCGCTCGAGCTGCTCTTCACCGTCGAAGAGGAGATCGGCCTCTTTGGCGCGATGGCGTTCGACGCCGCGCAGCTGCAGGCGCGCTGGCTGCTCAACTTAGACAGCGAGGATGACAGGGCGCTGACGTGCGGCTCGGCCGGAGGCGCCGAGGTGACCGTGCGCCTGCCGATCGCGTTGGAGCGCCCGCCGGAGGCATCGGTGTTCCTGCAGCTTGCCGTCAAGGGGCTCAAGGGGGGACACAGCGGAGCGCAGATCCACGAGCCCCGCGCCAATGCGATCAAGCTGCTTGCAAGCGTGCTTGAGCGGATGCTGGAGACGGGCGTGGAGCTTCGGGTCGCAGCGATCGAGGGCGGCAGCGCGCACAACGCGATTCCGCGCGCGGCGGTCGCGCGTCTCTGCGTCGCCGAGGCGACGCTCGAGCAGTCCAGGGCGGTCGCCTCCGAGGCCATCGCGGAGCTGGAGCGAGCGTGGCGGAGCGATGAGCCTGAGCTGGCGATCGAGCTTGGAGCGCTCCAGGGTCCGCCGCCCCTCGTCGAGCAGCCGGCCGGCTCGCGTGCGCTGCTGCGGCTGCTGGCAGAGCTCCCGCACGGAGTGCTCGCGATGAGCCCCTCCTTCGCCGGCGTGGTGGAGAGCTCCGCAAATCTCGCGCTCGTGCGCACCGCCGAGCGGACGGCAGAGATCGTCATCAGCGCGCGCAGCATCAGTGAGCAGGCGCTCTCAGAGATCGCCTCGCAGGTGCAGCAAATCGCCGGCGAGGCCGGCGCTGACGCCGAGCTGACGGGGGGATACCCCGCCTGGCAGCCCAGGGCCGACTCGCCCCTGCTCGCCGCGGCCGCGCGCGCATACGAGCGCGTGCACGGCCGCAGGCCGAGGATCGAGGTTGTCCACGGCGGCCTGGAGTGCGGCGTGCTGCTCGCCAAGCGACCCGATATGGAAGCGGTGTCTTTCGGTCCGCTGATCAAGGAGGCCCACACACCCCAGGAGCACGTCTGCATACCGACCGTCGCGAGCACATGGCAGCTGCTCGTGGAGCTGCTCGAGGAGCTCTCCGCCGCCGGCTAGCTCAGTCGCCGCTGCGCGGCCCCTCGCGCTCGCCGAGGTACTCGGACTCGAGCATCAGGTCGCGGATAAGCGTCTGGTACTCGAGGTGCGCCCGGCGCTCGATCGTTGCAAACTGCATCCCCTCCCTGGCGCGCATGTATGAGCGATAGGCCGGCGCGCCGGGGACGCGAACGTTGTCGGCAAGCACGATCGCGCCGCGGCGCAGCCAGCCCAGCTGGAGGATGCGCTCCAAGTCGGAGACGTAGGCGGCCTTGTCGTGGTCGATGAAGAGGAAGTCCAGGCACCCCGGCGCAAGGCCGCATTCAACCTGCAGGCGGCTGATCGTCGCGCCGCGATCCTCGAGTGAGCCCTCGAGCACGGTGACCTGCTCGCTGCGGCCCGCATGATCGATGATCGCGCGGGCGATTGCGGCGTTGGCGGGCGAGCGCTCGATCGAGCACAGGTGCGCGGTTGCTCCGGCGGCGCGAATGATCCGCAGGGCGCTGTAGCCGCAGTAGGTGCCGAGCTCAAGCGCGCTCTGCGTCCGCGCACGCGCGACCGCGCGATCGAGGATCAGCCCCTTCTCGTCGCCCACGTTCATCATCACCGCGCGCTCGTAGCAGAAGCGGTCGATGGCCTCGATCGTCGCGTCGACGTCACCTAGCGCAGCGTGCTTGCGAACAAAGTCGAGCAGCGCCTCCTCGCGCCCGTCGTCAACCCGGCCCTCGCGGCTCATCCTTCGTGCCGCAAGCGCCAGGCGCAGCGCCGAGCGGCGCAGGAAGGGCGCCCTTCGCCCGCCGATCTCAAGCAGTGAGCGCACCGCCTGAGCCTAGTCGAGCGCGGCGCCGCACGCACGCACGAGCGCTACTCTGCGCCGGTGGCGGGCGCGCGCATAACGCTGCATCTGGGCGACATCACCAAGGACGCTCAGGCGGAGGCGATCGTCAATGCGGCCAACAGCTCGCTGCTCGGCGGCGGCGGGGTCGACGGTGCGATCCATCGTGCCGCCGGACCGACGCTGCTTGGCGAATGCCGCGCCCTCGGCGGCTGCCCGGCGGGCAGCGCAAAGATCACCGGCGCGGGCAACCTCGCCGCGCGCCACGTCATACACGCGGTCGGTCCGGTCTGGCGAGGCGGATCCCAGGGCGAGGCACAGCTGCTTGCCTCCTGCTACGAGCAGGCGATCGCGCTGGCGGCCCGCCATCGCTGCGCGACGGTCGCGCTGCCCGCCATCTCCACCGGCGCCTTCGGCTATCCGCTCAAGCCGGCGGCGGCGATTGCGCTTGGCGCGACCGATCGCGCGCTGAGCCGGCAGTCGGCGGTCCGCGAGGCGCGCTTCTGGCTCTTTGACGAGCACACACACGAGGCCTTCGCGGCGGCGCTCGCGCAGCTGCAGCAATCGCGGCAGGCGCGGCGATAGAGCGGTGGCGGGCCCACTCCGGATCGCGGTGATCGGCCACGTGGAGTGGGTCACCTTCCTCTCCCTGACGGACTTTCCCCAGCAGGGTGCCGTGGCCCATGCCCAGAGCATGTTCGAGCAGGCGGCAGGCGGCGGCGCTGTTGTGGCGCGTGCGCTGGCGCGCAGGCGCGTGGCCGTTGACTTCTATTGCGCGCTGGGGCGTGATCGCATCGGCGAGCAGGCGGCGGCGGAGCTGGCGGGGCTGGGGATCGACCTGCACATCGCCTGGCGCAAGCAGCCCACGCGGCGCGCTCTCACGCTGCTCGATCAAAGCCGTCGCGAGCGCACGATCATCACCGTCGGCAAGCGACTTTCAGTCAGGGGCGCCGATGCGCTGCCCTGGGAGCGCCTGGCCGGCGCCGCGGCGGTCTACTTCACCGCCGGTGATCGCTTCGCGCTTGCTCGGGCGCGCACGGTGCCGGTGCTGGTCGTCTCGCCGCGCGCGGAGCGCGCCCTTGCGGGCTCGCCCGGCGCTCCTGCGCCGGTGATCGATGCGCTGATCTACAGCGCCGCCGACCGCCACGAGCGTGAGCTGGCAGAGCGTCTGGGCGCACGCGCGCGCCTGCTGATCGCAACCGAAGGCGCCCGCGGCGGGCGCTGGTCGATCCCGGCGCTTAGGCGGGGCGACAGGCGGCGCGAGGGTCGCTGGCGGGCATCCCGGCCGCCGGCTGCCGTAAGCGACAGCTACGGCGCCGGCGACTCATTTGCCGCTGGCGTCACGCTCGGCCTGGCACGCGGCCAGGAGCTTGCGCGCGCCCTTGAGCTGGGCGCGCGGATGGGGGCGTATGCGCTCACGCGCCGTGGCGCGCCCTGAGCGGGGCGGGCGAAGTGGCGCCCCGCCCCGCCAAGGCCACCTTGAAGAGCGCTAGCAGACGACCTGCAGGTAGAAGCCCCCTTCGAATTCCTTTGGGGCGTTGACGATCACCGAGCTCTTGCTGGCGGCGTCCGGTTCGGCGCCGAGCGCTCCGCCCGCAAGCGCCGCCCCACGCGGGGAGGCGGTGTAGGAGCAGGAGGCGATTTCGCTTGAGCCGAAGGTGACGGTGTATGAGACGCCGCTTGCGCCTTCTGACCGGTTGACCGCCGTTGCGCCGCGCGTGGAGGCGATCCCCGGCGACCTGCCCGCGCCCACTGCCGCAAAGAGCAGCGTGCCGGTCGTGACGTAGCTGCTTGCCGGCTGCCCACCGAGGGAGCTGGCGTTGGCGGCGTTTGCGGGGACCGCGTTGGCGGCCATGAATTCGCTTGCATGGTGGCCTTCCAGGTAGTTGGCGTTCAGCCCTCTCGCCAGCCCGTGCGCGTTGGTGGTGAATGGCGCGCCGTTGGGATTGGTCAGCAGGATTTCGCCACCGACGTTGCCGGAGGTGTTGAAGGTGAAGGCAAGCCCGCCGGAGAGGTTGTCGGAGTCAAGGCAGGGGAGCCCGCCGCTCGGCGCATGGCAGCCGGCGATGATCGCACCGCCATTGCCGTTGTTCTCGGTCCTTGTCGTCCAGGAGCCGTTGTTGGAGAAGATGCCGGTGGTGCGGTAGTAGGCGCTGTAAGGGGGGTTGTGGATGCCGCCGCGGATCGGATAGCCGCCTGCGGCCTGCAGGCCGGCGGCCCGGGCGGGAGCTGGCGGCGTGTCGCTGGCGCTTGCCGCGAGGGCGATCGGCGCGGCGGCCAGCGCTGCGGCAGTGGCTCCGAAGAGCGCGGCGCGTCGGCCCGGCTTGCACGCCTGGTCGCGTAGGGCGGGAAGGATTCCCCTTGCCCTGCTGTGGTGGCGGGCCTGCGCGGTGGCATTGCGTGAAAGATGCATGCGATACGACCTCCTTTCAAGGTGGGTTCTGGGCGTGTGCTGCACGCGGGCGGCAGGCTCAGGTCGGCGGATGCTGACCCATGCCCGACCCGGGCCAAGCCCGGCAACCGCCCCTCTCGGAAGGTCGAAACTCGGCTTTGGCGGCAAGGTTGCGCGGCGCTGCAACCTCATCGGCCCGGCTGGGAGCCCTGCACGACTTCGTGCAGCGCGCGAGCGCCAGCGCTCGCCTCGACGCCGCCCGCGCCTATGCAGCCGATTCGCTGGGAGGCGCGGAGAGCCAGGATCGATCGAGGAAGGGCGGAATCGCGCCGCCGAAGTCGGGGAAGAGCTCGTGCGCCGGCTGTGCGCAGGCGTGTGACCCGACCAGCTCGGCCAGGTCGGCAAAGCGGCAGAGCAGCCTCACGCTGGCCATTATCTGCAGGGTGGCGGCGTTCGGCGGCGCCAGCGCGAGCGTGCCATCCGATAGCAGCTGATCTACACGGCCCAGATGCGCCGGCAGCTCGGCGAGGTCGGCGCGCACCGCAGCCGTGTCCGCACGGCGACCGTCGGCCTCGACCGTGCGCAGGTACCACGCGAGCGCGGGGCGGATCGCCTGCGCGCTCAGCGCCGGGAAGGGCAGCCCTACGTCGCGCACCGCCCATTCGCGCAACTCCGCGTCGCGCGCGACGCCGTAGCGAAACAGCCGCCGCGGCACCGGCTGCAGGCGCTCCTCGCCCCAGCGCTCGGCCTGCTCGACGCGTGCGCGCAGCTCTGGGTCGGTCGGGAAGAGGGCCGGGTCACCCCACCGCTCCTCGAGCGCACGCGAGATCGCGCGCGAGCCGGAGATGCGGCGACCGTCGAGCTTCAGCGCCGGCACGGTGCCGCTTCGGAAGCCGGCCAGGCGCAGGTGGATCCGCTGGCTGAGCGGGAAGACGTCGACAAGGTCGTGCTCGACGCCCTTGAGCTCAAGCATCTTGTGCACCGCCTGGCAGGGATGGGAGATCGCCATCCAATAGAGGGCGACGCGCGGCTGCCTGGCGTCGGCGGGCGCGTGCACGGGCGCTCAGCCCACCGGCTGCCCGTTCGCGCGCAGGCTGACGCTGATGTTGTCGCGCGTGGCGTTGGAGTATGGGCAGACCTCGTGCGCGGCGGCAACCACCTGCTTGGCCTGCTCTGGGTCGGAAACCCCAGGCAGCGTCACATCGAGCTCGACGGCAACGTTGTAGCGGTTGCCCTCCTCGGTCACGAGGCTCACCGAGGAGTCGATCGACACCTCGCCCAGATCAAGACGCTCGCGGCGCGCGACAACGCCGAGCGCGCCCTCAAAGCAGGCGGCGTAGCCGATCGCAAAGAGCTGCTCGGGATTGGTGCCCCCGCTCTCGCCGCCGCCCTCGGCGGGCGGGCGCAGGTGCACCTCGAGCGCTCCGTCGCTCGTCACGCCGTGGCCGTGCTCGCGGCCGCCCGTGACAGTTGCCCTTGCCGTGTAGATCACGTTCGCCATCTGCGTGCTCCCTTCGCTTGATTGCGGGACCGCGCAACTCTTGCGCAGGCGCAGATTATCGTCGATCGGCGCTGTCATGAGGGGGCCGTGCGACGGGCCCCTCGCGCGGTCCTCCCGCCTCCTCCGTGATCAGCCGCGCGCCGCGCCCGCGCGTGAAGAAGCTGTGGGCCCAGCGGGTGAGCACGATCAGCCGGTTCTCGAAGCCGATCAGGTAGAAGATGTGCACTGTCAGCCAGATCGCCCACGCCGGGAAGCCCCAGAGGCGCAGGCGGCCGAGCTGTGCGACGGCGCGCGCCCGGCCGATCGTCGCAAGCGTGCCCTTGTCGCGATAGCGGAAGGTAGCGGGCTGTCCGCGGCCGCTGCTCCGTGCCGCGATCAGGGCTGCGACATAGCGCCCCTCCTGCATCGCCACGGGCGCGAGTCCCGGCAGTGGAGTCGCCGTCCCGCCGCTGGTGCTCCGCAGCCGCACCATGTCCCCGATCGCGAACACCTCCGGGTGGCCCGGCAGCGTCAGGTCCGCTTCGACGGCCAGCCGCCCGGAGCGGTCAAGCTCGCCGCCGGCGGCGGCTGCGAGCGCGCCGGCAAGCGGTGAGGCGCTGACCCCCGCCGCCCAGATGATCGTTTCGGCCTCGAGCGTCTGCTCGGTGCCATCGCGCTGGCGCAGGCGCAGCAGCCCGCGCGCGATCTCGACTACCGTGTGCTGGGTCGCCAGGCGCACGCCGAGCGCTTGCAGTGAGCGCTCGGCGTGCAGCGACAGCGGTGGTGGAAACGCAGGCAAAACGCGTGCAGCGCTCTCGACAAGCACCACATCGGCCTGGCGCGAGCGCGCCCGGCGCAGCTCGCCGGGGAGCACCTCGTGCGCAAGCTCGGCGATCTGGCCGGCCATCTCCACGCCGGTCGGGCCGGCCCCGATGACAGCGAAGGTCAGCAGGCGGCGCTGCTCGGCGTGCTCGCGTGCGATCTCGGCAGCCTCGAAGGCGGCCAGCAGGCGCGAGCGCACGCGCAGCGCGCTCTGCAGCGATTTCACCTCCAGCGCATAGGGGCGCCAGTGCTCGTGGCCGAAGTAGGAGTAGCTCGAGCCGCCCGCCACGACCAGGACGTCGTAGGGCTCGCTGAAGGGCTCTGCCGCCGGCGCCATCGGCCGGCAGTGCACAAGGCGCTCGTGCAGATCGAAGCCGCTGACCTCCGCGAGCAGGACCCGCGCGCGCGGGAAGGGGGCGAGGACCCGGCGCAGCGGCACGGCGATCTCCCCGGGCGAGAGCGCGCCCGTGGCCACCTGGTAGCTGAGCGGCTGGAAGAGGTGGAAGTTGTTGCGGTCGATCAGCGTCACGGAGCCGCCTGCCCTGGCGAGCGCGCGGGCTGCAGAGAGCCCGCCGAAGCCCCCACCGACCACCACGGCTCGGAGTGCAGGGCGCGGCGCAGAGGCGTTGCGGCGAGCGGCCACCATGAGAGAGTGATACCCGAGCGGCTCGCGAGCGCGCCCGGCGGGCGATCCGCTGCAGCCGCTGCGCTTGCGCCTAACCTTGCACCATGTCGTCGGGAGGCTCAGGTCCGCATAGTGACGGTGGCGCGCTTGGCGCGGAGGGCTTTCATCCGGCGATTGCGCGCTGGTTTGCGCGGCGCTTTCCCGAGGGGCCGACCGAGCCCCAGGAGCGCGGCTGGCGATCGCTGCGCGCGGGCGCCCACACGCTGATCGCCGCCCCGACCGGATCGGGCAAGACCCTGGCCGGCTTCCTGGTCGCGATCGATGCCGCCTACCGCGCCCACGAGCGCGGCGCGCTTGCGCCCACCACGCGCCTGCTCTACATCTCGCCGCTGCGTGCGCTTGCGCTTGACATCGAGCAGAACCTGCTTGCGCCGCTTGCGCAGATCGCCGAATGCGCGCGCGAGCTCGGCCTGCAGCCGCCGGAGCTGACTGTCGGCCTGCGCACCGGCGACTCCACCGCCGCACAGCGCGCGGCGCTGGTGCGCAACCCCCCGACCTTCCTCATCAGCACCCCTGAGAGCCTCTATCTGATGCTCACCGCGGGGCGGGCGCGCGCAACCCTGACCGAGGTGCAGACGGTGATCGTCGATGAGATCCATGCGCTTGCGCGCGACAAGCGTGGCGCCCATCTGGCGCTCTCGCTCGAGCGCCTGGATGCGCTGCAGCGCGATGGCGGCGTGCAGCGCATCGGCCTCTCGGCGACGCAGCGCCCGATCGAGGCGACCGCGAGCCTGCTCGCCGGCACGCGGCCGCTGGCGGTGGTCGACTGCGGCCACAGCCGGCCGCTTGCGCTCTCGATCGAGCTTCCCGAGCGCGAGCTCGAAGCGGTGATGTCGACTGAGGCGATGGCCGAAGTCGTCGCGCAGATTGCCGCACACGTGCGCCGGCGACGCACGACGCTGGTCTTCGTCAACACCCGCAGGCTCGCCGAGCGCCTCGCGCACCTGCTTGCCGAGCACCTGCCGGCGGACTCGGTCTGCGCTCACCACGGCTCGCTCTCGGTGGAGCGTCGCAGACGCACCGAGGAGCGCCTGCGCGCGGGGCAGCTGCGGGCGCTGGTTGCGACGGCCTCGCTTGAGCTGGGCATCGACGTCGGGCCCGTCGAGCTGGTCTGCCAGGTCGGCTCGCCGCGCTCGATCGCGACCTTCCTGCAGCGCGTGGGGCGTGCCAACCACAGCCGCCACGGTCGCCCCGAGGGCATCCTCTACCCCTTGAGCCGCGACGAGCTGGTCGAATCGGCGGCGCTGCTTGGCGCGATCCGCGCCGGTCGGCTTGACAGCTCGCCGCCGGTGCCGCTTGCGATCGACATTCTCGCCCAGCAGATCGTCGCGGAGGTGGCGGCGGCCGGCGAGCTTGCGGAGGGCGACCTCTACGAGCTCTGCACGCGGGCCGGCCCATATGCGGCGCTCGATCGCGAGCGCTTTGATCGGCTGCTCGAGCTGCTCAGCGAGGGCATTCGCACGGGCACCGGCCGGCGCATGGCGCACCTGCACCGCGACCGCGTCGGCGGCGTGCTGAGGCCGCGCCGTGGCGCTCGACTGGCGGCGCTGACAAGCGGCGGCGCGATCGCCGAGCTTGGCGACTTTCGCGTGCTGCTGGAGCCCGAGGGAGTCGTTGTCGGCGCAGTCAACGAGGATTTTGCGCTGGAGTCGATGGTGGGCGACGTCTTCCTGCTCGGCAGCCACGCTTGGCGCGTGCAGCGCGTGGCCGCCGGCGAGGTCCGCGTGATCGACGCCCAGGGCGCCAGCCCGACGATCCCATTCTGGATCGGCGAGGCGCCGGCGCGCAGCGTCGAGCTCTCCGCAGAGATCTCGGCGCTGCGAGCAGCGATCGCAGCGGAGCTGAGCGCAGGCGCCGGGCGGGCGATCGCGCTTGCGCAGGAGCGCTGCGGGATCGCTCGGCCTGTCGCTGAGCAGCTTGTCTTCTACCTTGCGGCAGCCAAAGCCCAGCTCGGGGCGCTGCCGACGGCGGAGGAGGTCGTCTTCGAGCGCTTCTTTGACGAGGCGGGCGGAATGCAGCTTGTCGTGCATGCTCCCTTCGGCGCGCGCGTGAACCGTGCCTTCGCACTTGCGCTGCGCAAGCGCTTCTGCGTCACCTTCGACTTCGAGCTGCAGGCGGCGGCAAGCGACGACGCGCTGCTGCTGTCGCTGGGCCCGCAGCACTCCTTCCCGCTCTCTGACGTCCCGGCGCTGCTGCCCGCCGGCCGCGCGCGCGCGGCGCTTGAGCAGGCGCTGCTGCCCTCGCCGATGTTCGCCTCGCGCTGGCGCTGGAACCTCAATCGCGCGCTGGCGGTGCTGCGCTTCCGCGGCGGCAAGAAGAGCCCGGTGGCGCTGCAGCGGATGGAGGCCGAAGACCTGCTCGCAGCGGTCTTTCCTGCGCTTGCCGCCTGCCAGGAGAATGCGCCGCCCGGCCCGATCGCGCTGCCCGATCATCCGCTCGTTGAGCAGACGGTGCGCGACTGCATGGAGGAGGCGATGGATGTGGCGGGACTGGAGGCGCTGCTCGCCGACCTTGCGGCCGGGCGGGTGCGAGCGCGCTTCATCGACTCCACTGAGCCCTCGCTGCTTGCACACGAGATCCTCGGCGGCAAGCCCTTCACCTTCCTCGATGACGCTCCGCTGGAGGAGCGGCGCAGCCGTGCGGTGGCGCTGCGCCGGGGGCTGCCCGTCGCCGCCGGTGAGCTCGGCGAGCTCGATCCGCGCGCGATCGCGCGCGTCAGGGCGGAGGTCGCCCCCGCGCTGCGCGGGCGCGAGGAGCTTCACGACCTGCTGCTCTCATGCGTGCTGGTGGAGCCTCAGCCGCAGTGGCGAAGCTGGATGGATGAGCTTGTAGCGCAAGGGCGTGCGGCAGTCCTCGCAGCTGCGCCGGGGGCTGCCAAGGCTGGCGCGATCCTGCGCTGGTGCGCAAGCGAGCGCCTTGCGCTGGCGCGCGCGATCGCGCCGCAGGCGGAGATCGTTGCCGGCGCGGAGCTCGATCGTGGGGAGGAGGGCGCCGATCCGCACCCACCCCCTGCGCCCGATGCACAGAGCGCTCTGGCGCTCGCCCTGCGCGGCCACCTTGAGTGCTCCGGCCCGGTGGGCGCCGCCGAGCTTGCGCAGCTGATGGCGGTGAGCGAGGCCTCTGCGCAGAGCGCGCTGGCGACGCTCGAGGGAGAGGGCTTTGCGCTGCGCGGGCGCTTCACGCCCGGCGCCGAGCAGGAGCAGTGGTGCGCGCGGCGGCTGCTCGCGCGCATCCATGCCTACACCCGCGAGCTGCGCCGCTCCTCGGCGGCGCTGCGCCCGCTGCAGCGGCGAGAGCTGCTCTGCTTCCTGCTGCGCTGGCAGGGTGTGGCGCCGCGTGATCGCTTTGCGGGCAAGCGCGGCCTGCGCGAGGTCATCGACCGCCTGCAGGGCTTTGAAGCGCCCGCGGGCGCATGGGAGGAGGCGCTTCTGCCTGCCCGCCTCGCCGGCTACGAGGAGCGCTGGCTGGATGAGCTCTGCCTCGCCGGCGAGGTCGTCTGGGGTCGCTTTGCGAGCACGCTCGGCGCCGGCGAGCGCCGGCCTCGCCGCGGCGCGCGCACGCCCTCGCAGTCGACGCCGATCACATTTGCCCTGCGCGCAGATCTGCCCTGGCTGCTTGCTGCGCTTCGCCCCGAGCGCTCGCCCCATGCGCCCGCCGCCGGTGCCGCCGCGGAGGTCGCGCAGGCGCTCGGCGAGCAGGGCGCGCTCTTTGCGTTCGAGCTTGCTGCGATCACCGGGCGCCTGGAGGGCGAAGTCGAGGAAGGGCTCTTTGAGCTGATTGCGCGCGGCCTCATCAGCGCCGACTCATTCGGCGCCCTGCGTGCGCTCTTCCGCGCACGCGCTCGCTCGCGCGCCCGCTCCCACGACCGCCGGCGCACGGTTGCCCTACCAAGCCAGGCGCGCCTTGGCGGCCGCAGGCTGCTCGGTGGCGTCTCCGCGCCGACGGGGCGCTGGTCGCTGCTCGCGCCGCTTGCGGCCCTCCCCGACGCAGGGCGTGAGCCGGGCGCCGGCGCGATCGACGGCGAGACGCTTGCAGAGCAGGTCGCCGGCCAGCTGCTGGTGCGCTGGGGCATCGTCTGCTACGAGCTGCTTGCGCGTGAGAGCTTTGTGCTGCCATGGCGCGAGGTCCTCGCCGCGCTGCGGCGCCTGGAGGCGCGCGGCGTGGCGATCGGCGGGCGCTTTGTCGCGGGTCTGCACGGCGAGCAGTATGCGTTGGCTGAGGCGCATGAGGAGCTGCGCGCCCTCTCGCGCAGCGGGAAGCTCCGCGCGCATGCGTCGGGCCCGGTGCGGATCGGTGCGGCCGATCCCCTCAACCTGCTTGGACGGCTGCTGCCGGGGGAGCGGGTGCCGGCCCTGCGGGGGCGCTTCGTGACCTATCGCGACGGCCTGCCCGATGCGAGCTTGCCACGCTCGCGCGCTGCGGCGAGCCGCCGCTCAGCAGCGCTCACGTGAGCGGCAGCGTGCGCGCTGCGGCGCGCGACCCTGTGCTGAGCAGCGATGATCTTCTCTGTCGATCATGACCGACCGCTTCTTCTCCTACCAGCCGAACATCCCGGGACGGGGCATTCTCGCCAGCTACACCCCCAGCTTCTGGGCGCTCGTGGTTGCGATCGGCATCTTCTCCGGGCTCGCCGGGGCGGCGCTGATGGAGCTGCTCCACCTCATCCAGCACATCGCCTTCGGCTACAGCTCCGGCAACTACCTTGCCGCGGTGGAGCATCGGCCGGGAGCCAGGCGCCTGATCGCGCTGGCGATCGCGGGCGTGATCGCCGGCGCCGGGGCGCTGCTCCTGCGGCGCATTCGTGGCATCGGCGGCGGCGAGGTCTCGGAGGCGGTCTGGCTGGAGGAAGGGCGGATGTCCTTTCGGCTGGCCAACGCACGGGGGATCCTCTCGATCATCATCGTCGGGATCGGCGCCTCGATCGGGCGCGAGGCCGCCCCGCAGCTTGCGGGCGCCTCCTTTGCCAGCGTGATCTGCGAGCGCGCGGGTATCAAGCCCTGGCAGCGCAAGCTGCTCGTGGCCTGCGGCGCCGGCGCGGGCATGGCGGCCGTCTACAACATCCCCCTCGGCGGTGCTTTGTTTGCGGTCGAGGTGCTGCTGGGGACGGTCGCCCTGCCGCTCGTGATCCCGGCGATCCTCTGCTGCCTGCTTGCGACCGCGACCGCCTGGATCGCCCTGCCGCTGGCGCCCACCTACCACCTCCCCGTCTACCCGATCCATGCCCAGGAGATCATCTGGGCTGCGATCATCGGGCCGCTGGCCGGGCTTGCCGCCGCTGCGTGGGTGAAGCTGGTCGCGGCAGCGCATGAGGCGCGCCCGCCCGGGCGGCTCGGCCGGGCGCTCGCACCGCTGCTTGCGCTGGCCGCGCTTGGCGCGATCGCGATCGCCTATCCGCAGCTGCTTGGCAACGGCAAGGACACCGTTCAGCTGGCCGTGACCGCACAGCTTGGCATCACGCTGCTGCTTGCGCTGGCGATCCTGAAGCCGCTCGTGACCGCGGCCTGCCTGGGCAGCGGGGCGCCCGGCGGTCTGTTCACCCCGACGCTCACCTATGGGGTTCTGTTCGGGGGCCTGCTCGGCCGTTTGTGGTCCTACGCCTGGCCGGGATCATCCGCAGGCGCCTATGCCCTGATCGGCGGCGCAGCGGTGCTCGCGGCCTCGATGCAGGGGCCGCTTGCGGCCTCGGTGATGATGCTCGAGCTCACGCGCTTCTCCGACACGCTGATGGTGCCGATCCTGCTTGCGCTCACCGGTGCGACGGTGGTCGTGCGCCGGCTCGGCCTGCCCTCGATCTACTCCGCGCGCCTGGGCGAGGGGCACAGCGCAAAGGCGCCCGCGGCGCAGGCAGTCGAGCCGGTCGCCGAGGGGATCCCCTGAGCGCGTGCGCGCCTGCGGCGCCGGCTCGGTGCGCCGCTCAGTAGAGATTGGACGGTTCTTCGCGCGGCTTGGACTGTGCGCCGGCAGAGCGCAGCGTGATCTGACGGCGCGTCGTCGCGTGCGCGCCATGGCCGTCGGCAGAGGCGAGGATCACGATCGGCGTGAGCCCGCCGTGCGCGGATCGCAGCAGCGACTGTGCCTGGGAGCCGAGGGTGAGGCGCACGAGCGCGCTGGCGCCGGACATTATCGTCGCCGAGGCGCTGGCGAGGGTCAGCAGCTTGGTGCGCCCGTCAAGCTTGACCGGGTGCGCGCTCTGGAGGGTGAGCCTGACCGTGCAACGCTTGAAGGCGGAGACCGGGCAGATCACCCTGATTGCGGTATCGGCTCCGTGTGCGATCACGCTCTGCGCCGGGGCGCTCGCACCGGCGAAGCGCTCGCTTGCGTGCCGGATTGCCGCGAGCGCCCGACCGGCCTTTGCGCCCAACCGCTGCGGCCCGGAGGAGCCGATCACCTGCCCGCGTCGACCCAGCGCCAGCGCCTCATAGAGCGACCCTCCCGCCGCGATGGGCAGCGCTGTCTGAAAGCCGCGCGCCGGGGCCTTGGCGGCGGGTCTTCTCTCGCGGACGGCAAGCCTCAGCGCCCTGGCCGTGGAGCCTGCGAAGATCTCCCAGCGCGCGACGTCGGTTGCGCCGTTCCAGCTGACGTAGGCGGTGGCTTGCTTCCCGCTGCGAACGGCGACCAGGCTTGGCCTGCTCAGCGGCCGGCCTTCCCAGTGCTCGCGAAAGGCGCGGTAAGACTCGTCTGCTTCCGGCAGCGTCGCTTCGTAGAGGAGCCTCCCCGAGCGTGTGTATTCGGAGAGGTAGGGGAGCTGGCCCCAGCCGATGAAGACGTTGCCGTTTGCAAGCATCTGGACGTTGCCCTGGCTTGGCACGTCAAGCGGCGGTGTGTGACTGTAGGTGTGCACGACGGCCGCGGTGTGCTTTGCGAGGTTGAGCCTGAGCAGCAGCCCGTGCGCGCTCTGCTCGGGTGCGGCCAGGCCGTGCGCGAGGACGTTGCAGCAGCCATCGTCGAAGAGGCTGATAAGGGTCTTTCCGTGCGGGCGCGCGTCGTGCTGCCAGTAGAAGGCCCCGTCGGCCGGGAGCTTGATGGATGAGCCCCTTCCGCCCAGCTGCCAGAGAACGCTGCCGTCGCTGCGGGCGACCTTGTAGATCGCCCAGGTGTTGCGGGCGGAGATGAGCAGGTCATGCGCGCCGTATTCGGCGACCGAGTTCATGTGATAGGGATCCCAGACGCCCACCGCCGGAGGTGCAGTCTGCGCCTCCGAGAGCGGGACGTGCTTGAGCATGTTCCATTCGAACAGCAGCTTCCCGGATCTGATGTTGACTTCCTGAACCGCGAAGTCCTCGAGCCTGCCTTCGGCGGGGCCGCCGTAGGGGGTCAGGTTCATCGTGACCACCTTCGAGGCGATGAAGAGCGCGCTTCCCCGCGGCGTGATCAGGAGCTCGTGGAGGTCCGGCGTCCAGCCGTCCGGGGCCTTGACTACGGCGATCTGCTGGTAGTGGTCGTTGTAGATGAGGAAGCGCGCCCCGGGCTCCGGCGACCCGGCGGGCAGGTTGGTGTACTTGGGCGGGACCGCGATCGTGCCCTGCCACCAGGTGAGCACCGGCCTGCCCAGATAGCGCTGGGCGCGGAAGTCAACGATCTCTTCACCCGCCGGCGCGGGATGAAACCAGACCGGCGATCCATCTTCAGCCATGATCAGGGCACCAGCTTCTCCGACCAGGGGCTTTGCGGAGCTTGCGAAGGGATCGAGGAAGATCAGGCCCGGGGAGCGCCTGGGACCGTGGATGTGCGCCCGCACGGGGGCGGGGTGAAGCGCAGGCGCCGAAATGTAGTTGCGACCGCCGAGCGTGCTCGTGCGCGCGCCGCTGGGGCCGGCCGCCCCCGCTGCGCCCGCGCTCACAAGCGTGGCAGCAAGCATCGCGAGCGCTGCTGCCAGGATCGATCCCTTTCTCATCAGTTGCCTCCAATCATCGGCGTCATCCGCTCAGCGGCGGCCTTGGCTGCGCAGCGCGTGGCGCCTGCGCGCGCTGCGCGCGCGCAGGATGTCGCGTGCGTTGGTGATGATCGTGGCGCCGTAGACAGCGGGTGAGCTTGCCGGCTTGCCGTTGGCGCTCACCGCCGGCGAGGTCCCCAGCACCTTGCCGGCCGCGTCGATCGCCTGGACCGCGTAGTAGGGCCCGCGGCTGGTAGTTGTGATCTCCGTTTCAAAGCCGCTGCGCGCCACGCGCCCTCCGAACGGCGCAAGCGCGCTCGCGCTCGTCCCCGCCAGCAGCTGCCAGTAGACGATCTGGGTTGCGCCGTTCCAGCTTGCCGAGACCGTCACGGTGCCCGGGGCGCTGGCGCGCGCCAGGACGGAGGGACTGCCGGCGGGCAGCCCGATCCAGGGAGCCCGGTAGGTCCGATATGACTCATCGGCGCCCGGCAGGAAGCCGTAGTAGAGCAGCTGGCCGTTGGGGGCATATTCGGAGAAGTCGGGCAGCTGCCCCCAGCCGACAAAGAGGTTGTTGTTGCTCTCGCGCTCGACGTTGCCCTGGCTGCCCGCAAGCGCGGGGTGCGGCAGGAAGTATTCGTGCAAGACCGTCGCGCTGCTCTTGGCCCAGTTGAGCTGGAGCAGCAGCGCGCGCGACTGTTTGCCCTCGGGCGGCGCGGCTTCGTCGGCGAAGATCGAGATCTGCTCGTTGGGCTGCTGGCGGACATCGTGCTGCCAGGCAAAGCGCGCGCCGGGCCCGAGCCGGAAGCTCGAGTGCTTGCCGCCGAGCGTTGCGATGATCCTGCCGTTGGAGCGGTCGACCCAGTAGGCGGCCCAGGTGTTGCGGGCGCTGATGATCGGCGCACCGGCCGGGCCGAAGCTGATCGAGTTGAGGTGGTAGGGGTCCCATGGCCCGCTCTTGGGAATGCCCGAGTAGGATTCCTTCAGGCGCACGTGCTGCAGGGGGTCCCAGCCCCAGACGATCGCGCCCGTTTTGACATTCACCTCGAAGACGACCTCGTCGTAGAGTGAGCCGTTGGCGGGGCCGCCGCAGCAGGTCAGGCTGATCGAGACCGTTCGCGTGCCGATGATGTATGCCATCCCGTTGCCGGTCAGCTGGATCTCGTGGAAGTCCATTTCAAAGCCCGGCGGCGGCTTGATCTGCGCGATCACCTGGTAGTGCTGGTTGGCGATCTCCCAGTCGCCGTTGCCGAAGCCGTTGGGCGTGATGTACCCCTGCCACCAGACCAGCACGGGCCGCTGTTCATAGGTGTCGGTGTGGAAGTCCATCGCCACCACCTGCCGGCCGTAGCCGCCCGCCTTGATGTACTGGCCCAGCGGGTCCTCCCAGATCGGCGTGCCGTCGGCTTCCAGGATCTCCGGCCCGGGCTTGCCGACGAAGGCGGCCGAGTCGGCATAGTTCTTGATCGGCGCCAGGAAGAGGTCGCCCGGCTGCTGGTTGGGGGCGTTGGACGCCAGTCCGCCGCCCGCCTTCGGGTTGCCCTGCGGGGCGCTGGCGGCGATGTCAACGCCGGGCGGGGCAAGCGTCGGCTGGGTGGGCAGCGACCAAGCGCCGCTCTTTGCAAGGCCCGCAAGGGCGCTTGCCGGAGTGGCCGCCAGAATGCCCCAGGCGAGCAGCGCCCCCGCCATCCAGATGTGGCGGCCTCTTCGGCTGAGTATGTTCACGGGAGACCGTGCTGCTCTCGGCATTTGCTCTAACCGGACGCTAACAGAGACGCAATCGGGGCGCAGCGGTGGCAACGACTGCTGCGCACGCCGCAATCAAGTGCGCAAAAACGGCTCGCGCACCAAAGTTGCGCGCACCCTCAGGCGCGCTTCTCCCGCTGCGCTGCAAGCAGCAGAGCGCGTCGCGGGCAGGAGCGCACCGCTTGCCTGGCGAGCGCAAGCAGCTCCGCCGGGACATGCTGCTCGGAGAGCAGCGGATAGCCCCACTCGTCGGTTGCGATCAGCTCCGGCAAAAGCTCAGCGCAGATGCCATGCGCATCGCAGGAGATGGGGTCGACGATCAGGCGCTGCTTGCTCATCGCAGGCTCCGTGCGCCCTCCCTGGCGCCGGATATGGCAAGAGCGCGTGGCGCGCGCGCCGGGCGGAGCTGCAGGATCGGCTCTGCCTCGCACCCCGGGCAGAGGCCGTTGCGTGCGTGCCACTCCAGCTCGCGTGCGAACACGCGCAGCGCGCTGCGCAGCAGCCGTGCGCTCCCATCCGGATGCGAGCAGGCGCCGCGACGATCGATCAGCGCTGCAAGCTCCAGCAGGCGCTTGCTCCCGCGCGCGCCACGATGACCGCGCAGCGTCTCCTCGAAGCAGTCTGCGATCGCGGGCAGGCCATGGCGACAGGGCCCGCACTGCCCTGCCGCTTCTGCGGCGAGGAAGCGCAGCATGCGCGCGGTCTCGGCCAGCCCGCAGGCGTGCTCGGGCAGCAGCAGCAGCGTGCCGGCGCCAAGACCGAGGCCGCGCTTGGACAGCGCGCGATTGTCAAGCGTGATCATCGCCGCCTCTGAGGAGTCCACCCAGCCCCCGGCGAGGCCGCCGCAGAGCACAGCCCGCAGCGGAGCGGCAGCGCCACCCGCAGCATCGATCAGCGCGCCGAGCGGGGCCCCCTGCTCGACCTCGTAGACACCCGGGTTGCAAGCGGCGCCCCACAGCGTGACCAGCACCGAGCCCGGTTCGTGCCCGCTGCCCAGCTGGGCGAACCAATCCGCTCCGTAGCGCGCGATCAGGGCAAGGTGCGCCAGCGTCTCGACGTTGCTGACCAGCGTCGGCTGCCCGCGCAGGCCGCGCTGATGTGGGGGGCTGGCAAAGCGCGGCAACGGTGCGCCTCCCTCCAGGCAGCGCAGGAGCGCTGTCTCCTGCCCGCTGATGTAGCGATTCGGAACCGTCACCAGCTCGGTGCGCGGTCGGCCCTCATCTGCCCTCGCGCGCTCCTGGAGAGCGCGCTCGAGCGCGCTCTGGGCGTCGTGCGCATCGGCGCCGATCGCCAGCACGGCGCCGCGAGCGCCGATCAGATCGCCTGCGATCGCCACCCCGTCAAGCACGAGGTGCGGAAGGAGGCGCATCAGCGTGCGGTCCTTGGCGCTGCTGGGGTCACCCTCGGCGCCGTTGGCGACAACGTAGCGGGGCGCACGCACGTGACCTGCGGCAAGCACCGCACGGAGCTTTTGGGCAAGCGGGAAGTACGCGCCTCCGCGCCCGCAAAGCCTCGCTCGCTCCACCTCGTCGAGCAGCGCCGTGCGCTCGCGCTTGGAGCGCAGCGGTGGCGGCAGCGGCCCATGCAGCCGCTGGTGGGCCTCCAGCGCGCACGGTCCCTCGTCGCTGATGCCGGCAAGCAGTCGCGGCAGCGTCGCCGCTGTGGCTGGCGCCCTCACTTTGGATGCCCCAGCAGCGCGGCGGGTGTGCCCGCGCGACGCGCCCAGTTGCTTGCGAGCGGGCCGCTTGGAAGCCAGATGACGAGGAAGAGAAGGAAAGCGGTCAGCGCGCCGAGCGCCCCGGCGCGTGCGGAGGCGGGCAGGCGCGGGGTGCTGAGCACGCGTGCCAGCACCGCAAGCGCAACGAGCGCCACGCAGAGCAGGGCGATCAGCAGGAACCAGGAGAGACGCGCGTCGCTGCCTGTGCCAAGGGCATGGACGAGCGCCAGCGGCCAGCATGCGTACGCGAGCCAGTGCGTGGCCCGCCAGGCGCGGTGGCTGAGGCGACCTGCGAGCAGGCTGGTCATGATCAGCGCCAGCAGCAGATCGAAGGCGACGCTGCCGAGCGAGAGCCATAGCGGTCGGTAGGAGCTTGTGAAAGGCGCCACCGCCGCAATCAGCGACACCGGAGCAAAGCCGTCGAGCACGGTGGTGAGCACGTGCAGCGCGACGAACACAACCGCCAGCAGGGAGCTGTAGCGATGCATATCGCTGAGCAGAAAGCGTGGCAGCGACCGCCCCTTCAGCCGCCTGACGTTGATCACCCCAAGCGCCAACGTGACGCTCAACAGCAGCAGCGCGACCGCCCCGGTCGCCCGCGTCAGGTACCAGTAGATGCTGGGCGAGCCGCCGAGCGCGATCGTCACGGGCATCGGCTTGCTGCTCCCCTCTGCTCCGGCCAGCCGCCGACGCCGATCGCCCTGCCCTCCAGGGTGACCAGCCGGGCGGGCAGCTGCAGCCGGTCAAGCCAGCGCACGGCGCCCTCCCCGCGTATCAGGGCGGCGGTGGCGGCGATGTTGGCGTCGGTGCAGTCGGCGGCGGCGACTGAGGCGGTGCGCAGCGCTCCCTGGGCCGGGCACCCGCTGCGCGGGTCGATTATGTGGTGCATCGTCGCATCGCCAGAGCGCCACGCGCGCACAACCTTGCTTGAGGTTGCCAGCCCGCCGCCGCGCAGCCTGATGGTCTGCCCGGGCGCCAGCGCGCCCGCACGGTGGTTGTCGGTGACGCGCACGAGCCAGCCCGCGGCGGGCGCCCCGCCGGCCGTCGCGATGTCGCCGCCAAGGCTCACAAGCACCGCGGCGCCGGTTCTCCTGTGCGCTTGGGCGGCGGCAAGGTCCGCGGCAAATGCCTTGGCGGTCGCGCCCAGATCCAGCGAGACGCCGCGAGGGAGGCGCACCACGCCCTCGCGCCACTCGATCTCGATCGCCGACCAGCGCGCCGGGCGAGGAATCGTCGCTCGCGGATGGCGCGGCGCCTGCGCCAGGCGTAGCTCGCGTGCCGCCTCCTCGCTGTGGCCGATACGTGCATCGATCAGCTGAAAGTCGCGGTCATAGCCGGCGCGGACCAGTGCGCCGCCGATCGTTGGGTCCAGGTCGCCGGCGGTCAGCGCGGCGGCTCGCAGCGCCGTGCGCAGCGCCGCCAGAAAGAGCGCGGATACACGCGTGCGCCGGCCCCCGGCGGCGTTCACCCGCGAGAGCTCCGAGTCGGGCCGAAAGCGTGAGCAGGCAAGGTCGACGGCAGCGATCACAGCTTCGACCTCGGCCCGCGCCCGCGCGAGCGCCTCCGGTGCGCTCACCCTGATCTCTGCGCTGGTGCCAAGCGCCCGCCAGCGCGCCGCGCAGCGGCTCTCCGCGGCTGCGGGCACGCTCAGGAGCCTCCCGAGATCACCGGTTCGCCGCCGCCGGATGCCGGCGTGCCGGCTTCGCCGGCAGGCGCTTCGCGGGAGCCTTCGCCTGAGGGGGGCGCTTCCGAGCTGCCGCTCTGCGCTGAGGGCGCTTCGCCGCCCTGAGTCGGTTCGCCGCCGCCGGCGCCCTGAGATTCGGCGTTTGTGGGCGCTTCGGCAGGGGCGCGCAGCGGCGTCGGCGCGGAGCTGCCACGCTGCGCTTCTGAGCCCGTGCCTTCGCCTGCGGCTGTGCCGGCGTGGGAGGCCGTGGTGCTGCGGCCCGGGAAGGCGCCGGCCGCGAGCGCCCCGAAGATCGCGGTGAGGGCGGCGCTGCCGGCAAGCAGCGCCCGCTTGAGCTGCCGCGATCGCTCGAGGGCACGGTTGCGAATCACGACCCGCAGCTGAGCGTGCGCGCGCGCCTGATGCGAGCCGCCCCGCCTGGGGCGTTGAGTCTGACGGGCGCTCATGGTGCTTTCATCTCTTCCTTCTGGCGAGCATTGGTGCAGCACCCTTTTTGACAGTGAGAGGTAACCATCCTCTAACCGCTGTATGAGCTTTTTCTAAGATCGGCGCAGGCCGTCAGAGTGGGCGCGCCGGCGCTCTGCACATCGCGTCGGCGTGCTCCGCAAGCGCCTGCGGGCGATCTATCCTGGTGGCAGTGAGCGAAGCAGCGCAGGCACCCGATCGATCTGCTCGCGAGCCGCGCTCGCCGGGGCCGGCGGCGATGCAGAGGAGGTCCTCGGGCGATCTCGTGCCGGGCCCGCGCGCGGATGGCGCGCGCATCCTCGTCGTCGAGGATGAGCCCGGCATCATCGACTTCCTGGAGCGCGGGCTCTCGGGGGCTGGCTTCGATGTGAGGTGCGCACAGGACGGCATCGAGGGCGAACGGCTTGCAACGACGGAGAGCTTCGACGCGATGGTCCTCGATCTGCTCCTGCCTGGGCGCTCGGGCCTGGAGATCATGCAGGCGGTCCGGCGGGTGCGGCCGCTGATGCCGGTGATCATCCTGAGCGCGCTTGGAGAGCTCGACGACCGCTTGAGCGGTCTTGAGGCGGGCGCGGTCGACTACATGGTCAAGCCCTTCTCAGTTGCGGAGCTGATCGCTCGCCTGCGCGCTCAGCTGCGGGCGGCGGCGCACACGCTCGCGAGCACGACCACCGTCAGCGCGGCCGACATCGAGGTTGACCTGATCACCAGGCGCGTGAAGCGGGCAGGCAAGCAGCTGCATCTCTCCGCGACCGAGCTGGAGCTGCTGGTCTTCATGATGCGCAACGTCGGCCAGGTGCTCTCGCGCGAGCAGATCCTCTCGGCGGTTTGGGGCTACGAGCACGACCCGGAAACGAACATCGTCGACGTCTACATCGGCTATCTGCGGCGCAAGCTCGCCCTGCCTGAGCGTCCGGCGCCGATCCAGACCGTGCGCTCGGTGGGCTATCGCCTCGGTGCGGTGGCCTGAGGCGCACGGTGCGCCGCAGACGCTATACGCCGCCGCGCAGTCGGCGCGCCCTGCGGGAGTGGGTCTGGCCGCGGACGCTGCGCTTTCGGCTGGTGGCCTCCGTGGCGGCACTCGTCGCGCTCTCCTTCGCCATCACTTTTCTTGCCGTCTATCGCGGCACGGGCACAGCCGTCCGGGCGCAGATCGAACGTGAGATCGGCGCCGATGCAAGCGCATTCGAGCGGATGCTGCAGGGCGCACACTCAACCTCCGCGCGGGCCCTGCGGGCGGTGGCCGGCGCTTACGTCAACGACCAGCCCTTCCGTGCCAGCTCGACGCTGCTCTTCGCCATCGTCGGGCGCAGCGCTCCCACGACCAATCAGCCCGAGCTGCTCAACACCGCCTCGAGCGTCGACCGCGGCGAGAGCAAATCGGCTCAGCTGCGCGAGGACGCCGCAGCGCGGCGGCTGCTTGCAGAGCGGTCAGGCTTCGCAACGATCGCGGTGGCAGACATCGGCGAGCTGCGGCTGGTGCGTGAGCGCTTCGCCGTGCCGCTGAGCGCTCCCGTTCGAGGCGACGACGTCGACAGCGACCGGCCGCCGCTGCGGCCGGTGATCGTGACGATCGGGGTTGGCGAGTCGCTCGCGCCCGTAGCAAGCGCGCAGGCGGGCGTTGCGCGTGCCTTCATCCTCGCCGGCGTGATCGTGCTCGTGGCCTCGCTGCTTGCCGCCTATCTGCTCGGCAGCCGCTTCTCTTTGCCGTTGCGTCGGATGGCGCGTGTGGCGATGCGCGTGGATGCCGGCGACCTCGCGCCACGCATCGCGCCAGCCGCAAACCCCGCGCAGGAGGTTCGCGTGCTCGGCGACGCGTTCAACCACATGCTCGATCGGCTGACCGATGCCTTCTCCCGTCAGCGCACGTTCGTCGCCGACGCATCGCACGAGCTGCGCACGCCGCTGACCGTGCTGCAGGGGCAGCTTGAGCTGCTGCTCTCCCAGGGCGAGCCCTCGGCTCGAGAGCTGGCGCGCGTGGGCGCGCTGATGGAGGCGGAGATCGGGCGCATCCGCCGGCTGATCGACGATCTGCTGGCGCTTGCCAAGAGCGAACGCAGGGAGCTGCTGCGCCGTCAGGAGCTCGACCTCGAGCGCTTTGTGCTGGACATCTGGGAGGGGATCACCGCAACCGCGCACCGCCGCTTTGAGCTGGCGAGCGTTCCCGCCGGCATCCTGGAGGCCGATCCCGATCGGCTCGCGCAGGCGCTGCGCAACCTGATCAGCAATGCGATCGAGCACACCGCCGAGGGCGAGGGTCTGGTGCGGTTGAGCGTGGCCGCCGCGGACGGCCGCGTGTGTTTCACAGTCGACGATGACGGGCCCGGCATCCCGGAGTCAGAGCGCGAGCGCATATTCGACCGCTTCCACCGCACCGACAGCGCGCGCGGGCGACGCGCCGGCGGCGCCGGGCTCGGTCTGGCGATAGTGCGCGCGATCGCGCGTGCCCATGGCGGAGGAGTGCGCGCGGCGGCCAGCCCGGCCGGCGGGGCGCGGATCGTGCTTGAGCTGCCCTGCTTCAGCGCCCAGCGGGAGGCGCCGGATCGGCAGCGGCTCTCTGAGGTCGCCTAGGGTCGCTCCTCCATATCTGCGGCGTGCTGGCGCAGATAGGGGCTCAGATAGCGGGCGGCGATCTTCATCGGCTCGCGCACGGGCGGCTGTTCGCTGATCCGCCCGCTGAACCCGTGGCCGCCGCTGATGTGGGCGGAGATGAACAGCGGCGCTGAGTCGGTCAGGAGGATCGCCTCGATCAGCGGCGTGAACGGTCGCGGCTCTAGCGGCGCTCCAGCCTCCGCCGCAATCGCTTCGGCTGCGGCATCGGCCTGCTGGGCGGCCAGGCCGCCGTGCTTGATCGGCAGCTCGGTGACGTCTCCCGCCGCAAAGAGATGCTGGTTGTCGATCAGCCTGCCGTGCTGATCGGTGCGAAGGAAGCCGTGTTCGGCGCGCGGCACCCCCGCCAGGGGCGGGCCGAAGAGCTCCGGCAGCGCGACGATCCGATCCACGCGCAGCGTCGTGCCCCCCGGGCTGACGCGGATCTCGCCCTGGTGGGGAACCTCGGCCCATGCCGAGGTGATCACCGAGATCCCGGCGGCGTCGAGGATCTCGCCGAGGCGAGCGCTCACCTCGCTGCCGAAGATCGCCAGCGGCGCATCCTCAGGCGTGACGAGCGTGAACTCGACCTTCACGTCGGCGTCGAATGCGCGCCCGGCGGTCAGCAGCGCAAGCTCATAGAGCGGCAGCGGCCAGGCGGCCTGGCCGGCTGCCAGGAACGCAATCCGCTTGACATAGCCCTCTTCGACGTCCTGGATCAGCCCGTGCAGGATCTCGTCCAGGCGGCGGTCGTCGATCGTGAGCGCATGCTCGTAGCGTGGCCGTGCGGCGGCGCCGACCGCGATCAGCAGGTCGTCGTAGGGCAGCTGCGCACCATCGCCGGTGTAGGCGACGCCCCGCTGGGGATCGACGCCGGCGAGCGTCGCGGGCACCAGCCGAGCGTGTGCGGCGGCAGCCAGCTCGGCAAGCGGAAAGCGCGCGGCGGGCCGGTATCCGAAGGGCTCGCGCACGGCAAGCGGCCGGTAGACGAAGTGCTCGTTGGGCGCGATCAGGCTGATCGCCACCCGGTCGCCCGCGAGGTCATCGAGGGCGAGCGCAGCCTCCGCCGCCGCCACGCCGCCGCCCGCAATCAGCGTGCGCCTGCGATCCCCACCATTGCTCTCGTCGCGGTCATTCATGCTTGCCTTCGCTCCCCCGGTCGCTGACGCTGCTGAACATAGCACCCACCCTAAAGCGTCGAGTGACGCGCGCGCCCGTAATTAGTACGGGAGCACGGCCGGCACGACATCAATCCCGACCGCTGTGGTAGAAGTTCGGTATGCCTAAGGGAACGCCGAGAGCAACGCAAGCGGGGCAACGAGGGCGACCTGCGCAGCCGGCGCGAGTCTCGCGGTCGGCGGGCAGCGTGCAGGAGCGCGCGCCCGGGCGGCGTCCGGCGCGCAACGAGCGCATCGCAACCTACGTCTGGGTGCTGGTCGTGCTTGCGGTGGCGGTTACGGCGGTCGTGCTGGGCTGGCACTCCAAGGGCGGGGTCCCTGAACCGACCGCGCTGCCGCCCGGCCATCGGCTGAGCCACACGGTGGTGGTGATCGACTCGGCGATCCTCGTCTTCCGCGAGGGCCTCGAGACGATCCTGGTGCTGGCCGCGGTCACCGCCTCCTTCCTGGGCGCCAACCGCATCTACCGGCGCCCGGTGGCCGCCGGCGGCGGCCTTGCGCTGGGGGCGGGCGTGGCCACCTGGTTCTTCGTGGTGTGGCTGATCGGGCGCTTCCACGCCTCGGAGCTGCAGGTCCAGGCGGCGACAGGCCTGCCTTCGCTGATCGTGCTGCTGGCGGTGATGAACTGGTTCTTCCACAGGGTCTACTGGACCGGCTGGATCTCCCATCACCACCGGCGTCGGCGCTCGCTGCTGTCCGGCGGGGCGAACGCCAACAGGCGGCGACTGCTGGCGGGCTTCCTGCTGCTGGGCTTCACCTCCGTCTACCGCGAGAGCTTCGAGGTTGTGATCTTCCTGCAGAACCTGCGCGAGCTCTACGGCTCCTCGGTCGTCGCCGAGGGCGTGGTGATCGGGCTGCTCTTCACCGCGGCGGCGGGGACGCTCACCTTCATGCTGCACCAGCGCCTCCCCTACAGGCGGCTGCTGATCATCACCGGGCTGATGCTGCTGTTCGTGCTGCTGGTCTCGGTCGGCGAGGAGGTCTACGAGATGCAGCTTGCCGGCTGGGTCGCGACGACGCCTGTTGCAGGGCTGCACATCCCCGGCTGGATGGGAACGTGGTTCTCGCTGTACCCCAACTGGCAGACCTTCATCGGTCAGGGGATCGCGCTGGTGATCGTGATCGGCTCATACCTCGCTGCGCAGTACATCCGAGTCTGGAGACCGCGCCGGCGCTCGGAGACCCCTGCGGCGCTTGCATCCGAGCCGCCGCGTGCCGAGTTGGCCGAGTCGGCGCTGGCACTGGAGGGCTGAGCGCCGCCGCGTGCGCCGATCTCGGCCAGCTTGCGCCGGCGGGTGAGCTGCATGTCGGTGATGTGAACGTCGAGGTCTCTCTTGAGGTGAAAGCGTGACGGCACCGGGCCGGCGGAGGCAGCCGGCCGAGGAGCGGGGTGCGACGGCGCACGCTTGCGGCGGGGCCGAGGAGGTGGTGGCGCTCCAGGCCGGTCGCGGCGGTGCTACGCGGTGAGCACGGCTACACCACTGGGCTCGACTTCAAATCATGACAGCCGCGCTCACGACAACGTGGCACATAGGAATACATGGATCTGAGCGCCGGCGAAGTCGAGGCATCTCAGGCCTTCTGCGCGGACAGCCCTGTTGCCTGATGCCTTACAGAAGCAGGACTGCGCGGCAAGCTAGCTGAGTGCCGGCAAGCTATTGTGCAGGGGCATACACGCAGAGCGCAGCGTCGGCCGCGTCATGCCCAACCTTGTCACCCAACGCCGGCAAGATCTCACATCGGGTCAAAGCCGCGGAGCGAGATAGCTGATGCCATTCCGCAATCCAGCCCAGCCATCCGCACCCCTCAGAGGTCACAATGCTTGAGCAATTGCGACGTCGCAGCTTGGCTGTTGTCTCGGCGCTCATCGTTGTTGGCGCAACCGCCTTTGCGGTCACGACAGCCGGGGCGTCTTCGGGTCGCTCCGGTGAAGCTACGCCCACGTCTCCTGAGCGCGCGATATCTCCGCGTCTCGGCCAGATCTTCAATGTGCTTGGTGCGTCTGCCACCGCGGACGCGCCCCCGCTGCCAGCGGCGACCTCCGAAGCCGTGAGCGTCTCGGCGTCACGCGGTACAATCGCATCTGCTGCAAGATTCGCCGGAGGCAGCTATCCGGCGTGGGTCGTTCCCGGCTCCGAAGGTGTCTGCCTTGTCGTCGGAGCCAGCGGACGGCTTGACCTCCCGAGTGCAGTGTGTGGCACGATCACTGAGGCCGAAGAACGCGGTCTTGCCCTTACCGCCACCGCCGCGGCCGGCGGTTCCCCGATCGTGGTTGGCCTTGCTCCGAATGGCAACACGTCGGTTACTGTGACCAACGCTGACGGTGCTCGCGAGGAGGTGCCGGTTGCAAACAACGTATATGAGGTCACGGCGGGGAGGCCCAGCACCGTCACCCTAAAGGATGCAGCTGGTGCACAGGTCACCCGACGCGTGGGGTAGCGGCGGGGCTTCCGAAGCTCAACACGGGCGCCAATGCTCGGCGCCGGTGCACGTACGAATTCAGGGGTGTCCTAGGGAGCGGCAGGGTATCGCTGCCCTGCCCGCAATCATGCAGAGGTGCGGCGCGAGGAGCTGCAGCGCTGCTCTCCGTCTTGGCAACAGTTAATGGTGAAGGGGCGCGATTTGGATGGCTGAGCAGCAGATGTTGATCCTGGCGATGATGGCTTGGCGGGGTCGACACCATGGGCGCGGTCGGAGAGCACCCGGATCTTGCCGCTTGCGCCCTCCAGCCTGCCGTTCGAGATTCCAAGCTCGATCGCGGCGAGCACGCCTGCCTTCTGCCCGGCGATGGTGCGGGCAAGCGCCGCAGCGCCGGCGCACTCGCGCCTACCCATGTCTTCCGGCGCCAAGCAGCGCTCGCACCTGCCGGGCGATCTCCAGATCCTCGCGGGCGCGCACCACGAAGATCCGCACGGCGGCACCGGGGGCGCCGATCTCGCGCACAGCCGCGGCCGCCGGCGCCCGGTTGGCGCGCTCGTCAAGGGCGGCGCCGATGAAGGCGAGCGGCCGCAGCGCCAGCTCGCGGATCTCCGGCGCGTTCTCGCCGACCCCGCCGGTGAAGGCGATCGCGTCCACGCCGCCGAGCGAGGCCGCCATCTGCGCGATCGCTCCGGTGAGGCGGTGGATGTAGACGTCGCGGGCAAGCTGCGCGCGCTCCTCGCCGCCGGCGGCGCGCTCGAGGATCGTAGACATCTCCGCGCTGCCGGCGAGCGCCTGCAGCCCCGATTGGTGCTCGAGCGCGCCCTCCAGGGTCTCAAGCGCACGCCGCGGGCCTTCTGTGCGCTGCAGCTTGCGCGCCAGCCAGGTGATGGCGCCCGGATCCACCGACCCCGGCCGGGTTGCCATCACGAGCCCCTCCAGCGGCGTGAAGCCCATCGTCGTGTCCAGCGAGCGCCCGCGCGCGATCGCGCAGAGCGAGGCGCCCGCCCCAAGATGGGCGCTGATGATGCGCGCCGCCGGCCCGCCATCGCGACGCAGCTCCCGCGCCACGCTGCGCGCAACCCAGGCGTGGGAGAGGCCGTGGAAGCCAAAGCGGCGAACGCCGTAGAGCTTGCGCCAGCCCTCCGGGAGCGCGTAGGTGGCTGCTGCCGCGGGCAGCGTGCGGTGAAAGGCGGTGTCAAAGCAGGCCACCGCGGGCAGACTCGGTAGCGCCTCGCGGAGCGCGTCCACAACCGCGAGCGCCGGGCGCAGATGCAGCGGCGCCAGCTCAACCAACGCCTCCAGCTTGCGCCGGGAGCTCTGATCGATCAGCAGCGCCTCGCTGAAGCGCCCGCCGCCGTGCACGATGCGATGGCCCACCGCCTCGGGCGAGGGCTGGTGGGTCAGCATCTCCGCCACCGCCGCAGCGGCGCGCTGTCGCAGGCAACCATCGACGACGGGCGCCTGCGGCTGCGCAAGCGTGCAGCTCGCGAGCGTCCGCCGGCCGTCGAGCAGCGCCAGCTTGAGCGAGCTGGAGCCTGCGTTTGCGACCAGTACGCGCATGGCGGGCACCGCAGGCTATTGCATCCTGACTCCGTGCCGCATGCGCTCTGCCCCTTGCACGTAGTTCCTACGGACGACATCTGCGGAGCTGTCGTGAACAGTCTTGACCTCGCGGGGCGATTAAATGATCGCTATGGGCGATCCCGCGCGGTTGCGCGTGCCACGGATGGACGAATCAGACGACGGTCTTCCGCGCCGACTCTTCGAGCGCCGGGGCGTCGTGGTCGCCAGCGCCCTGGCTGCCTTTGCCGCGATCACAGCGTGGCGCTTCATCAGCACCGACACCGACGATACGATCGGGCTGCTCTATACGGTGCCGATCGCCCTTGGGGCGCTGGAGCTGGGCATCTACGCCGGGATCGGCCTGGCCGCCGCAGCGCTGGCCCTGATCGCGGTCGCGGCTGCCGTGCACGCCGTTGAGATCGGGCCGCTCGGCTTCCTCACGCGCGGCGTCGCATTTGCGGCGGTCGGGCTCATCGCGGGTCGCTTCGCCGAGCGCATGCGCGCGGTGCATCGGCTTCAGCAGGGGCTCCTGGAGAGCGCCATGGCGCTCAAGTGGGTCGATCCCGATCGGCCGCCGCTGGCTGAGCTTGCGCGGGCTGCTAGTCGGCTGAGCGGCGCGCGTGGAGCGCGCGTGGAGCTATTTGGCCGTGTCGAGTCCTCCGGCATCGCCGCCGGCAGGTCGATCAGCGCGCCGATCGTGCTGCGCGGGGAGCGCGTGGGCCTGATCTCAGCGCACTTCGCGCGCGCGCCGGGACCGGAAGCGGCGCTTGCGCTCGAGCTGCTTGCGCTGCAGGCGGCAAACGGCCTGGAGGGCGCGCGCATCGCTGCGCAGGAGGCGGAGCGGACGCATCTGAGCAGCGAGCTGCACGAGGCGCGCAGCCGCCTTGCAAGCAGCGCCGAGCGCGTGCACGAGCTCGTTGCAAGCCGTGAGGCAGAACGCGCACAGATCGCAACAGCGCTGCGCGAGGACATCAGCCAGATGCTGGCAGCCGTGCTGCTCGGGATCGCCTCCTTCGAGCAGGAGCTGGCGGGCGACCACCGCGCCGGCGAGCACGGCTCTGAGAACCTGGCGAGGATTCGTGAGCACATCGGTGAGACGATCCACGCGCTGCGCGCGCTGGCGACGAGCCTGCGCCCGGCCTCGCTGGCGCTCGGCCTGCGGCCGGCGCTCGAGCAGCTGGGGACGGCACCGGGGCATCCGCTTGCGGTGAGCGTTGGCGAGCTGGGCGAGCTGGGCAGCGAGACCGAGACGACGATCTTCCGTGTCGCCCAGGAGGCGCTCGAAGCTGCAGCGGGCGCCACGGCGCTCACGGTGGGGCTGACGCCCGATCGCAGCGCGGTGGAGATGCGCATCGAGGGCGCCCCGGCGCTGCCCGATGCGCAGCGCTTGGCTGTCCTGTCGGGCAACATCGAGCTGCTCGGCGGGCGGCTTGAGGGCGACGGCGCCGATCTGCGCCTGCAGCTGCCGCTTGCGTGGTGGGCACTGAGCGCGCCTGCGCAGCGCTGATCAGCTCACGCCGGCGCCGATCGGCGGGTCTACTATCTCGGGCGGGTCGCAGCCGTGCTCGCGGGTGTAGGAGCGCGCCCGCAGGCGCTGATCGGCCATCCGCTCGCGGATGTGCAGCGCGCGCTGCGCCAGTCCCGGGACGCGGTCGATCACGTCCATCACCAGGTGGAAGCGATCGAGGTCGTTGAGCATGACCATGTCGAAGGGCGTCGTGGTTGTGCCCTCCTCCTTGTAGCCGCGCACATGGATGTTGTCGTGGTTCGTGCGCCGGTAGGTCAGGCGATGGATCAGCCACGGGTAGCCGTGGTAGGCGAAGATCACCGGCCTTGACGCGGTGAAGAGCTCGTCGAACTCCAGATCGGAGAGGCCGTGGGGGTGCTCGCCAGGCGGCTGCAGGCGCATCAGATCGACCACGTTGACCACGCGCACGCGCAGCTCGGGCAGCTCTCGGCGCAGGATCGCGCCTGCCGCAAGCGTCTCGAGCGTCGGCACATCACCCGCGCAGGCGAGCACGACGTCCGGCTCGCTGCCCTGATCGCTGCATGCCCACTCCCAGACGCCGATGCCGCGCGCGCAGTGCGCCTGGGCCGCCTCGAAGTCCAGGTAGTCGAGCGCAGGCTGCTTGCCGGCGATGATCACGTTCACGCGGTTGCGCGAGCGCAGGCAGTGATCTGCCACGGCAAGCAGGCAGTTTGCGTCCGGCGGCAGATAGACGCGCACGACGCTCGCCTTCTTGTTGACGACATGATCGATGAAGCCCGGGTCCTGGTGGGAGAAGCCGTTGTGGTCCTGGCGCCAGACGTGCGAGGAGAGCAGGTAGTTGAGCGAGGCGATCCCCACCCGCCAGGGGATCTCTGCGCAGACCTTCAGCCACTTGGCGTGCTGGTTGAACATCGAGTCGACGATGTGCACGAAGGCCTCGTAGCAGTTGAAGAGGCCGTGGCGCCCGGTCAGCAGATAGCCCTCCAGCCAGCCCTGGCAGAGATGCTCGCTCAACACCTCCATCACGCGGCCGTCCGCCGCAAGATGGGAGTCCCCCGGTCGGCGCTCCGCCTCCCAGGTGCGTCCGGAGGCCTCGAAGAGGGCGCCCAGGCGGTTTGACTCCGTCTCGTCGGGCCCCATCACCCGGAAGCGGTCGCGGTTGCCGGCGAGCACGTCGCGCAGATAGGAGCCGAGCACGCGCGTCGCTTCGCTGGTCGTCGACCCCGGCTTTCGCACGGCGACCGCGTAGGAGCGCGGATCGGGCAGATCGAGGTCGCGCAGCAGCAGGCCGCCGTTGGCGTGCGGGCTTGCGCTCATGCGCAGGTCGCCGTCGGGTGCGAAGTCCCTGATCTCCGCCCGCGGGGAGCCCGCCTGGTCGAAGAGCTCCTCAGGCTTGTAGGAGCGCAGCCAGGCCTCCAGCGCCGCCAGGTCCTCCGGATCGCTGCGCGGGTCTGCTAGCGGGACCTGGTGGGCCCGGAAGCTGCCCTCGATCGGCAGGCCATGGCTTTCCTTGGGTCCGGTCCAGCCCTTGGGCGTGCTGAGCACGATCAGCGGCCAGCGCGGACGCTCGCGGCGCCCGCCGCGGGCGCGCGCCTGGATGGAGCGGATCTCGCGCAGCGCCCATTCCATGCTGGCCGCCATTTCTTGGTGCATGCGCGCCGGATCGGAGCCTGAGAGCAAGCGCGGGGCATAGCCGTAGCCTTCGAGCAGCGAGCGCAGCTCAGCGGGCGGGATGCGCGCCAGCACGGTCGGGGCGGCGATCTTGTAGCCGTTGAGATGCAGCACCGGCAGCACGGCTCCGTCGCGCGCCGGGTTGAGGAACTTGTTCGAGTGCCAGCTGGCCGCGAGCGGGCCCGTTTCCGCCTCGCCGTCGCCGACCACGCAGAGCACCAGCAGCTCGGGGTTGTCGAACGCTGCGCCGTAGGCATGGGCCAGCGAGTAGCCGAGCTCGCCGCCCTCGTGAATCGATCCCGGCGTCTCCGGCGCCACGTGGCTTGGGATGCCGCCCGGGAAGGAGAACTGGCGCATCAGGCGCTCCAGGCCCTGCTCGTCCAGTCCGATGTGCGGGTAGCGCTCGCTGTAGGTGCCCTCCAGGTAGGCGCAGGAGACAAGCGCCGGGCCGCCGTGGCCGGGGCCGGTCACAAAGATGGCGGCAAAGCGATCGCGCTTGATCAGGCGCGTGAGGTGCGCATAGATGAAGCTCAGCCCGGGCGTCGTTCCCCAGTGACCGAGCAAGCGCGGCTTGATGTGCTCGGGTGCCAGCGGCTCGCGCAGGAGCGCGTTTGCAAGCAGGTAGATCTGGCCGGCCGAGAGGTAGTTGGCGGCCCTCCACCAGGCGTGCAGCTGCCCCAGCTCGGCTGCGCCCAGGGGCGCGTCTGGGGACGCTCGCGAGGACGTGGCGCCTGCCATCGGCGTAGGCTATCGCAGCTGTGGCAGCTGCCGATCGGCAAGAGCGGCATGGTCCGATCAGGATCCTTCTCGCGGACGACCACGTGGTCGTCCGCCACGGCCTGCGCATGCTGCTGGAGTCCGAGCCCGACTTCGAGGTGGTCGGCGAGGCCGGCGATCTCGATGAGACCAGGCGCTACGTGCTGATGCGCCAGCCCGACGTGCTGATCCTCGATCTGACGATGCCCGACGGAACGAGCATCGATCTGATCCCGCAGCTGCGCGAGCGCTCCCCGCAGACCCGGATCGTGGTGCTGACCATGCACGAGGAGCCGGCCTTTGCCCGCAGCGCGCTTGCGGCAGGCGCATTGGGCTATGTCCTCAAGGAGGCCGCCGACGAAGAGCTGATCGATGCCGTGCGCAGGGCGGCGGCGAACGAGCGCTACCTCAACCCTCGTCTCGGCGCGCGGCTGGCCTCCGAGCCGGCCTCAGGGCTGCCCGGCGGCCTGAGCGAGCGCGAGGTGGAGGTGCTGCGCCTGATCGCGCTCGGCCACACCAACTCGGAGATCGCCGCAAAGCTCTTTCTCTCGGTGCGCACCGTCGAGACCCACCGCGCCCACATCCAGCAGAAGCTGCGGCTCTCGACACGCTCGGAGCTCGTGCGCTACGCCCTCGACCAGCGCCTGATCAGCGCCGAGTAGGCCCCCCCGAGCCCTGCGCGGCAACGGCTGCGATCGACTCTGCCGCCGCCTTGGCGTCGAGATAGCGCCCGCTCACTGCGAAGCGGCGATCGCGCTCGCCGCGGCTGCGCAGCTCGTGGTCGAGCTCGTAGACGAGCGGGATGCCGGTGGGGATGTTGAGCGCGACGATCTCCTCGTCGTCGATGCGATCGATGTGCTTGACCAGCGCCCGCAGCGAGTTGCCGTGGGCGCAGACGAGCACCGGTGCGCCCGCGCGCAGGTCCCGGGCTATCGCGTCATACCAGTAGGGCAGCACGCGCGCCAGCACGTCCTTGAGACACTCGGTCGCGGGCAGCGCGTCCGCGGGCAGCTCGCGGTAGCGCACGTCACGACGTGCTGCGAGCTCGGAGTCCTCGGGCAGCGGCGGCGGCGGCACGTCGTAGGAGCGTCGCCAGAGCATGAACTGCTGCGCGCCATGCTCGGCACGCACCTGCTCCTTGCTCTTGCCCTGCAGGGCGCCGTAGTGGCGCTCGTTGAGTCGCCAGGAGCGTCGCACCGGGATCCAGCTGCGCCCGGCGGCGGCGAGCGCGATCTCGGCGGTGCGGATGGCGCGTGTCAGCACCGATGTGTGGAGCAGCGCAGGCTCAAGGCCGGCGCCGGCGATCAGCTCGCCGGCGCGTCGCGCCTCCTCTTCTCCGCGGCGTGAGAGGTCGACGTCGACCCAGCCGGTGAAGAGGCCAAGCTCGTTCCACTCGCTCTCGCCGTGGCGCAGCAGGATCAGCGGCGCAGCGTCACGCTCACCCACCGCGCCGCCCTCCGCCGAGGGATCGTCGCGCGCCTGGAAGTTGGTAGCCGGACATCGCCTGGAGCCTATGCGATCGGTCGCGCAGGCGCTCAGGCGCGCCCGAGCGATGGGCGCAGCGGCGCTCGCAGCACGCGCCAGGCCGCAAAGAGCGCGCCGAGCAGGCCGAGCGCAAAGCCCACGATGATGCCTTCGATGAAGATCAGGGCGCTGAGCGCGGGCGCGACGAAGACGGCGATCGCAAGCGCCTGCACGGCAAGCTCGGCCGCCGCGACGCCTAGCCCCAGGCCGAGCAGGACGCCGACCGTGCTCGTGATCAGGCTCTCAGAGGCAAGCAGCGAGCAGATGCGCGCACGGCTCCAGCCGAGCGCCTGCAGCACCGCCAGCTCGCTGCGGCGTTCGATCACGGCCAGCGCTGCCGTGTTGAGGACGACGGCAGCGCCCAGGGCGAGCGCGAGCAGGGCGACGATGATCGCCGCCTCGTGGATGATGCGGCTGTTGGTGTCCACCCGCTCCAGCTCTCCCGGCGCGCCGATCGCGACCGTCCCGGGTATCGAGCGCTGGATCTGCGCGCGGACCTGCGCTTCCCTGTAGCCCGGGGCGATCGCGACAGCGATCATCGAGATCGTTTCGCTGCGCCCGGACAGGCGTCGGGCGAGCGCCAGCGGGATGACGACGCCGGAGTCCTCAAGGGGGATGCCGGAGCTGTAGATCGCAGCGACCGGCAGCTGATCGCCATCGACCGTGATCCGCTCTCCTGCGCGGATGTGGAGGAGCGCTGCGGCGCCCCTGCCGACCATCGCCTCTGCGCCGCCAAAGCGATGCCCGGAGACGATCACCAGACGCTGGGCCAGGAAGCTCTGCGCTTCTGCGCCGAAGACGAGCGTTTCCGGTTCGCCGGCGATCGCCCCGGCGAGGATCTCGATCGGTGTCGCGGCTGCGACGCCCGCCACCTGCGCGACGCGCGCGACGGCAGCATTCGGCAGCGTCGAGGCGGTCAGGTCCGAGAGACCGCCCTGGAATACGCCGAAGTCCGCGCGCCCGAGGTGCGCAAGGTCGCCCGCGGAGCGGCTGAGGCCGGTGGTCAGGGCAAGCAGCGCGACGACTGTCGTCACGCCGCAGGCGACACCCAGCGCGCTCAGCGCGCTGCGCCCCAGGCGGCGAATGACATTGACCCGCGCTAAGGCAAGCATCGGCGGAGCATAGTCTCCGGCGATAATGCCCTCATGAGCGATGCAGCTGCCACTCGGAGCGGGGCGGAGGTGCGCTTGAGCGGCGTGAGCAAGCGCTACGGACGGATCTCTGCGGTCCTCGCCGTCGATCTGCAGATCGGGCCCGGCGAGTTCGTCTGGATCACCGGGCGCTCGGGGTCGGGCAAGAGCACCCTGCTGAACCTGATCGGCGGCCTGGAGACGCCGGATGAGGGCGAGGTGCTGATCGACTCGCATCCGGTCTGGCGGGAGGGCAACATCTCCGAGCACCGCCGCAAGCTCGTGGGCTTCGTCTTCCAGCACCACCTGCTGCTGCCGATGCTCTCCGCCCGCGCAAACGTCGAAGTGCCGCTGATCGGCGCCGGCGTCCACCGTCGGGAGCGGGCCAGGCGCGCGCTTGACCTGCTTGCGGAGGTCGGCCTCACAGACCGCGCTGAGCATCGGCCTGAGGAGCTCTCAGGGGGCGAGCGCCAGCGCGTGGCGGTTGCGCGAGCGCTCGTCAACGAGCCGCGGCTGCTGCTGGCGGACGAGCCCACCGGCGCGCTCGACACGGCGACGTCCGAACGACTGCTCGACCTGCTCTTCTCGATCCGCGAGCGCCATCGCACGACGATGGTGATGGTCAGCTACGACCCGCTCGTTGAGAAGCGCGCGGATCGCATCTACCGCATGCTCGATGGTCGCCTGGAAGGACCGCTGCAGAGCGGCGCTCAGGGTGCACCGGCGGCCATCGTCACGCGCACGCCGCCCTCCTGACCGAGCAGCTCGAAGCTTGTGTTGCCCTTGCCGGTGCGCCGAAATGCAAGGCTGACCCGCGCCTCGCCGATCCGCAACTCCTGCAGTCTCAGCCTCTGCAGCCCCGACGGAAGCACGGGCTCGTTGATCTCCAGGCTCGAGCGGTCGCCCTGGGCGTAGATCCCAAGCAGCGCCTCCAGCAGCAGCAGTGGCGCCGCCGCCGCCCAGGCCTGCGGCGTGCAGGCGACGGGGTAGGAGACGATCTGGCGCGAGCCGTCGCGATCGAATCCGCACAGCAGCTCCGGCAGTCGGTAGTCGCGGGCGGTCGCGCCGATGTCGAAGAGCGAGGCGGCGACCCGCTGTGCGGCGGCGCTGTGGCCATAGCGCTTGAGCCCGGCCGCGGCGATCGCATTGTCGTGCGGCCAGACCGAGCCGTTGTGGTAGCTCATCGGGTTGTACACCGCTTCGCTTGCCGCCAGCGTTCTGATTCCCCAGCCGGAGAACATGTCATCGGCCATCAGGCGCTCCGCGACCTGCTTGGCGTGGCGCTCCTCTGCGATCCCGCTCCACAGGCAGTGGGCCGGGTTCGAGGTGATCGTCCGCACCTGGCGCTTGGCACCGTCAAGCGCAAGCGCGTAGTAGCCATCCTGCTCGTTCCAGAAGGCCTCGTTGAAGTGCTCGCGCAGCGCAGCCGCCTGCCGGCGCAGCGCGAGCGCGCGCTCCTCCTCGCCGAGCAGCGCGTAGATGTCGGCGATCCTGACCTTGGCGGCGTAGACGTAGCCCTGGACCTCGACGAGCGCGATCGGTCCCTGTGCCGGGGTGCCGTCAGGGTGGATGACCGAGTCCTCGGAGTCCTTCCAGCCCTGATTGAGAAGACCTGCGGGCGACCGGCGCTCGTACTCGACGAAGCCGTCGCCGTCGCGGTCGCCCCAGACGTCGATCCAATTCAGGGCGCCGTCCAGCGCCGGGCGCAGCTCCTCGATCAGCTGCCGATCGCGCGTCCAGGTGTAGTAGGAGGCCGCAAGGATCAGAAACAGTGGCGTTGCGTCAACGGTTCCGTAGTAGGGGGTGTGTGGTATCTGGCGCAGCCTTGCAAGCTCGCCGGTGCGCAGCTCATGAAGGATCTTCCCGGGCTCGGCGTCACGGAAGGGGTCGTCGACGCTCGACTGCAGCCGTGCCAGCACACGCAGCGTGCCGCGCGCGATGTCAGGGTTGATGATCAGCGTCTGAAGGGCGGTGATGATCGAGTCGCGGCCGAAGGGCGCGACATACCAGGGAATGCCTGCAACGGGCAGCTCGTCGCCCGCGGTGGGCATCAGCAGCGCATAGATGTCTCGCAGCGAGGCGTCGATCAGCCGGTCAAAGAGGCGGCTGTCAGACTCGATCTGCGTGCAGCGCTCCCGCCATGCGCGTTCGCGGCGCTCGATGCTAGCGCGGACGCGCTCGAGCGCCATCGGCCTGATGCCGATTACACGGCGGCCCGAGGGTCGGGCAGAGACGGCTCCGTTGCCCTGATGCCCGCTGGTGCTCTGTTCGCTGGAGTCGGAGCTCGAGCGCTCGGCGATCGGATCAGGTCCGTGGGCGGCAACCTGCGCTTCGAGCGTGATCGCCTCGGCGGGCATCAGCTTGAGGTCCCAGCTGACAAGCGCGCGCTGCCCCTCCAGCTCGATCCGCGCGGGCGCCGGATCGAACACGACCAGGGTCTCGCGCGATGCGCCGTCGACGCCGCGGAAAGCAAAGCGCAGGCCGGCGCCGATGCGCTGCGCCGGCAGCAGCTGCCCGCGCGCGCGCCGCCCCGATCCACGCACCTCGAAGACGTCGGCGAAGTCCGCGCTGAGCGTCAGCGCGAGCGTCGTGTGCAGCTCTGTGCGCGCAAACGAGTGCAGGCGGATCCGGTAGTGGAGGCGCTCGGCGATCAGGATCGAGCGGCGAATGTTGATCGTCTCCTGCGGCGCCGGACGTGCGGCTTCGTCGCGCAGCCAGGGGTTGGTCGCGTTGATCAGCGCCTGCTGCCCCGATTCGATGACGCTCGCCAGGAGCACCGGCGCGTGGCCGCCGATGCGCAGCCGCAGCTCCGAGAGGTGGCGCGTGTCCTGGGCGTAGAAGCCCGCCCCGGAGGCCTCCGCGGCGATGATGTCGCCATCCGGCTGGGCGCAGAGGAAGGCGCCTGCACAGCCAAGCGCAAGCAGCTCCGCGCGCGCCTCCGCGGGCACGAACGGCGCACCTTCGATCTCCGGGGCGCGACCGGGCGCCTGTGCGGAGCCCAGCTGGAAGGCGGCCCGCTCCAGAAGCTCCTGCTGCTGTTCGTCGCTGCTGCTCATCAAGATCGGTGCACGTGGCGCTCCAGCAACCATCCTAGGGCCGGCGCCGCGTGGAGGCGTGGGCGCCCGCGGGTCGGCAATCGCGGCGAGCGCTGCTTTTGGCCGACCGCCTGCAGGCAGCGCGCGAGCGCAATTGAACTAGGCTTTGCAGATGGCACGCACAACACGCTCGCGCCGCAGCGGCCAGGACTCTCCGCGCGCACATCATCGGCCCTGGCGCATCGAAGGCTCGCGCCACGGGCAGGACGCCTCAGGGGGCTCGCAGGGCTCCGGAGGGCCACCCGGAGCCTCGCCGCAAAGGCGCATGTCGGGCTTCTGGCTGTTCTTTATTGTCTTGCTGATCCTCAACTGGGTCGTTGGCGCCTTCCTGACCTCGCCGAGCAGCCCCCGGCCGATCTCGATCCCCTACAGCCAGTTCACCAAGCAGGTGCAGGCGCACAACGTGCTTGGGATCACCTCGACCGGCGGGACGATCGAAGGGCGCTTCAGAAGCCCGGTGCGCTACCCGCCAGGCAAGGAAGCGCAAGAAAGCGACTACTTCAAGACCGAGCGGCCCTCCTTTGCGCAGGAAAACATTGTCGCGACGCTGATCGACCAGGGCGCGAAGGTCCAGGCGAAGCCAACCGGCTCCTCGACGCCCTTCTGGGAGGCGCTGCTGCTGTACTTCGGCCCCACGCTGCTGATCGTCGGGCTGTTTGTTGCGATCGCGCGACGTGGGGCGGCGGGCATGGGCGGAGCGCTCACCGGCATCGGGCGCTCGCGCGCACGCCGCTATGAGGCCGGCGGGACCGACAGGACCACGTTTGCCGATGTCGCAGGCATCGACGAGGTCAAGGAAGAGCTCTCTGAAGTCGTCGACTACCTCAAGCATCCTGACCGCTATCGGCGGCTGGGCGGGATGGTGCCGAAGGGCGTGCTGCTGATGGGGCCCCCCGGGACTGGCAAGACGCTGCTTGCGCGAGCGGTGGCGGGGGAGGCGAACGTGCCCTTCTTCTCCGTCTCGGCGTCCGAGTTCATCGAGATGATCGTCGGCGTGGGCGCAAGCCGCGTGCGCGATCTGTTCGAGCAGGCCAAGCGCGAGGCTCCCGCGATCATCTTCATCGATGAGCTCGACGCGATCGGGCGCGCACGTGGGGTGGGGGCGATCCCCGGTGGTGGCCATGATGAGCGCGAGCAGACGCTCAACCAGATCCTCACGGAGATGGACGGCTTTGACGGCTCTGAGGGCGTGATCGTTCTGGCTGCCACAAATCGCCCGGAGATCCTCGATGCCGCGCTGCTGCGCCCCGGGCGCTTCGACCGGCGCGTTGCCGTCAACCCGCCCGATCAGCGCGGTCGCAGGCAGATTCTTGAAGTCCACACGCGCGGCGTGCCGCTGGACCAGGATGTCGACCTGGAAGCGGTGGCGGCAAGCACGCCCGGGATGGTCGGCGCGGACCTGCGCAACCTCGTCAACGAGGCGGCGCTGCTGGCGGCGCGGCGGCAGCACACGCGCGTCAGCGCCGCGGACTTCTCTGACGCGCTGGAGAAGATCATGCTTGGGGCCGAGCGCAAGATCCTGATCGCGCCTGAGGAACGCGAGCGGACCGCCTACCACGAGGCCGGTCACGCGCTGCTCGGGATGCTCGAGCCGGGCGCAGACCCGGTGCGCAAGATCTCGATCATCCCGCGCGGTCGCGCGCTCGGGGTCACCTTTCAGGCGCCTGAGCGCGACCGCTACGGCTACTCAGAGAGCTATCTGCGCGGACGCCTGACCGGCATGCTCGGCGGGCGCGCGGCGGAGGAGATCGTGCTCGGGGACATCACGACCGGCGCGGAGTCCGATCTGGAGCAGGCGACGCGCCTGGCGCGCGAGATGGTCGGGCGCTGGGGATTCTCGCGCAAGGTCGGGATGATCAGCGTGCTGCCGGCCGCAGGTGAAGAGGCGATGTACTTTCCCGGCTCGGGCCCCGCCTCTGAGCGCACTCGCGAGCTCGTTGACGAGGAGGTGCGCAAGATCGTCGACGAATGCTACGAGCGAGCGCTCGCGCGGCTGCGCGAGCACCGTGACCAGCTCGATGCGCTGGCAAAGGCGCTGCTCGAGCATGAGACGCTTGATGAGGCCGACGCCTACGCCGCTGCGGGCATACCGCACGGCAACGGGAGCGGCCCGGCCGCGAGGCCTGCGGTGGCTCCGCAGGCGCGGCGGCCGGAGCCGAGCAGGCCGGCCGCCGCACTTGCCCCCGAGGTCTCAGGAGACGGAGAAGCTGATCGTGCGCGCGGGCTCGCCGGGAAGGATCAGCACTAGGCGGTAGCTGCCCGCGGCCAGCCGCCTGGGGTGCAGCGCAAGCTCGTTCCTGCCGCGATGGGCCCTGCGTGTGAGCTTCGCGACGACGCTCGAGCGCGCACCACCGCGAGCGGCACCGCGGCGCGCCGATCGCGCGCTGCGGGCAGCGTCGATCCACAACAGGCGCGCTTCGACCGGCGCAGCGGCGGTGATCCGGAACGAGAAGGCAAGCGCACGCAGCAGCCGGTGGCGCCTCAGCGCGCCTTGCGTGGCTGCGCTGAGGCGCAGGCGCGAGAGCACCGGCGAGGGTGCCCTGCGGCGGCGGTTGACTGAGCGCGTGGGCGGAAGCGGCCCCGCGGGCTGCTTGCTGATCGGCGCGCTCTGCGCCCGGCCGGCGCCACCTTCGCTGAGGCCCAGCGCCCGCGCGCCGGTTGGCGCAAAGGCGCCCAGGCCGTCAGGCGAGCCGAGGCCGCTTGGGCCGTCGTAGCCTGCGCCGGCGACGCAGATCGCAGCCAGCGCGCAGTCGGCGCCCGCTTCAGCGCTGCTGCAGCCCGAGAGCCCTTCTGTGCTGCTCGGCCGGTGGCATTCGCCGTTTGCGCCGCTTGTGATGTCGTGGAAGGCTCCGGGGTCGCTGCGCGCGTTTTCGTAGAGGGCCTGCGCCGCGTAGGCGTGCCCCCGCACGCCGCCCGCAAGCGCGTACGCTGCGGCGATGATCGGAGCGGCAAGGCTGGTGCCGCCCGCCGTCACCCATCCCAGCGTGTAGCCGCCCCAGGGCGCCGAGTCATAGATCGCGGCGCCCGTGTAGGGGTCGCCGACGGCTGCGATGTCGGTGACCGCGCGCTGTGAGCCACAGCCGACGGACGCCCAGTTGGGCAGCGCGAGCTGCCACGGTGGCGCGGCAAAGCTGGCGGCGCAGCCGCTGTCGCTTGCGCCCTGCCCGTTGTTCCAGACCGCTTCAGAGAGCCATTGGCCGCTTTCGGAGAGGCTCAGGTGGGTGGCGCCGACCGCGATCACGTGCGGCGAGGAGGCCGGGTAGTCGGCGTAGCCGCGTTCCCTGGCTTGCGGCGCAGCCCAGCCGAGGTAGCCGTTGTCGCCGGCTGCGGCCGTGATCACGACGCCGGGGTGGTTGTAGGCTTCATTTTCAGTCGCCGGCTCGGGTCCGCCAAAGGAGTTGGTGATCTCGGTCGCGCCGGCAAGGTAGGCGCGCTGCTCAGCTTCCGCGAGCGCCTGATCTGAGCTCGAGGAGGCCTCGACAAGCAGGATGTGGCAGTTCTCGCAGATCGCGTGCACGCTCTCGACGTCAAGGGCGATCTCGAAGGACCATTCGCCGCTGGCCGGCGGCAGCGGCGAGGCGGCGCCCGCAGCGTTGACCTTCGTCAGGCAGCCGTTTGCCCCGGTGCATTCGGGAAGCCCGAATTCACGGTCATAGACGGCAAGATCCGCTTCGATGTTGGGATCGTCGAAGGCGTCGACGACAGCAACCGTCTGTCCAGGAGGCGCTTCGGTGGGGAGGCTGTAGGCGGAGTGCAGGTCGGCCGGGCGCAGGCCGTAGGCGCCTGCGGCGGCGCTCGCTGCGGGTATCGCCCGCGCGCTGCCGGTCGCGAGCGGACGAACGTGGGCGCGCGCGGTCGCGCTCAGCGGCAGCAGCGCAAAGGCGAGGCAAGCGGCGTGCCCGGGCGCCGGCGGCGCGCAGACCGCGCGGCTGGTGTAGTTGGCGGACGAGAGCGGCGTGACGGTCGCCCAGGCGACCGTCACGCCGCTGGCTGAGCCGAGCAGGAGCAGCGCGCCCGTTGCTGCTGTAAGCATCGCTGTGCGCGTGCGCAGACCACTGATCGCTGCCATGCTCGGCTTCCTTGCCTTGATTGATTCGACTGCTAGGGGGGGACATGAGCCGACCGCGCGGTCTTCCATAAGCGGACGGGACGGCTCCCGGCAAGGATCGGCTGCCTCGGCGGCGGCACTGAATTTTTAGCGCTGCAAGCGGACGTGCATATGAGCGACCTGCGCTGCACGCCGGCCTCCGCCGCTGGACGTCTGTTCTAGCACCGCCCGCCAAGCCCGCTCCACGGCCGGCATCTGCCCTTCCTCGGCGCTTGCCGCCCAATGCGCCGGCGGCAGCGCTCTCAGCGAACGTATGAGCGCTTGCGCCGGACGCAGTCAGCGCCCTCAGCCGACGCTGAAGGCCAGCGCGCGACGGCTGCCTGACGCGAGCACCAGCACCAGCCGGTAGCGGCCGGGGGCAAGCAGCAGCCTGCCGCGCAGGTGGCCGGCGATGCGGACGCGCCCTGCTGCAAGGAGGAGCGGTGAGCCGAGCGCCCGCAGGCGCAGCCGCCCGTGCGCGCTGCGCAGGAGGCGATAGAGGAGCGCGCGCGCCTGTTGTGGTCGGCTGAGCAGCGCGCGGAAGGCAATCTGGCGCAGGCGCGGCCTGCGAGCCTTGGATCGCAGCGCACGGCGTGTGCGCGGCGCAAGCCACAGCCGCGCCACCTGCGCCGCGCGTGCTTCTGAGCCGTTGCGCCCGGCGCTTGCCGTGGTGGTGCTCGCGGTGGTTGTGCTGGTCGCAAGCGCGGTCGTGGTCGTCTGGGCGCTGGTGGATTCGCTGAGCGTCGCCGCCGTGCCGCTGCTGGTCGAGGCGGTGGTTGTGGTTGTCGTGCTCGCGCCCGATCCTGCACCCGAGCCGGTGCCGGGTTCTTCGCTCGGCGCCGGGATGCTGCCAGGCTTGGCAAAGGCGGAGTAGCCGTGGGGGGTGCCGAGCCCGACCGGTCCCGAGAAGCCTGATCCGGCCACGCAGATCAGGTGCTGTGCGCAGCTTTCGCCCTCTTCGGCAGTGGTGCAGAGCGAGAGGCCGTCTTCGGCGTTGTAGCCGCGCTTGCATTCGCCGTTTGAGCCTTCGCTGACACCATGCAGGGCGCTCGGATGAAGCTTTGCGTTTTCATAGAGCGGTTCGGCGACGTACTTGTATTCGGGCGCAACGCCTCCCGCCAGGGCGATGGTCGCTGCGATGATCGGCGAGGCAAGGCTCGTGCCGCCGATCGTCTGCCAGCCGGATACCCCGCCCGCGGAGACCGAGTCGTAGATCGCGATACCTGTGTAGGGATCCGCGTCGGCGGCCACATCGGATACGGCACGTTGAGCGCCGCAGCCCACCTGCGGCCAATCAGGGAGCGCAAGCTGCCAGGCCGGGGCGGCAAACAGCGGCGCGCCGCCTGCTGTGAGCGCTTCGGCGCAGCCGCCGGCGGTCGCGCCTTTGCCGTTCCAGACGCGCTCGCCCAGCCATTCGCCGCTGGGGCCGAGCTCCAGGCGCGTGCCGCCGACCGCCAGGACATGCGGCGAGGCGGCAGGGTAGTCGACGTGTTCATTTTCGGGCCCGAGCATCCAGTTGCGGTAGCCGTTGTCGCCGGCGGCGGCGGTGATGGCGACCCCTGGGTGGTCGAAGGCTTCGACTTCGGAGCTCGGCTCGCTGGAGCCCCACGAGTTGGAGATCTCGGTAGCGCCGTGGCCCACCGCGACGCTCTCGGCTTCATCGAGCGCTGAGACGTAGCTGGAGGCAGCCTCGACAAGCAGGATTCGGCAGCTCGTGCAGATCGCGTGGACGGTCTCCACGTCAAGCGAGATCTCCTGGTCCCATTCCGCCTGTTCTTCCTTTTCTTTGCGGCTCAGCGGTTCGGAGGGCGAGCGCAGATCAAGCACGCTCAGGCAGTGGCTTTCGGCGCTGCATTGAGGCAGCCCGAATTCGCTGGCGAAGGTCGCCAGGTCGGATTCGATCTTAGGGTCGGCGTAGGCATCGACGAGGGCCACCAGCTGCGATTCAGCTTGAGGCGTCGTTTCGGGCAGCGCATAGGCGTGGTGGAGGTCAAGCGGCGTGAGGCCATACCTGCCTTCAGCCGCAAGGCCCGAGCTCGCTGCCGTGCCTGGCGCCGCAGTGCGCCGAGCCTCCGTGGGCGTCCTGGCATGTGCCGCCGCGCGCGCGGCGGCCAGCTCGCGGGCACGGATGGTGGGCGTGGTGTAGAGCACGCCGAGCGGGGTGCTGCGGGCGCGCGCCGCCGGGGTGATCGGCACCAGCGCAAGCGCCAGGCAGCGGGCGCGCTCCGCCGCCGAGGGCCCAGCCGGGGAGCAGACCGGGCGCACCGCGTAGTCGGCGGCGGGCAGCGGTCGTTCGTCGCTCGCTGCAAGCGCCGCCCTTGCACCTGCCGCCGCGGTGGCTGTCGATGTCAGCGCAAGCGCTGTAGCAAGCGCTGCGGCCCTGCGCGCGGTCGCAGAGACAACGCTTGCCCTGGATTTCGAGTGGGGGGAGGCTCGGGACATCTTATGGCCGCGCCCGTGTGAGCAGCAGCAGCTGTCGACCAGTGGACCTGGCTGAGGCTTGAATCGGTTTGATCACGTTGCACCTTGAGCTGCGGCATTGCGACTGGACGCACGTGCGGTCGCCCCCACGTGGGCTGCGATCAGCGCCAGCGCAGCGACGCCGGCCGCGATGCCTGCAAGGACTCCCAGGGGATCGCTGCCGTAACGCTCGGCGCGCGCGACCAGGCCCGGTGCTCCTTCGGCGGAAGCGATGTCGAGCAGGCCCTGGTGGTCGATGCCCAGAGCGGTCGGCCCAAGCGCTGCAAACGCGGCCCACAGCGCAAGTATCGCAATCGCGCCCACGAGCGCCCGGCGCCCCGGCACGCGCAGCGCGCGCAGCAGGGCGCCTTCGCTGCGCAGCGCAAGCACGAGCGCGAGCGCCACGCAGGCGAGCATGGGCCAGATGCCCCCCCAGCCATGGCCGAGGCCATAGGCGCTTGCGATCGTGCGCTGGAAGTCACCGCGCAGCAGGTAGCGAGCCCACTTGATCGTCTCCGTTTCATAACCGACGAGGGGGTGGGTGATCAGCGCGACCAGTGTCATTGTCGCCGAGGCGCCCGCCAGCGCGAGCGTTGCCGCCGGGAAGCGGCGGAAGGCAAGCGGCAGCCCGAGCGCGAGGAAGGGGATGATCGGCATCAGCAAGCGTGGACCGGCGCTTGCGCCGCCGAAGGGGAGGTAATAGCCCGAGTTGTAGGTCAGATAGAGCGCGCACACGCCGCCCACCAGGAGCGCCTCCGCGCGATCGCCGGCGCGGTACAGGAGGAAGATCCCGACCGCTGCGGCCCCAAGCACAGGCGAGATCGTCAAGAGACCACGCGAGGAGAAGAGGAGCGTTGCCAGCACGCGCAGGCTCGGCGCGTCGATCCCGAAGAAGCCCTGCTGCTGGCGGGGGATGTTGTCGTAGGCGACGTGGAAGGGCGAGCCGAAGGCGAAGTGGTTGAAGAGCGCCAGCGGCAGCACGCCGAGCAGGCAGCCGCTGCCGTAGGCCAGGGCGCGCAGCGCGCGCGTCGCCGGGCGCCGCCGATGCGCCCCGAAGGTGGCATAGAGACCGAGCAGGACGGCGACCAGGAAGAGCGGATATTCGGTTGTGATCGCATAGCCCGCCAGGATCCCGGCTCCAAGCAGCCGCCGGTGTTGCTCGGGGCCGTGGCGCTCGGTGTAGAGCAGGGCGAAGGCGCCGAATCCCAGTGACGCCGCAAGCATGTGCGTGAAGAGCAGCGTCGCAAGAAAGGCTGCGATCGTCCCCAGGCCGGTGGTGACCGCGCCGGCCAGGCCGAAGCCTGGCTCAAGCTCTTCGCCGATGCGCAGCAGCAGGCCCAGCATGATGAGCGCAGGCAGCACGTTGCCAAAGAGCCCGACGAGCGCGATCGTTGCGTTGCCGTGCGGCTCGACCTCGGTTTCGCGTGCCCACGCTTCTGCGTCGAGCGCCTTGAGCAGCTTGTAGAAGGGCAGCGAGAGCATCGCCAGGCCGGGCGCGCGCGCCGAGTACCAGTGGCCCCTGTAGTAGGCCTTGTCGCCGGTGTTGGACTGGTAGCGGTCGATGCTCGTGTGCCCTTCCGCGAGCGAGCGGATCAGGTCAAAGGACGCGGTTTGGTTCCAGGAGTAGCTCTGGAAGAGGGTCGCGTAGCCGACCGCGAGGAAGGCCAGCGAGAGCATCGCGAGCCTGCGCCCACGCGCGCTGCGTGGCGGCGTCGGAGGACGCCTGTGGGCTGCTGCGGGGGGCGCGTGAGCGGAGGCCTCGTGGGTGACCTGCAGCCCGCTCGGCGCCGCCGCCGGTGCCGGCGCAGTTGCTCTCTGCGTGGTGTTGCCGCTTGCCATCTCCTGAGCGCTTGTGTTCCTCGTCGCCCTGGCCGCTCCTGCAGAGGAGATCGCGCCCTGCGACCGGGCGCAGGGCGAGCGACCGCGCCACAGCGGCAGCTTGCCGCAGCGCATGCAGGCAGCGCAGGCCTTGGGCGGATGCTAGTGCGCGCTCAGCGCAGGCGCAGCAGGAGCGTGCGCCTGACGCCGTCGGATGCCGCAAGCTCGATCCTGTAGGCGCCGGGTGGCAGCTGCAAGCTGCCTCTCAGCCTGACGCGATTGAGACCGCGATGCGCGCGCAGGCGCAGCGAGGGCTCCAGCGGTCGCCACAGCGTGGTGCGGGAGCGCGCGCTGCTGCGCCGGATCTGCACGGTCACTTGCTCGCCCTGAGAGGCTCTGAAGCTGAGGGCTATCTGCCCGATCCGCAGGCGGCCGCTGTGCAGGCGTGTGCGGGTGCCTGGGCTCAGCTGAAGGCTGCTCAGCTTGATGCGCTGAGAGCGCCTCGCGCCGCCCCTCGGCGGCGATGGTGCCCCTTCTTCGCCTTCTTCGGCGGCTTCTTCAGCGGCAGGCGCTTCGCCTTCCAGCGCTTCTTCGCCGGCGCCGCCAGCGCTGGCTTCTTCGCCAGAGGCTTCTTCGCCGGCGCCTTCTCCTGCCGGCAGACCCGCTTCCTGCGCTTCCGAAGGCGCTTCTTCGGGTGCCTGGGCGGCGGCGCTGGCAAGGGCGCGCGGCGGTGCGCCAACGGCAGCCCAAGCGCTGCCGCCGGCTTGGCTGCTGAGCTCCTGAGCGCCCGCCGAGGAGGCCACCGCGAGCGCGAGCGCAGATGCCGATAGCGATGCGAGCAGCCGCGCGAGTTGGTGCTTCATGGATCTGAGGTGGGGGTTGAGGTAGGGGGAGAGACAGTGGGGAGGCGCTGCCGCGGGCTGCTTGCGCCCTCAGCCGCAGTGATCGTCTCGTGGGCGCCGCTTGCTTAGGAGAGCGGCAGCGGGATGGGCGGATGGTCGAAGTCCACGGACGCTTGCGCGCTCGGCGGTGCTGCGCAGAGCACCTGGTAGACGGAGAGGAAGCCGGAGCGAAAGCCGGCGCGTGCGACGCGGAGATAGAGACGCAGCACGCGGATGCGCTCCGCGCCCGCGATGGCAACGGCTCGCTCGCGGCTCTGCTCCAGGCGCTCGGCCCAGTGCGCGAGCGTCGTCGCATAGTCCTCCGCGAAGCCCTCCACGTGGCGAACGATCAGGCCAGCGCGCTCGAGTGCGGAGAGGATCCTCGAGAGATGCAGCGGCGCGGCATCCGGGAACACGTAGCGCTCGGAGAAGGGGCCTGCCTCGGGATCGCCGTGGCGCAGGCGCGCGATGCCGTGGTTGAGCAGCCTCCCGCCGGGGCGAAGCAGTGCCTGCAGCCGCGCTGCGTAGTCGTCGATCTGGACGGCGCCGACATGCTCGACCATGCCGATCGAGGAGATCGCGTCGAAGCGCTCGCCGGCAAGATCGCGGTAGTCGGCGAGGCGAACCTCGATCTGCTCGGCGAGGCCGGCCGCGCGCACGCGCTCGGCTGCGAGTCGCGCCTGCGCGGGTGAGGCGGTGATGCCAAGCGCCCGCACGCCGTAGTTGCGCGCGGCGTGCAGCAGCATGCTGCCCCAGCCGCAGCCCACGTCGAGCATGCGCTCGCCCTCGCGCAGGTCAAGCTTCCTGCAGATCAGATCGAGCTTGGCCTCCTGTGCCTCCTCCAGCGTGCGCGCCCCGCGCGAGAAGATCGCGCAGGAGTAGGTCATCGAGCGGTCCAGGAACAGCGCAAAGAGCTCGTTTGAGATGTCGTAGTGGTGGCGGACCGCGCGCAGGTCCCGCTCACGCGAGTGGCGGCGACCGCGCGGTCGCAGCTCGCTTTCCGGCACGCGTGGCGGAAGGCAGAGACCACACGCGCGCACGGCCGCCAGCGCCAGGCGCGCGCGTTGCGCGCGATCCAGCTTTGGGGCGCTGAAGCCCTCAAGCAGGCCGAGCAGGCCATCAAGGTCGTCGACCTCAAGCGCGCCGCTCACGTATGCCCGTCCGAGCCCGAGCTGCCCGGGCGCGCGCAGCAGGTGGGCAATCGCGGTGGGCGAGCGCACCGTTATCGTCGGGCCGCCCGGCTCGGTCGCAGCGATCTCGCTGCCGTCCCAGAAGCGCAGCGCGAAGGGACGCTCGGAAAGCGCCTGCGCGAGGGCTGAGCGCAGCGGCGCAGTGGAGGAAAGGAGCGTCACGGGCGAGACGCTAGCGGCTCGAGGCTCGAGGCGGCGGGCTAAAGTTCTTGGCCCTTGGAGTCCGATCGCAGAAGATGATGGAAGCTGGGCACAACGCACAGAATGCGGCGCTGCACGCCGATTCGCCAGATCGTCGCTGCTCCCGCGACGATGTCCAGCCGGTCTACAACGAGAATCGCCAGCGGACGCTGACTGCGATCGTGACGGTCGTGCCGATGCTTGCGCTCGCAGTGGCGGCCTGGCAGATGTGGGACGGGCTGCTGCAGCCCTCAGACCTCGTCGTGCTCGCCGTCATGTACGCGCTGACCGGACTTGGCGTGACGGTCGGCTTTCATCGGCTGCTGACCCACCGCTCCTTCTGCACCTACCCGGTGGTGCGGGGGCTCTTTGCGGTCCTCGGCTCCGCGGCGATCGAGGGCCCGGTGATCTCGTGGGTCGCCGACCACCGCAAGCACCACGCCTTCTCGGATCTGCCGGGCGACCCGCACAGTCCCCACGTCGGCCACGGCGACGGTCTCAGGGGCGTGCTGCGCGGCCTCCTGCACGCCCATCTGGGCTGGCTCTTCGTTCACAGCGAGCGCGGGTCCCATGAACGCTACGCCCCGGACCTGCTGGCGGACCCGGTCATCTCCTTCGTCGACCGCACCTTCCTGGTATGGGCGATCGGCGGCCTCGCGGCGGCCTTCGCGATGGGCTACGCGATCGGCGGCTCGCTGCGAGCCGGGCTGACGGGCCTGCTCTGGGGCGGGGCAATCCGCATGCTGCTGGTGCACCACGTCACCTACTCGATCAACTCGCTCTGCCACTTCTTCGGTAGTCGGCCCTACGCGACCGACGACGAGTCGCGCAACCTGCTCTGGCTTGCGCTTCCGACCTTCGGCGAGGCCTGGCACAACAACCACCACGCCTTCCCGACATCGGCAGCGCACGGCTTCGGCTGGCGCCAGCCCGACCTCTCAGCAGTTCTGATCGCGCTGATGGGCAGGCTCGGCCTGGCCTGGAACGTGGTGGTCGTCTCGCCCGAGCGCAGACGGGCGAAGGAGCTTGTGGGCTCAGCCGACGCCGCGTAGCCGCTCTGGAGGCGTGTTGCGGGGCGCGGGCGGCGGGATCTGTGCCAGGCGCTGCAGCGCTGCGGTGGCGGCAAGCTGCGGCGTAGGCTGTGGAGGGTGCGAGAGGCGATGAGATCTGGAAGCGCAAACGGGCGGGGGAGAGCGCGCGCGACCGAGCGCAGCGGCGCGCGCGGGCGCGCTCCGGCGCCTGTGCCGGCCATCGCGGAGATCCTTGCGCAGCGGGCGGGCGAGGAGCTTGAGCTCAACGACCGTTTCCTCAACCCCCAGGTGGGGCGCATTCTGCGCACGCTCGGCTTCCACCGCCGCTGGGTGCGCGGGGAGGGCGCGCATCTGATCGATGACCGCGGCGAGCGCTACCTCGACCTCTTCGGCGGCTATGGCGTCTTTGCGATCGGACGCAACCACCCCGAGGCCGCTGCGGCCGTGGAGGCGGTGCTTGCAGCGCGCACCGGCAACCTGCCCCAGCTGGGCGTCACGCTGCTCTCAGGCGCGCTTGCCGAGGCGCTGATCACCCGGGCGCCGCGCTCGGTGGCGGCGATGGTCCCCGCCAACTCCGGAACCGAGGCGGTGGAGGCGGCGATCAAGATTGCTCGCGCGGCAACCGGCCGGCCGCGGATCCTCTATGCCGAGCATGCATTTCACGGCCTCACGCTGGGCTCGCTCTCGGTCAACGGCAACGAGGAGTTTCGCACGGGCTTCGGTCCGCTGCTCCCAGCCTGCAGCGCCGTGCCCTTCGGCGATCGTGATGCGCTCGAGCGCGAGCTTGCAGCGGGCGACGTTGCGGCGTTCATCGTCGAGCCGGTCCAGGGCAAGGGCGTGAACCTGCCTCCGGACGGCTACCTGCAGGCCGCCCAGCAGCTCTGCCATGCGAGCGGCGCGCTGCTGATCTGCGACGAGGTGCAGACTGGGCTGGGGCGCACCGGCCGCTTCCTGGCGCTCGAGCACTGGGGTCTTGAGCCGGACCTGATCTGCCTCTCCAAGGCGCTCTCCGGGGGCCTGGTCCCGGTCGGCGCCGTGCTCGTCTCGCGATCTGCATTCGATGCGGTCTTCGACGGCATGGAGCGCGCGGTCCGCCACGGATCCACCTTCGGCGGCAACGACCTTGCCGCGGCAGCCGCTCTGGCGACATTGCGCGTGCTCGAGCATGAGCGACTGATCGAGCGCGCGCAGCGCATGGGCGAGCTCCTGCTTGCTCTCACCAGGCCGCTCGCAGACCGCTACGAGGTCGTCCGCGCGGTGCGCGGGCTGGGGCTGATGTGGGCGATCGAGCTGGCGCCACCGGCGGGCCTCGCGCGCGGCGGGCTGTGGCGTCGTGTCGAGCACGCTCAGCCGGGCCTCTTCGCGCAGACGGTGATCGTGCCGCTCTTCCACCGCCATCGCATATTCTGCCAGGTTGCAGGCCACCGCATGAACGTGATCAAGGCGCTGCCGGCGCTGATGATCGAGGAGGCGGAGATCCGCCGCTTCGCTGCGGCGCTGGAGGAAGTGATCGCCCAGGCCGAGCGTGCGCCGGCGGCGCTGGCGCTCGGACGCTTTGGGTTGGCGGTCGCGCGGCGCGTCGCCGTGGGCGGCAGATCGGGCTAGATGCGGGCGCCAGGTCGCCTGACCGCTACCCTCAGCTCGTTTTGACAGCCACGCGCTCGGACATCCGCAACATCGCGATAATCGCCCACGTCGACCACGGCAAGACGACGCTGGTCGACGCGATGCTGCACCAATCGGGCGCCTTTCGCGCCGGTCAGGAGGTCGCAGAGCTGGTGATGGACTCGGGCGAGATCGAGCGCGAGCGCGGCATCACGATCCTTGCCAAGAACACCGCAGTCCACTACGAGGGCGTGAAGATCAACATCGTCGACACCCCCGGCCACGCGGACTTCGGCGGTGAAGTCGAGCGGGCGCTGACGATGGTGGATGGGGCGTTGCTGCTCGTCGACGCCTCCGAGGGCCCGCTGCCGCAGACACGCTTCGTGCTGCGTAAAACGCTTGAAGCGCGCCTGCCGATCATCCTCGTCATCAACAAGATCGATCGCGACGACGCGCGCGTGGCGGCGGTGGTCGACGAGGTCTACGAGCTCTTCCTCGATCTGGAGGCCGACGATTCCCAGATCGAGTTCCCGATCATCTACTGCAACGCTCGCGCCGGTCGTGCCTGCAGCGACTATGACGCAACGGGCAGCGAAGGCGAGGACCTGCGCCCGCTCTTTGACGCGATCCTTGAGCACATCCCGCCGCCGATCTACGATCCACAGCTGCCGCTGCAGGCGCTCGTGACGAACCTCGACGCATCGCCCTACCTGGGGCGGCTTGCGATCTGTCGCGTGCGCTCGGGTGTCATCCGCGCCGGCAGCCAGGTCGCCTGGTGTCATCGCGACGGGCGCATCGAGCGGGCCTCGATCAGCGAGCTGTTCCTCACCGAGGGCCTGGAGCGCGTGGGCGTGCAGGAGGCGGCCGCCGGTGAGATCGTCGCGCTGGCGGGCATCGCGGAGGTCACGATCGGCGAGACGATCGCCGATCCTGCCCAGCCGCTGCCGCTGCCGCCGATCGCCGTCGAGGAGCCCGCGCTCTCCGTGACGATCGGCGTAAACACCTCGCCGCTCGCAGGCGGCGAGGGCGACAAGCTGACCGCGCGCCAGCTGCGTGCACGCTTGGACTCGGAGCTGGTCGGGAACGTGTCGCTGCGAGTGCGCGACCTGGATCAGGAGGGAGTCCCGGGCACATGGGAGGTTCAGGGTCGCGGCGAGCTGCAGCTTGCGGTGCTGGTCGAGGTGATGCGGCGTGAGGGCTTCGAGCTGACGGTCGGGCAGCCGCGGGTGGTTGAGCATGAGATCGACGGCAGGCGCCACGAGCCGGTGGAGCGGCTGACGATCGACGTGCCTGAGGAGCACGTGGGCACCGTGACGCAGCTGGTGGCGCAGCGCAAGGGGCGCCTGGAGCACATGGCAAACCATGGCTCGGGATGGGTGCGGATGGACTACCTGATCCCTACCCGGGGCCTGATCGGGCTGCGTCGCGAGCTGCTCACCGAAACCCGTGGCACGGCGATACCAAACCATGTCTTCGAGGGCTTTGAGCCCTATGCCGGCGAGCTCAAGACGCGGCCCAGCGGCGCGCTCGTCGCCGACCGTCGCGGCAGCACGGCGCAGTATGCGCTGATCGGCCTCCAGGATCGCGGGACGCTTTTCGTCGGTCCCGGTGAGGAGGTCTATGAAGGCATGATCGTCGGCGAGAGCGCCCGCGCCGGTGATCTCGATGTCAATCCCTGCCGTGAGAAGCACCTGACCAACATGCGCTCCTCCACCGCCGAGGTGCTCGAGCGGCCGGTGCCGTTTCGGCGGCTGACGCTCGACGAGGCGCTCGAGTTCATCAACTTCGACGAGTGCGTCGAGGTGACGCCGCTAAGCGTTCGCCTGCGCAAGGTCGAGCTGGACAAGAACAAGCGCCAGAAGGCGGCGCGCCAGAAGCTGGCGGCGCGGCGCTGAGCCCTCCGCGGGCGCCGCGCTCGGTCGATCTATGCTCTGTGGCGATGGCTGCAGCGATCGAGGTGAGGGAGCTGCACAAGCGCTACGGCGACCTGCACGCTCTGCGCGGCGTCTCCTTCACGGTCGCACCGGGCGAGGTCTTCTGCATGCTTGGGCCAAACGGAGCCGGCAAGACGACCTGCACGGAGATCCTCGAGGGTCACCGCGTGCCCAGCTCGGGCGTGGTGCGCGTGCTGGGACTTGACCCGGCGCGCGGCGAGCGGGCGCTGCACGAGCGGATCGGCGTCGTGCTGCAGTCCTGCGGGATCCAGCACGATCTGACGGTGGGCGAGCTGATCACGATGTATGGCAGCTACTACCCACGCCGGCGCTCGGTGGGCGAGCTGATCGAGCTGGTCGAGCTGGACGCCAAGGCCGGCACTCGCGCTGAGGCGCTCTCCGGCGGCCAGCGGCGGCGACTTGACCTCGCGCTCGCGCTCGTGGGCGACCCGGACGTGCTCTTCCTCGATGAGCCGACGACGGGCTTTGACCCGCACGCGCGCCGTGCGGCGTGGAGCACCATCCGCTCGCTCTGCTCGCTCGGCAAGACGGTCTTCTTGACCACGCACTTCATGGACGAGGCGCAGCACCTGGCCGACCGCATCGTCGTGATGCGAGCCGGGGAGATCGTCGCAGAGGGCACGCCGGAGGACCTCGGCGGTCGCGAGCGCCTGCCGACCGAGATCCGCTTCATCGCCCCTGAGGGCTTCCGCCCGGATGACCTGCCGCAGCTGCCCCCAGATGCGGCGCTCGAGCGCGACGGGGAGAGCGTGCTGATCCGCTGTAGCGAGGGCCTGCGCGCGGCGCACGCCATCTGTGGCTGGGCGCTTGAGCGCTCGCTTGAGCTGCGCGCCTTCTCGGTCGCCCAGCCCACGCTCGAGGACGTCTATCTGCGTTTGACCGAAGCAGCAGAGGCGCCGGCCGGCTTGAGCCTGCACGAGCGAGAGGGAGCGCGTGGAAGATGAGCTCTGCGGGCGAGCTCTCGGTCTCAAGAGGGCAGAGCGAGTCGGAGGGTGCTGGTGCCGCCGCGCCGATCCTGCCCACCGGGGGCACGCGAGGCTCGCCGGCCCGCGACCTCGCCCTGCTCGGGCGGCAGGTGATCTACGAGCAGCGCGCCTTCTGGCGCAATCGCCGCCGGGCTCTCACCTCCTTTGCCTTTCCGCTGATGTTCCTGCTCATCTTCGGCGCGATCATTCATGGCAGGGTCGCCTCGCTGCACAACATCCCCTACATCAACTTCTACGTCCCCGGGATCATCGCCTACGCGGTGATGGTCATCGGCTTCACGAACATTGCGATGGCGATCGCCTACCTGCGCTACGACGGGATCCTCAAGCGCCTGCGCGTGACGCCGATGCCGCCCACCCTCTATCTGCTTGCGGTTGTGCTGTCAAACGTGCTCACCATCGTCGCCGCGACCGTTCTGCTGCTGGTCGTCGGCGTGGCCCTCTACGGCGCCCACCTGGAGGCCGGCGAGCTGCCGGGGTTCGTGCTGACGCTGATGCTTGCAAGCGCATGCTTCACCAGCCTGGGGATCGCGGTGGCGCGACTGATCCCACGACCGGACAGCGGCATGCCGGTGCTTATGTTCGTCACGCTGCCGCTCTCCTTCATCTCCGATGTTTTCTTCCCGCTTGAAAAGGGTGCGCACGTGCTGCGTGAAATTGGCGAGCTCTTTCCTCTCTTTCACGTCTCGCGCGGGCTGCAGCCGGCGTTTGAGCCCTTCAGCCGCGGTGGCGGGCTGGTCGGCTCTGATGTCCTGGTGCTGCTGACCTGGAGCGCGGTCGGCCTTTGGCTCAGCCGGCGCACGATGCAGGCGCTGTCCAAGCAGGACTGAGAGCGCGCAGCAGGCGCTCAGCGCGCCCGGCTGGCAGGCGAGCGCTCAGGCGACCCGCTCGCGCTTGGCTGTCCCTCGGCGACCTTCGTTGATGAAGCGGTCGAGCGGGCCGATCTGCCAGGGGTCGGCCAGGCCGGGCGGTTCCTCCAGCCAGCGCCTGGCGTCCGCCTTGCCCATCTCGATCATGCCTTCGATGAAGTCATGGTCGAAGAAGAGGTAGCTGAGCAGCTCGCCGTGGGTCGGCGACTCGGCGCCGAGCAGGCGGTTGAGCAGCCGGAAGTCGGTGTCCTGCAGGCCGATCAGTCGGCGCAGCCGCTTGAGGCCCTTGATCGACCCCAGGCCGCCGTAGTTCTCCTTGAAGATCTGCGATGCAAGCCTGCCGATCGCGCCGTGCTCCTTGGGCGCCACGAAGATGTAGGGGACCACTCGGTATGGGGGCTTGCCGCGCGCGGCGCGGTAGTCGTTTGCGGCGGTGTCGCCGTCGGCAAAGAACAGGTTCGCGTTGCCGAGCATGCGCACGTCCTCGATCATCGGGTCAACCAGGCGACCCTGCAGGACGTGGAGCGCCCCGTCGCCAAAGTCTGGGGGCCCGCCGTCTCCGTTCAGCCGCTCGCCCGGGTCAAGCGGCGCGCTCACCGAGTCCATACCGACTATGACCAGGCGCTCGGCGCCCAGGTCGAGCGCCGGCTTGAGCGGCGTGTTCAGGCGCGTGCCGCCGTCGATGTACCAACCGGCTGCGCCGCGCGGCGAGTGAACGCAGACCGGCGGGAAGAAGATCGGGATCGCAGCCGACGCCCGCACGTGCTCGGGCGCAAGCCGCGTCTGATAGTAGGAGATGACGTGCGAGCGCCGCCGGGCCAGCGCTGAGAGGCCCTCCTGCGCGCCCTCGGCAAAGACCACCGTGCGCCCACTGGCGGCAGCGGTTGCGACCACCGCCACGCCGTCGATCACCCCCGACCTGACGTTGCGGTGCAGCCCGGACCAGTCGATCCAGCGCGAGAGGTTCTCGCGCAGCGGCTCAGGATCGAGGAGGCTGGGCACGCGCACCCTCGGCAGCGAGAGGATGCCGCCCGCGTAGCGCAGCGCAGTCACAGGAACCTGCCAGGCCAGGATCGGCTTGATCACCGCACTCTTCTCAACCGCACGCCAGATCTCGAGGCCCGCCTCGACAGCGGCGTCGGCGCCAAGGTGCCAGAGCCCGCCAAGACCGGCGGCGTTGAGCGCGCCCACCGATGAGCCGATGAACAGCGTCGGCGTCTCTCCGCGCTCGACGAGCGTGGGCACGATCACAGAGAGCGCGCCGGCCTCATAGGCGCCGCGGGCGCCGCCGCCAGAGAGCACCACGGCAACCGTGCCTTTGCCCTTGCCGTGGGGGTCGTTGCGTTTGTTCTTAGCTCCGACAGCCATCGCCACTCAAGGTATCGGCAGGCGCGGCGTCGAGCCGTAGGATTGCACGCACGGCAGCCCAGCCTCGACGCCCTGGCCTGGAGGCGCGCTGGCGATCTGCCGCCGCCGCGCGCCGCAACTGCCCACGCGGGTAAGCTGATGGCGATGAGAGCTCTCCCGCCAGGCGGCGCCCAGCGCACGCGTACCTCGCAGCGCCGGCGCCGCCGCCCTCGCGGCCTGGCCCTTTGCGCTCGCGCCTTGGCAGGAGCGCGCCTGCGCCTCCCCGCCGTCGGCTTGGCGCTTGCAGCAGCGTGGCTCGCCGCCGCAGGCGCGGCCTGGCCGCGCACAGCGACCGTGACCACTGCGACGGCGCCGCCGAAGGTGATCCCGGTCTACATCGAAGAGAGCCGCGCGACCTTTGAATCGCAGCTTAGGTCAGGCCAGATCAAGGAAGCGGAATTCAACAAGGTTGCCCAGCACCTGCATCTGCTTCTGTGGGGTGGCAAGCACATGCTTGTCGCCTATCCGGGTCACGAAGAGCCGAAGCTGCAGGCGATGCTGCTTGCCGCCGGCGTGCCCGTGACGATCGAGTACACGCCGGTGAAGGCGAAGGTCCATCACACCCTCCGCTACATCGCCGGTGCAGCGCTGATCGTGGTCGTGCTGGCTCTGATCGCACTGCTCGTGTGGCGCCGCCGCCGGCTTGCAGCGGCTGCGCAGGCAGATGGCGCAGCAGCGGGGGACATGCCCGCGCAGCGCTAGCAGTGCGGGCGGGCGCGTCTCCTCACCGTGTGCTTGGCACCTCGAAGCTCGCGCACGGCCGCGCGCAGGTCAGCGACCAGCAGATCGACCATGTCGCGTGAGAAGCTCTCCTTGACGACCATCCGCAGCACTTCGATGTGCTCGGCGTCGGGCGGCAGGGTGTAGGCAGGAACGATCCAGCCGCGCTCGCGCAGCCGACGTGAGAGCAGCGCGAGGTCGAGCTCGGCAGGGTCGCTGGCGCGCAGCGCGATGACGGGAAGCAGCGTGCCGTCGGTGACGGGCTCCAGCCCATCGATCTTCGCCGCGGCCGTCGCCAGTGCGGCTGCGTTCGCAAGGACGGTGCTGACGATGCGCTCATATCCCTCCCTGCCGAGTCGCAGGAAGTTGTAGTACTGCAGGATGACCGCGCTGCTCGGGCGCGAGAAGTTCAGGGAGTAGTTGGGCATGTCGCCGCCGAGGTAGTTGATGTGGAAGACGAGCTCCTCGGGCAGGTCCTCGGCGCTGCGGAAGACCACCGTGCCCATCCCCGGGTAGACGAGGCCGTACTTGTGGTTTGAGACGTTGATCGAGCGTACCTGCGAGAGCCGGAAGTCCCATTCCAGGTCGGGCCGCGAGAAGGGAAGGATGAAGCCGCCGGAGGCGGCGTCGATGTGAAGCGGGATGCGCCATCCCTGCTCGCGCTCGACCCGCGCGAGCAGCTCGTTGATGCCGGCAAGGTCATCCATCTGCCCGGTGAAGGTCGTTCCCAGCAGGCCCGCCACGGCGATCGTGCTCTCGTCGATCAGCTCCTGCACCTGATCGGCGCCGATCGTGTAGCGCTGCTCGCTCATCGGCGCGATGCGCGCCTCGACCTCGAAGTAGCGCGCGAACTTCTCCCAGCAGGTGTGGACGTCCGCGCCGATCACCATGTTCGGTCGGCTCGCGTCGGCGCCGGCTGCCCGCCGGCGCTGCTGCCAGCTGCGCTTGTGCGCGAGCATCGCGAGCAATATCGCCTCCGAGGAGCCGATCGTCGCCGTGCCCACGGGATTGGCGTGCGCGGGCGCATGGAAGAGGCGCGCGATCATCGACACCACGCGCTCGTGGATGGCCTCGGTCTGCGGGTACTCGTCCTGGTCGATCAGGTTCTTTGCGATCGTCTCTGCGGCAAGCGCATCGGCCTCCGGCTCCATCCAGGTCGTGACGAAGGAGGCGAGGTTGAGCGCTGGATTGCCGTCGAGGTTCAGCTCGTCATGGACCAGCTCATAGGCGGAGCGCGGGCTCATGCCCGCGGCGGGGATGCGGAACTTGGGCACGTCGACCTCGAACGAGCGCCCGGCGAAGGTCGGCGAGTGGACGTCTTCGGAATCGATCCTCAGATGGTGCATCGGTGCTCCTCTCTAGGTTGCTTGCAGCGCGCTCGGCGCTGCTTGGATGCTCGCAGGCTGCAGCGGTGCAACGGTTGCCATGATGATCGCCGATCGATCGATGGGCTGCCGCCTGATATAAATGAGATTCGGTCTCATGAAATTCAGGCGGGCGGCTGACATCTCACGGCCAGTCACACCACCGCGGCGCCTCGGCGGCGGCCTTGCGCTGCTGTGCGCGTGCGTGCTGCTCGCAGGCTGCGGAAGCGTGGCGCCCTCCGCTGTGGCGGGGCGGCTGCAGGTGGTTGCGGCGGAGAACTTCTGGGGCTCGATCGCTGCGCAGCTCGGCGGCGCGCACGTGCACGTGCGCTCGATCATCACCAACCCGGACACCGACCCCCATGACTACGAACCGACGCCCGAAGATGCGCGAGCGGTCGCCGGTGCGCAGATGGTGATCGTGAACGGGATCGGCTATGACGAATGGGCGCAGCACGTGCTCAGCGCGAGCGAAGCCTCGACGCGCAGCGTGCTTGACGTGGGCAAGCTGCTTCGGCTGAAGGTGGGCGCCGACCCTCACCAGTGGTACTCACCCGACTCGGTGCAGCGTGTCATCGGCGCCATCAGCGCCGAATACGAGCGGTTGGACCCTCGTTATCGCTCCTACTTCGAAGGGCAGGAGCGCCACTTCGAGACGGTCGACCTTGCGCGCTACCACGCGCTTGTGGGGCAGATCCGCTCCAGCTTCGCCGGCACCCCGGTCGGCTACAGCGAGTCCATCTTCACGCCGCTTGGCGAATACCTGCACCTGCGCTTGATGACCCCCTACAGCTATGCGAAGGCGGTCTCGGAGGGAACGGAAGTGAGCGCCTCAGACCAGCAGGCGGTCGAAGCGCAGGCGCGCGCTGGCGAGATCAAGGTCTGGGTGTACAACAGCCAGAACGCGACGCCGAGCGTGCAGCGCATAAATGCGATCGCGAGCGCCGCGCACATACCGATCGTCACGATCACAGAGACGCTCGCGCCTGCGTCAGACACCTTCGAGCAGTGGCAGGTGTTGGAGCTGGAAAGGCTGATCGGAGCCCTGCGCACGACGAGCGGTCGATGAGCTCCGAGCCTGTGGCTGAGCTCTCGGGGGCTGCGGTCCGGCTTGGCGAGCGGACGATCTGGCGCAACCTGGACTTCACTCTGAGCGCAGGCGAGCTGGTCGTGGTGCTGGGTCCCAACGGCGCCGGAAAGTCGACGCTGCTGCAGGTCATGCTCGGTCTGCAGCCGCTGTGCGCGGGCAGCGCGCGCGTGCTCGGGAGCAGCCTGCGGGCTCCCGAGCGAGGCCGAGCCCATTCGGCGCGCAATCTGCGTGCGCTGCGCCAGCGGATCGGCTATCTGCCGCAGCGGCGCGCCTTTGACCGCAGCGCGCGCGTGCGAGGGGTGGATCTGATTGCCCTGGGCATCGATGGGCGTCGACCCGGGCTGCCGCTGCCCGCGCTCTCCTTCATGCGTGCCGGGCCCTTCGCGCGCGCCCACGAGCGCCGCGCGCAGGTTCAGCAGCTGGTGGCAGCGGTCGAGGCCGGGGAGTTTGCGGAGCGCCCGATCGGTGAGTGCTCGGGAGGGGAGCAGCAGCGGCTGCTGATCGCGCAGGCGCTTGCGCACGACCCCGCGCTGCTGCTGCTCGACGAGCCTCTGAACGGCCTGGACCTCTCCAGTCAGGCCGCGGTGAGCGCGCTCGTGGGGCGTCTCTGCAAGGAGCGCTCGCTGGCGACGCTGCTGGTGGCGCACGACGTCAATCCGCTGCTGCCCCATCTGGACCGCGTGCTCTATCTTGCCGGCGGCCAGGGCGCGATCGGCCCGCCGGAGCAGATCATCACCGGCGCGAGGCTCTCCGAGCTCTACGGAGCACCGATCGACGTGCTGAGAACCACCGACGGTCGGCTGGTGGTGCTGGGGGGACCGGAGGCTCCCGCCCACCACCCGGAGCTCCTTCGATGAGCGCGTCAAGGGCGGCTTGACGATGCCGGCGCTGGCAAGCCCGTTCGCCTACAGCTTCATGGACAACGCGCTGGCTGCGGGCAGCGCGGCGGCGCTGCTTGCGGGATCGATCGGCTGGTACGTCGTCGTGCGCCGCGAAGCGTTCGCCGCGCACACCCTCTCCGTGATGGCCTTTCCGGGCGGCGCGCTTGCGGCGCTCGCCTCGCTGCCGATCGCGCTCGGCTTCTACATCGCCTGCCTGCTTGCGGGAGGGCTGATCGCGCTCTTCGGCCTGAGGGCGGGCGTGCGCTCGGGACCGCAGCAGAGCGCGGTGATCGGAACGGTGCAGGCGATGGCGCTCGCGCTCGGGTTCCTCGCGCTCTCCCTCTATGGCGGCATCCTCGAGAACCTCGAGGGGCTGCTCTTCGGCTCGCCTCTGGGCATCACCGGCTCACAGGTCCTTGTGCTCTTCGGCCTGACGGCAGCGATCCTGGTGGTGCTCCTCGCAGCCGGACGGCCACTGTGGTTTGCGAGCGTCGATCGCGAGCTTGCGCGAGCGGCGGGCGTGCCCACCGGTGCGCTCTCAGCGCTCTTCCTGGTCCTCGTTGCCGTGGCGGTCGCCGCAGCCGCGCAGATCACCGGCGCGCTGCTCGTGTTCGCGCTGCTGATCGCGCCGCCGGCAGCTGCGCATCTGCTCAGCCCGCGCCCGGCGGCAAGCGCGGCGATCAGCATCGTCCTGGCGCTGCTGTTCACCTGGCTGGGCCTGCTGATCTCCTACTACACCAACTATCCGCCCGGCTTCGTCGTCCCGGCGGTGGCGCTCTTCGTGTATCTGCTCGCGAGATTGGCGCGCGCCTGATGTTCGCCCACGAAGCGGTGCGCAACGCGCTGATCGCAGGCACGCCGATAGCCCTGGCAAGCGGCCTGATCGGCTGGTTCGTGGTCGTTCGCAGCGAGGTCTTTGCGGGCGACGCGCTGAGCCACGTGGCCTTCACCGGGGCTGTCGCTGCTGCTGCGATCGCGATCGATCTGCGCGTGGGGCTGTTTGCGGCCTGCATCGGCGCCGCGCTGCTGATCGCCCTGGCAGGGGTGCGCGGACGCGCCGACGATGTGGCGATCGGCATCGTCCTGACCGGCATTCTCGGCCTCGGCGTGCTCAGCCTGCACCTCCTCGCAAGTGGCGGACTGGGTGGCAACGGGACGATCGCGGCCCAGACGTTGTTTGGCTCGCTCTACTCCCTCTCGCGCTCGCAGGCGCTGCTGGGCGCGGCGATCGGCGCCGCGATCGTGATCGCGGCAGCCTTGCTCGCGCGCCCGCTCCTGTTTGCCTCCCTGCAGGGGGAGGTTGCGAGAGCGCAGGGGCTGCCGGTCGGCCTGATCGGTGCCTCCTTCATGGCCCTGCTCGGCGCCGATGTCGCCGAGGCAGCGCAGGCGGTCGGCGCGCTGCTGCTGCTGGGGCTGCTTGCCGGGCCGGGCGGCGCCGCTGCGCGCCTTACCGCACGGCCCTTTGTTGGCATGGCGCTTGCCTGCACGATTGCGCTGGCAGCGCTGTGGGGCGGGGTTGCCATCAGCTACGGCGTTCCCTCGATTCCGCCCGCCACCGCGATCATCGCGATCGTGGCGCTCGCGCACCTCGGTAGCCTGATGGCATGAGCACGGATGCCACCAGCTCAGACCTGAGGCAGGGACGGGCGCTGTGCGGGCGCACGACCGCCCGTGCCAGCCAGGCCGCGGGCGGGTGGGCGGAGCGCGCGGCGGCGCTGTTGCGCTCCGCGGGCTTCCGCGGCGGCGGCGCGCGCAGCGCGCTGCTGGCGCTGCTGGCCAGGGAAAGCTGCGCCCTGACCGTTCCCGAGATTGAAGGCGCCCTCAGCCGAAGCGGCCGTGCGGTTAGCAGGGCGAGCATCTATCGCATCCTCGATCAGCTGATCGAGCTTGGTCTGGTGGTGCGGGTCGCGACCGCCGGCACGACGGCTCGCTACGAGCGCGCGCGGGAGGGCTCAGCGCACCATCACCATCTCTTCTGCGAGCAATGTGGCGCCGTGCGACCGTTTGCGGACATGGCGCTGGAGCGGGCGATCAGCGCGCTGTCCGAGCGCCTTCCCTACACGGTCTCCGGCCATGAGATCCAGCTTTGGGGAACCTGCATGCGCTGCAGCCCCCCCAATCGCCGCCGCGCGGCCGGCGCCTCCCAGCAGGCCGGCTGACCCGGCTAGTCGCCGGCGCGCTCGGCAGCGACGCGGGGCGCCTTTGCCGCCAGCGGTGGGGTGCCCAGAGCGCTTGCCGCAGCACGCGCTGCAGCGCGTGCAGGCGCCACGTGGATGACCCCCAGGCGCGGTGCCCCGCCCAGGCCGGGCAGGCGCTCACGCAGCGCCGGCCGCTCGCCGTGGCGGCGCGGCGGCGCTGTCCCATCGATGTCCAGATGCGGCAGGAAGCGCTCCAGCAGGCGCGGCACATGCCAGGTGCGCTCGCCGAGCAGGTGCAGCAGCGAGGGCAGCAGCAGGCAGCGCACGACCACGGCATCGAGAAAGATCGCGCTTGCGAGGCTCAGGCCGAACTCCGCGATCACCCGTTCATCGCCGGCGATGAAGGAGCAGAAGACGCAGATCATGATCGCTGCGGCCGCGCTGATCACGGGCCCGGTCAGCGCCAGGCCCTCGCCGGTAGCGTGCCCGGCATCGGCGCCGTGGCGCCAGCGCTCGTGGATTCGCGAGATCAGGAACACCTCGTAGTCCATCGAGAGGCCAAAGACGATCGCAAATAGCATCACGGGCAGGAAGGACTCGATCGGCCCGCTGCCAAGCCCTGTGATCTGGTGCAGCCAGCCCCACTGAAACACCGCGACGACGATTCCCAGGGCGGCGCCGATCGAGAGCACGTTCATGAACGCCGCCTGCAGGGCGATCAGCCAGGAGCGGAAGACGAGCAGCAGCAGCAGGGCCGAGAGCAGCATCACTACGCCGATGAACAGCGGCAGCTTTTCGGAGAGCGTCTGCGCAAAGTCGATGGTTGTCGCGGTCATGCCACCGATGTAGACGTGCAGCGACGCCTTGCGCGCCAGCGGCGGGATCACATGCGCGCGCAGGTTGGCGACAAGCGCGGCGGTGCTTGCCGCCTGCGGGTCAGAGCGCGGCAGCACCGTGATCGCCGCATCCGCACCGTCTGCGCTGATGCGCGTCGCGCCGAGGCTTGCGACGTCGGGGGTGCGCAAGATCGCGGCGCGAATGTGCGCAAGCGCCACGTTGGCAGCCCCCTGGCCGTGCTTGGAGCTGAAGCGATCCCCAGCTGGATCGCTTGCGACGATCACGAGTGGGCCGTTGCTGCCAGCGCCAAAGCCACGGGCGATCATCTGGTAGGCGCGGTAGGTGCTCGAGCCCGGTCGACTTTCGGCGCCGTCTGTGGAGCCAAGCTGCAGGTCGGTCGCCGGCAGCGCAAGCAGCAGCATCACCAGCGTCCCGATGATCGCGATAGCCCGAGCATGCGCCTTGACGAAGGCGCTCCAGCGCACCCAGAGGACCGCGCGTCGCGGACGCTCGTGGGCCAGGCGGCCGCGGAGGCGCTCGAAGCTGCGCCTGGCCGCACCGACGTGGGCGATGCGATCGCCGGCAAGCGAGAGCAGCGCGGGCAGCAGCGTGACGGAGCTGACCATCACCGTCAGAACGCCGATCGCAGCGGCGATCGCGGCGCCCGAGAGAAGGCCCACGCCGAGCAGGAGCATGCCCAGGAGCGTGATCACGACGGTGGTGCCTGCAAACAGCACCGCGCGACCGGCGCTGTTCATCGCCGCGATCACGGCTGCGCTCGGAATGCCGCGGGCAGGGCCCGGGTCGGTGAGCGCGCTTCGGTAGCGGGTGACGATGAAGAGCGCATAGTCGATCCCGACGCCCAGTCCGACCATCGCGGCAAGCTCGGTGGCAAAGGCGGGGACTTCCAGCAGTCTGGATGCGAGCGCGATCAGCCCGATGCCGGCGCCCAGGCCGAGCAGCGCTGTCATCACAGGCATCCCCATCGCGAGCAGCGAGCCGAATGTCAGCAGCAGCACGACGATCGCGGCGAGCAGGCCGATCGCGGTCGCCAGGTCGACGCCGGAGCCCTGGGCGCTTTCGATCACATGCCCGGCGAGTGCGACCTGCAGCGCTCCACGCTGCGCGATCGATTCGGCGATCGCCATCACCTTCGTCACGGCCGCTCGCGGCGGCGCCGACGGCGTGCGAGCGAAGATCACCTCGGCGATCGCCGAGCGGCCTCCGGCGCCGATCGCCTGGCCCCCGACGCCGGGCCCCGCAGCACCGTGGCCGGCGGGCGGGAAGGGGCTGACCACAGCTTCAACGTCTTTGACATGCGCGAGGCGCGCCAGCATCGCTTCGATGCGCGCGCGCGTCCGCGGTGCGGTCAGCTTCCCATGCACGGCGTGCAGGACGATCTGGCTGCGTTCGCCGCCGCGTTCGGGAAACTCGCGTTCCAGAATGTCGGTGGCACGCTGGGCGCCGGTCCCAGGCAGCGCGAAGTTGTCCGAGTAGCTGGCGCCGAGCGTGCGTGCCAGCGCTACCAGCATGGCCACGCAGGCAAGCCACGCAGCGATGGTCACAAACGGGTGGCCAGTGGTGAAGGCAGCCAAGCGGCGCATCTTGCAGAGCCTACGGCGCTCGGTTAACGGGGCCTTAGCGTCCCCTCAGCGAGCGGACAAGTGGCTGGGTGCGCGGCCTGTCGCTAGCGCAGCGAGTAGATCTCGAGCGCTCCGTGCAGCCGGTGGTCGTTGGCGTCGCCGGTCGGCTCCACGAGGTAGCCGTCGGCGACGATCGGGCTGTTCCAGTGGCCCGGCTCGCCGGCCAGCTTGCGCAGCGGGCGAGGAGAGCTTGGAGCGTAGACGTTGATGTCGCCCCCCGCCGGGTCATAGACGTAGAGCAGGCCGCCCGCGAAGATCGGCGAGCTGCCGGGAGCGGCGTTCTCCCACAGCCTGTGCAGGCGCCCGGCGCGCAGGGCATAGGCCGCGGTGGCGGAGGCATCCGCGACGAAGACGGTCGTCTGTGCGCCGTGGCGCCAGACGCAGGGCTCCGTGATCAGCTGGTCGCCGCCCGGCGTCTGCAGCTGCTGGACTTCCCCGCCGAGCCGCTCGGGCGCCCCGGGCGGGTGACCGTCGAGCGCCGCCAGGGAGAGCACGCGCAGCTTGCCGTCCTTGCCGCCGATCAGCGCCTCTCCGTGGCCGAGCAGCGCCGGTCCACCCGAGCCCAGGTCGAGATCGCCGCTGTCGAGCGCCGCCTGATCGACGGGGGTGAAGGCCTGGCGCAGCGAGAGCGTCGGCAGGGAGAGCTCGAGCGCGGAGTCGCCGAAGTCGCTGCGCCCGTTCCAGGGCCCGTTGCCGGTGGCGACCAGAAGGCGCGTGCCGCCTTCCTCGACGACGGCGCCGGCGCGCGACCAGATCGCGGAGTCGCTCGCGCTGCAGCTTGCCGGCGCGATCAGGCGGCGGCGGCTTGAGCAGAGCGTGTTGAAGACGGCGCGGATGCGGCCGCTTGCACGTTCGATCAGGACGACGTGGCCCTGGTAGGGCGGGGCGTCGCCGTAGTAGCCGCCGGTGGTGACTATCAGGTAGGGGCCTGCGGCGCCCAGCGCGGAGGCGATCTTCTCGTGGGTGGGATCGAGCGTGACCGCGACCGGCCAGGACCCGGAGCGCACTTCGCTGCCGTCGGATATCCGCAGCTTGTGGATGCGCCCGTCCGGCGAGGCGGTGTAGATGTAGCTGCCGCTTGGCCCGATCAGCGGCGTTGCCGTGGTGATCTGCGCGGAGCCGGCGTAGCGGGCGTAGTCGGCCGGGGTGAAGGTCCAGAGGATGCGCCCGCTTTCGGCGTCGACGGCAACCGTCTTGCCGTAGGTGGTGGTGACAAATATGGCAGCGAGCGATCTGCCTGCGACCACCGCGTCGTGCAGCAGCAACGGCGAGGAGTCGACCGTCCCGGGCAGCGCGATCGTGCGCTCGCGCAGGTGGCCGAGCAGAGCTGCATCGATGCCCGGGGAGGCGCCCGTGGCGTCGCTGCGCTGCGGGTTGAGGCCGAACTCCCTCCAGTCGAGCAGCGCTGCCTGGGCGCGGGCGGGGCCGCCGATCGCGCTCAGGCGCTGGAGCGAGCGGCCGCGCGAGGCGGCCGCGCCGCTGGCGCCTGCGCCGCCGCTTGCCCCGCAGGCGCCCATGGCAAGGACGCACGCGAGCAGGAGATATCGCAACCTGCGCATCGCAGACATTCTCGCAGCGCGCGCGGCGGCGGTGCGGTGGCCGGCGAACAAGCCCAGACAGTGGCGCCGGGCGCCGAAGCAGCGCCATCCCTATGCTGGGGGAGATGGCCAAACGCCCGGCAGTAGGGGAAGCGGCACCGGATTTCGAGCTCCCGGGCACCGAGGGGACCTTTCGCCTCTCGGCGCACCGTGGCGAGCTTGTGGTGCTGCTTTTCTACCCGGGCGATGAGACGCCGGTCTGCACACGCCAGTTCTGCTCGTATCGCGACCGCGCCGAGGATTTTGCAGCGCTGCAGGCGACCGTGGTCGGGATCTCATCGCAGTCGCTTGACTCGCACCTTCGCTTTCACGAGCGGCACGGGTTGAACGTGCCGCTGCTGGCCGATATTGACGGCAAGGTCGCGCGCGCCTACTCGGCCTACGCGCCCCCCTTCGGTACGCGCCGCGCCGTTGTGATCGTCGACGAGCAGGGAGTCGTCCGTCATCGCCACGATCACACGCTCGGCTTGCGCTACCAGGGCGTGGATGAGCTTGCAAGCGCGCTGGCTGCGCTCGATCGCTGAGCGGCGGTCCCGGTCGGGGGCGCGCACCGCGTCGCTCGACACGGCCCGAGAACATGCGCTTCGAGGCTTCCGCGGGGACGGTTGGTAGGCTGCGCGGGACTAAACCGCGCATACAAAGAGAACGAAGCCGAACGGCGCTCTGCGGGCGCGATGCTCAAGCAAGAGAATCACAGGAGGAAGCAACAGTGGCGGCAGGAAGGAAAGCAGGCCTTGCGTCGGTTGGCCGGTGGATGTGCGCTGGGGCGCACGTGCCCAAGCTGACGGCGGCGCTCGTCCTGCTCTGCGCTGGCATGGTGGCGCTGCCGGGCACGGCGCTTGCACGCAACCAGGAAATCGGCTACAACGGTGGCGCGACGCTCACGGGAACGATGGGCAACTGCCCAGAAGGCCAGATCTGCCTGGCCTACGCCGCCGAAGGCGCCGCCTACGCGGTCCCAGTGACCGGCAAGATCACGCGGTTCTGGCTCGACCACTCCGCTGCGGGTGGCAGCGGCCAAAGCGCGGCGTTGGTCGTGGTCAACCCGCTTGGCGCGGAAGTTGTGAGCATCTCCGAATACAAGTCGCTCTCGACTGCCGCCGAAACCCAGGAACTGACGCTTGCCACCCCGCTTGAAGTCACCCGCGGGCAGACGCTTGCGGTCGCCGTCAAGCCGGCGACCGGCCAGCACGCCGACAACGTCATCGCTGCGGGCTCCTACTCCGGCGGCGAAGCCGCGGAATGTGCGCTGCCGACGATCGGAAGTCCGGTCACACCGGGGTGCTTCGCGTCTAGCAACACGAAAGTCGTTGCCGTCAAGGCCTACGTCGAAGACCTGATCAAGCCGCCAACGATCGTCGAACCCTACGAATCAAGCCACGTCGGCCCCTTCGAAGCGACGATCGAAGCGGAAGTCAACCCTAACGGCCAGGCGACGACGGCGCTTGTCGAATACGGCACCAGCGAAGCCTCGCTCTCCGATCGCAGCGCCGAAGTCTCGCTTGGCAGCAGCAATAAGCTGACGCTGCTCTCAAGCCGTCTCGAAGGCCTGCTGCCGGAAACCACCTACTACCTCCGCGTCTTCGCCAGCAACTACAACGCCGAAAACAACTCCGGCGACGAAGTGAAGGGTGGGGTGGAGTACTTCACAACCGGACCGGCGCCGGCACCGCAGATAGGCGCACAGGAAAACCCGACCGCGCTTTCGGGCACGTCTGCGACGCTCGCGGCGACTGTAGACGCCGAGGGCGCCTCGACCGAATTCAAGGTCCTCTATGGACTGGCCTCGACCTCGCTCACGCAGAGCTCACCGCCGACCGTGATCGCGACACACGCCAGCGAAGCGTACAGCCCGACGCTCAGCGGCCTTTCGCCCGGAACGGCCTACTTCTGGAAGATCGTCGCCTATCGCAAGGGCGTGCAGGCTGCCGAATCGCCGGTTCACGAGTTCACGACCTACCGTCCGCCGGCCGTCGCGCTCGGCTCGCCGAGCAACGTCGGCCAGAGCACTGCAACGTTGAGCGGCGTTCTCACCACGTACGGAGCCTCGACAACCTACCACTTCGAATACGGAGCAACAACCGCCTACGGCACCTACACGCCAAGCGCCGAAGTCGGCTCGGCGAGCGGCTCGAACGCGGTGCCCGTGGCTGCCAACATTAGCGGGCTTGCGCCGGACACCACCTACCACTACCGACTTGTCGCCGAAAGCGCGGGCGGAAGCGCGCAGACCGCCGACGGCACCTTCTCGACAGCCAGCGGTCAGCCTCCGGCGGTGGGCAACTTCAAGTTCACCGAGCTGGTCGCGTTTGAGGCGGTGTTTGACTTCACAGTCGACCCGGAGGGCTACGCCACGACCTTCTCCGTCCAGTGGGGGCCGACAATCTCCTACGGCAACACGACCGAAGGCGGCACGACCGCGCCGGTTGTCGGGCCGATCGGACTCAGCTGGGACGCCGAAGATGAGCTCAACCCGGGCACGACCTATCACCTGCGGGTTGTGGCGACCAATCGCTGGGGCACCACTTACGGGCCCGACGTCGCCTTTACCACGCCGGCGCTCGCCCTCACCTACCTGGTGCAGGAATTCGGGCTGCCTCGTGAACACGCCACAGTGGAGGTCAATCTCGCCGAACCGCTGCTGACGATCGGCAGCCGCTTCAGCTGCCCGCCGGCCTGCAAGGTGCAGGTGACGGTGAGCGCGCTCGGGCCGCACCGCAGGAAGATCAGGCTGGGGACCGCGAGCTTCAAGGTGCCGCGCGACAAGCGCAAGCACAGGCTTGCGATCAGGCTCTCACGGAAGGCGATCGCGCTCCTGCGTCATCACCGGCGACTGCGGATCAGGGTCGGCTACAGGATCGTGGGCGCCAGCCCGAAGTCCAATTCGAGCACGATCGTCTCCAACCTGACCCTGAAGGGCAAAGCCGGGCGCAGGCGCCGCTGAGAAGTGCGCACGGGGCCGTCTCCGAGGACCGGAGGGCCCCTCACTCGGCGCGCGCCGGCCGTGCGCGGCGCTCGATCGAGAGCTCAGCGGCGGTCGGCTCACTGCGCATCAGCGCAGCCGCGGGCGGGCTCTCCGCCGCCATGCGGGCGTGGTTTGCGGCAAGCTCTGCCTGCAGCGAGCGCTCGGGCTCACCCGGAGCCGGGGCAAGTCGCCGCCAGCTGCCATCGCCGCCGAGCTCCCACGAGCTTGTGTTGTCGGCAAAGCCGCGCTGCAGCGTGTCGATCAGCTGGGCCTGAAGCTCCGGCGCGGCGATCGGGACGGCGACCTCCACGCGGTGGTCGAGATTGCGCGGCATCAGGTCGGCAGAGGCGATGTAGAGCGTGCAGTCCTCGCCGTGCTCAAAGAGGTAGATGCGCGAGTGCTCGAGGAGGCGTCCGACGATCGAGACCACACGGATGTTCTCCGAGATCCCCTCCACGCCGGGACGCAGGCAGCAGATCCCGCGCACATTCAGGTCCACGCGCACGCCTGCCTGCGAGGCCTCATAGAGGGCGCGGATGCAGGGCACGTCGACAAGCGCGTTCATCTTCATCGCGATTCGCGCCCGCTTGCCGGCGCGTGCCGCAGCGATCGTACGCCCGATCTCCTCGAGCATCCCCTCGCGCAGGTGCTCGGGCGCGCTCAAGATGCGACGGTAGCGAAGCGGGTGGCCGTAGCCGGTCAGGTAGTTGAACATCTCCGCGATGTCCGCGCCGATCTGCTCGTCGGTGGTGAAGAGGCCGAAATCCGTATAGAGGCGCGCGGTCGCGGAGTTGTAGTTGCCGGTCCCGATATGCACGTAGTTGCGCACTCCCGTTCCCTCGCGCCGAACCACGAGCACGCACTTGACGTGGGTCTTCAGCTGCGGCTGGCCGTAGACGACGTGAACGCCCGCCTCCTCCAGCGCGCGCGCCCAGCGGATGTTGCGTCGCTCATCGAAGCGCGCCTGCAGCTCGACCAGCGCCACTGCCTGCTTGCCGGCTTCAGCCGCCTCGATCAGCGCCGGGACCAGACGAGAGTCGTCGCTGGTGCGATAGAGCGTCTGCTTGATCGCCAGCACATCGGGGTCTGCGACCGCCTGCTCGACAAAGCGCTCGACCGAGGTTGCAAAGGAGTCATAGGGATGATGCACGAGCAGGTCGCCGTCGCGCATTGCGCCCAGCACGTCCGGGCGGCGGCCCTCATGGCGCAGCAGCCGCGGGTGGGTCACCGAGGCCAGCGGCGGGAAGCGCAGCTGCGGGGCCGGCAGGCGCGCGACCTGGTCGAGCCCGCGCATGTCCAGCAGCGAGGGGATTGAGTAGACGTCGGACTCGGCGACCTTCAGCAGCGTTGCAAGCTCGCTGCGCAGGCGCTCCGAGCAGCCCGCACCCACCTCGACGCGCACGATCTCTCCAAAACGCCGGCGCCGCAGCTCATCCTCGACGGCCTGGAGCAGATCGGCGGCATCCTCGGATACCTCCAGGTCCGCGTCGCGGGTCACCCGGAAGCAGCAGCACTCGAGAATCTCCGTGCCCGGAAAGAGCGCGTCAAGGTGATGCGCGATGACCTCCTCGAGCGCCACCAGCGTCAGCGCGCCCTCGCTCTCCTCACCGCGCGCAGCCGACGCACCGGCGGTGGCGCTCTCCGCAGAGCCCGCATCCTCGGCCGGGCCGAGGTCGGCGCCGATCGCGACAAATCGCGGCAGATTCTCGGTCGGCACCTTCACGCGCGCGAAGATCGTCTGATCGCTAGCCTGGTCGCGCAGCAGCACGGCAAGCGACAGCGAGAGGTTCGAGATGTAGGGAAAGGGTCGGGCCGGCGCCACAGCCAACGGTGTGAGCGCGGGGAAGATCGCGCGGTGAAAGTGCTCTGAGAGCTGCGCGCGCTCGCTCTCGGAGAGCTCGGCGATCGAGGTGATGCGGATGCCCTGGCGCAGCAGGGCCGGCTTCAGATCCTGCTCGTAGCAGCGTGCCAGGCGGGAGGAGAGCTCGAGCACGCGGGCGCGAATCGCGGCGATCGTCTTGGAGGGCGTGCGTCCGTCCGGGCCCGGGTTCTCGACGCCGGCGTCGATCTGATCGTGCAGCCCGGCGACGCGGACCATGAAGTACTCATCCAGGTTCGAGGTGTAGATCGAGCAGAAGCGCACGCGCTCGAGCAGGGGCAGGCGCTCGTCCTCGGCGAGCTCGAGCACGCGCGCGTTGAAGTCAAGCCATGAGAGCTCCCGATTGAAATAGAGCGCATGGTCGGAGAGATCGATTGCGGCGCCCCGGGGGGCGGCAAGCGCCTCGGTTGCACCGCCTGCATCGCTCATCGACATCGCCCTCCCATTATGCGCCCTGGCGCGCAGGGCGCTGCCTCGTGCGCAGCGCAGCGAGCAGCGTGCGCCGCAGCGCCGACCGCTGATCCTCGTCGAAGCGCGTTCGCAGCTGCGCGAGCAGCAGCGCACGCTGCGCCTGGCACTCGATCGCGAGCGAGCCAAGCGCTGCACAGGTGGCGAGGTCGGCGCGCTCGGCGGCCGGCGGCACCTCCCCCTGCGCTTGGACCGCGAGCGCCTGACCGCGTTCCCTGGTGAAATCGGTGGCGTGCGCTCCGATCCGCTCGAGCAGCAGGTCGTAGTCGTGGATGGCGCCGGCAAGCTCCTGGATCGCGCGCGCGCTTGCCGCCGCCGCCTCTGCGTGCTCGCCGAAGCAGAAGCCGGTCAGCTCGAGGATGTAGCGCATGCGCTTGGCGGCGATGCGCAGGTCATGGAGCGCACGCGCCTCGCCGCCCGCAAGCGCAAGCGGCGCGAGCTCGAGCAGCTCCTGCAGTCGCGTGCTGATGATGCGCTCGGCGCCCTTGCGCAGGGACTCCCGAGCAGCAAGCCCGGCAACGGCGCGCGCTCGCATCAGCGCGCCTCCCGGGCGTGCTTGGCCAGTCTCTGTAGGCGTGCAGTCGGCTGCTTGCTCTGCAGCTGCGCCAGCGCGCCCTGCAGCCGCTGCTGCTCCAGTGCCCGCTGCTCCTTGATGCTGCGCTGAAGCGAAGCAAGGGCACGGCGCCCCGCGGGCGCGCTGAGCGCGAGGTGACGTGCGAGCAGCGCTTCGAGCACCTCGCTGTCGCGCGCGACCCCAAGCGCCGCAGCGAGCGTCTTCAGCTCCTTGGCGGCACGCCTGCGCGCACGCTCGGGGAAGCACGGGGCGAAGTCCTCAAGCAGCGAGCGCAGGCGCCGCAGATCGACGCGGACGTCGTGCAGCGCCTCGCCACCGCCCTCATGCAGCAGCGCGCGGGTGTGCGCCTCAAGCTCCTTGCAGCGCGCCTCCAGCACGCTCGCTGCCGCCTCGCAGAGGCGCTGCTGCGCAGAGAGCCCTGCGACCTGCGCGGCGCGCGCCATCGGTCGCGGCCCGCTAGCTCACAAGCGCTGGGCTGCCGACCGCGTCGGGATCGGCGAGCGCATCGACGACCTCGTCGGCCGGAGCCCTCGCCCCGGCTGCATCCCCTCGCGGCGGCGAGCTCGCCTGGAAGTCGGCAAGCGGCTCGGCGGCGAAGCGGTAGCCGATGCCAAAGTGCGTGTGGATGTATCGCCAGCCGGGCGAGGCTGCGCGCAGCTTCTGGCGCAGCTTGCGGACGAAGACATCCACGGAGCGGTCGCCGCGGACCATAACGTATCCCCACAGCCGAGCATAGATCTCCTCGCGCTCGAGCACCCTGCCCTGCGCGCCCGCAAGCAGCGCGATCAGCTCGAACTCGCGGCGCGTCAGATCGAGGCTGCGGCTGCGCACATACGCCTGAAAGCGGTCCGGGCGGATTTCAAGCTCGCCGTCCTTCAGCGCCTGCTCCTCGCGCGCGGCCCTGTGGCCCTCGCGACGGCGCGCGATCGCCTCGATGCGCGCGATCACCTCCTCGGGATGACAGGGCTTTGCGATCCAGTCGTCGGCGCCTGCGCGCAGGCCGCGCACGCGCTGGGCAACGCTTGCCTGAGCGGTGCAGACGACGAGCCCTAGCGCGGGGTAGCGTGCGCTCACAGCTTCAAGCCAGTCCCATGCGTGCGCGCCGGCGAGCGCCAGATCGACCACCAGCGCTGAGAGCCGCATCGCCCCGAGCTGCTCCGGGCTCGGGACGCGCTCGAGCAGCACGCGCTCGGCGCCGATCCGCTCCAGCCGCTTGGTCAAGACCTCCACAAAGCCACCATCGCGGTCAGCGACCGCGACGCGCCTGCCGCGCAGACCGCCATCCACGGGCGCCGGCATCCTGCCGGCGGCGATGCTCGCACCTTGAACGTGTGGCCCGAGGCTCATCTCTGCCCTGCAGTCTACGCTGCCCGCGGCGGTTGTGCATGTGCGAGCGGGCGCGGTAACCGGATCTTCACAGCCGCCTGCCGCAGATCCGCAAAATGGGCAGATCGCGGAGGCGCCTCACCCCTGCGTGCGGCGCGGTCCCAGCGGATGCGAGGAGTCAGAGAACTCGCTGAAGAGCCCGGTCACCACAAAGACGACCTGCTCGCCGATGTCTACGGCGTTGTCGCCGATGCGCTCCAGGGCACGCGCCGCCAGGATCATGTGCATGCCCCACTCGCGTGCGTCGGGGTCCTCGCCCGTCTCCAGCGCAAGGCGGAAGATCTCGCGGTTGAGCGCGTTGATCTCGCGGTCACGCCGCACGAGATCCTCGGCGAGGGCGACATCGCGGGTCGCGAACGCCGCCTTGGCCTGCGCGACCTCGGCGCGAGCGCACTCGCCCATGCGCAGCAGCCGCGCCAGCAGCTCCTCGCGCACCGGCGGGTGATGCCCGGAGAGCGGGATCAGCTTGGCGATGTTCACGCACTGGTCGCCCATTCGCTCAAGCGACTTGAGCACGTGCAGCAGCGCCGCCACCAGGCGCAGGTCGCCGGCGACGGGCGCCTGGAGGGCTAGCAGCGAGAGGATGCCCTGGTGAACCTCCATGTAGCGGCCGTCGATGCGGTCGTCGTCGGCGATCACGATCTCTGCGAGCGCGATGTCCTGATCAGCGAGCGCCCGCTCCACGCGCTCAAGCTGCTCAATCACCAAATCCAGTCCGCCGAGGGCGCGCTCCTCGAGCTCCTGCAGCTGCGCCTGGAAGTGCGGGCGCCCGTGCGGGCGTCTGGCCGTGGCCTCCGGCTGGGCGCTCGCCGCTGCCTCGGGACCGCTGCCCCACTGCGCTCCCTGCCCGAGCTCCCGGTCGCTATCCGAACTTGCCGGTGACATAGTCTTCTGTGCGGCGATCACGGGGCGTGGTGAAGATCTCCTGTGTTGGGCCCACCTCGATCAGCTCGCCATCCAAGAGGAAGGCCGTGCGGTCTGCAACGCGCGCTGCCTGCTGCATGTTGTGCGTGACGATCGCGATCGTCACGCGCGACTTGAGATCATCCAGCAGCTCCTCGATCCGCAGCGTCGCGGTCGGGTCGAGCGCCGAGCAGGGCTCATCCATCAGGATCACCTCTGGCTCCACCGCCAGCGCGCGCGCGATGCACAGGCGCTGCTGCTGGCCGCCTGAGAGCGCGAGCGCCGGCTGTGAGAGGCGATCGTGCACTTCGTGCCACAGCCCGGCGCTCTCCAGCGCATCCTGGACCCGCTGCCTGAGTCGCTCCCTGCGCACGCCGCTGAGGCGCGGCCCGGCGGCGACATTGTCGAAGATCGACATCGCCGGGAACGGATTTGGCCGCTGAAACACCATGCCGATCGCGCGTCTCACAGCGATCACGTCAACCGCGGGGTCGTAGATGTTGACTGAGTCGAGCAGCACGCGACCCTCCGAGCGAGCGCCCGCGATCTCCTCATGGAGGCGGTTGATGCAGCGGATCATCGTCGACTTGCCACAGCCCGAGGGCCCGATGATCGCGGTCACCTCATTGGCCGGCAGGTCAAGATCGATTCCCTTGACCCGTTCGGCCCTGCCGTAGAAGGCGCGCAGGCCGCGCACATGCACGCTCGGAGCAGGCCTGCTCGGAGCGGCGGGGGGCTGCTTCTTATCTGCCTGCACACCCGGCATGCTGACGGGTGCGGCATGTCGCTGTCGAGGCATCTCCTCCCCCAGCCGTCGCTGCTGAGCGGTATCGGTCACGGTCACCCTTGCACCTGCACCCTTGCAGAATACCCGGAAGACTGCTCACCCCACCCGCGCGGCCCGCGCTCCGTCTCTTCGCTTCACGGGACCTTTACAATTTCGCGCCGCGCGCTCGCGCGGGGCGCGCCTCGGGGCGGAGCGCCACGCCGCCCGCGACGCCGTCGGCGGCGAGCTATGCCGCCCGGGCGATGCGGGCTTACCCGAAGCGGCCGGTCACATAGTCCCTCGTGCGAGGGTCAGCCGGTCGCGTGAAGAGCGTCGCTGTGTCAGCGTACTCGACGAGGATGCCGGCGCGATGGCCTTCGCTGACGTCAAGGCTGAAGAACGCGGTGCGCTCGGCTACGCGCGCCGCCTGCTGCATGTTGTGCGTGACGATCACAATCGTGTACGTGCGCTTGAGGTCCTGCATGAGGTCCTCGATCGACATCGTGGCGACCGGGTCGAGCGCTGAGGCGGGCTCATCGAGCAGCAGCACCTCAGGCTCGATCGCGATCGCGCGAGCGATGCACAGGCGCTGCTGCTGACCTCCTGAGAGTCGCAGCGCACTGGACCTGAGCCGATCCTTGACCTCGTCCCAGAGCGCCGCATCACGCAGCGCCTTCTCCACGCGCTCATCGAGATCGTGCTTGAGCCCCAATATCCGGGGCGCCCACGCGATGTTGTCGTAGATCGACTTCGGGAACGGATTGGGTCGCTGGAACACCATTCCGATCCGTCGCCGCACCTCGACCGGGTCCACGCCGCCGGCGTAGAGGCTCTGGCCGTGGTAGCCCACGAGGCCGCTGACACGAAACCCCGGGACGGAGTCGTTCATCCGGTTGAGCGTGCGGACGATGGTGCTCTTGCCGCAGCCGGACGGACCGATTATCGCGGTGATCACGTTCTTCGGGATTGTCATGGTGACGCCGCGCACAGCGAGGGCATCGCCGTAATAGATGCTCACGTCGCGCAGGTCGAAGACAGCCTCAGCGGGCTCGGGCGACATCGACTGCCTTGCATCGATCGCGAACGGCACAGACGTTGTCCTGCTCGGGGCCTCGGCCCCGACCGGGCTCAAAGCCATCCCTTCATCGCTCCTTTCGCTCATGGTATCGCTAAAGCACGCCGAGCCTTCGACGCTGCCGGGCGAGCAAGGCCCTTGCGGTCAGGTTCCCGACAAGTATCAGCACGATCAGCACCAGCGCGGCCCCCCAGGCCTTGGCGTGTTCGACCGGAAACGGCGACTCGGAATAGCTGAAGATGTCGATCGGGATGTTCGGGATCGCGGCGCCGAAGACGTTGAGCGTGGTGTGGCTTGAGAATATCGAGGAGGTGAGAAGCAGTGGCGCCGTCTCGCCCGCTGCACGGGCGAGGGCGAGCACGACTCCGGTGAGGATTCCGCCGAGCGCTCCCGGCAGGACCACGCTTGTGATCGTCCGCCAGCGGCTGATCCCGAGTGCGTGTGCGGCATCGCGCAGATCCCTGGGCACCAGCAGCAGCATCTCCTGCGTGGTGCGTGTGATCACCGGAAGGATGACGACGGCGAGGGCGAAAGAGGCGGCGATGCCGCTCTGGCCGTGGGAGGCGACGAGCAGGCCGAAGACGAAGATCCCGGTCACGATCGTAGGCAGCCCGTTGAGCAGATCGAGCGCCAGGCGGACCGGTCGTGCTGTGCGCGGAGTTGAGAGCTCGGTCAGGTAGATCGCGATCAGCACCCCCATCGGAAGCGCCATGGCGGTGGCGACCGCCACCAGCAGCGCGCTGCCGATGATCGCGTTCGCGATCCCGCCGCCCGCCAATCCGACCAGTGAGCCGCCGGCTGGGTTTTCGGTCAGGAAGGAGATGCTCAGCTGGCTTGCGCCATGCACCGCGACGCTGCCGACCATGATCGCAAGGATGGCCACCGCCAGCATCGCCGCGGCGGTTGCGCTCGCGCGCATCAGCCGATCGGTGCGCCTGCGCCGGCGCAGACCGGGGCCCGGGGTCAGCACTGCGCCCACTTGGTTGGCCATCAGCGCACGGCCCCCTGGAGCCTTGCGTAGCGCCCGGCGATCAGCTGCGCCCCGATGTTGGCCATGAGCTCCATCACCAGCAGGATCAACGCGCAGTAGAAGAGAGACGAGACCTGAAGCTTGCTCACTGCGCCGATGAACTGCTCCGCGATGCGACTGCCCAAGGTGTCCCCGTTGGCGAAAAGGCTTGCCTTGATGGCTGTGCCGGCTCCGATCGTCTGGGTGACGGCGATTGCCTCTCCGAGCGCGCGGGCAAGCCCGAGGATCGTCGCCGCAATGATGCCGGAGCGGGTCGAGTGGAGCACCACAGTGCGGATCATCTCCCAGCGCGTCGCACCGAGCGCCAGGGCCCCCTCCTTCAGCTCGCGAGGAACATTCAAGAACAGATCGCGTGTGATTGCAGCGATGATCGGCAGAACCATGATTGAAAGCACTACTCCTGCGTTGAAGATGCCAAGGCCCGTCGTGCCCGGTTCCCCGAAGATGGCAGTCCAGCCCAGCGCGGAGTGAAGAGCGGGCTCGATCGTCGAATGCAGAAATGGCGCCAAGACGACGATTCCCCACAGCCCGATAATGACGCTCGGCACTGAGGCAAGCAGCTCCACGAGCGGGCCGATCACAGCAGCGAGGCGCCCTGAGCTGAGCATGCTGAGATAGACGCCGATCGCGATGCCGAGCGGTACCGCGATGAGCAGCGCTATCGCCGAGGTCACGAGCGTGCCATACACGAGCACGCCGGCTCCAAAGACGTTGGAGTCGCGTACGCCGCTTGAAAGGGACGGGTTCCAGGTAGTATGCCAGAGGAAGCCGAGACCGAACTTCGAGATCGATGGCATCGACCCGGCCACGACGCGATCGATGACCAAGGCGATCAGAGCCACCGCCGCAAGCGAGGCCAGGGCGGTCAGGCCGAGCAGGGCCCTGTCGCCGAAGCGATCCGCCATGCGTCGCAGCCCGCCGCCGGAGCGGCCGATCTGTCGCAGGTCGGCCTCCGTCGCGGTCGTTTCGGCATGCGCCATGGCAGGGCAGAGTAACATGGGCCCTCGCGCACGTCCTTGGCGCGTCACGCCGCGTTCACAAGTTGTTCACAGCAGGTTCACGACTAAGGAACAGGGAGCTCGCTCGCGCCCACCACAATGCGATCGGCGCGGCGTTCGGTTTGCGCCGGTTTACATAACATCGTTCCTAGGAGGCTCATTTGCGACTCAACCGGATCACCAGCCGCCACGGCGCGGCTCTGCTTGCCGCGCTTGCGGGCGCGGCTCTCATCGCCGCCTGCGGCAGCTCTTCATCGAGCGAAACGAAGAAGGCGGCGACCGCGAGCTCCTCGGCGCCGAGCTCGGCGTCCTCGACCGGGGCGCTGACCGGAGCCGGCTCGACGCTGGTCGCGCCAATGGTTGAGAAGGTCTTCGGGCCGGAATTCGAAAAGAAGACCGGCATCTCAATCACGTACGGCGCCGTCGGCTCAGGCGCCGGCATCGCGGCGATCTCGGCCAAGACAGTCGACTTCGGCGCCTCCGATGGCCCGCTGACACCCAGCCAGTCCAAGGAATGCAGCGGCTGCATCGAGATACCGTGGGCGCTCGCATCGACGGGCCTCTCCTACAACCTGGAAGGCGTCTCTCATCTCAATCTCTCCGGGCCCGTGATAGCTGAAATATTCCTTGGGAAGATCACAAACTGGGATGCGCCACAGATCGCTGCGCTGAACAAGGGTGTGAAGCTTCCAAATGAGAAGATCACGCCCGTCTACCGCAGCGATGGCTCGGGCGACACCTACGCCTTCACGCACTATCTCTCTGAGGTCAGCCCAGAATGGAAGTCCAGGGTTGGCTTTGCCACGTCCGTCAGCTTTCCCGTCGGCGAGGGCGGCAAGGGCAACAGCGGCGTCGCCGCGATCGTGAAGACGACCCCCGGCGCATTGGGCAACAACTCGTCCTTCTACATCAAGGAAACAGGCCTCAGTGGCGTGAACATTGAGAACAATGCGGGGAACTTCATCCCACCAGGGGTAGAAAACGTAGCGGCGGCGGCAAAGGCGATGCTGAAGGCCGTGCCCCAGCTCGATAAGCTCTCGCCGAGCACCGCAAATGAAATAGCGGACGCCCTCTCCGTGGTCAACTGCCCCTACCAGGCGCCCGCGCCCGGACAGCAGCCGAGCGCGCTCCAGCGCGAAGAGGCGAGGGCCTACCCGATTTCAACCTTCACCTATGTGCTGGTGAGACCGGGCAGCGCTGCGGACGCAAATGTGAAGAAGTTCATCGAATTCGCGGTTCAGCCATCGATTCAGGCGCTGGGCTCGCCGCTGGGCTTCTCGGTGCTTCCCCCGGCCGTCGTGCAGGCGGACACCGAAGCGGTCAAGGCGCTGTAGTCGACAGCGCCCGATCGGCGCATCTCGCTAGCGGAAGGGCGCCGCCGGCTTGCACCGGTGGCGCCCGCTGCGTCGTTGTGAGGCCCGGCGAGGGGCTCACGTGGCGGCCATCTCCGCCGCCGCCGGCGCCCAGCCGGGGCCGGCGGCGCGCGGGTCTCAGCTGCTGAGAAGGGTGAGTCGCCGCGCGCGCGGGGATACTCTGCGCTGCGATGTTTCGCCGCGCCCCCATCGATCGCACGCTCGCAGACCTGCTCGAGGCCCAGGCACGCAACGCGCGCGGCGCCGCCGAGGCGCTTGGGCGGCTGCTGGTGGCCCTGCCGGAGGTCGGCGAGCTGCCGGAGACGCTGGCCGAGCACGAGCGCGAGGGCGATCGCCTGACACGCGAGCTGCTTGCGCGCGCAAAGGCGCTGCGCCGGCCGCCGGCGCTGCTGCGCGGCATGGGCGCCGGAGCGCTTGCCAAGGTGCTCGACGACGTGGTCGATCAGATCGAGCAGGCGGGGGCATATCTGGAGCTCTACGGCATCGAGGCGCCGCTTGAGCAGGCCCAGCAGTTTGTCGAGCTCTTGGCCGCTGCCGCGCTCGAGCTTGAGGTGGCGGTCCGCGAGGTGCGTGCCGGGCGCCATCCGCAGCAGGCGCTCGAGGCGCTCGCAGGGCTTGAGCACGCCGGCGACCGCTTGGAGCGCGACGCGCTCTCCTCGCTGTTCGTGGGTGGGGTCGATCCGCTGATCGCGATGCGCTGGCGCGATGTGCTCAGCGCGCTTGAGGCGGCGCTCGATGATGCGCGTCAGGTCGGCTACCTGATCGCAGCGCTGCTGTAGGTGCCAGGGGCCGCTGTGTGCCCTCGCACCACGACGAGGGCGCGCCGTGCCTGTGAACGGCCGGTGAAGCAGGCGTGAAGATCTCGTCAACGACCCTTGCCTGCGGCGGCGCTCCAGCTCAAGCTGCGATGCGATGCCGGCGCCGACGATCCTTGCCGCTGGCGCAATCAGCTTCCTCCAGGCGCTGATCCTGGGCGTGCTGCAGGGCGCCAGCGAGCTCTTCCCAATCTCAAGCCTCGGTCACACGGTGCTGCTTCCAACGCTCTTTGGCTGGCATCGCCTCGTGGCTGTGCAGGCACAGGCGGGCAGCGCTCACGACTCCTTCTGGCTCGCCTTTTTGGTCGCCCTGCATGTTGGCAGCGCGCTCGGCCTGCTTGCGTACTTCTGGCGCGACTGGGTGGCGATCGCGCGCGCCTTCGCGCGCTCGATCGCGCGGCGGCGAGCGCAGGAGCCGCTCGAGCGACTGGCGTGGCTGATCGTCGCGGCATCGATCCCGGCAGGCGTGATCGCGCTCGCGCTCCAGAAGCCGCTCACGCGCATGACCGCCAAGCCCCAGGCCGCGGCGCTGTTCCTGATCGTCAACGGTCTGATCCTGCTCGGCGCCGAGAGCATGCGCCGCCGGGCGCTCGCGAGAGGGCGCGCTCGGGCGCGTGCTGCGGGCGGTCGAGCGGCGGGCGGTCGCTCGCTGCGCAGCCTCAGCCTGCGCGAGGCCCTTGCGATCGGCGTCGCGCAGTCCAGCGCGCTGATCGCGGGCATCAGCCGCGACGGGGTTACGATGAGCGCCGGCCTCTCGCGACGGCTGAGCCATGAGACGGCAGCCCGCTTTGCCTTTCTGCTGGCAACCCCGATCATCCTCGCCGCGGGCCTTTACAAGCTGCCCTCGCTGGTGGGCCCGGCGGGCGCGGGCATTCGCGGTCAGGCGCTCGTGGCCTGCCTGGCGGCCGCAATCACCGCCTATCTCGTCGTCGCCTTCCTCGTGCGCTGGTTCCGCGTGCGGACGCTTGCGCCATTCGCGCTCTACTGCCTGCTCTTCGGCGCGGCGATGAGCATCTACACCGCCACCTGAGCGGCCCTTACTTCGAGGCGCTGGGCAGCTTGCCGGCCGATTGCGGTCGCGGTCGCTCGCCGGAGCCCTCCAGCGCGGGCAGCGCCGCGGGCGCGCCGCCCTTCCAGGCGGCGGGAAGGAGGCGCTCGTAGAGGTCCGTGCAGAGGCCCTCAAGGCGCAGCAGCGGCGCGCGCAGCGGCGCCGTCCACAGCACGAGCGCCGCAAAAGCGCCTACACCCAGTCCGCCGAGGATGTCCGTCGGCCAGTGCACGCCCACCATCACGCGAGCGACGCCGATCAGCACCGCCCACACCAGCGCCAGCGCTGCCGCGGCGGGGCGGCGGAAGAGGGCCAGCGCAAAGAAGATCGCAAAGGCGCCAGTGGCGTGGTCGGAGGGGAAGGAGGCGTCGGCGGCATGGGCGATCAGCTTGTGGAATTCGTGCAGCACCACAAAGGGGCGCGGACGGTCCCAGATGTGGTTGATGATCTGGACGATCACCAGACCCAGAATCGTTGCGAGCCCGGCGAAGAAGAGGGCGCTGCGCTGCCGGTGCGAGAGCAGACAGCCGCTGCGAGTACGGGCAAACCAGGCGAGCGCGACAGCTCCGACCATCACAAAGATCGCGTACTGGGCGAAGAACTTCGCCAGATCGCCGACAGCCTTGTTTTCAAATGCGAGGTTGTTGAGCGCGTGGTAGACGCTGGTGTCCATCGAGACCTCCGCTGCGCCGGGCGCCGCCCTTGCGACGGCGCGTGAATGACCTGTGATCGACCTGTGAAAGCGTAGTGAAGCGGCCGGCTGGGCGCGCCGCTGCCCCGGTGGCCGTCATCATGGGCCCATGAGCGAGCAGCGCCCCACCAGCGGTCGTCGCCGACTTGGCCGCACGCCGCCGAAGATGTTTGAAACCCGCAGCGCCTCCTGGCAGGAGGCGGGCCTCGCGCATGAGATCGATCCGGTGCGCGCGCGCGCGGCGCAGCGCAAGCTTGCCGTGTTGATCGCGCTGCTCGCGGGGGTGCTGGTCGCCTTTGCCGAGCGCCAAGCGCTCTTTGGCGTCGGCGGGCCCCAGTGCCCGCCGGGCGCGCAGCACTGCATCGAACACCCGGACACCGCAGTGCGGGTGGCTGCGATCGTGCTCCTGATCGTCCTCGGGATCGCGGTTGCCCGCGAAGGCGGGCGGGCGCTCGGCCCGCTGCTGTTCCGGCGCATGGAGCCGGCGACTGCCGGTACGGTGGGCTTTCTCGTGCGGCTGGTCACGGTCGTCCTGGTGATCCTCGTCGCGCTCATCGTCGGCGGCCTGAACGGCAAGGAAGCGCTCGCGTACGGCGGCGCCTTCACGGCGATCCTCTCGGTTATCGTCGGCCTTGCCGCCCAGCAGACGCTCGGCAACCTCTTTGCGGGGACGGTTCTCCTGACCGCACGCCCCTTCCGGGTTGGCGAGCGCGTGCGCCTGCAGGGCGGCCCGCTCTCCGGCCAGCTCGAGGGGGTCGTGAGCTCGCTGGGGCTGCTCTACACGACCTTTGCGGTCGGCGGCGACCAGGTGATGGTGCCCAACTCCGTTGTGCTTGCGGTTGCAATCAGGCCGCTGCGCGCGCCCGACAGGGTGATGCTGCGCGCGCGCCTGCCTGCAGACGTCAGGCCCGCTCAGATCCAGGAGCGTCTCGAGCGCGAGCTCAAGGGGGCGCTGAGGGGTCCGGTCGAGGTGAGCGTCGAGGAGCTCGATCGCACAGGAGCGCTGCTGCAGGTGGCAGCCACGCCACGTCGCTCGGCGGAGGCGCGCAGGCTCGCTGCTGAGCTCTCGCGCCTGCTCTTCGAGCTTGCCGCAGGCGACGCCAAGGGGGCGCTAGCGGCGAAGCCGGTAGCGGAGGAATAGGAACGAGTCGGTGCTGTGCACGCTCACCAGGCTCAGGCCGACGGGCGGCTGCAGCACCTCCCCGCTCAAAATCGGCAGAGCTGCTTCGGGAAGCTCGCCGACCTCTGCCGGCACGCCCCGAGAGCCGGCCGGGCTGGAGGCGATGTCACCGCCGGTCAGCCGCGGCGAGATCGTCAGCAGCAGCTCGTCGAGCAGCCCGGCGCGCACCAGCTCGAGCGCCGTGTGGGGCCCTCCCTCGCAGAGCAGGAGCTTTACGCCAAAGCGCTCGCGCAGCTCGCAGAAGGCACCGATCAGATCCACTTGCGCGCCGTCGCTGACGCGCACATAGTCCACCTGCGCGCGCACTCCCGAGAGCGTCGCTTGATTGGCTGTGATGATCACGACATGGGCCTCAGGGTCTGCCAGCAGCGGAAGCTCGGGATCGAGCTCGAGCGAGGAGCTGATCACGCACGCAAGCGGTTCGGCCTCAAGGCCGCGGGCAGCTCGCGCGGCGCGCGCCTGCGGCTCTGCGACGATCCGGTTGTAGCGCTCGATCCGCAGCGTTCTGGCCCCGATCAGCACCGCGTCAGGGACGGTGCGCAGGGCGTGGAAGAGCTCCCGGTCGGCCCTGGCGCCGAGCGGCCCGGAGCGCCCCTGCTCGGTCGCCCGTCCATCCGCTGAGGCAATCATGTTGAGCAGCGTGTAGGGCGGCCGCGCGGAAGGCTCCGCCTGCGCGCCCGGCCCAGCGCGCGCGTCGCCTTCCTCAAGCGCGCACAGCTCGCTGTGAAGCTCCGCGGCGAGCTCTGCCGCGGTGAACGTCCTCACCGAGCCCGCAAGCGCTTCCACGCCCGCGCCATCCCCATTCGGCAGCAAGCGGGTGAAGGCGGTGGGCGTGCTTGCTGTGGTCAAACTTTTGCGTCTTCCCGGACGAGCGGCAGAGGTGAGAGGTTAGCGCCTGGGCGCGCCTTGGCGGCTGAGCGCGTCCGTCCCCGATTCCTGCTACGGTGCGCGCCGAAGTGGCCGGCTGCGGCCGGCTGGAAAAGCAGTGCGCGCTCTCGCAGGTCGGGGTGCTGTGGCAGCCTCCTCCGCGCAGCAGCAAGCACATGTCGTGGAGGAAAGGTAAATGCCGACAGGCACCGTGAAGTGGTTCAGCGACGAGAAGGGCTTTGGGTTCATCACGCCGGATGACGGCGAAAAGGACCTATTTGTCCACCATACCGGGATCAGTGGCGAAGGCTTTCGCACCCTGCGCGAAGGCGCCCGCGTGAGCTACGAGGCCGAAGAAGGCGACAAGGGGCCCAAGGCGGTCAACGTCTCGATGATCTAGGCGCGATGCGGCCCGCCTCAGACGGTCCCGCGCACGCTCGTCCTCGCCCGTGGGCGAGGCGTTGGTAAAGGTCTGACGCTGCGCAGCGCAGCGGCGGGCAGCGGTCGTGCTGCCGGCAGCGCCGGGTGGAGGCCGACGAGCGCGCCCAGGGGCGCCGGCTGCGGACCGCGGCGCATCAGAGGGCGCGGACGCTCTCATTGCCTCCGGGTCCTTCGGCGATGCGGCCGAGGATAGGCAGCTTGCGACTTAGTGTACGAGAGCGCGGTTGGCCTCGACGGCCGGCGGGCTGCTGATCATCCACCAGCAGGCGCATGGCGCCACTGTGGTGAAGAAAGCTGAGAGCAGCCCCAAGCCGCCCTCACGTCCGGGCGCAGGCGGCGGCCGCCTGCGCCGCCGTGCCTGCGCCTGCCACTAGGCTATGCGGCAAGCAGCGCGCAGCGCGTCCTTGCGGGGCCGCCTCAGGCGCTCCAGGCGGGCGACCGGCGCCGGTCAGCTGCGGTCAGAGTATGAGCATCGATGCAACCACGATTCCAGCGCCGGGGGCGCTGCGCAGAGGCAGGCGCGGCCGCGGCGTGCTTGCGCGCCGGCTTGCCCTCAGCGAGCGACAGCTGGCGGGCGGCGCGCTGCTGCTGATCGTCGCCCTGAGCGCGCTGATAGTGCTGGCAGCGGCAGGCGAACCGACCTTTCTCTCCGCGCCCGCGCGCTCCAACTACTTCCCCTCCTGGATGTCAGGTCCGTTGGGCGGGATCTGGACCGGCATCGCCTCCGAAGCGACGCTGAAGTGGCTCTTCTCAGGGGCGATCCTGCTCTCCTACGGCGCCTATGTGCTCCTGATCCGCCACGCCGGCGCGCTGCGCATGCGCACGCTGCTGGTCGCGGTCGTGGCGCTGCAGCTGATCTACCTGCTGGCGCCGCCGCTTGCGCTCACCGACGTCTTCAACTACCTCAACTACGCGCGCATGGAGATCGTCCACCACCTCAACCCCTACGTGACGATGCCGGTGCTCGAGCCCCACGGCGATCCTGCCTACGCACTCTCCAACTGGCACGGCTTGCTCAGCCCCTACGGCCCGCTGTTCACGATCTTCACATTCGTATTTGCGCACCTCTCTCCCGGCGCGTACCTTTGGATCTACAAGGGCGCGCTGCTGATCGCCGACGCGGGGCTGATCGCGCTTGTGGTCGCCGGCGCGCAGCTGCTCGGGCGCGATCGCCGCCAGGCGCTTGCGCTGGTTGCGCTCAACCCGATCGTGCTGGTTTGGGGGCTGGGGGCCGATCACAACGACTTCTTCACGATCGTCCTGGTCGCGCTTGCCCTCTACTGCCTGCTGCGCAGCGGCAAGGAGCGCCAGGCGCGCGCGCTGCGGCGGCTCGCAGTGGGCGGGTGGGCCCTTGGCAGCGCGGACCTGCTTGACGGAGGCGCTGGCTTTGCGCTGGCCATCGCCACAGGCATGAAGGCCTCCGCGGTGGTGCTGATACCGATCGCGCTGGCCGCGCTGGCGCGTGAGCGCCCGCGGGTGCTCGCGCTGCTTTCGGGGGTGGCGGTCGGCGGCGCGATCGCTCTGACGGCGAGCTTTGCGGCCTTCGGCGCGCACTTTCCCGATCTTGCGATCCAGAGCGCGCTTGTGACCGCGCTCTCGATGCCCAACCTGCTCGGCTTGGCGCTTGCTCAGGGCGGCGAGACCGCGACGCTGCACTCGCTGATCACGTTGGCGCTGGTGCTGGCGACCGCGGCGTGCTGTCTGCACGCCTACCGGAGCAGCGATCTGCTGGCGGCCGGAGGCTTCTCGACGATCGCGGTGATCGCCACCCTGAGCTGGGTGCTGCCCTGGTACATCGTCTGGGTCCTGCCCTTCACCGCGCTCGCGGGCTCGGAGCGCCTGCGCAGGGCGACGCTCTGGCTGGGCCTCTATCTGATCCTCACCTGGGTGCCCGTCGCATCGCAGGTGATGAGCTCTGTCGGCTTCCATCCCCAGCAGACCGCCGTCGGCAGAGAGCACGGCCGCGCGGTTGAAGAACTGCTCACGCCCTGAGGTGCCAGCGATCAGTCTGGGAGCGGAGTTGCGCCATCGGGGGCCACCGGCAGCCCCTCGCGCGCCCAGCGCACGATCCCGCCGCCCATGGTGTAGGCGTCATAGCCTGAGGCGCGAAAGGCTTCAGCCGCCAGCAACGACCTGACGCCGACCTGGCAGTAGAAGATAAGACGCGTCTCGGAGGGCAGCTCAGCGGAGCGGCCGGAGAGCTCGCCGAGGGGGATGTGCGTCGATCCGGCGATGTGCGCCTGGGTGCGCTCGTGAGCCTCGCGCACGTCCACGAGCAGCGTCGCCGGCTCGCTCTCGAGCAGCTGTGCGACCGCTGTCGGTGTCAGCTCGAGCGCTTGGGCGCCCGGCACAGCGTCCGTCTCACTGGCCATCGTGCTGCGAGCCTAGCGCGAGCGCCGCGCTCGCGCGCAGGCCGGAAGCCGCCCTCTGCGATCGCGGCGCTGTACGATCAGATTCGATGAGCGCGACAGAGACCGTCGGCGACGTCTACACGCTGCCGCAGGAGTACCTTGACATCTGTGCAACCGTGCGCCAGATCGCGCACGAGAAGATCGCCCCGCGCTCGGCGGAGATCGACGAGCGGGCCGAATACCCCTGGGACATCCGGCGCGAGCTTGCCGAGCACGACATCCTCGCGCTGCCCTTTCCGGCCGAGTACGGCGGCACGGGCACGGGCATCCTCGCGCTCAACATGGCCATCGAGGAGCTTGCGAAGGTCGACGCCTCCTGTGCGCTGATGCTCATGGTCCAAGACCTGGGCACGCTTCCGATTCGCCTCTTCGGCAACGAGGAGCAAAAGCGCCGCTTTCTCCCCGGGTGCGCGAGCGGCGAGCGCTCGCCGGCCTTTGCGCTCTCCGAGCCCGAGGCCGGCTCGGACCCGGCGAACATGAAGACGACCGCGGTCAAGGACGGGAATGAGTGGGTGATCAATGGGACCAAGAACTGGATCTCGAACCTCGGCATCGCCGACTTCTATGTGTGCTTCGCGCTCACCGACCGCGAGCAGCGCCGCTTCAGCGCCTTTGTGGTCGAGGCCGACCGCCCGGGCTTCTCGGTGGGCAAGCTCGAGCACAAGCTCGGGATTCGTGCCTCCCCCACGGGTCAGCCGATCTTCGAGGACGTCCGGGTCCCCGAGGAGAACCTGATCGGCGAGGTCGGTCGGGGGCTCTCGGTCGCGCTCGCGACGCTCGAGCGCACGCGCCTGGGCGCCGCCGCGCAGGCTGTCGGCATCGCCCAGGGGGCCTGTGACCACGCGCTTGCCTACGCCAAGGAGCGCGAGCAGTTCGGGAAGCCGATCTTCGACTTCCAGGCGATCCAGTTCAAGATCGCCGACATGCAGATGCGAACCGCCGCCGCGCGCGAGCTCCTCTACAAGGCGTGCGCGCTGGCCGATCGCGGTGATGCGCTAGCGGCACGCTACTCCTCGATGGCCAAGGTCTTCTGCTCGGACACAGCGATGGCTGTGACAGTCGACGCCGTTCAGGTCCTGGGCGGCTACGGTTATGTCAAGGACTACCCCGTGGAGCGAATGATGCGAGACGCCAAGATCACCCAGATCTATGAGGGCACGAACGAGATCCAGCGGCTCGTGATCGCGCGCACGCTGCGCTGATGCGCACCCTGCTCGCACGCGGGCGCGGGCACCTGCGGGGAGCTCTGCTGATCGCGCTCTTCGCGCTCTCCTGCGGCCTTGTCGTGGTCGTCGTGCTGCAGGGCTTCTCGACGATCGGGGCGGTGCGGACGACCGAGCAGATCGCGCTCGGCATCCTGATCTCGGCGTGCATCACCGCGCTGCTGGCGCTGCTTGCGGTCAGGCTCGCAGGCTGGCGCAACCCGGAGTCAGAGCGCGACTTTGAAACCGTGGTCCTGCGCTCGGAGCGCCTCGCGCGCGAGGGGCTTGCGGCTGAGCCCGAAGAAGGCGAGCTGCTCGCCCTGGACCCCTTGATCGACGATGACTTCGCCGAGATCGTGCGCGAAGCGCTCGACGACCTGCCCGATCTGCTGCGCAACTCGCTGCGACATGTAGCGGTCGTGATCTCCGATCGCGGCGCCAAGTACCGTGCCTACGGCCTCTACGAAGGCGGAACGGTCGCGCGCAACGACACGCACGACCGCATCGTGATCTTCCGCGACACGCTCAGACGCGACTTCGGCCATGACGCCGACCTTCTGCGCGACCAGATCACGCGCACTGTTCGCCACGAGCTTGCTCACCATGTCGGCTTCGACGAGCTCGGCGTCTCGACGCTCGATCTGTAGGCCGCGGCGTCCGGCCAAAAGCCGCGGCGCGGCCGCGCCGCGGTTGCGCGGCGGCGCCACGCGCCGCCCCGGCGCAGGTCGCTTGCGATAGGCTGGCGCGGGCGAGGGGAGGCAGCAGCGAAGCGCGCAGCGCTCGATAGCAACCAACAGAAGGAGAGTCCAACAGATGCCCGATGCAGTGATCGTCGATGCCGTGCGAACCCCGATCGGACGAGCCGTCAAAGGCTCCCTGCGCGCTGTGCGCGCGGACGACCTGGCGGCGGTGCCGCTGCGCGCGCTGCTTGAGCGCAACCCACAGCTCGCCTCAGAGTCGATCGTGGACGTGATGATGGGCTGCGGCTTTCCGGAGGGCGAGCAGGGCTACAACGTGGGGCGCATCGCGACGCTGCTGGCCGGCATCGACCACCACGTCCCGGCCACCACGGTCAACCGCTTCTGCGCCTCCTCGCTGCAGACGACGAGGATGGCCTTCCATGCGATCAAGGCGGGGGAGGGCGATACCTACATCGCTGCCGGCGTCGAGGCCACCTCGCGAGCGCGGGGCGGGGCGCCCTTCGAGTTCCACCCCAAGCTCGACGGCTCGGAGGGCTCGCTCTACAACGTCTACATCCCGATGGGCATGACCGCCGAGAACGTCGCCGAGCGCTGCAACGTCAGCCGCACCGAGCAAGACGAATGGGCGCTCACCTCCCAGCAGCGCGCCGTCGCCGCCCAGGAGTCCGGGCACTTCGACAAGGAGATCGTGCCGGTGCACGTGCCCGCACACACCGAGACCGACAAGGAGGGCAACGAGGTACAGGTACCGGCGGCGACCGTGACCAAGGACGACGGGCCACGGCCGGAAACGTCGATGGAGAAGCTCGCCGCGCTGAAGCCCGCCTTCAAGGAGGACGGGACGGTCACAGCGGGCAACTCCTGCCCGCTCAACGATGGCGCCGCCGCGCTGCTGGTGACATCGGCCGAGCGGGCGGCCGCGCTCGATCTGAAGCCGAAGGTCAGGATCCTCGCCTCCTCCGTGGCCGCGATCCGGCCGGAGATAATGGGGCTCGGCCCGATCCCGGCGATTGAAAAGCTGCTGGCGGCGACGAAGATGAAGATGAGCGACATCGATGTCGTCGAGATCAACGAGGCCTTCGCGGCGCAGATCGTCCCCTGCATGCGCGAGCTGAAGATCGACCCGGAGAAGCTCAACCCCTTCGGTGGGGCGATCGCCCTCGGTCACCCATTCGGCATGACCGGAGCGAGGATAATGACGACGCTGATCAACGATCTGGAGACGCTCGATGGCACCTATGGCATCGAGTCGATGTGCGTTGCCGGCGGCATGGGGATGGCGATGCTTGTGGAGCGGGTGCGCTAAGCGCCCCGCGCTGCGGCCAGGGCGAGCGCGAAGCGCTCGCCCGGCTCGCTCAGCCACGCGCGCAGGTCCAGCCCGACCGCGTCAAGCTCGCTGGTGACCCGCGCGCGGGTGAACTTGGCCGAGATCTCGGTGCGGATCTCCTCGCCGGGGGCGAAGTCGACGTCCATCGCCAGCGCTGCGATGCGAACGCGCTGGGCGCCGCGCGCGCGCAGGCGCATCTCGATCCACTGCTCGCGCTCGTCGTAGAGGGCGACATGCTCGAAGGAGTCGAGGTCGAAGTCGGCGCCCAGCTCGCGGTTGATGATGCGCAGGAGGTTGCGGTTGAACTGCGCGGTGACGCCCGCAGCATCGTCGTAGGCGGCCCGCAGCACCGCCGGGTCCTTGACGAGGTCGACGCCGATCAGCAGATGGTCGTCGCCGCGCATGGAGGTCGCCAGCGCAGCCAGGAAGCGCTCCCGCGCCTGCGGCGGGAAGTTTCCGATCGTGCCGCCCAGGAAGATGGTCAGCCTTCGCCCGCCGCTTGCTGGCAGCAGCTCGAGATGACGTTCGAAGTCCGCGATCACCCCGTGCACCTCCAGATCGGGGTAGTCGCCCGCCAGCTCCTGCGCGCACTCGCGGACCATCTTCTCGGTGCAGTCCACCGGGATGTAGCGGCGCAGCGTTCCCTGCGCGAGCAGTGGCGCGATCAGCAACCGCGTCTTGCTCGCGCTTCCCGAGCCCAGCTCAAGCAGCTCGGAGGCCTCTGTCAGCTGCGCGATCCGGCCTGCGTGCGCGGTCAGGATCGAGCGCTCGGTGCGCGTCTGGTAGTACTCGGGCAGCGTGCAGATGCGCTCGAAGAGCAGTGCCCCATGCGTGTCGTAGAAATGCTTGGGCGGGATCTCCTTGAGCGGCGCGGCGAGCCCTGCACGCACGTCCTCGCGCAGGCTGCGCGCCTCCGAGCCGTCGAGGTGGCTCTCGATCGCGATGCGTCCGCCCGCTGTTGTCCCCGCCGCAGCCATCTCATTCGGCCCGTCTCATCGGTCTCTTGCAAGCCGGGCCCCGGCAAAGATCTGCCGGCGCTCGGGAAGGTCCCAGTTGCGAAGGCTAACGCTCTTGAGCCGCTCGTGCGTCGCCCAGGAGGAGCCACGCAGGACGCGATAGCCGCTGGCGAAGAAGACTTCCGAGTACTCGCGATAGGGGTCGGGCAGGAAGCCCGGATAGCGGTCGAACTCGTCGGCCACCCATTCCCAGACCAGGCCGCTGTGCCCCAGCACGCCGGCAGCTGCCGCGTGCTCCCACTCGGCCTCGGTGGGCAGTCGGGCGCCGTGGAAGGCCGCGATCGCCTGGGCCTCATAGAAGGAGATGTGCATCAGGGCGCAGTCCGCAGCCGCTGTAGGCGCCTGCGGGTGGCGGGGGCAGGCTTGGGCGGCAAGCCAGCGCCAGCCCTCCTCGCTCCAGAGCGCGCGCCGTCGATAGCCGCCCGCGCGCTCGAAGCGCTGCCAATCGCCCACTGAAAGGGGGCGCGTTGCGATCTCATAGGGCGCAAGCGTGCGCCGATGGCGCGCGCGCTCGTTGTCGTAGGCGAAGCCCTCAGGGCCCGCGCCGATCAGAACCTCCCCGCCGGCCAAGGCGGTGAAGCGCAGCTCGCGCTGGCACTCGGCGATGCGCAGGTCAGGCGGCTCGCCCGGCGGCAGCTGCGCCGCGAGCGCGAGCGTCTGGCGCATCGTCTCGGCGTGCTGAAGCTCGTGGCGCACGACCAGCTCCAGAAGCTTGCCGTCGCCTGGGCCACTCATGCGCATCACCTTCTTCGAGCGCTCGCGCACCGCCGCCATGTAGGCAAGCGCTTCGTTGCAGTCCAAGAAGCCCGCCAGCAGGTCTTGGCGCGCCGCGCGCGGCGTCGAGAATGCGTCGTAGAGCTCGGCCAGGTCGGCCCGCAGCAGCCCCAGGCCGCCAAGGCGCTCGCACAGCCAGAGATCCTCGTAGGCGGCGATGTGGGCGAGGTCCCAGGCCGGCGGGCTCATGATCGGGTCGGGCGAGCGCTCGAGCGCCCGCGGTTGCAGATGGGCGATCAGCGCCATCGTGTGCCCGCGCGCGAGGTCGAGCAGCGCGATCGCCTCGAAGCTGCCGGCGGGCTCCGGCGGCAGATGCGCATCTAGCTGTCGGTCCGGTTCCAAGCGCTGATCACCTCCGTCTGCCGTTCGAAGCCGAGGATCGAGATCGCCGCAGGCGCCATCGCCAGCCGTGCGCCGCAGGCGACGGGCAGGTCGATCCAGCGGACAGCCAGCACGCGCAGGATGTGGCCGTGCGCGAAGAGCAGCAGAGCTCCCGATCTGCTGCGCAGCTCCGCAAGCAGCGCATCTGCGCGGGCGCTGATCGCCTGCGGCGTCTCGCCGCCGGGGGCGCCATCACGCCAGAGGCTCCAACCTGGCGCGCGTTCCTGGATCGCCGCCATCGTCAGGCCTTCAAATGACCCGTAGTCCCACTCCGCCAGCGCCTGGTGCTCCTCGGCGCCAGCCTCAAAGCCGGCCAGAGCGCAGGTTTCGCGCGCGCGACGCGCCGGGCTGTGGAGCACGGCCGCGGCGGAGATCCCCGCCAGGCGGCTTCCCAGCGCCCGGGCCTGCATGCGTCCCTGGTCGCTCAGCGGGATGTCGCTGTGCGGGCCGGTGTGGCGGCCTTCGCGGCTCCACTGCGTCTCGCCGTGGCGGACCAGCACGAGCTGCGTCAGCGCCCTGGCTGCTGTTGCCCCCGCGCTCAAGCGCGCCGCACCGCCTCTGCAAGCTCGGCGGCAGCGGGGCGATCGGCAAGCACGCAGAGACGATCGTGGTCGAGCATGCTGACCGGCGCCTGGCCGGAGGGCGCACCGAGCGCGCGCGCGAGCGCGCGCGCCTTGGCGGCTCCGCTTGCCAGCAGCAGGCACCCGCGCGCCCCTCGCAGCATCGCCAGGCTGAGCGTGACACGCTCTGGCGGGGGCTTTGGCGAGTCGAGCACCGGCAGGCACAGGCGCCCGCTCTGCTGCTCGAGCGCCGCGTGGTCGGGGAACAGGGAGGCGATGTGCCCATCCTCGCCGATTCCAAGCAGGGCCAAATCCAGCTGCGGCAGACCGTCCTGCCGTTGCTCCAAGTGCGCGTGCAGCAGCGCTTCGTAGCTCTTGGCCGCCTCCTGCGGGCCGCGCTCGCCCTCGATCCGCCGCAAGCGTGCGTTGCAGCCGTGCGCGCCCGCGAGCAGCGTCTTGCGCACCAGGAGAGCGTTTGAGTCCGGATCGTCCGGGCCCACACAGCGCTCGTCGACGAACCACAGCTGCACGCGCTCCCAGGGCAGGTCGCTGGCTCCGAGCAGCTCGTAAGCGAGCACGGGGCTGCGCCCGCCGCAGAGCGCCAGATGCACGAGCTGGCGGCGCGCCAGCAGCGCGCGCAGCCGCTCGGCGATGATCGCAGCGCACGTCCGTCCCAGCGCCTGCGCGTCTGCGAGCTCGCGAATGCTCGCGCCGCGGGTGGTTTTGATCGCATCGCTGCCGCACTGCATCGACATCCGCCTTTCCGATCGGCTGCTTCACGCCGCTCAGGCGCGCGTGGCGCTGCGCAGAGCTTGAATGTCTAGCACAGCGCCGCGCGGCGGCCCGGCCGGCGCCGGGCGAGCGCTCGCGCCTCAGGCGGGGATCATTTCGCGCGCCCGACCGAGCGCCGGCCGATAGGTCAGGTCGCGCAGCAGCGCCTGGCGGATTCCCTGGCCGAGGACGCCCCCCTCGCCGCGGGAGGCGCCGAGGATGATCCAGCGCCTCTCCTCGCCCTCGCGCGTGCGCTCATGCGCGTGCAGCCCGCCCGCGCCGCGGTCCAGCGACAGCGAGCGGCCGGAGGCGGTGCTCAGCGTCACGCCCGCAAGCCCCGGAGCCGCCTCGCGCGAGTCCGGCTCGATCGCCAGCGCGACCTCCTGGCGGCGGGAGCGCGCTTTGCCGGCCAGGCGGCTCGGCGCCGAGCCGTGCGTGGTCAGGGGTTCCACGCGCCACTGCAGGCGGCTTGCCAGCCAGCCCAGCAGGAGCAGCGCCGAGGCGCAGAAGTCGGGGTGATGACGGACCGTGACCGCCGCGATTGCGCCCAGCTCAGCGCGCCGGGAGGGCCGCGCAAAGGCTGCTGCGATGCGCTCACGCCATGGAGCGGGGCGCACCCAGGCCAAATCGACGACGTAGAGGCGCTCGGCCAGCGCGCAGGCGCCGTCAAGCGCCTCGCGCCAGATCGGCTCTGCCGCGGAGTCGATCAAGACGCTCTGCGCGAGCGGCGCGAGCGCGTCGATCGCCTCGCGATGGCCGTGCGGAGACCACAGCAGCGTCGGCACATCGGTGATCACCAGGGGGTCGACGATGGTCAGCAGGTCGTCCATGTGGCGCTCGCCCAGGCGGATCTGCACGCTCTCGTGGAGGAGCGCCAGCTCGCCCGGGGCGGGATCGTGCGCGGCAGCCACGTTGACGCGCGCCTGCAGCGAGGAGCGCCGGTGGTCGTAGGCGAGGATGATCAGCCGCGAGGGCTCATAGCGACCGACCTGGCGCAGTCGATTGGCGACCTCGCCCGCATAGTCGGCGTCGATGAAGCAGACCATGTTGAGCGTTCGCGCCGGCACGAAGCCGCCGTCTTCCATGTGGCGCCTGTGCACCAGCTCGCGCAGCGCCCGATCGATCGCCTCTGGCGTCGTGCGGTCCTCGCTCCAGAGCGCATCGGTCATCGCTGAGCCTAGATCGCCCGCCAGGAATGGCCAGGAAGCAGGATCCGCTCGGCGTCGGCGGGGCCTTGCGAGCCTGCCTCATAGGCGCTCGGCGCGCGCTGCGACTGCTGCCACGCGCTCAGCACCGGATCGCAGATGGCCCACTGCGCCTCGACCTCGTCGTCGCGCGTGAACAGGGTCGGGTCGCCCAGCAGGATGTCACCGATGAGCCGCTCATAGGCCTCCGGCGACTGCGAGAGAAAGGAGGTGCCGTAGTTGAATTCCATGTTCACCGGGCGGATGCTCATGCGCGTACCCGGGATCTTTGCGCCCAGCTGCAGCGACACGCCTTCGTTGGGCTGCACCGTCATCACCAGCTGATTGGGGCGCACGCCGAGCGAGCCCTCCTGTGAGAAGGCCAGATGCGGCACCGGCTTCAGGGCGACTGCGATCTCCGTGAGCTTGCGCGCCAGGCGCTTGCCGGCGCGCAGGTAGAAGGGCACGCCCGCCCAGCGCCAGTTGTCGACCTCCAGCCGCAGCGCGGCAAAGGTCTCTGTGCGGGAGCCCTCCGGCACGCCCTCCTCTTCGCGATAGCCTGGCACATCCTCGCCGCCGACATGGCCGGCGCCATACTGGCCGCGGGCGGAGATATCCGCCACCTCCTCCGGCGTGGGGACCTGGATCGCTCGCAGAACCTTGACCTTCTCGTTGCGGACCTGCTCGGCGTTGAAGATCACCGGCGGCTCCATTGCGACGTGGCAGAGCAGCTGCAGGATGTGGTTCTGGATCAAGTCGCGCAGCGCGCCCGCATGGTCGTAGTAGCCTGCGCGCGAGCCGATGCCGATGTCCTCGGCGGCGGTGATCTGCACATAGTCGATGTAGTTGCGGTTCCACAGTGGCTCGAACATCCCGTTGGCAAAGCGGAACGCAAGCATGTTCTGGACGGTCTCCTTGCCGAGGTAGTGGTCGATTCGGAACACCTGCTCCTCGGAGAAGACCGCAAGCACGCGGCGGTTGAGCTCGCGCGCCTCCGCCAGCGAGGTGCCGAAGGGCTTCTCGATCACCAGCCGCACCGGCGCCTCGCTCTGCTCGGCGAGTCCCTCTGCGCCGAGCGCCTCGACTATCACCGGGAAGAAGGAGGGCGCGGTGGAGAGGTAGTAGGCGCGCGCCAGCGGCTCGCCGGCCTGCTCGTCATACCTGCCAAGCAGCTCCGCCAGCCGCGAGTAGACGTGCTTGTCGTCAAAGGTTCCCGGCACGTAGTGGGCGGTCTTGAGAAAGGCGCTGAGCACCTCCGGGTCCGGAGCGCGCCGCGAGAAGGCACGGATCGCCTCCTCGCACTCGGCGCGGTAGTGCTCGTGTGCCTTTTCACGCCGTGCGACGCCGATCAGGTGAAAGCGCTCGGGCAGGGCGCCGTCATGGGCGAGGTTGTAGAGCGCCGGCAGCAGCTTGCGCCGCGCCAGGTCGCCGGTGGCGCCGAAGATGACCAGTGCGGTCGGCGCCAGAGGCAGGCGCTCGAGCCCTGCCGCCAGCGGGTTCTCGGCCGCGATCTCAGCTGCTGTGCCGGCGGCGGCGCTCACCAGCCGGCCTGCTTGACCGCGCGTGCAAGGCCGACGAAGCCGATCTGCATTGCTCGATCCTATCCCGCCACTGCAGCGCGTGCCATCAGTGCCGCGCCGCGGACGCCCGCAAGCGGGCCGGAGCGTGCGATGCGCACCTGCGTCTTTGTCCCCACCCCCTCGAGGACGAAGCGGCTTGCTGCTCTTCGCAGGGGCTCGATCAGGAGCTCGCCGGCGCTGGAGACGCCGCCGCCGATGGCGACCACCTCCGGATCGAAGATGTTGATCACATTTGCCACACCGACGCCGAGCCGCTCGCCAAAGCGGCTGAGCGCCTCGCGGGCGCGCTGCTCGCCAGCCTGCGCGGCGGCAACCAGCTGTGGGCCGTCCCCGTAGCCGCACGCTGAGGCGAGCGCAGCGAGCGCGCGCCCGGAGGCGAGCGACTCCAGCGAGCCATCACGGGGGAAGCCGGGTGAGGCGACGACGCGATCGCTGAGATCGAGCCCGACGATCATGTGGCCAAGCTCGCCCGCCGCTCCGCTGGCGCCCCTGTATGGCTGACCGTCGATCACTATCCCACCGCCGACGCCCGTGCCGACGGTGACCATCACGAGGCTGGCCGCGGCCAGCTCGCCCCGCTCGTCGTGGGCCTCGGCCAGCGCGGCGCAGTTGGCGTCGTTGTCGACATATGTGGGCAGCGACGCAAGCCGCGCTTCGAGCACGCTGCGCAGGGGCAGATCGGCAAGCGGGATGTTCACCGAGGAGCGCACGCGGCCGCTTGCAAACTCGACCACCGAAGGGATGCCGATGCCCAGCGCCCGCACCGCTGCTGCGGCGATCCTGACGCTTCGCAGCTGCCCATCGACCAGGCGCGCGATCTGCGCGATCAGCTGCTCCTGCCCGGAGCGATCGGTCGCCTCCTCGGAGATGCCCTCGATCCGCCCGCCGATGAGCGTGCCGACCGCCACCTTGGTGCCGCCGAGGTCGACGCCGATGAAGGCCTCCTGCTGGTGTGCGAGCCCTGGCATCGCTCAGAACATACCGTCACGCGCTCAGGCCGCAGTTGCTGTACGCTGCGCGCCGATGGCCAGCGCCGAGAAGAACGCACCCGCTCTGGCGCAGCGCAGCAAGCCCGATCGCAACCTCGCGCTCGAGCTCGTGCGCGTCACGGAGGCCGCTGCGCTGGCGTGCGCGCCGCTGGTCGGCAGGGGCGACAAGGAGGCCGCTGACCAGGCTGCGGTCGACGGCATGCGTCACATGCTCCACTCGGTCCAGATGGACGGCCTCGTGGTCATCGGCGAGGGCGAGAAGGACGAAGCGCCGATGCTCTACAACGGCGAGCACATCGGGGACGGCTCGCCGCCGGCCGTGGACATCGCGGTGGACCCGCTCGAGGGAACCGCGCTTGCCGCCAACGGAATGCCCTCGGCGCTGTCTGTGATCGCGCTCTCGGAGCGCGGCACGATGTTCAATCCGGGCCCCTGCGTCTACATGGAGAAGATGGCAGGCGCTCCGGAGATCGCCGACCTGCTCGACCTCGACCGGCCGCTCGAGCAGACGATCGGGCTGATCGCCAAGCGCAAGCGCTCAGACGTCTCAGATGTGATGGTCGTCGTGCTTGACCGCCCCCGCCACGAGGAGGGGATCAGGGCGATTCGCGAGGCCGGGGCGCGCGTGCGGCTGATCGCACACGGCGATGTCTCCGCGGCGCTGCTCGCGGTCACGGAGCGCTCGCCTGTGGATCTGCTCTGGGGCATCGGCGGCACGCCCGAGGGCGTGATATCTGCAGCGGCGGTCAAATGCCTCGGCGGCCAGCTGCTGGGCAGGCTCTGGCCTCGCAACGAGCAGGAGCGAGCGGCCGCGGTGGAGGCGGGCTACGACCTCGAGCGCGTGCTCGATCGCAACGACCTGGTCGCGGGCGAGGACGTCTTCTTCTCGGCCACCGGCGTGACCGACGGCGATGTGCTGCAGGGCGTGCGCTTCCCGACCGCGGGCGGTGCGAGCACCGAATCGCTGATCATGCGCACCCGCTCTGGGACGGTGCGGCGGATCAACGCCCAGCACGACCGCGCAAAGCTGCGCGAGCTGCGCTCGCCAGGCTAGTGCCGCTGCGCGAAGCGCCCGACCCTCGAGATCGCAAGAGGGACGCGGCCGCTCTCGCCCTTCAGCCGCGCCAGCGAGCGCAGGAATGCGCGCGTAACGAGCACGTGGATTCGTGATTGGGTCGCGTTGTAGAGGCGTCGCGATACGCGCAGCGCAATCGCCGGGTAGAAGTTGGCAACCTCGACCCTCACGACCAGCCGCTCCTGGCCCTGACCTGCGGGACGTCGCTGCACCTCGATCTGCAGGTGGCCCTCGTCGCGCGCGCCCTGCGCGCCGCCCGCCACCAGCAGCCCGCGCTTGATCCGCCAGCGCACCAGGCCGCGATCTGCGCTCAGCTCGTAGTCGGGCGCATGGAAGGCAAGCAGGCGCAGCGGCGGGGCGATCAGCACGACCGCGCGCTCGTCCTTGCCGTAGTGCACGTGAACGAGGCCGAGCGTCGCGCGTGCCAGAAAGCGCCAGTAGGTGCGTGCCAGGCGCTCCAGCCCCTGTGGGGACCACAGCTCTGCGAGCGCGCTTTCGCCAAGCAGCAGCTCGCCGCGCTGCACCGAGCGCACCGCGCCCGTGCGCTCGTCGGTGCGCGTCTCATCAGCAAATCGCTGCAGCGTGCTCCGCCGCCCGCGCAGGGGTGTGGCTATGCGCTGCAGCAAGCGGCCGCCCATTGGCGCACAGGCTACGCTGTAGCGATGAGCATTGACGGGTCGACGCCCGCTGCCGTCTCGCTTGCGCAGCTCGGGGAGGAGCGCTGGCGCGAAGCCGGTGCGGAGATTGCCAAACGCTTTCTGATCGCCCAGATCGTCGCTCGACCGCTTGCGCAGACCGCCGATCTGCCGCTTGGTCAGCTCGCGGAGCGCGGGCCGGTGCTTGCGCGAGGCCTGCTGCAGGCGATCGCGGACGATCGCGAGCTGCAGAGGCTCCTCACCGGGTCGCCTCCCGCCTGTGGCGAGCTGGTGCGGCTGAGCGCTGCAGGCGATGGGCAGGCGGTGGTTTCGGCCGCCGAGACGCTGCGCGGCGCCGTCTGGGGCTGGCTCCTTCGCTGCGCGCGTTCAGACGGGTGGGAGCCGGGGGCTGCGCTTGCCGATCGGCTTGCCTACGTCTGCGCAGAGCTTGCCCGCTGTGCGCTCGCAGCGCTCGCCGAGCGACCGCCGACGCCGGGCGCCCCCCAGTCGCAAGGGCGCTTCGAGACCGAGCCCGAGGCTCAGGGCCGGGCAGGGGAGCCTCGGGCTGAGCACGGGCTCGGCACGACGCTGCGGCTTGACCCGGGATGGGAGTTTCCCGAGGAGGCGGAGGAGCTTGCCGGGGAGGCCACTGAGATGCGCGACTGGAGCAGCGCGCGGCAGGCCCAGGGCAGGGGATTGGCAGGCTCGCTGTCCGCGGGCGGGCTCGACGGTGGGCCCTACGCGGTGCTGCTGATCGAGCCCTCCGATGCCGAGCGGCTCGCCGCCGCGACGGAGCCCGGCGTCTTCGACCTGCTGCTGGAGCGCATCGGCGCGCTGCTGGCGGGCGAGCTGCGCCCGGACGACCGCATCGCGCAGGAAGGTCGCGGGCGCTGGTGGCTGGTTGCGCCGCAAACGGACGCCCGCGGCGCACGCGCGCTCGCTGCGCGCCTGGCGCGTGCGGTGGCTGCAGCGGTCGGCGATCATGGCCAGCCGCTCGCGCTTGTGGTCGGCATTGCCGCCGCGCCCGATGACGGCACCAGCGCCGCTGAGCTGGCAGCGCACGCCGAAGCGGAGCTCTTCAGCGCACGTGCAGTCGGGCGGTCGCTTGCCGTCCAGCGCTAGCGTGCGGCCTGCGCCGGCCGGCTCACCACGGCCCCGTCCCGCCCGCTGCCTGGGCCTCCGCTTCAAGCGGCTGGCCTGGAGCGGGTGCAAGCAGCGCGCTCAGGGGCAGGACGCCAATGCGCACGGTGCTCGTGGCGCCGAGCAGCGCCGCGGTGTGCGCGGTCAGATCGAAGCTTGCGCCGTGCGCATACGGACCGCGGTCGACGACCGGCACGGTGAGGGTGCGCCCGGCGTAGGTGAGCTCCAGCAGCGTCCCGCAGGGCAGTGAGCGATTGGCGACACCGAGCAGGGCTCGGCTCATCCGCAGCCCACAGGCCGTCAGCCGTCCGTAGAAGCCCGGGCCGTAGATGGTGGCGAGAGCGGGGCTGTAGGCCACCACCGCGACGGCACCGGCGGACGCGCCTGCAGCCATGCTCTGTGCGCGGGCAGCGCGCGCACGCAGGTACAGATGGCCTGGCCAGGGCGCGCGCCAGCGCGCGTGAAAGCGCCCGTGCGCGCCCAGCCGCGCGCGTGCAAGCGTGCTCCAAGGTCCGCTGGGCGTCGCGGCGCCCTCCAGCAGCACGACTTCTCCAGGTGAGAGCCCGTGCGCCGAGCCCCCGAACGGGAGGCGCTCGCCGAGCATCACGATCGAGCGCAGGTGGAACTCGAGCGGGCCTTCGCTGACCGTCACGACGCTCGCGGTGCCGGCAGCGCCCGCCTGGCCTTCGCTGGCCGCCGGCTGCGGTTCAGCTAGCGCTGGAGCGGCAGCGCCACCTGAGCGGGCGGGCGCCGCGGTGGCCTGCGCCTCGCCCAGGGGTGACCATGCGGCCAGCCCCGTGATCATCGCGGCTGCGAGCAGGCGGATCTGCCGGTGCGACGGTCTGCTCGTTCTTGGCTTGCTCATGCTCTGCTCGGCCTGCGCTCGGCGGGTCGGCCCTCGCGGCTGCTTCCCATCGGCTTTCGCGCTGCTCCAAATATCTGCGCCTACGGGGTGAGCTGACGGGCTCGTGCCTTACGGCACTAGGGCTCCGGACGGTTCCCATTCGCCCCGCACAGCGCTTGCCGTGCAGTGGGTCCCCCGTCCCCGCGACCTGGGTCGACGGGGCTCGGCGGCGCCGATCATAACGGTCGGAGCTTCGGAATGCCGGCCGGCAGCACTCAGTCAGCCCCGGCGCGCTTGCACGAGGCACCCATGCATGCGCGCTGAGCGCGGCGCTGGGCTAGCGGCGCCCGAGCAGCCCGCCCGCCCGTCGCAGCAGGCCCTCGCCGGCGCCGAGCGCTGCGCGCGCCAGCTCCCCGGCCGCCTCTCCGGCCACCTCCACCAGCGAGGCCACCAGCTCCGCGGAGCTGGGAGGCGCAACTTCGGCAGCCAGGTCATCAGGGGCGTCGTAGCCCTGGCGCGGCGCCGAGGGGCGCGGCTGCGCTCGCTGCTGCGAGCCTGTAGCCCCGCTCTTCGCGGGGCTCGGCGAGGCGCCTTGGCGCGCACGGCCGACGCGCCTCGTTCCGCTGGCGCCGGCCGCAGTCGGCGTCTTCGCCTTCGCGCGTCGCCTGCTTGGGGCGGAGGAGCCCTCGCCGACGGCCGCCGTCTGGCGCTCCGTCGCCTGCGCCCCGGCTGCCGCCCGCACGCGTCGGGCCGACGGCCGTCCCGGGCGGCTGCGCGGGAGCTTGCCGAGGACCTCGCCGTTGTCTGGATGCTCTTCGCTCATCTGCCGCAATGATCGCGCAGATTGCTCGCGCATGCGCTGCCGATCCGCAGGATTGGCCCCGAAAGGAGCAGAGTTCGCGTTAGCATGGTAGTGCGCGCCGCGCAGAGCGCTGCGCGCTAAGAATGAGAAGCATCGCGTCGGCCGCTGCCGGCGCTGCTGGTAGGACAAGCCGAGGACTGTGCCTGAAGGCTCTGCGACGGAGAAAGTGAGAGTGATGTCGGTAGCGGAATTCCAGGAACTCGATGAGATCAAGGGGCTGCTGGCAAAGGGCCAGCAGTTCGGGGTGCTGACCTACGCAGAGATCGTTGCCGCCACCGCGGACCTCGATCTGGACGAGTCGGACATCGAGGAGCTCCACGGCTTCATCGAGCGTCTGGAGATCGAGCTTGTCGAGGACATCGACCCGGCTACCGCCGCCGCGCTCGAAGTCGAACGGGCTCCCGACGGCAGGAGTCGCCGCAAGGCCAAGACCGCGCTCGACCTCAAGCCGGACATGACCACCGACTCGCTGCAGCTGTTCCTCAAGGACATCGGCAAGGTGCGGCTGCTGACCGCCCAGGAGGAGGTCGACCTCGCACGGCGGATCGAGCGCGGCGATCTGGACGCCAAGCAAAAGATGGTCGAGTCCAACCTGCGGCTGGTGGTCTCGATCGCAAAGAACTATCGCAACCAGGGCCTGCCGTTTCTCGACCTGATCCAGGAGGGCACCCTCGGCCTCGTGCGCGCGGCGGAGAAGTTCGACTATCGCAAGGGCTTCAAGTTCTCCACCTACGCGACCTGGTGGATTCGCCAGGCGATCGCGCGCGCGCTTGCGGACAAGGCGCGCACGATACGCATTCCCGTGCATGTGGTCGAGAAGCTCAACAAGATCGGGCGCGCCGAGCGCAAGCTGGTGACCGAGCTGGGGCGGGAACCGACGCCCGAGGAGATCGCGGCGGTTACCGACATCGACCCCGAAGAGGTTGATGCGATCCGACGCTCCGCCCAGGCGCCGGTGTCGCTCGAGAAGCCGGTCGGCGACGAGGAGGAGTCGGAGTTTGGTCAGTTCATCGCCGACGAGCGTGCCGAGTCGCCCTACGAGCGCGCGGCGGAAATCCTCACCAAGGAGGCGCTGCGCTCCGCGCTCGAGAACCTCTCCTATCGCGAGCGTCGGGTGCTCGAGCTGCGCTACGGGCTGGGTGGCGAGCAGCCGCGCACGCTCGATGAGGTCGGACGCACGTTCAACGTCACCCGTGAGCGGATTCGCCAGATCGAGAACCAGTCGCTGAAGAAGCTCCAGACGCTCGCCGAGTCTCAGAAGCTGCGCGAAGTCGCCTGAGCGGCGGGTAGATCGTCCAGCTTCCGCGCCGGCGCCTCAAGAACGCGGCCGCCGCTGCCGATCGCAGCCGCGATGTTCGAGGTTCAGGAGGCACTGAGAAAGCTGATCGCGCGCGGCGGCTCGGATCTGCATCTGAAGGTGGCCGCGCCGCCGCTCTACCGGATCAACGGCGAGCTCTCCGCCCTCGACGGCGAAGCTGCCCTGAGCGAAGAGGAGACGCAGGCGGCGCTTGAGGCCGTGCTTCCAGACGACTTCAAGCGGCGCGAATTCGCCGAGGAGAACGAGGCTGACTTCTCCTTTGAGATCAAGGAGCTCTCGCGCTTTCGCGTCAACGCGTACCGCCAGCGCGGGATGATCTCGCTTGCCTTCCGCGCGATTCCCAACGCGATCCGCACGATCGAAGACCTCCAGCTTCCGCCGGTGGTGCGCGAGCTGGCCGAGGAGGAGCGCGGCATCATCCTGCTGACCGGGACGACGGGGTCAGGCAAGTCGACGACGCTTGCGGCGATGATCGACCACATCAACGCGACCATGGCCAAGCACATCGTGACGATCGAGGATCCGATCGAGTACGTGCACATGGACAAGCGCTCGGCAATCAACCAGCGCGAAGTCGGCATGGACACGGCTTCCTTCGGACGCGCGATGCGACGCGTGCTGCGGCAGGACCCCGATGTGATCCTGATCGGCGAGATGCGCGACGAGGAGACCGTCCGCGCGGCGCTCTCAGCCGCCGAGACGGGGCACCTGGTGCTCTCGACCGTCCACACCCTCGACGCCTCGGAGTCGATCAACCGCATCCTTGACTTCTTCCCGCCCCATCAGCACAATCAGGCGCGCTCGATGATCGCCGGGACCCTGAAGGGCGTGATCTCGCAGCGGCTGGTGCGCTCACGCGACGGCGGGAGGGTGGCGGTCTGCGAGATCCTGCGCATGACCGGGCGTGTGCACGACATGATCAAGGATCCCGAGCAGATCGGCAAGCTCCGCGACGTGATCTTCAGCGGCTCCTACTACGGCATGCAGACCTTCGACCAGGCGCTCTTCAAGCATGTCAAGGCCGGACGGGTGGAGTTCGAGGAGGCGATGCGCATCGCCACGAGCCCGCACGACTTCAAGCTGCTTGTCGAAGCCGACGGCAAGCGCGGCACGACGATGGAGGACGTCGAGCGCGCTCAGAAGGAAGCCGCGGCCACGGCAGCGCCGACGGGCCAGCCCGCCCACGCCACCGCGGTCGGCAACGGCAACGGCAACGGCAACGGAAACGGGTCCCATGCCGCCTCGGGCCTGGTCGCGGGCGCCGCTGCGGCGATGCCGCAGGGGCCGCCGCCGGCCGGGCCGCCTGTGGTTGCGCCGAGCGCAGCTGCTGCCCCGACACCGGCCCAGGCGCCTTCCCTTGCGCCACCGACGCCGGTGCTCGCCGCTGCGCCGGGGCGCCCGGCGGCCGCCTCTATGCCACAGGCGCCTGCAGCGGCGCCGGCGCCGCCGGGCAGCGGCGACTCGGCCACCGCCCTGCCTGCGGCCGCCATCGCCGTGCCCGGGGCCTCCCCGGCGGCCCCCGCTGCCCCCGGCAGCGGCGCAGCCCCGGCTGCGAGCGCAACCGCGCAGCTATCGCCCGGCGCCGCCCCGCCGCTCGCCCCGTCCGCAGGCGCCGCCTCCGCCGCTCCGCTTGCCGGCCTCAGCCCCGGCGCGGCCCCGACAACGCCGCCCGAGCAGGCGCTTGACAGCGCCGCCACGCCGCCGATCACCTTTGGCGCCTCGCCTGCCCTTGCGGGCGCCCCCGCGTCGGATGCCGGTGCGCCGGGCGGTGGCCTGACCCCGGGCGCAGGCGCGTAGCAGATTCCGACTCTGCGCCGTCGCGCTCTGCGGGCAGGACATCCTGGGCCGCTCGCCTTGCGCCATCGCCCCGGCTCGGCGAAGGCTTGCTTCATTTAGTAAAGTATGGTCTTAGATGCCTGTCGATGAGAGCTGTCCGGTCTGCAAGACCGCGGAGATCGTCTGCACCAAGTGGACGTTGCTCATCGTGCGCGAGCTTGCGGGCGGCAGCTGCCGCTTCTGCGAGCTCGAACGCGCGCTTGCCGGCATCAGCCCGCGCACGCTTTCGCTGCGCCTGCGCGAGCTCGAGCGCGAGGGCGTCGTCGATCACCGGCGCGAGGGCGATCCTGGTGGTCGTGGCGCCTATCTGCTGACCGCGAAGGGCGAGGCGCTGCTGCCGATCATCGCCGCCATGCGCGAATACGGCGAACAGTGGCTTGCCGAGCTGCCCGACTGCGGCGATCGCCCGGCGCGGGCTCCGCGCACAGCCGGCGCGCGAGCGCTCGAGGCCGCCTGAGCGCTGCAAGGCCGGGTGCGGCGGGAAGGATCTGGGCGGCGCGCGGCGAAGCGCGCACTGTGCGCTCCAAGCCGCTTGAAGAGGCCCTGATCGACTTTCTCGAGGAGGCCGCCCGCTATCTGCAGACCGATGTTGAAGGGGGCGCGGAGGTGCCGCTCGAGCTCGAGCGCCGCGGCTCGCGCTCGCGCCATGCGGCGCTCTACTGCTGCCGGCCGCTCACGAGCGAGTACATCGGCGAGCGCTGGCGCGCGCTCGCCGGGCTGACGAGCTATGCGCGCGCGACCGCTGCGGTCGAACTGATCCCCGGCCTTGAGCTCTACGTCGGCGATGATGGGCGCGGTGGTCGCTGGGAGGCTGCGCGCCGCGGTCGCCGCGGCCTTGCCCAGGTTGCGCTGTGGATGCTCCTGGAGGAGGTGTTCGCTGAGCAGACGGACTTTATCCTCCACCGCGAGCGCGTGGAGCGCGCGCTCTCGGCGCTGGAAGCGCGCACAGGCGGCTCGGGCGGGGGCGCCGCTGCGATCGGGACGCTTCATGGGGTGATGATCGCGGTGCCGGAGATCGCGCTCGCCGGCGGCCTGTCGATCGCACGCGCCGATGCCGCAGTCGAGGCTCCTGAGGAGCTGCTGCCGACCGGGCCCGACGACGGCACGGCCCCATTGCTCGTCATCTACCGCGGCAGCGAGCAGGAGCGGCGCAGCGCGCAGCAGCGGGCGCGCGCGGCCTTCCAGGAGCTGCTGTGCGCGCTGCGGCTCTTCGGCGACGGTCGCGTCGCGCTCGGCGACATCGGCTATCTGCGCATCGCGCAGGGACGCTGGCGAGCATTTGCGACAGCGGGCGCGGGGCGCCCGCACGGAATGCTCGTGATCCGTGATGGCCAGGAGGACGAGCTGCGCGCGTTCTGCTCGCTGATCGCGCGTCGGCGTCCCGCCCAGGGACCGATCGCGTGGGCGCTAGCCCGCTACGAGCTCGGCTGCGGGCGCGAGAGCGAGGCGGAGGCGCTCAGCGACTACCTGCTGGCACTACGTGCCCTGCTTGAGCCGGAGGGTGACGCGCGCGGAGCGCTGGCGGGTCGACTCGCGGCGCTCTGCGCCAGGCGCGAGGAGCGCGGCGAGCTGGTCGAGCTCGTCTCCGGAGCGCACGCGCTCGAGCGCGCGGTGATCATGGGCAAGACCCGTTTGAGCGCCGCGGAGGAGGAGCTGGTGCGCATGCTTGCCGGACATCTGCGCGCCCTGCTTCGCGACGTGATCTGCGGCCATCTGGAGCCGGGCCTCGCGCAGCTTGCCGACGCGATCCTCGCTGCCGAGCTTGCCGAGCGCGAGCGGGCGGTGCAGGAGAGCGGCGAGCAGGCCGCGATCGCCCCGACGATCCGCCGCGCGCGTTTCGATCGCCGCAAGGATGCGAGCGTCGTGCCGGAGCCGACGATCACCGCGCCCGGGCGCTAGGGCTGGCCTGCTACCGCCCCACCCGTAGGTCACTCCCCTGCGCCGAGGAGCCTCTGCGCGAGATCGGCGAGCGCCCGCAGGTCTTCGATCTCCCCCTCCACCTGCGGCACGCAGATGGGCGCGCCCTCCGCCAGGGAGTCGCAGAGGGCCTCGACCACGGCTGCGTCGCCCTGTGCGAGCTTCGCAAAGTCTGAAAGGTTGGCAGCGAGGCGTGCGCCCATCTTGACTCCCGCCACGCGCGCCAGGCTTGCCCGCGCGCGCGCCTCCGACAGCGATGGCGCCTGGCCGCTGTGGACGCGATTGACCACCAGGCCGCCGTAGGGGAGGCCGAGGTCAAGCAGGCGCTGATGGAGCGCCTGCGCCTCCCGCGCCGGGCCGTGCTCGGGCGTGGTCACGATCAGGAAGGTCGCGTCGTCCTCACGCAGCAGCGCCTCGACGGCGTGTGCCCGAGCGCGCAGCGGGTCCCCGGCAAGTGCGATCACGCGCAGGAAGTCCGCAAGCTCGCTGACGACCTCGAGTCCGGTTGCGCGGGCGAAGAGCGCAAGCAGGATCGCCGTGGCCGAGGAGAGCGCGCGTGTTCTGATCGCGCGCGGCAGCGCGCGCGCCACCGAGCGGGCTCGCCCACCGCCGGCGGCGGGCGCCTCATCCTCCTGCACGCCGGCGGCGGCTAGGAACATCGCGATCGCGCGGCTCTCCAGGAACGATGCCAGCTTGGCGGGCGCTTCCAGGAAGTCGATCGCGTGCACCGCCGGGGGCGTGTCGAGCACTATCGCCTCGAAGCGCCCGGAGCGCGCAAGCGCATAGAGCTCCGCGACCGCGGCGATCTCCTGGGAGCCTGCCTCGCCGGCGATCAGCTCGCGGTAGACGCGGTTGCTGCGCACAGCTTCGCGCGTGCGCCGATCCGGGGCAAGCTCCTCCACCAGGCGATCGAAGGTGCCGCGGGCCTCCAGGGTCACCGCCCACAGCTCCCCGGCGAGCTCGATCCCCGCCGCCTCCAGCAGTGCGGCCGGCACCTGCAGGGGCGCTCCGGCCGCCTTGGGGCCGGCGGGATGGCCGGGGCGCAGCCCGAGCGCTCCGGCCAACCGGCGCGCGGGGTCGATCGTGACCACCGCGACCCTGCGGCCCTCGGCCGCCAGCCCCAGCGCAAGCGCGGCGGAGACGGTCGTCTTGCCCACGCCGCCCGGGCCTGCGCAGATGCAGATGCGCTTGCCCTCCAGGCGCTCGCGCAGCTGCCCGACGCCGTGCGCAGCGCGCGCAGCCGCTCGATCTGCGCGCTCGCGCTCGCCTGCTGTGCCTGGCGCCATCGCGCCGATCCTAGGCCGCCGCGCGCCGGGCGGCCTCATCGGACGCCCACGCCGATGCTCGCCCTGGCGCCCGCGGAAGCGCGCGCGGGCTTGCAGGAATCCGCTATCGCCCTGCGAATAACCTCACCGATGGAGCTGGTGCAAAGCGGCAGAGAACGGAGCAAGGCTTGGGCGTCAAGGCGAAGGTCATAGCATTTGCAAACCAGAAGGGGGGCGTCGCCAAGACGACGACGACGCTCAACCTCGCTGCGGCCTTCGTAGAGGCCGGACAGCGCGCGCTGTGCGTGGACATGGACCCGCAGGGCAACCTCACGATGTCCCAGGGCATCGACCCCGACTCGCTGGAGCGATCGATGTACGACGTGCTGGTGCACAGGCTGCCGATCCGCGAGGTGATCCGCAGGCGCGAGGTCGACATCGCGTGCGCGTCGATCGACCTGGCCGGCGCAGAGATCGCAATGTCCACGATGATTGGGCGCGAGCGCTCGCTGGAGAAGGCGCTGGAGCCTATCCTCGGGGAATATGACTTCATCTGCATCGATACGCCGCCGAGCCTCGGCCTGCTCACGATCAACGCGCTCACGGCCGCGGACAAGGTGATCGTCCCGGTGCAGTGCGAGTATCTGTCCATGCGCGGCCTGATTCAGCTCCAGAACACCCTCGCGATGATCCGCGAGAACCTCAACCCCGATGTCGAGATCGAGGGCATCCTGCCGACGCTCGTCGACTCGCGGACGGTGCATGCCAAGGAGGCGATCGAGATCCTTGAGGAGAACTTCGGCGATCGCGTCTTTGCCTCGCGCATCCGCAAGACGATCCGCTTCGCCGAGGCGCCTGTGAAGGGGATGTCGGTGCTGCGCTATGAGCCGGACGGTACCGCCGCTCAGTCCTATAGAAAGCTTGCGGAGGAGGTGCTTGCAAATGGATCCTAAGAGAACGAAGCGGGCGAGCATGCGCGAAGGGCCGCTCGCGGCGCTGTTCCGGCGCACCGACGAGGAGGAGCACGTGGCGCCCGCGCCGCCCTCCGGGGAGCCCGCGAGCGCGGGCGGCGCCGAGGACCGGGGAGACGCCCTCGGGACGCCCGGCCGCACCGAGCCCGCGGCGCAGCCGGCGCAGACGCGCGCGACCGCGGAGGTGGCAGCCGCACCGCAGAGCGCTGGGCAGGAGGCGCCGAGCGCGCTGCGCAGCCCGCAGGAGCGCCTGCGCGAAGTCTTCTCCGAGGAGATCCCTGAGAACATCATGGAGCGGGCCGCCACGACGGCGGAGCGCGCGCTGCTGCAGGAGGGCGCAGCGGACGCAGGCGCAGCTGGGGAGCGGCGGCGCGACGCCAAGCCGGTGCTGCGCGTGATCGGCGTCGGCGGCGCCGGCGTGAACGCGGTCAACCGCATGGTCGAGGCCGAGGTGGCGGGTGTGGAGTTCATCGCCATCAACACCGATCTGCAGTCGCTGCAGCAGTCGACCGCCGATGTGACGCTGCAGATCGGCGAGAGCGCGACCGGCGGCCTGGGCTCGGGTGCTGACCCCGGTCTCGGGCGCCAGGCGGCCAGCGAAGAGTACGACCGCATCAAGGCGCTGCTGAAGGGGTCGGACATGATCTTCGTGACCGCAGGCGCGGGCGGCGGAACGGGCACCGGCGGCGCTCCGATCGTCGCTCGCATCGCCCGCGAAGTCGGCGCGCTGACCGTGGCGATCGTCACCAAGCCCTTCGGCTTTGAGGGCTCGCGGCGGATCAAGCAGGCCGAGGAGGGGATCGCCGATCTCGCCAAGGAGGTCGACACCCTGATCACGGTTCCCAACGATCGCCTGCTCTCGGTGCTCGACCGCCAGACGACGATGGTCGACGCCTTCCGTGTCGCGGATGACGTCCTGCGCCAGGGCGTCCAGGGAATCTCCGACCTGGTGACGCTGCCTGGCCTGATCAACCTCGACTTCGCCGACGTGCGCACGATCATGTCCAATGCCGGCAATGCGCTGCTCGGGATCGGGATGGGCGTCGGCGAGAATCGTGCGATCGAGGCGGCGCAGCAGGCGATCGCCTCGCCGCTCCTGGAGATCTCGATGGACGGCGCGCGCTCGATCCTGCTCTCGATCACCGGGGGTCCGGACCTCTCGCTGTGGGAGGTCAACGACGCTGCGCGCGCGGTCTCCGAGGCGGCCCATAAGGAGGCGAACATCATCTTCGGGGCGATGGTCGATGAGAAGCTTGACGAGCAGGTCTGGGTGACCGTCGTCGCGACCGGCTATGGGCGCGACTCGCGTCTGGGGCGCGCGGAGCTGCGCGAGCCGGCCGGCGAAGTGCGCATCCGTCGCACCAGCGCGCCCGGAGCGCGCTCCTCCGGCGCTGCGGAGCGCTCCCTTGCGGTCGGCGAGCTCGAGGTGCCCGAGTTCGTTCCGCGCTAGAGGCGCGCCGCAAGGCGCCTGTGGGGCGCAGTGATCGCCGACTCTTCAGCGACGATCGGGTGCGAGCGGCGCGGGGTGATCGCTGCCGGGCACCCGTTGAGCGCGCAGGCGGGCGCGGATGCGCTGCGTGAGGGCGGCAACGCGGTTGACGCAGCGCTTGCGGCACTGCTCGTCTCCTGTGTGGCCGAGCCGCTCCTGACCGGGCTTGGCGCCGGCGGCTACATGCTCGTCGGCGGCCCGGGAGTCGTGCCGGAGGTGCTTGACTTCTTCGTCGCCGCCCCGCCGCTGCGCAGCGACGCTGCTCACGTTGAGCTCCAGGCGGTCAACGTCTCCTTCGGCGACGCCGAGCAGGTATTCCACGTCGGACCGGCCTCCTGCGGCGTCTATGGCGTGCCGGCAGGCATCTGCGCAGCGGCTGAGCGCTGGGGCAGCATGCCGCTGGCGGAGCTTGTTGCTCCGGCCGCAGAGCTTGCGCGCAGGGGAGTGCCCCTGAACTCCTCCCAGGCATACGTGGCGCGCATCCTCTCGGAGCTCTTGCGCTCAAGCAGCGAGTGCGCGGCGCTGTGGGCGCCCGCCGGAGCGCTCCTGCGCGAGGGCGAGGTCTTCCGCAGCGAGGAGCTTGCGCAGACGCTGCTGCTGCTGGGATCGGAGGGGGCGGAGCCCTTCTACCGCGGGGACATTGCAGCGGCGGTCGCTGCGCATGTCGAGGCTCGCGGCGGCGCCCTCAGCAGGCGGGCGCTAGCCGAGTATCAGGCGCAGCTGCGCGCTCCGATCTCCTGCCGCTACCGCGGCTGGCAGGCCTTCACCAACCCGCCGCCGGCGGCGGGTGGGCTGCTGCTCGCCTATGCGCTCGCGCTGTTGGAGCGTCGCTGTGCGCATCCGAGCGCTGCGGATCTCGTGGTGGTCATGGAGGCGGCGCAGGCGGCACGCGATCAGCGCTTCCTCGCGGGGCTATCCGAGGAGGGCTTTGCCAGGCGGCTGCTGGAGTCCGCCGGGGCCCGGCTGGGCGGGACGACGCATGTCGCGGCGATCGACGAGGCGGGCCTAGCATGCTCGATGACGACAACCAACGGCGAGGGGTCCGCGGTGGTCGTTCCTGGCACCGGCATCCACCTCAACAACATCATGGGCGAGACCGATCTGAACCCGGGCGGCTTCCACCGCCATCGGCCGGGCGAGCGTGTGCCGAGCATGATGGCGCCGACGCTGCTGCGCGACGCAGAGGGTCAGCTGATTGCGCTCGGCAGTGCCGGCTCCAACCGCATCCGCTCCGCGATCCTGCAGACGATCAGCGCGGTTGTCGATCGCGGGATGGGCGTCGCGGAGGCTGTCAACGCGCCGCGCGTGCACGCGGAGGAGGGGCTCGTCTACTGCGAGCCGGGGATCGCGCTCGGTGAGCTCTCAGCGACGCTGCCGGCAGAGCGGATCGTCACCTTCCGCGAGCGCAACCTCTTCTTCGGCGGCGTCCAGGCGGTCGCGCTGCGCGCCGGTCGCCTTGAAGGCGCCGGTGACCCGCGCCGCGGCGGCGCGGCTGTGCTGCTCTGAGCCTGCGCTCAGCGCAGGGGCTTGCGCGCGCAGAGGACCAGGTTGTAGAAGACCCCTGCCGGCATCATCGGCTCCAGCAGCGCGCGGTCGATGCCCTGCAGCAGTAGGTAGCCGCGGTAGGCGTACTCGCGCCAGAGCCGCGGCACCGTCTCCGGGGTGGCGCTGGCCTCGAGCGTGCGATTGGTCCAGCCGAACCAGTTTGCAAGCAGCTCTTCGCCGCGCACGCGGACATCGCAGAAGCCGGCCTCCCGAGCAAGTGCCGCAAGCTCGCCAGGAACGAAGGCGTGCACGTCAACGAGGCCCTCGAGCGCCTCCTGAGCTGTGGCGTCCTGCTCGTGCGCCCCCTCCTGGCGGCGCGGGCGCGCACGCACCAGCGCACGCCACAGCGGCGCCAGGCGGCTGGCCCCGCGCTTGGGCACGCTCGCGATGCGGTCGCCGAGCAGTGATGGCTCGCCCGCGAAGAGGATCATGCCGCCCGGCGCGAGCACCCGCTCGAACTCGCTGAAGGCGCGCGCCAGGTCCGGGATGTGGTGGAGGATCGCATGGCCGAGGACCAGATCGAAGCTCTCCGCCGCGAACGGCAGTGCCTCCGCCGAGCAGGTGCGGGTGCGGACCTTCAGCCCCTGCGCGCGCGCGTTGCGCGCAAGCGCGCGCAGCATGCCCGGCGCGATGTCGGTGCATGTGAGCGTCTCGATCAGCCCCGCGCGCAGCAGGTTGAGCGAGAAGTAGCCCGTTCCCGAGCCGATCTCGAGCGCCCTGCCGAAGGGCTCCGGTGCGGTGCCCAGCGCGCGGCGGACCTTCATGCCGACCTGGCTTTCCCCGAGCGCGTCGAAGGAGATCCCCCATTTGGCGTCGTAATGATCGGCCGCGACGTTGTGGTAGCGCACGTTGGCGGTGCGGATCTCCTCGGCGCTCAGCGTGCTCGCCCTGCTGCCCATGGCCGGATCATGTCAGAGTTGCCCGGCAATGCGCAGAGCGCCAAGCAGCGAGACCAGCGTCGATGGGCGGCATCAGCCTGCAGCGCCGGAGCGCTTTCTGCAGCGCAACCAGCCGCCCGGGGTGCCGCCGCTGGCGCTGACCGGTGAGCGCACGCTGCCCGACGTCCCTGCCGAGAACTACTGGTTTCGCCGCCACCTGGTCGTCTACGAGTGGATCGCAGCGCGTGTGGCGGGGCGAAACGTGATCGACATGGCCTGCGGCGAGGGGTATGGGTCGGCGCTGATCGCCGAGCATGCCGCATCTGTGGTAGGGGTCGAGGCCAACCCCGAGACCTACGAGCACGCCCGGCTGCGCTACCGTGCGCCCAACCTGCGCTTCGAGCGCGACCTGATCGAGACCTTCGCTGAGCGCGCCGAGGTGATCGTCTGTCTGCAGACGATCGAGCACGTTCGCGATCCCGAAGGGGTGCTTGCCCACTTTGCGACGCTTGCGCAGGAGGCGTTTGTCTCGACCCCCAATGTGCTCACGCTGGCGCCCGCAGGCGCGCAGCATTCCGGGAATCCCTTTCACCTGCGCGAGTACACGCCCGAGCAGTTCAGTGCCCTCTGTGCAGGCGCCTTCGCCGAGGTGCACATGCTCGGGCTCTACCACGCGCGCAAGCTGCGCGCGCACGAGCTTGCGTTGCGTCTGGGCTTTGAGCGCGCGCATCGCGCCCTGCGCATGACGCGCCCCTTCTACGAGCGCTTCACCCCTGCGATCTCCACACGCGACTTCGCCCTGCGCCAGGCACGAGCGCCGCGCGAGCTTGCGCGCAGCCTCGACCTGATCGCCCACTGCCGGCGCTAGCGCATGCACGCTCTCCGCGCGCAACGGCAGCAGGGCGGTGCCGGCGAGCTGGCGATCGTGCTGCACGCCCACATGCCCTACGTCGAGGGCTACGGCACCTGGCCCTTCGGTGAAGAGTGGCTGCACGAGGCGATCGCCCGCTGCTACCTGCCCCTGCTCGAGCTGCTGGAGGAGGGCGCGCCGCTGACCCTCTCGCTGACGCCGGTGCTCTGCGACCAGCTGGAGGCCCCCGGCCTTGCCGATCGCTTCAAGCGCTTCGTGAGGGAGGTGCGCGCTCACACCCACAAGGAGGATGCCTGCGGGCTGCGCGCCGCCGGGCAGCCGGCGCTGGCGGCCGAGCTGGAGCGCTGCCAGCGTGAGTACGAGCAGGCGGTCGCGCAGCTTGATGCCCACCAGGGCGACCTGCTTGCGGCGCTCGGGCCTCACGTGCGCTTCACCTCAGCCGCTACGCACGCGATCCTGCCGCTGGTGGCAAGCGACGCGCTGGCGCGCGTGCAGGTCCAGAGCGGGGTGAGAGCGCACCGCGCCCGCTTTGGCGCCCACTGGCGCGGCGGCTTCTGGCTGCCCGAGTGCGCGCATGCGCCGCACATCGAGCCGATCCTCGCCGAGGCCGGGGCGCGCGTCGTCTGCGTGGAGTGGACGCAGGCGCTCGGCGCGGGCGCCATCGCGCACCTGCGCCCCTACGCCGGCGTCGGCGGGCTCGTGCTGGTCCCGATCGATCGCCTGCTCATCGACCGCGTATGGGGCGCGCAGGGATACCCCGCGCATGGCGTCTACCGCGACACCCACAGACGCACTGTCCACAACCACAACCCCTGGGCCAATGACGGCTCCGCCTACGATCACGACCGCGCGCTGGCACAGGCGCAGCGCGACGCCCGCGACTTCGCCGGCGCTCTCGCAGAGCGGCTGCGCGCAGGGTGCGCGGCGCTCGGAGAGGGTGCACTCGTCGTCGTTGCTGCCGATGCGGAGCTCTTTGGGCTGTGGTGGTATGAGGGCGTGGCCTTCCTGCGCGCGCTTGCTGCCGAGTGCCGGCAGCTGGGGCTTACGGTCGCCCATCTCGATCAGGCGAGCGCGCTGTCGGCGCCGCCCGCGCCGCTGCCCTCGGGCGCCGAAGGCCAGGCGCAGGAGGAGGCGCGCGCAGGCTGGCCGACCAGCTGGGGGACGGCCGGCGACCTGCGGACCTGGTCCACCGCCTGCGCGGAGGTGCGGGCGATGGCATCCGCGACGCGCGCGGCTGAGCTTGAGCTGCTGCGCAGGGGGGCCGCTGCCGGCGGCGTGGCGCTCCGTGAGCTGCTCGCGCTTCAGGCCAGCGACTGGGCGTTTATGGTCGCGCGCGGCGAGGCGCTCCCCTACGCCCGTGAGCGCTTCGCCGGGCACCGCCGCGCGCTTTGCGCCGCGCTTGCCGGCGCGCCCGGGCCGCCGCCGCGCAACCTCGCGCGCTTTGCCGACGTCGCGATGCTCGAGCTGCCCTGACGCAGGGCGCGCCGACCTCAGCGGTCAAAGCGCAGCGTCTTGGGCGCCGCGCGCATCCGGATCACCCGTGCAGGCACGCCCGCGGCGACGGCATTGGCCGGAAGATCTCGGGTCACCACTGCGTAGGTGCCGATCACGCTGTTGTCGCCGATGCTCGCGCCGCGCAGGACGCAGGCGCCATAGCCCATCCAAACGTTGTTGCCGACGTGCACGTCGCGCATGTAGATGCCCTGCTTGCGGATCGGTCGCTCGACATCGACGACCCCGTGATCAAAGTCGATCAGCATCACCCGATCGGCGATGATGCACTCGCGCCCGATCGAGATGTGCCGATAGGCGGAGATCGTGCACTCCTGGCCGAGGACGCTCTTGGCGCCGATCAGCACCTCGCCCTCGTGCACGCGCACCTTCGTGCCGTCGCCCAGCCAGCTCCAGCGGCCCAGGTGCAGACGCGCATGCGGGCCGACCTCAAGCCGCACGCCCGGGCGGATGAAGCAAGGGCCTTCGCTCTGCAGGCGCGAGCGCAGGCGCAGCTTCCAGTAGAGGTAGCGCGCAAGCAGTCTTGCATGGGCGGGCGTCAGCATGCCTTTGGCGCGAAGGAAGGACAGCAGCGCGAGCGCGCCATGGCGCCTGCGCAGCTCCTGTTCGCTTCCCGGCGAGCCTGCCACGGCGCCCGATCGTAGCCGCGCGCGCCGCTCGGCATACTTCACGCTCATGATCGAAGCTGCCGGCCAGGAGCAAAGCACGCTCGCCGAACGTCTCCGCGCCGGCGATCGCCGCGCCCTTGCGCGCGCGATCACGCTGGTCGAGAATCGCGCCCAGGGGGCGCCTGCGCTGCTGCGCGAGCTCTACCCGCATACGGGCGCCGCCGCGATCTACGGCTTCACCGGCCCGCCTGGCGCGGGCAAGTCGACCCTGATCGGGGCGCTCACGAAGGTGCGCCGAGAGGCCGGCCGCTCCGTGGGCGTGCTCTCGGTGGATCCCTCCTCGCCCTTCACCCACGGCGCCGTGCTGGGCGATCGCATCCGTCTCTCCGAGCACTTCCTGGACCCAGGCGTCTTCATCCGCTCGATGGCCAATCGCGGCGCGCTCGGCGGCCTCTCGGAGGCGGCGCTCGAGACCACCCTGCTGCTCGACGCCGCCGGATGCCAGGAGATCTTTTTGGAGACCGTCGGCGTCGGCCAGGCGGAGATCGACATCATCGATCATGCCGACACCGTGATCCTTGTGTTGATGCCCGGGTCGGGCGACTCCGTCCAGGCGCTCAAGGCGGGCGTGATGGAGATCCCCGATCTGATCGTTGTGAACAAGGCCGACCATCCGCTCACCGACACGCTTGTGCGCGAGATCAGGGGTGTGCTGGCGCTCGGCTCCGAGCAGCGCGAGGACGAATGGCGCGTGCCGATCGTGAAGACCGTCGCCGCTGAGGGCGTGGGCGTGCAGGAGCTGCAGGAGCTGCTCGCAGCCCACCGCGAGCACATCATCGAGCGCGGGCTGCTGGAGCAGCGGCGACGGCGCAACCTGCGCAACGAGATTCTCGCCCTTGCTGCGGCGCGCATCCGCCGGCGGCTGGAGGCGAGCCTCGCCGAGCGCGCGGATCTCGGTGAGCTGCTTGACGCTGTCGTCGAGCGCAGGATCGACCCCGCGTGCGCAGCAGCGCAGCTGCTCGACGAAGCGCCCGGCGGCTGAGGGCGCCACGAGGCCGAGCGTCCGTGCGCAGCTCCTGGCGCGCCGCGTGCGTTAGGCTTCGCGCCCCGTGGCTTTTGACTACATGAGGCTGGCCGACCGCTCCTGGCCGCTGCTGCGGCGGCTGATGGCCGGGCATGTGGCGGCTTACCGCGCGACCGGTGGGCTGATCGGGCGGCGCTTTCTCGGCTTCGGGCCGGTGCTGCTGCTCGATCATGTGGGCGCCAAGTCGGGCAAGCGCCGCACCACGCCGCTGCTCTACGCGCGCGACTCCGACAGCTTCGTGATCGTCGCCTCCAAGGGCGGTCATCCCCGCAATCCCGCTTGGTATCACAACCTCCTTGCCCACCCGCAGACCTCCATCCAGGTCGGGCGCGAGCGCCTGCGGGTGCGCGCACGCCCGGCACAGGCGAATGAGCGAGAGCGCCTGTGGTCGCTTGCCGTCAGCGTCTACCCGACCTACGAAGCCTACCGCCGGCGCACCGACCGCGAGATCCCGATCATCGTGCTCGAACCCGCCTGAGCAGCGCTGCAGCGCACGCTCGCGCCCGCCGGCGTCGCCACGCTCAGCACAGCGACCGCGCCAGCTCGACCAGCAGCCGCACGCCGAAGCCCGAGCCGCCCTTGGCGGCGTAGGGGCGTCCCAGGTCCCAGGCGCAGCCGGCGATGTCGAGGTGCGCCCAGGGCAGCGAGGAGGTGAAGTGCGAGAGGAATGTGGCGCCGACGATCGTCGAGGCCTTGCGGCCCTCCGGCGCATTGTCAAGCTCGGCGTAGCGGCCCCTGACCAGCTCCTCGTACTCCTCGTCCAGGGGCAGGCGCCACAGGCGCTCGCCGCTGCGCTCTCCTGCGGCGATCAGGCGCTCAGCCAGCTGGTCGTCGTTTGCCATCAGCCCGGCGAAGGTGGACCCCAGCGCGATCGTCACGGCGCCGGTGAGGGTGGCGACATCGACGAGCAGCTCAGCTCCCAGCGCGGCCGCATGGCAGAGGCAGTCGGCGAGCACCAGACGACCCTCTGCGTCGGTGTTGCTGACTTCGATCGTCCTGCCGTTCATCGCGCGCACGATGTCGCCCGGCTTCAGCGCGCGCCCGCTGGGCAGGTTCTCGGTTGCGCCAAGCACCGCCAGGACCGCGATCGGCAGCTGCAGCCGCGCGATCGCGCCGATGGCGCCAAGCACTGCGGCGCCGCCGGACATGTCGAACTTCATCTCCGCCATTCGGGCTCCCGCCTTCAACGAGATCCCCCCGGAGTCGAATGTCACCGCCTTGCCGATCAACCCCAGCAGCGGTGAGCCGGGCGCGCGGCCGCCCGCTGGCTCGTAGCGCAGCGTGATCAGCGCCGGCTCCTGCTCTGAGCCCTGTGCGACGGCTGCAAAGGCTCCCATGCCGCGCTCGAGGATCGCCGCTCGCCCCTCGACTTCGGCGCTTATGCCCGGCACGCTCGCAGCCAGCGCGCGGGCGTGCTCAGCGAGCGCCGTCGGGGTGAGGTCGTTGCCCGGGCGGTTCTGCAGCTCTCGCGCCTCGTTTGCCGCCTCCGCCGCCACCTTGGCCGCCTGCAGCGCGGCGGTCAGCTGCTCGCGCTCGCCCTCCTCGCCGGAGACGATCAGCGCATCGAGGTGACGGCGCGTATCGCCATCCTCCTCGATGCCCGCCCTGTAGCGCTCAAAGCGGTAGTCGGCGAGCGTCACACCTTCGACCAGCGCCCGCCCGAGCTCCTCTGCGGTAGCCCGCGTGCCCTCCGGCAGACGGATGCAGAGCGTCCGGCCTGCGAGCTCGATCGCTCGGCGATGCGCGAGCGCCGCGGCCACGCGCATGCGCTCGCCTTCCAGGCGCTCGCGCTCTCCCAGCCCGACGAGGAGCCAGCGCCGGCCCTCGGCATGTGTGTGCGCGAGCGCCTTGAAGCGCCCGCGCGCCTCGCCGCTTGCGATCAGCGCGAGGACCGCGTCGGGCAGCCCCGCCGGCGGCGCGTCGCCCTCGAACAGGCCGACTGCGATCGCCTCGGCCGCCTGCTCCGCTGCGGGGCTGCTGAGAACGGCGAGATCCACTCTGGAGCGCCACAATAGCTGCGAGCGCACCGAGAGCGCTAGCATCCGCTGCCGGGAGGCGCGCTGCACGCGCAGGTCGTTCGAGCGAAGAAAAGGAGATTCAGCGACATATGAGGATCGTCCCTGGAGAGAAGAGCAGTGATCGCGAGGTGCACGGATGAGCGGGACCGTGATCCTCTCAAGCGCAAGGACCCCGATCGGGAAGCTGGGCGGCGGGCTCGCATCGCTTGAGGCGACCGAGCTCGGCGGCAGGGCGATCGCCGCTGCGCTCGAGCGTGCGGGGGTCTCCGGCGAGCAGGTCGACCACGTGGTGATGGGGCAGGTCCTGCAGGCCGGACAGGGGCAGATCCCCTCCCGCCAGGCGCAGATCAAGGGCGGCATCCCCAAGGAGGTCTCAAGCGAGACGATCAACAAGGTCTGCGCCTCCGGGCTGCGCGCGGCGGTGATAATCGACCAGGCGATCCGCGCCGGCGAGGTCGAGCTGGGCGTCGCCGGCGGCATGGAGTCGATGTCGCAGGCGCCCTACCTTGCGCCGAAGGCGCGCTTCGGCTATCGCATGGGCGATGCCCAGCTGCTGGACGCGATGATCAACGATGGCCTGCGCAACCCCTTCTCGGGCAAGCAGATGGCGATCGAGGCGACGGAGGTCGGGGACGAGCTGGAGATGACCCGCGCCGATCTGGACCGCTGGGCGCTGCGCTCGCATGAGCTTGCCATCAAGGCGATCGACGAAGGGCGGCTGGCGGAGGAGATCGTGCCCGTCGCGGTGCCTCCCGCCAAGCGCGGCGGCCCCGAGCAGCTGATCGCCCTCGACGAGAGCCCACGGCGCGATACCTCGCTGGAGAAGCTTGCGGCGCTGCCCGGCATCGCCAGCAGGGAGGGCTCTCACACCGCGGGCAACTCGCCCGGCGTCAACGACGCGGCGGGAGCGCTCGTGCTGGCGAGCGCGCAGTGGGCCGCCCGCGAAGGCAAGGAGCCGCTGGCCGAGATCGTCGCCCACGCGCAGTCGGCCAACGACTTCGCCTACCTCGCGACGACGCCGGCGAGCGCGGCCGAGAAGGCGCTCGCGAAGGCCGGCCTGAAGGCCTCCGACATCGACCTCTGGGAGATCAACGAGGCCTTTGCCTCGGTCACGCTCAACTCGATACGCACGCTTGCGATCGATGAGGAGAAGGTCAACGTCAACGGTGGCGCGGTGGCTCTCGGTCACCCGATCGGCGCCTCCGGCGCGCGCATCATCGGCACGCTCGTGCTGGAGCTGCGCCGGCGCGGCGGCGGCTACGGCTGCGCGGCGATCTGCTCCGGCGGCGGTCAGGGCGACGCGCTGATCGTGAAGGTCTAGGCGCAGCGGTGGCCGAGAGCCAGGCGAGCAGCGGCGGGCGCCCGATCCGCGTGGTCGTGGCCAAGCCCGGCTTAGACGGTCACGACCGCGGCGCGAAGATCATCGCCCGCGCGCTGCGCGACGCCGGCATGGAGGTCATCTACACCGGCCTGCACCAGACCCCGGAACAGATCGTTGCGACCGTGATCCAGGAGGATGCCGACGCGATCGGCCTCTCGATCCTCTCCGGCGCGCACATGACGCTGGTGCCGCGGGTGATGGAGCTGATGCGCGAGCAGGGCGCCGAGGACGTGCTCGTGACCGTGGGCGGCACGATCCCCGCCGAAGACATCCAGCCGCTCAAGGAGCTGGGAGTGGCGGAGGTGTTCACTCCGGGAACGCCCACGCAGGCGATCATCGACTTCATTCGCGAGCGCGCGGTGCGCCGCGATGGCTAGGGGGCCTGCGCTTTAGGTGCGCGCCCCCGAGCGCCGCGTCCTCCGGCCGGGGCGCTGCCCGTCGCCCGATCGCCCGATCCAATAGGATTGCGCCCGCGCCGGGAGGGGAGAGGGCCGTCGCCGGCGTGCTGCCCTAGGATGCCGCGGGCAGGGCAAAGACGAGAGCACATGCACTACAAGCAAGATCCCCGAAGGAGCCAGAGCAGATGAAGATATGCGTCCTGGTCAAAGAGGTCCCTGACGCAGCCGTCGAAAAGCGGATCGACCCCGCCACCGGGAGGATGGACCGCAGCGGCGAGAAGAACCTCAACCCCTATGACACCCACGCGATCGAGGCGGCGATGCAGATCCGCGAGGGCGGCACGCCCGTCGAGGAGATCGTGGCCGTGACGATGGGCCCGGAGAGCGCGGAACGCACGCTGCACAAGGCGGTCTCGCTCGGGGCAGACCGCTCCGTGCACATCTGCGACGATGCCCTGGCGGGCTCGGATGTGGCGGCCACCGGCTACGCCCTCGCCCAGGTGCTCAGGGGCGAGTCCCCGGACCTGGTGCTGCTCGGTCAGCAGTCCGACGACGGCGAGTGCTACACGATCGGCGCGGTCGTCGCCGAGCACCTGCGGATGCCATCGCTGACGCAGGTGATCAAGATGGATGTCGAGTCGGACGCGCTGCGCTGCGAGCGTCAGGCCGAGTACGGCTACGACACCGTTGCGGTCAAGCTGCCGGCGGTGATCTCCGTCGGCGACGCGATCAACGAGCCCCGCTACCCGTCGCTGAAGGCGATCATGGGCGCCAAGAAGAAGCCGCTGCAGCGGCTCTCCGCCGCCGAGGCGGGGATCGACCTCGCAAAGGTGGGCGGCGAGAGCTCCGGCGCGCACTGGATCGCGGTGATGCCGCCGCCGCAGAAGCCGCCCGGGGAGATCATCGAGGACGAAGACACCAATGAGACGGTCGAGAAGATTCTCGCCTGGCTCGAGCAGCGCAAGCTGATCTAGCAGATTGGAGACCAACTGATATGTCGAACATCCTTGTCTACGCCCTCCACTACGAAGGGCAGATCAACAAGAACTCGCTGGGCGCGGTCTCCGAGGGAGCGCGCCTGGCGGCGGAGCTGGGCGGCGAGGCGCATGCGCTGCTGGTGGGCGATCAGGCCGGCGAGGAGCTGGCGGGGCCGCTCGGCGCCTACGGCGCAAAGAAGGCGCTGATCGCCTCCGGACCAGAAGGGCTTGCGCAGCCGGTCGTCGACGCGATGGCCAAGGCGATCACCGATGGCGGCTATAAGTACGCGCTCTTCGGCGGCGGCCTGCTCGGCTTTGAGATCGGTGCGGGCCTGGCCGCACGCCTCGGCGCGGGCGTCGTGATGGAGGTGACCGGCGTGCGCGTTCAGGAGGGCAAGCTGATCGCACAGCGGCCGATCCTCGGCGACTCGGCGATCTCCGAGATCGAGTTTCGCTCGCCCGTCGGCATCGTCATCGGTCGCCTCAATGCGTTTGAGGCCAAGGAGAGCGGGGCTGGCGCCGCCGCGGTGCAGCGGATCGACTATGAGCTCTCCGCGCACGCCCAGCAGGCGACGATGGTCAAGCGTGGCGAGCAGCGCGGCGCGGATGTCGACATCGAGGGCGCAGACATCATCGTCGCCGGCGGACGCGGCCTGGGCAAGCCCGAGGGCTTCCAGCTCTGCGAAGACCTCGCGGCGGCCTTCGGGGGCAACGCAGCCGTGGCGGCGACTCGTGCGGTCGTCGATGCCGGTTGGTACCCGTACGCCGCGCAGATCGGACAGACCGGCAAGACGGTCTCGCCGAAGCTCTATCTGGCGGCGGGCATCTCGGGCGCCATCCAGCACAAGGTCGGCATGCAGTCCTCGGAGAACATCATCGCGATCAACAAGGACTCGAATGCGCCGATCTTCGAATTCTGCGATCTCGGGATCGTCGGCGACCTCAACAAGATCGTTCCCAAGCTGACCGAGGCGGTGAAGGCGCGCCGCGGAGCGTGAGCGCCAACGGGGCCGGCAAGATGAGCGAGCACAGCAAGAGCACTGCGCCGGCGGCCTATCCGCCGCCGGTGGACTCGCGCAAGGAGTTCATCAAGCGCTCCCTCGACGGCGAGGACGAGCGCATCGACGTGGGCGTGGCGATCGTCGGCGGCGGCACCGCCGGGCTGGCGTGCGCCAACCGTCTGCTCCAGCTGCTCGGGGAGGATGCCGAGACGCTCGAGCGCCTGGGCGAGGTGCCCGTGGCGGTGATCGAGAAGGCCAAGTCCTGCGGCGGCCACAATCTCTCCGGGGCGGTGATGCGACCCGGCCCGCTGCAGGAGCTCTTCCCGGATATGACAAGGGAGCAGTGGCGTCAGGAGGGCTTCGCCTTCGGCGAGGTCACCAAGGAGGCGGTCTACGTGCTGACCGGCCCCAAGACGAAGATCTCGGTGCCGATCCTCGCCGTGCCCAACTTCAAGAACCACGGCAACGAGGTCATCTCGGTCTCCGCGCTCGCCCGCTTCGGCCAGCGGCAGGCCGAAGAGGCGGGTGCGTACGTGCTCACCGAGACCGCCGCCACACAGCTGATCGTCGAGGAGGGCGCGGTCGTCGGCGTGCGCTCCGGCGACAAGGGGCGCGGCAAGGAGGGCGAGGAGCTCTCGAACTTTGAGCCCGGCACGGACATCAAGGCGAAGGTGACGGTCCTTGCCGAGGGCTGCTGGGGCCATCTCACAGGCGCCGCGATCAAGGAGTTCGATCTCGCCCGCGGCCGTGAGCCGCAGGTGTGGGAGCTTGGCGTCAAGGAGGTCTGGAAGGTCAGCAAGCCCCTGGACCGCGTGATCCACACCTTCGTGCAGCCCTGGCCGCTGAAGGTCGCAGCCAAGTACGGGCAGCTGGGGGGCACGTGGATCTATCCGATGAAGAACGAGAAGACGGGCGAGGACCTGGTCTCGATCGGCTTCGTCGTGGACCTCAACTACCGCGACGCGACCACCTCCGCCCATGACCTGCTCCAGACCTTCAAGACGCATCCGCTCGTCCGGGAGATCCTCGAGGGGGGAGAGCGGGTCGCATGGGGCGCAAAGGCGCTGCCGGGTGGCGGCTGGTGGTCGATGCCGAGGCTCTCGATGCCCGGCGCGGTCCTGATCGGCGACGGTGCCGGGATGGTGGACACCGCGGCGCTGAAGGGCGTGCACCACTGCATCCGCTCCGGGATGCTTGCCGCCGAGGCGATCTACCGCAACCTCAAGTCCGGCGAGCCGCTCGAGCGCTACGGAGAGGCGGTGGCGAGCTCGGCGATCGGCGAGGAGCTGCACCAGGTGCGCAACACCCGTCAGGTCTTCCAGAAGGGCTTTCTGTTCGGCAGCCTGATGGCGGGGCCCTCGATCATGTCCAAGGGAAAGTTTCCCCCCGGGCGCCAGGAGTGGCACCGCGATGACGCCGAGCCGATGTTCATCGGCGACACCAAGAAGGTCTACCCGAAGCCCGATGGCAAGTACACATTCGACAAGCTCTCCTCGGTCTTCATCACCGGCAACGCCACCCGCGACGATGCGCCCAACCACATCCGCCTGCGCCGGAACGTTCCGCGCGAGGTTGCAGAGACGTGGGTCTGGATGTGCCCGGCTGGCGTCTATGAGATTCCCGAGGACGCGCCCGCGCACGGCAACGTGGAGGTGACCGTGAACTACACCAACTGCGTGCAGTGCGGGGCGATCACCGCCAAGGGCGGCAGGCTGACGCCGCCGGAGGGCGGCGACGGGCCGCTCTACCAGATCACCTGAGCGCCCTGCGCAACAACAGGGCCCGGCCCGTGTTATCGAAGAGTCGGGGCGAGAGCCGATGTTTCTGCCAGCGAGCGACCCCCTCATCCACTCCTCTCTCGGCGCGCCTGCGCCGGCGCTGAGCGCACGCGTCCTGCGCTGCGGCAAAGCTGCCGGCGCAAGCGGGTGGTCGGCGACCTTCCTCGGCCAGATGTACGCTCTTGAAGGAGCGCAGCGGATGGCGATGCGCGTCACGCTCGAAGAGCGCCAGGCGGGGTCGCGCACCTTCACGCCTGTGTATGCCCCGGGCCTGGGCGGCTGGCACCCCTCGGCGCCCTCGGTGCGCGTCTTTCGCTACCTGGCGCAGGTCACCAGCCTCACCGGCCCTGCCGACTACCGCGCGCTGATCGACTTCCGCTGGCTTGCGCTCGGCGGTCGCGTGCTGCGCGCCGCCCGACGTCGCACCCCCGAGTGCGCCGTCCCGGCCGCCGTGGCGGGCACGCGCCGCTCTCGGGCGGCGCTGCCGCGCGCCCGCTCCGCGCGCGGGCGAGCCCGCGCCGCGCTCCGTGCCCGGGCTCTCTAGAATGGATGCATATGAAGGCGGAGCTGCATCCCGACTACGTCGTGGCGCACGTGCGCTGCACCTGCGGCAACGAGTTCTACACGCGCGCGACGCGCGCCGAGTATCACCTCGAGATCTGCTCCAACTGCCACCCCTTCTACACCGGGCGTCAGAAGCTGGTTGACACCGGCGGTCGCGTCGAGCGCTTCCAGCGGCGCGTGGCCAAGGCGCGCGCACGCGCCGCCAAGGCGACGCAGGGTGCCTGAGCGCCGCGGTCGCTCGTGCGCGCAGCCTAGACTGAGGGAGCGATGATCGAGCAGCTTGTCGCGCAGATCGAGGCGCGCTTTGCCGAGCTTGCCGAGCTCCTGCAGGACCCGGCGGTGATCGCCGACCGCAGTCGCTACGCGGAGCTGGCGCGCGCCTACCGCGAGCTTGAGCCGGCCGCGGAGCTGGCGCGGCAGTGGCGTCGCGCCAACGACGACATAGCCGGCGCGGAGGAGCTGCTCGGCGAGGATGGCGCCGATGCGGAGCTGCGCGAGCTCTTGCGCTCCGCGCGCGAGCGCGCAGCCGACCTTGCCGAGCAGATTCGCCTGGCGATGGTCAGGCCCGACCCCAACGACGAGAAGAACGTGATCGTCGAGATTCAGCCCGGCGCCGGCGGCGAGGAGGCGGCATTGTGGGCGGAGGACCTCTACCGCATGCTCACGCGCTATGCGGAGCGACGTCACTTTGCAACCGAGCTGCTCGCGGCCGGCGAGGGGAAGTACACCTTTGCGATCAAGGGCAAGGGCGCCTACTCGGTCTTCAAGCACGAGGGCGGCACGCACCGCGTCCAGCGCATCCCCGAGACCGAGTCCCAGGGTCGCATCCACACCTCGACCGCGACCGTCGCGGTGCTGCCTGAGGCCGAGGAGGTCGAGGTCGAGATCGACCCGGCCGATCTCAAGATCGACGTGTACCGCTCGACCGGCCCCGGCGGCCAGTCGGTCAACACGACCGACTCAGCGGTCCGCATCACGCACAAGCCGAGCGGGATCGTCGTCTCGATGCAGGACGAGAAGTCTCAGCTGCAGAACCGCGAGCGGGCGCTGCGGGTGCTGCGCGCGCGCCTCTACGAGCGCGCCGTCGCAGAGCAGCAGGAAGAGATGGCCGCCGACCGGCGGATGCAGGTCGGCACGGGCGATCGCGCAGAGAAGATTAGGACATACAACTACGGTGAGCGGCGCGTCACCGACCATCGCATCAAGCTGACCACGCACAACCTGGATCAGGTGCTGGCGGGCGAGCTGGATGAGCTGACGGCGGCGCTCCAGGCCGCCGAGCGCTCACGGGCGCTTGCCGCCCAGACGGCGCCCGGCGGCGCGGCGGAGGGGCGCGAGGTTGCGGCCAGCGGCGCAGCGAGCGCACGTCGCAGCGCCCCGGAGAGTCGATGAGCCCAACGCGCGCGGCGCTCGCGGAGGGGGCGCGCGTGCTCGCCGGCACAAGCTCCAGCGCGCGGCTCGACGCGGAGCTGCTGCTTGCGCAGTCGCTCGGGGTCGCGCGCGAGCAGCTGCTTGGCGGCGTGGCGGAGGACCTCGCCGCAGGGGAGGCCTGGCGACCAACCTACGCGCAGCTGCTCTCTCGCCGTCGTGCCGGCGAGCCGCTCGCCTATCTCATCGGCAGGCGCCACTTTCGCGACATCTGCCTCGCTGTCGATCCGCGCGCGCTGATCCCCCGCCCGGAGAGCGAGCTCTTGGTCGAATGGGCCCACAGCCTGCCCGCCGGGGCGCGGGTGCTCGATCTTGGCACCGGCTCCGGCGCGCTTGCGCTCGCGATCAAGCAAGAGCGCCCCGATCTGGATGTGAGCGCCAGCGATGTGACGGCAGACGCCCTGGCGCTGGCGCGAGAGAATGCGCTTGCGCTGGGCCTGACCGTGAGCTTGATGCACGCCGATCTGCTCGCGGGCGTCGGCGGTCGCTATGACGCCCTGATCTGCAATCCGCCCTACGTTGCCACACGCGACCGTGCCCAGCTGGCGCCCGAGCTCTCCTATGAGCCGGCGGTCGCGCTCTTTGGCGGCGAGGATGGCCTCGCGGTGATCCGCCGCTTGGTGAGGGAGCTCGCGCGCCGCCAGGACTTCGCGCAGGTGGCGCTTGAGATCGGCGCCGGTCAGGCCGCAGCCGTCGGCAGGCTGCTGAGCGACGCAGGCTACGAGGTCCGTGCGTGCCTGCGCGACCTGGCCGGGCGCGAGCGCGTGCTGGCAGCAGCGCGCAGCAGCGGCCTGGGGGCAGGCGCGTGAGCAGCCCCGGCGCCGGTAGGAGGACTGAGGCGCGGATGCTGCGCGTCGTGGCCGCGCACAGCGCCGATGCGATCGGCGCCGAGGGCGCAGAGGCCGTGGCCGCGCTTTGCTCCTGCATCGGTGAGGGTGGCGTCGCGCTGATCCCGACCGACACCGTCTACGGCCTTGCCTGCGACCCGGACAGCGGCGAGGCGCTCGCGCGCCTCTACGAGATCAAGGGCCGCCCGCCCTGGCGCCCGGCGGCGGTCATGTTCCCCACCCTGGGCGAGGCCTATGCGGCGCTCGGCGAGCTGCCCGCCCGTCTGCGCGAGGCGCTTGCGCGCCTGCTCCCAGGGCCGGTCACGCTGCTGCTTGAGAACCCCGCGGGCCTCTTTCCGCTCGCGTGCGCTCCACAGGACGCGCTCGCGCCGCCGGCGGGAGCCGGTGCGATTCACGCGGCCGATGCGGCGCTCGGCATCCGTGTGCCGGCGTTTGCGGGTGGCCCCGCGGCGCTCACGCAGCTGGGTCGACCGCTGCTGCAGTCCTCAGCCAACCGCACCGGGGGCGCCGACAGCGGCAGCCTCGCGCAGATCGACCCGCAGCTTCGCGCGGCAGCTGACATGGTGCTGGACGGCGGCGCGCTCCCCGGCAGCGCCTCGAGCGTGATCGACCTGCGCCGCTACGCAGCCGAGGGGCGCTTTGAGCTGCTGCGCGAGGGGCCGCTCGGGCGCGAGCAGATCGCGCGGCTGCTCGATGCTCCGATCAGCACCCGCGCTGAATCGACCGACGTTCACCCTGCAATCGCGCCTGAATTCGGCCATCCCTTGTCTATCTGAGCTGCCCCGGCTTCGATGGAGACCGTGATCTACCCCGGAAATAGTGGACTCGCCTTTCTGGAATCCTCCGGCAATCGACAAGGAGGAATCCGATGCCAAACAGCTATTCCGCCGAGGTCCGCAGGCAGGTCGTCGACCTGGCCCGATCGGGCACCAG
>JAJPKQ010000016.1 GCA_021323635.1 bacterium | reverse complement strand
GCGCGCGAAAGCGCGCCCGAGCGAGCCGGCGGGCGGCGGCCGCCGCCCGCCGCAGCCCGGCCCTACTTCAGCTCGACGGTTGCGCCGGCCTCCTCAAGCTCCTGCTTGAGCTTGTCGGCCTCATCGCGTTCGATCCCCTCCTTGACGGGCTTGGGCGCCTCGTCGACCAGCGCCTTGGCCTCCTTGAGGCCCAGGCCGGTCGCCGCGCGCACGACCTTGATCACCTGGATCTTCTTGTCGCCTGCGCTGGCGAGGATGACATCGACGGTGGAGGAGGCTTCTTCGCCCGCTGCCTCTCCCCCTGCCTCGCCGCCGGCGGCGGCGACCGCGACCGGCGCCGCGACTGCGGCGGCGGATACGCCGAACTCCTCCTCGAGCGCCTTGATGCGCTCGGAGAGCTCGAGCACAGAGATGCTCTTGAGCTCCTCGATCCACTCCTGCGTGGTTGTTGCCATTCCTTACTCCTTGCTCTCGGTTGGTTGTGGGTCCTCTTCCTGCTGCTCGGCGTGCGGTTGCTCCAACGCCTCGGCGCCCGCAGCGCTGCTCTCATCGCCGCCCTCTCCCGCGCCTGCATCAGCCTCATCTGCGCCCCCCGCCGCGCGCTGATCGCGCACCTGCGAGAGCGCTACCGCAAGGCCGCCGATGAGGCTGCTCAGCGTGCGTGCAAGCCCGTTGAGCGGCGAGGCGACGACCCCCACGAGCTGGCCGTAGAGGACCTCGCGCGCGGGCAGGCGCGAGAGCGCCTGCAGCTGCTCGGCGCTGAGCGCCTGGCCGGAGAGCAGCCCGCCCTTGAAAGGCAGCAGCTGGGTGGCGCGCGCGCGCTCGGCGATCGCCTTTGCCGCTGTCGCCGGGTCGCCCGTGACGAAGGCCAGCGCCGTGGGCCCGGCAAGCACCTCGCCCAGCCCCTCGATCTGCGCCTGCGCAGCCGCTCGCTCGGCGAGCGAGTTCTTGACCACACGCAGGGTCGTCTCGCATTCGCGCAGCCTCGCGCGCAGCTCGGCGGTGCCGGCGACGTCAAGCCCGCGGAAGTCGAGCGCGATCACCGCCTGCGCCGAGGCAAGCTGCTCGGCGAGCGCGTCGATGGTGGCTGCTTTCTGCTCTCGGTTCATGGTGCTCCTCTCCCGGGCTTATGCCGCGCCTGCGGCCGCCGAGGGTCTTCGGGGCTTGACTTGGGCTCCGACTAGGCTGCCGCCGCGGCTGGAGCCTCCGTAACGATATCGCGTGTGCGGCTTGGGTCGACCTTCACGCCCGGCCCCATCGTGGAGGCAAGCGTGATCGACTGCAGGTAGCGCCCCTTGGCCGCGGAGGGCTTGGCGCGGATCAGCTCCTCGATCACGGTCGCGTAGTTCTCAAGCAGCATCTGGTCGCTGAAGGAGGCCTTGCCGATCTGCAGGTGCACGATCGCGTTCCTGTCCGTGCGGTACTCGACGCGGCCCGCCTTGGCCTCGGAGACAGCCTTGGCGACGTCCATCGTGACGGTCCCCACGCGCGGGTTTGGCATCTTGCCCGCCGGGCCGAGGATCCGCCCCAGTCGGCCGACCGCTCCCATCATGTCCGGGGTGGCGATCGCGACGTCAAACTCGTCGAAGCCCTCCTCGATGCGCTTGCAGAGATCCTCGCCGCCGACCACATCGGCGCCCGCCTGCTGCGCCTCAGCGGCCTTCTCGCCCTGGGCGAAGACCGCGACGCGCACATCACGGCCGGTTCCGTGCGGGAGCGAGACGGTGCCGCGCAGCTGCTCATCGGCGTGGCGAACGTTGAGCGTCGTACGCACGTGCATCTCAACCGACTCGTCAAACTTGGCGCTTGCGAGGCGCTTGACCAGCGCCACCGCCTCGGCCGGGCTGTGGAGGCGCAGGCGATCGACCTGCTCGCGCGCGGAGCGCACACGCTTGCCGTGTCTGACGCTCATGCGGGCAGCGCCTCCTCAACCTCGACGCCCATCGAGCGCGCGGTCCCGGCGATGATCTTCATCGCCTGCTCGATGTCGTTGGCGTTGAGGTCGGCGAGCTTGCGCTCGGCGATCTGGCGCAGCTGCTCGGCGCTCAGCTTGCCGACCTTGTTGCGATTGGGCTCGCCAGAGCCCTTGTCGAGACCGAGCGCCTGGCGGATCAGCACCGCCGCGGGGGGAGTCTTGGTGATGAAGGTGAAGGAGCGGTCCTCGTAGACGGTTATCACGACCGGGATGATCGTCCCGGTTTCGCTGACGGTCTGCGCGTTGAAGGCCTTGCAGAACTCCATGATGTTGATCCCGTGCTGGCCGAGCGCGGGGCCGACCGGCGGCGCGGGCGAGGCCTGCCCGGCGTTCGCCTGCAGCTTGATCGTGGTCAGAACCTTCTTTGCCATCGGCTTGCGCTCATCCTCCCCTAAAGCTTCTTGACCTGGTCGAAGCCAACCTCGACCGGCGTCTCGCGTCCGAAGATCGACACCAGCACCTTCAGCTTGCCCGCATCCTCGTTGATCTCCGAGATCTCGCCTGAGAAGTCCGACAGCGGGCCGGAGACGACCTTGACCGATTCGCCGATCGCAAACTCCGCGCGCGTGCGCGTGGCGGTGGTCGTGGTCTCGCCTGAGCGTCGCAGCAGGCGGTCGACCTCGCTGGCGGAGAGCGGCACGGGCTTGTGCTCGGAGCCGACGAACCCTGTCACTCCGGGTGTGCCCCGAACGACTCCCCACGAATCCTCGTCGAGCTGCATGTTGACGAGCACATAGCCCGGCATCGTGCGCTTCTCGACGGTCACCTTCTGGTTGTCCTTGACCTCTGAGACGCTCTCGGTGGGCACGATCACCTGGCGCACCGCGCGTTGCTGGCCAAGCGAGACCAGGCGGTGTTCGAGGTTCTGCTTGACCTTGTTCTCGTGTCCAGAGTAAGTGTTGATGACGTACCAGCGAAACATCTTGTGCTCGAAGGGAAGATAGCGGTGCGGGGGTGCGCGAGCGCGCTTGGGGATGCGAGGCCTCTGCCGCCTGGCGGCGCGCCCGCTCTGCGCCGCAGCTCAGAATATAAGGTTCACGATCTTCTGGGAGATCAGGTCCGCTACGCCCAGGTAGATCCCCGCGACGATCACGAAGCCAAGGACGACCGCGGTGGCCTGGGAGGTCTGCTGGCGGTTGGGCCACTGCATGCGCTGCAGCTCCGCCCAGCAGGCGCGCAGGAAGTCGACGGTCCGGCTTGCCAGCGAGGCGCGCGATCGCGACGGCGGCGCCTGCCGGCGGCCGGCGCCCTCCTCGGCGGCCGGCTTTGCCTGATCGGGCTCCACGCTCCCCCGCTGCGTGCCGGTCGCAAGCTTCATGGCCTCCTCATCGGAGGCCAGCCCGCCATCCAGCTCTGTCTCCGCCTCGGGCTGGAGCGCCGCCTGCGCGGCGGCCGCGCCCTGGATCACCGCAGCGCGCGCCTCATCGGCGTCTGCGGAGGCGTGCTCGAGCAGGTCGGGCGCCTGCTCTGCAGCGTGCGCAGCCGCCATCGGCGCGGAGGAGGCCGCTCCCGCGCGGGCGCGATCCCGGCGCTGCTTGGCACGCTTGCGATCCCGAGCCACAGCGGGTCTCCGCGCTAGCGGGTCTCCCGATGGCTGGTGTGCCTACGACACCAGCGGCAGTACTTGCGCAGCGTGATGCGGTCGGGGTCGTTGCGCTTGCTCTTCTTCGTCTGGTAGTTGCGCCGCTTGCACTCCTCGCAGGCGAGGGTCACGGCGATCCTCACATCTCCACGGGCCATATCGCACTTCCTGCGCGCTCGATCATCACTGGATTGCTAAAAAAGCCCCGCACGCGAGCGAGGCAAGGCTGCACTACAGGGCAAGGATACACAACGCTGCGCGCGCTCCGGCTAGCCGAGCGCGGCGATCACGGCGATGATCGCATAGAGGGCCACCAGCGCGACGCCCTCGAAGAGCGAGGCTTCGCCATCGCCCGACACCTGGCGCAGCGCCAGCGCGGTGAGCAGGATGGCGCCGGCGTAGAGCGGCGGCAGCGCGAAGGTGAAGTGGACGGGGAGAGCGGCGGAGACGACCACCGCCGCAGGCAGCAGGAAGGCCGCGATCTGCGCGACCGCACCCTTGACGAGGGCCACTGCGAGCTCCGCCTGGCCGCGTGCGGCAAGCAGCACGCCGCTTGCATTCTCCACCGCGTTGCCTGCAATTGCGACGATCACGATGCCGACGAAGGCGCGTGAGAGCGAGAGCGACCGGATCGCCGGCGCCGCTGAGGAGATCAGCCAGTCGGAGGCGAACGCTGCGCCGAGCGCGCCAAGCACGAGCAGCGCGAGGGACTCGGGCAGCGCAACCGAGGCCGCGGCAGCGGGGCGCACTGGGGCGCTGCGCTCCCTGTTCATCGCCCCTGCCAGCCACATCGCGTATACGACCAGCAGCGAACCGGCGCCGACGAGCGAGATCGCCTCAACGTGCCTTGCGGCAGGCCCGTGCGTGGATAGCGCGAGCGCCAGCAGCACGATGATGAAGGCGCAGACCAGCAGCAGCGTGGCGGTGTCGCTCGCCAGCTGGGCGGAGAAGCGCATGACACCGTCCTGCGCCTGCCGGGCGCCCGTGATCAGCACCAGCCCGAGCACAAACAGGGCGTTGGCTAGCAGCGAGCCCACCAACGCGCTCTGAGCGAGCGCCAGCTCGTGGTCCTTGAGGGCGAAGATCACCACAAACAGCTCCGGCAGGTTGCCGAGCGATGCATGCAGGAAGGCGGTGGGCGCGCTGCCCAGATGCGCTCCGACGGCTTCGCAGCTAATCGCAAGCAGCCATGCAAGCGCCGCAATTGCAAGCGTCGCCAGCAAGAAGCGCACGAGGGCCGCGACTGCGAGGTAGTGCGCGATCCCCGCTGCCGCAAAGAGCAGCGCCGCAAGCAGCGCCGCCCCGCGCTGCCGCCGCACGGGCGCTGCGAAGCTGCTTGAGGCCAGCCGAGCGGGTCGCATCGGCGCGAGCTTACGCGCGCGATAGGGTGAGCGCGTGGCGATCATCCCCACCGTCATCCAACACACCCCGCGCGGTGAGCGCGAATATGACATCTTCTCGCGGCTGCTCAGCGACCGGATCGTCTTTCTGGGCACCCCGATCGATGACCAGATCGCCAACCTGATCGTCGCTGAGCTGCTGCACCTGGAGGCGGAGGACCCCAGCAAGGACATCGCCCTCTACATCAACTCCCCCGGCGGCTCCGTCTACGCCGGGCTTGCGATCTACGACACGATGCAGTTCATCAAGTGCGATGTGCGGACGATGTGCGTGGGCATCGCGATGTCGATGGGAGCGCTGCTGCTGGCGGGCGGCGCGAAGGGCAAGCGCGCAGCGCTGCCAAACAGCCGCATCCTGATCCACCAGCCCTCCGGCGGGCTGCGGGGGCACGCGACCGACATCGAGATCCACGCCCGCGAGATCCTCGCCCTGCGCGAGCGCCTCGAGTCCGCCTTCGCGCAGCACACGGGCCGCTCGCGCGAGGAGATCCACGAGGCGATCGAGCGCGACCGCTTCTTCAGCGCCGAGCAGGCACGCGACTTTGGCCTGATCGACGCCGTCATCGAGGGTCGCTGAAGAGCGGCACGATGATCCCGCTGAACCTCCCAAATCTCCTGACCGTGCTTCGCATCCTGCTGGTACCGGCGCTGCTGGCGGCATTGCTGGCCAACACCGCAGCCGGCGATGTGCTCGCGGCGGCGCTCTTCGCGGTCGCCTCGGCAACGGACTTCCTCGATGGCCGCATCGCGCGCGCGCGCGCCGATGAGACCACCTTCGGGCGTCTGATGGACCCGCTGGCAGACAAGCTGCTGGTGATCGCGGCGCTGCTGGCGCTGGTGTCGCTGCAGCGTCTGGCGGCGTGGGTGGCGATGGTGATCATCGCCCGCGAGCTGGCGGTGACGGTGCTGCGACTGGGCGCCGGCGCAGGCACCGGCAGCGTGATCGGCGCAAGCCAGCTCGGCAGGCTGAAGACCGCTGTTCAGATCGGCGTGATCTTGGCTGTGATCGCCGAGCGCACGCATCCGCTGTGGCTTTCCGTCCTGGTCTATGTGATGGTTGCCGTGACGGTGATCTCAGGGCTCGACTACTTCTTCGGGCTGCGTCGCCACCTGGCCGGAGCGCGGCGGCGCGATGAGCAGAGGCTCAGCCCGCCGCCTGCTGCAGCCAAGCCTCGAGGGTGACCTCGACGGGCGCCGGCGCGCCGCCGGCCAGCTCTGTGCGCAGGTTGCCGAGCAGACCGTGGCGTTCGGCAAGCACGTTGTGTTGGTGAATCGTCTCCAGGTTTTCCTGGCGGGCGGCGAGGAAGACATCGTCAGGCAGCTCCGCGAGACGCTCGAGCACGCCCGAGATCATCTCCCGCACGCAGTCCTCGACAAAGCGCGGTCGACGGTGCGCCTTGGCCACTACCTCAGCCTCGTCGGAGCGCTTCATCAGCTCGTAGATCTCCGAGGACATCGCAGCCTCGACAATTGCCAGCAGCTGCGTTGCGTCGATGGCTTCCGCGGTCTCCCCCGCGCTCTCCGGAAAGCCGACCTGGAGCGTGCCGATGCCGCGCTGGTTGTGCGTGGCCACAGGCACGCAGGCGATGATCTGCTCGATCTGCTCGCCGGAGAAGCCGGCGCGCGCAAGGTCGTTGCGGGCGCCGGCGGCGACCAGCTCCTGCGCGCAGGGACAGGCGGTCATGCCCGTGGCCTGAACGCCGACCACACGCCTGGTGCCGCGGGCGCTTGCGCTGGCACATCCGAGCAGGGTGTAGATCTCCTGCGTCTGGGTCCCCGAGACCGGGGCGGGCTTGTGCTCCGGATAGCGCGCTGCGATGTGCACCTCAGCGCGTCTGGCATCCTGGCGCGCGCGAATGCGCTCGGCGATGCGGCAGGCCAGAAGCTCGGCGTGCAGCGGCGCCTCGTGCAGGACGACCTCGCCGATCGCCTCGTTGATGACCTCCTCGAAGCGCGACATGTGTGCCCCCTTCTGAGCGGCGCCCAGATCGACGAAGCAGTCGATCCGGGCGGAGTAAAGCTCGTCGTGAACACGTATCACTTTCTCAACATTTGTCACACCGACGCGTGAGAGCGCAACGTGCACACTTGGTTTGCGGGCCTGGACGTCCGGAACACCATCGGGGAGGATGCTCGGGGAGGCAGCGGTGAGGGGCGCAGGGGGCGCTTGGGACATCGCAGTGCAAGACTAGCGCGGCGCAAACGTGGTATCTGTATATCCCGTCTGTCGCAGGGAGGTACCAGATGGCTGTGAAGGAGGACTGAGAGAGGCCATGGAGCTGGCCGTGCTGGAGGCCGATTTGCCGTTGCGGAAGCCACGGTCGCGCGCGAGCGCGGATGACGGGGAGCTGGAGCTGGCTGAGCTGCGTCTGGAGCCGAGCGAAGAGCCGCTCGACGAGGACGCCTGGGTGGGCCCGCCGGGTGCGGAGGCGCAGCTGCTGTGGCCAAGCGGCGAGGATGCGCAGGCGCGGGTCGCAGAGGGCACCGGCGCGCGCGAAGGAGCCGACCAGGTCGGTCGCTACCTGACGGCGATCGGACGCGTGCCGCTGCTCAGCGCCGAGGAGGAGCGCGCGCTGGCGCGCCGGATCGAGCGCGGAGACGCGGTTGCCAAGCACCGCATGGTCGAAGCCAACCTGCGCCTTGTGGTCGCGATCGCCCGCTCCTATGCCGGGCGGGGACTGGCGCTGCTGGACCTCGTTCAGGAGGGCTCCTTCGGGCTGATTCGAGCGGTGGAGAAGTTCGACTACCGCCGTGGCTTTAAGTTTTCGACCTATGCAACGTGGTGGATCCGCCAGGCCGTCTGCCGGGCGCTCGCTGAACACTCACGCGCGATCCGGCTGCCGGCGCATGTCGGCGAACAGCTCAACCGCCTGCACTGGGCCAGGCAGCGCCTGACCCAGGAGCTCTGTCGAGAGCCGACGGAAGCGGAGCTTGCGCAGGCGCTTGAATGGCCGCCCGAGCGCGTCTCGAAGCTGCTGCGCTACGCGCTTGAGCCGCTCTCGCTCGAGCACCCGGCCGGAGCCAGCGAGCGACCGCTGGGCGATGTCTTGCCCGACCCTGAGGCCTCGCCCTGGGAACACACGCTGCGGACGATCGGAGCAGAGCGCGTGCGGCGCGTGCTGGACCGCTTGGGCGAGCGCGAGCGGGCGGTGATCGAACTGCGCTACGGCCTGCGCGGACGCCGCTACACCCTCGCGGAGATCGGCAAGCGCCTGCAGGTCACGCGCGAGCGCGTGCGCCAGATCGAGACGCGCACGATCGAGAAGCTGCGCGAGCTGCCCGAGGCGGAGCTGCTGCGCGGCCACTGCTGAGGGCGGCAGGCAGCCGCTATCCTGCAATCGCTCGGCGGGGTGTCCGAGTGGTTAAAGGAGACCGGCTGTAAACCGGTTGGCTCAGCCTACGCAGGTTCGAATCCTGCCCCCGCCATCGGCTTGCTGCGGAGGCTCGAGTCGCTGCCAGGGAGAGGGCGGCAGTGGCTCGCTGGCGGCACGTCGGCATCCTGCGCCCGCGCACTCCCACGACCTAAAGGACCAGCTGCCAAATGAAGACTAAGCATGCAAGCCTGCTCGGCGTCGCGCTCTGCAGCGCGGCGCTGCTCTGCTCCCCCGCGGCGCTTGCCGCGCCAACCATCGCCACGAGCCGCGCCTGCTACGTGCAGCAGGTGATCGCTAAAGGCGTCACGATCGAAGTGACCGGGAGCGGCTTCACGCCGGGCGAACTGGTGTTCGCGCAGATCCCCGCTCCGGGCGGGCTGCTTGACTTTGTCGAAGCGACGGTCAGCGCGCAGGGCACGATCAGCGCGACGCTGCCGAACGTGATACCGACCGGCATCGAACCGACGATCGAGCACGAGCGGATGCAGATCAAGGGCGTGCTCAGCGGCGCGATCCTCGCCGAAGCGCCCTTCGAGCTGACCAACCTCGGCGTCGCCATGCACCCTTCGGTGGCGCGACCAGACAGGAAGGTCGCCTACCGGTTCGCGGGCTTCACCCCCGGCCAGCCGATCTACGGACACTACCTGCACCACGGGCACGTCGCGCTCACGCACCGCTTCGGCCGCGCGGAGGGGCCGTGCGGAACGCTCAGCGCACGAGCGCGCTTCTTCCCGGGCCGCAGCAGCTTCTCGACCTACGACGTCCAGTTCGACGACTCAAAGGGCTTCCGCGCCGGCTCCGCGCCGAAGGTCACGACCAAGCTCACGATCTTCCACTTCTAAGCGCGCGCCTGCGCCCCGTCACAGACGCTTCACAAACACGCCCTCGCCGCGCGCGATGCTTGCGCCATGCAGACCACGCGCACCAGCGCTCACGTCAGCAGAGCGAGGGGTGGATCGGGGTGGGACCGCTCCGGGCAGGCCATCCAAGCACTCATCAAGGAGGAGCGATGGCTGCGCAAGCAGCAAACGTGATCGACGCTATGAACGAGGCACCGGTCTCGCGCTTCCACTCCAAGGCGATCTTCGTCGCGGGGATGGGCTTCTTCACCGACGCCTACGACCTCTTCATCATCGGCACAGCAACGACGCTGATCGCCAAGAGCTGGCACCTGGACTCGAAGGCGACATCGGTCGGCCTGATCAACTCGATGACCCTGCTCGGGGCGTTCTTCGGCGCGATCCTCTACGGGCGCCTCGCCGACCGTCTCGGGCGCAAGCGCATCTACGGGCTGGAGGCGGCGATCATGGCGATCTTCGCGCTCGCCTCGGCCCTCTCGCCGGATCTCGCGTTCCTGGTCGTCTGCCGCTTCTTCCTGGGGCTTGGCGTCGGCGGGGACTACCCGGTCTCGGCGGTGCTGATGAGCGAGTACGCCAACCGCAGAAATCGCGGCCGCCTCGTGGGCCTGGTCTTCGCTATGCAGGCGCTCGGCACGATCGCGGGCTACGTCTTCGGGCTGACGCTGCTCTCGGCGGGCATCGACCACGCGCTCGTCTGGCGGCTGCTGTTGGGCCTGGGCGCGATCCCCTCGCTGGCGGTGCTCTACATGCGCCGGCGCATGCCTGAGTCTCCGCGCTACCTGGCATGGGTGCAAGGAAGAGAGCGCGAGGCGGCGGCAAGCCTTGCGGAGTTCTCGGAGGGCACGGTCGCTCCCGCGCTGAGCGGAGCGCAGATCCGTCCCTACCGCATGCGCCTGCGCCAGTTCCTTTCCGACCGCAGGCTGATGCTGATGCTGCTCGGCACGGCCGGGTCGTGGTTTGTCTTCGACTACGCCTACTACGGCAACTCCGTCTCGGCGCCGCTGATCGTGCTGAGCGTGCTCGGCAAGAAGGCGACGATCGAGCAGTCGCTGGCGCTCAATCTGATGATCTGGGTGATCGCGGCGGTCCCCGGCTACTACCTGGCATGCGCCTTCATGGACCGTATCGGCCACCGCCGCCTGCAGCTGATCGGCTTTCCGGCGATGGGCCTGGCGTTCCTCCTGATCGGCGTGATCCCGGGCGTCACCACGGCGGTCGCACCGTTCCTGATCCTCTTTGGCATCAGCTACTTCTTCGCCGAGTTCGGGCCCAACACGACCACCTTCGTCGTCTCCTCGGAGGTCTACCCGACCTCGGTTCGCACCACCGGCCATGGCTTCTCGGCGGGGATAGCGAAGCTCGGCGCCTTCATCGGCGTCTACCTCTTCCCGCGCATCAGCGAAGCGCTCGGCGTGGGCGGGGCGCTCGAGTTCTCCGCGGCGATGGCGGCGCTGGGGATGGCGCTGACGGCGCTGATCCCGGAGACCTCGCAGGTCAGCCTGGAGGAGCTCTCAGGCGAGAGCCGCCTGCTTGCTGGCGCACGCGGTCGCATCACCGGTGCGCCGGTGCTGGCGCCAACCCCGGCAGCAACCTGAGGCGGCTCCTGGCGGTGTCGCGGGCCTGCCGGGATGGCCCGCGACGCCGGGGGAGGAAGGCAGGCGGGGGCGCCCGGCCGGAGCGCCCCCGCCGCGCGCTCGGCGATCGCATTCGGTGCGGGCGCCTCAGCGCTCGACGACGGTGACCGGGCGCGAGGCGCCGGTGGGGTTGCGGAAGAGCCCCTCGGCGGGAGCCACCGCACGGAACTGGTAGATGTGGTGGCCGCCCAGCCGGAAGCGGTAGTGCGCCGCAAAGGCGCCGTCGCGACGCGAGCGCAGGAGCATGAACGTGATCCAGCCCCCGCGCAGAAAGCGCGCCCGGCGGCGAGCGCTGCGCAGAGGAACGATCGAGCGCGCCTGCAGGTAGATCAGCTTGCCCGCTGCAGGCAGTGGGCGCGAGAGCACGCGCCCGCGCAGGATGATGCGCGAGTGGCGACGCACGCGGTGCGGGCGCACCGAGAAGCGCAGCCGCCACGGCGAGGCTTCACCGGCAAGGCTCGTGCAGACGGCGGCGCAGGCAGAGCTCGCGACCGGCGCGCTCTGCGCGCTGGCGACGGTTGTGGTGTGGGCGATGTCGCCCGGCTCAGGCAGCGAGGCGGCGTCAGTGGCGCTGGCGAGGAGCTCGAGGCGCGCGCCGCGATCCGCTTCAGTGGGCGTGTAGGTGAGCGAGCTTGCGCCCGGGATCGCCGAGCAGCCTCCGGCCGTGCAGCGCTCCCACTGATAGGACTCTCCGGTGATCACGTTGCCGGCAGGGGCGGCGAAGATCGGCGCAGCGGCGCTCAGCAGCGAGCCGACGGCTGCGGTGCCGGAGATGACTGCGGGCTGGGCGAGCGTGGGGGCGTCAGCGACGCGCACCGCTTCGTCAAGGACTGTCGCTCGCCCGCCGGCGACAGCTTCGACGTAGGCTTCAAGCGTGTGGGTGCCGTCGGTGAGGGTGTCGGTGTCCAGCGAGAGGGTCGAGCGCACGCTTTCGGGGCAGGGCTGCGGGGCGACAAAGGCGCGGACAGAGCTCAGCGCAAGCATCCGGCAGCGCCCCCCTTCTTCGTCGATCATGCGCGCTTCGCCGAGCGGGTGGCCGTCGATCAGCTCACCGATGCGAAAGACGCCGCCACCGCCGGGGTCTGAGGCCTGATAGGACCAGGAGACGGTGCCCGAGAGCGGCTGAGCGGGCGCGCTGCCAACGCTTGCGGCGATGGTCGATCGGTCTTCAAGGGTGACTTCGCCGAAGGGCACGGCAAGCGTCGCAAGCGGCCCTTCGGCGTAGCAGCGCACGCCGCCTTCGGCGCAGGCCACGCCGAATTCCAGCGCGTGAACGTTTGCAAGGCCGCTCACCTTGCTGAGCTTTGCAGCGCTGCCTTCGCCGCGGTCGCGCAGTAGGTATTCGGTGGTAGCGCCGTTGCGGTAGCGCACAAACGCTTCGCCGCTGCAGCCGCTCCCGCAGCTGTGCGCTTCCGCCTGCGCCTGCAGCGCAAAGGCGGAGATCGTGACATCCGCCGGGGGTTCGTAGACGAACCAGCCGCCTTCGTTGGGCGCAAGCCCTGCCGCTCCAGGCAGCAGCTCGACGCGGAGCTCTTCGCTGGGGCTGGCACACGCTGCGCTGAAGCGGGCAAGTTCGCCGCTTACTGGCTCACTCACACCCAACCCCGCCGCTCCGACCGGTTCGCTGGGCACATGCGGCCCCTCACACAGATAAGCGGTGTAGGGAGCGCCGTCGGCGTGCGCGGCAGGAAGCGCAAGCGCCAGCGCCGCTCCGCAGAGGGGAGCGAAGGCTCGGGCGCGCGCGATCGCGCGCAGCGCAGGCACCGCTCTTTGCAACATCGGCTCTACCTGAACTCCGACCGCAGCCTGCGCGGTGGCCGGCGCAGCTACCCTCTGCGCCGCCGATCGCCACAACGCCGCGGCAGACGCAACGATAGCCGCGCCCGCCAGCCACCGCCCTGCGGGTCGCGCTACTCTCTGCCTGCGTGCCCAGCTAGCTCAGTTGGTAGAGCACCTCCATGGTAAGGAGGGGGTCTCCGGTTCGAGTCCGGAGCTGGGCTTTCGATGCGTTCGCTAACGTGCGCGCGCCTGCGCGACGGCCTCTGAGGGCGCACCGCGAAAGGGCTCGCCGTGGCCCGGCAGCACCAGCTGCGCCGTGACGCCCTCGATCATCGCAAGCGAGGCGAGGCTCTGAGCGTTGCTTTCGTTCATCTGGCGGGGCATCAGCTGCGGCCCGCGCCGGCCCGAGAGGACGTTGTAGGTGCAGAGGGCGTCACCGACGAAGAGCGCCGAGCGCCCCTCGCAGAGGATCGCGCAGTGCCCTGCGGTGTGGCCCGGCGTGTGGATCGCCCGCGGGCGCCCGGGCAGCTCGAGCGCCTCGCCGGAGGAGAATGTGCGCGTCGGCTCCACCCCCCGCGGGCGCCCGGCCCCATCGCGGGCAAAGCGGACGATCAGGGCCCACAGCCGCGGGTTTGCCAGCTGCGGGAGGATGTGGATCGGCGACGCGTCACCGCCCTTGGCGCGCGGCCGCCGCAGCGTGTCTGCGTCCTGCTCATGGATCAGCACATCCACGCCTGACTTACGCAGATGGGGAGCGATGCCGGTGTGGTCGGCGTCTGAGTGCGTCAGCACCAGCGCGGCAAGCTGCTCGCGCTTGAAGCCGAGGCTCTGCAGGTCCCGATCGAGGCTCTTCGCAAAGCCGGGCAGCCCGGCGTCGATCGCAAGCAGCCTCCCGCCTTCCTCGACCAGGTACCAGTTGACCAGCTCGCTGCCCAGCGCGTAGACGCCCTCGCTGACCTCGTATGGCATCTGCGGGCTCACCTGCGCTCGCCTCCGCGGCAGGCTTCACGCACCGCCCGCTCGCGGCCGTGCGGCGGCACATAGGCGACATCAGCACACACCTCGGCGCGATCTGGAGGTGTGCAGCTCGGCATTCGCGCGATGCCCGCGGTCATATGGTGAAGATCGACCGTCGCATCGATTCCGGCCCCATCTTCACCGGTGTGCACTGTCCTGTGCATTGTCGCCGGAAGTGGGAATGAAGATCTCGCGCTGGTCATTGACACGACGCGTCTCCGCTTCTTGCGATCACAGAGCCAGGCACGCTACCACTTGCCTGCCTAAGCTGCAACTTGCGCTTGGGCGGCTGGTGCCTCCCGAGCGCCCAGGTACACGTGGCAGACCGCAGCGCACCTGCTACGCGGGCGCCACCGCACCCCTATCTCTCCCCTACGACCGCCGGCGCACGCGTCGTTCTGCGATGTACGTGATCACGATTCCCACCAGCAGCGAGATCACGATCACCACGATCAGCGGCGCGTGGCTTGACCCGAAGATCCAGTTGACCTTCACTTCGCCCAGGTTCAGCACCGCAAAGAGCGTGATCAGCACCGCCAGCACCAGCAGCACGATCGTGCGAGCGTGCTCGCGCAGGCCACGCCCCGTCTTCGCGAGGCCCTCCTGCAGCTCGCCCTCGGCCGCGTGGGGGGGCTTGCCGATCGGCTCCTGCTCTGCGCCAGAGGGCTCTGCCATCGCGCCCTGATCCTACCGACTTGCGCCCGGCCCCTCGCCTCAGCGCCGCTCAGCATGCGCTGCAGAGCGCAGCTCCGCCTGCACCCAATCGCAGCCTGCCGCGATGTCCTCCACGCCCATCGCCGCCGCCACGTTGAGCGCCATCCCGCGCCTGAAGAACTCGTCGACCTGCTCCTCATCGGCGCCTGAGAGCTCCTGCACGAGCGCCACCAACCCCGCATAGCGGGCACGCACAAGCGTCCTCACGGCAAGCTCGTCGCAGGCCGCATAGGACTGCAGCTGCAGCATCAGGTAGACGCGACTCTCATCGAGCATGCGCTTGTAGGCCATGCCCATCGCCGCAAGCGCATCCTCGCATTCCGGCCCCGCTCGACCGGCGGCGAAGTCGCCCGCCGCCATCCTGAACAGATCAGCGACACGGTCAAAGCCGTAGGCGATCGCCGCCAGAAAGAGCTCCAGCTTGCTTGTGAAGAGCGAGAAGACATAGGGCTGGGCGACCCCGACCCGCCGCGCGATCCGCGCCACCGGGGTGCCGTGCAGGCCGCCGCTTGCAAACTCGATCGCCGCCGCCTCGATCAGCTCGGCCCGGCGCTGCGCGGCCGAGAGGCGCTGCCTGCGCCCCTGCGCCACAACCTCAGCTCTCTGCTCCTCCTCGCTCATGCGCCTCCTGCCGCAAGCAGCGTATCGGCGCCGGGCAGCTGTCCGCTCGCAGTTTGCGCGCGCGAGCCGAAGGGCAGCGCCAAAACGAGCAGCGCGCCGGCGCCAAGCACAGCGACCGCCACCCACAGCGCGCTCACCAGCCCGCTCACAAACAGCGGCCCGCTCGCATAGGAGCCGGCTGAGGCAAAGACGCTCGCGAGCACAGAGACGCCGAGCACGCCGCCGACCTCGCGGATCGCGTTTGTCGCACCTGAGGCCTGGCCGGCCTGCTCGGGGCGCGCCGCCGCCAGCACCGCGTTTGCCGCAGGCGCGAACACCAGCGCCATCCCCGCGCCGCCCATCATGAAGGGGCCGACCATCTCCGGATAGCCCATGTGCGTGCCCGCCAGCGCGGCCAGCGCGGCCAGCGCCCCCGCCTGCAGCGCAAGGCCCACGAACATGAACGGACGCGAGCCCAGGCGCGCGGCGAGCACTCCCGCCGGCGGCGACACGACCATCGTCGCACCCGTCCAGACGAGGATCTTCAGCCCCGCCTGCAACGGCCGGTTGTGGAGCGCATCCTGCATGAACTGCGTCAGAAAGAAGATAGAGCCGAACATCCCGAAGTACATTGCAAGCGAGGCGAGATTGGTCACCGCAAAGGCGCGACGGGCAAAGAGCTCGACCGGCAGCATCGGCTCCGCCGCACGGCGCTCGTAGGTGATGAACGCAGCCAACAGGCCCGCCGCCGCGGCCAGCATCGCCAGCGTCTCCACTGCGCCAAAGCCGATGCGCTGGGCGCGGATCAGACCGTAGACGAGCGCAAAGAGGCCTGCGCTGCCAAGGGCCAGGCCACCCAGGTCAAGCGAGCTGCCAGGCCCATGGCTCTCGCGCAGCTGCAGCGCCGCAAGCGGCACCAGCACAAGCCCGATCGGCACGTTGATCCAGAAGATCCAGTGCCAGGAGATCCCTTCAACCACCGCGCCGCCCACCAGCGGGCCGATTGCGACAGCCGTCCCGGAGACTCCCGACCAGATGCCCAGCGCAAGGCCGCGACGCTCGCCCGGGAACGCCTCCGCAAGCAGCGTCAGCGTGAGCGGCGTTGCGATTGCAGCGCCCGAGCCCTGCAGCGCGCGCGCTGCGATCAGCAGCCCGCTGGAGGGAGCCAGCGCAGCCGCCGCGGAGAAAAGCGTGAAGATCGAGAGGCCGATCAGGAACATCCGCTTGCGCCCGAAGCGGTCCCCCAGCGCCGATCCGGTCAGCAGCAGCACCGCATAGGTCAGCACATACGCGTTCACTGTCCACTCCAGCGAGCCGAGCGATGCTCCCAGGTCGCGCCTGATGCTCGGCAGCGCGATCGACACCACCAGGTTGTCCAGCACCACCATGAACAGAGCGATTGAAGCGATCCCAAGCGTCCACCTTCTCTGCGCTGCAGCCATCAGATGACCTCCTAACTAGTGAGCACTAACTTCGTAGATGAGAGCTTAGCAGTCACTAATAATGTTTCAAGGGGCCGCTGCCCCGGGTAACCTTCACGCGCAGCGGCGAGCGCAGTGCAGGTGGGGCGACCGTGCCGGCGAAAGCGAGTGCAAGGGTGCAAAGAGGCCAACAGAAAGGAGCTGGCGCCATCATGCGGCGCGTCCTGCTCCCGTGCGCATGCGCTTCCCTGATCGCCGGTGCGGCCCTCAGCGGCTGCGGCGCCTCGCAGGGCAGCCCGCGCGGCACCTCCACGCGCCTGGGCAGCCAGAGCACGACAACGATCGCCGAAGTGGCCGCCTCGACCGCCGAAGGCAGGCCAGCGACGAGCGCTGCGACCAGCACGACCAGCGGCAGCGGCGCTGCTGCCGGCTCGGCCGACGAGCGCGGCGGTGCCAGCGTGTCGAGCACCCGCACCGAATCGGCGCCCGCCTTCGTCCATGGCGAAAGCAGCTCCGGCGCGCTCGCAAGCGCGATCGCCGTCCTCAGGCATGCCGGCTACGAGCCGATCTCCACCGCAACCTACAACCCAGAAGACGCCCTGCGCGTGCTCATCGGAGCGCGTCCGGGCGTCGCCGAAGGCCACCGGCAGCAGGCCTTCTTCTTCCTTGACAGCCGCTATCTGGGCACCGACTCGAGCACGCCCTCGGGATCGATCAGCGTGCTCGGCAGCGGCGTCGATGAAGTCACCCTCGGCTACGCCCTCTACCGGCCGCACGATCCGCCCTGCTGCGCCAGCGGCGGCCTCGCGCAGGTGCGCTTCAGCCTGAACGACGGCACACTGCGACCCGACCGCCCGCTGCCCTCGCTCTCTGCGCGCCGCTGAGCGCCGCGCCGCAGGCCCTCGCGATCCGCGCTAACTTGCGCTGCAGGCGGCCGCGGGCCGCATCGGCGAACCAACCGCGAAAGGAGTGCATTGATGAGCACGCTGCTTGAAGGCCGAGCCGCGGAGCTGCTGGCGGCGCCCAACTTCTGCGTCGTGGCAACTCTGCGCGCGGACGGCTCGATCCACACCGCGCCCGTCTGGGTGGACATCGAGCAGGGCCTGCCCGTACTGAACACCGCAGAGGGCCGCAGCTGGCCGCGCAATCTCGAGCGCGACCCGCGCCTGACCATGACGATCCAGAACATGGAGAACCCCTACGAGTACGTCTCGATCCGCGGGCGCGTCGCGCAGCGCACGCACGAGGGCGCCGACGAGCACATCGATCGCATGGCGATGAAGTACCTCGGCCAGGAGCGCTACCCCTACCGCCAGGAGGGCGAAGTGCGGGTGATCATCCGCGTCTCCCCCGAGCACGTCTACCACTACGGCGCCTGAGCGCCGGCGCTAGCGTGCAAACCGGCGCGCCAGCGCCGAGCCGATCGCGCGCAGACGCTGCAGCGGCCTGCGCGGGCCCTGGCTGGCGCGCTCGTAATCCTCACGGAAGAGCAGCCGCCCGGATCTGCGCGCGGCAAGCACGCACGCTGTGTGGGCGTGGCGGCGCCCGCGCGGGTTGCCTTCGGGCATCAGCAGCATGTGCTCAGAGAGCGCCGGCAGGAGCTCGCCGCAGAGCGGGCAGCGGTAGGTCGCGGGCTTGCGGTTAGCGGCCCGGCGAGCCGTCCACCAGCGCGCGCTCGCCAGCCCCTCGCCCGTCGCCCGCCGCCTAGAAGTACGCCGCCGGTTCGAGCGCGAGGAGGGCATAGATCTGGACGTAAGCAGACTGGCCGAGGAGGACCGTCGGCGTGCCGGTCGCCGAGAGGATCAGCCCGTTTGCTTCGCGCAGGCTCCCCCACGCCCAGCGCAGGTACTCATCGGCCACCGCCCTGCCCGCGTCGGAGTGCTCAAGCGCGTCGAAGTAGAGCAGGTTGCGCAGGTAGACCGAGACAAAGAACGGATTTTCCACCGCAAGCCGTTCGAGGCTGAAGTAGGCCTCGGCGGCCGCAGCGGTTGCCGCCGCTTCTTCCAGATAGTGCGCTTCGCCGGTCACTTCGTAGAGCAGCGCGCCTGCGCCGATCATCACGCCCTGGGTGTAGCTCCACAGTTCCGGGTCGCGTTCGCCGTCGCCTTCGATGTGGTCGGCGTAGAGGCCATGGGGTTCAAGCAGGCAGGAGCGCACCCAGGCGTAGGCGCTGCGCGCGAAGGCCAAATAGCCCTCGATGTGGGTGATGCGGTAGAGCATCACCGCCAGCTCCGCCGCAGGGCCGGTCGAGATCGTCGAGCGGTTTTCATCTTCTGGGGCATCGGAGTGCGGTATGCCGCCCGGACAGGGCGCGCTCGCGTTGCTCTCCCAGCCGGTCATCTCAAAGGTCATGATCTGCTCCGCCAGCGCCAGCGGCGCTTCTTCGTGAGTCAGCTGGTAGAGACGCACCAGCTCGATGCCCACCCAGTCGTTGTCGTCGTAGAAGGCGGTCCCGCCGGCGCCGAGGGCTGCCACCGTCGCGTTGTAGTGAGGCAGGCTCTGCAGCGCCTCGCGCGAGGCGACCGCGGTCGGCACCGCATTTGTCAGGTACTGCTGCAGCGCGCCAAGCTGGCTGCGCAGGAGCGGCAGCCAGCGGCTCAGCTGCCCCTTGAAGTGCGCCACCGAGACGGTCGCTGCAAGCGCCTGCGAGAAGGGCCACAGGAAGGAGGGCGAGGTCGCGCCGAGTTCTTCCTTGTAGAGGCTCGCCGCAGGGATGTAGAAGTAGTGCTGCATCGCTTCAAAGAGCTTCAGTGCGCGCACGCGCTCAGTTGCCAGTTCGATCTGCTGGGCGCCCTGCCGGCGACACTGCGGCCCCCTGGACCTGCGAGCGTCGCTCCTCTCCCTTGCCACCTGTGCCCCCCCGCGGTGCGCGGAGCTGGCCCGGGCGCCGCCACGCTGCGCACTCTTGCGCACGCCGCCGCCTGCGCAGCGAGGCTGCAGGCGCGCGGGTGAGCCTGCGACGTGCGCGCGCGGTGCAAGCGCCCAGGCAAGGGTGCAAGCGGGCCCGGCGAGCAGCCCGCTGGCAAGCAGCGCAGCGGCAAGCAGGCGCTGCGCGCGCCGGTGCCCCCTGCTGCACTCGCCCGTCTTCGCTCTCATCTGTCCCACGAACCCTTGATCGGCTGCGGCGTTGCGCTGCTGCAGCGATCCTACATTTTGGTCGCGCCGGCTCGTTGCGGCAGGCAGCCTGAGCGGCGCGCGCAGGCGATCGTCAGGCTCTGAGCTTCTTGCCCGGATTGAGCACCCCGTGGGGGTCGAGCGCCTGCTTGATCGCCCGCTGGACGCGCAGCGCGGCAGGATCTGAGCGCTGCGCATAGAGGTCCACCTTGATCGCGCCGATGCCATGCTCGCCGCTGATCGCGCCGCCCAGCTCAAGCCCAAGCTCAAGCGCCCGCTCGCCCGCGAGATGCGCCCGCTCGCGCTCATCCGCGCGCTCGATCGCGGCCAGGAAGCTGGCGTGGACGACCCCTTCGCCGGCGTGGCCGAAGGCGAAGCTCTCGACGGCAAGCTCCTCGCCGATCGCCGCAATGCCTGCGAGCGCTTCGCCAAGCCGCCTCGGGGGCACATAGAGATCGTCGTTGACGCGCCCCCCGCGCAGCGAGGCAAGCAGCGGCCCCAAGCCCTCCCGCCAGGATGCAAAAGCGCTCCCTGAGATCTCCGCCAGACGCAGCGGGCCGCACTCTTCAAGCAGCCCGCAGAGCTCCTGGCCGCGCTCGTTGACCGCAGAGGCCTGATGGCCGTCGAGCTCGACTACGAGCGCGAGCGCGCCGCGCGCGTGCTGCTGCCGCCCGCGGTCAAGCAGCGGCGCCAGCAGCTGCCGCGCGGGGAAGCGCGCCGCAGCTGCCAGCAGCGTCGGGCCGTCGAAGAAGTCAAGCAGCGAGGGCGCAAGCCCACTGGCGAGCAGGAGGTCAAGCGCGGATTGCGCCTGCTCGCAGGCCTCAAAGAGGGCAAGCCACGTGCGCGCCACCTGCGGCGCCGGCAGCAGGCGCAGCTTGACAGCGCTGATCACCCCCAGCGTTCCCTCCGATCCGATGAGCAGCGCCGGCAGGTCATATCCGCAGCGCTCGCGCCGCTCCCCCTCGCCGCACCAGGCGCGCTCGCCCCCGCTCAGCACCACCTCGAGCCCGCACACGAACGCCCCCGTACGCCCGTATCCAAGCGCGTGCGGGCCACCGGCGTTGGTCGCGACATTGCCGCCGATCGTCGAGATGCTCGCCCCGCCCGGGTCCGGCGCAAACAGCAGGCCCCGCTCGCGCGCCAGACGCTGCACCTCAGCGGTGCGCACTCCCGCGCCCACCACCAGCGTCGCGGGCTCCGCGGGATCGCTTGCGACCATCCGCAGGCGCTCGGTGCAGAGGACCACGCCGCCGGCAAGCGGGCTCGCCCCGCCGGCCAGCCCGGTCCCGCCGCCGCGCGGCACCAGCGGGAGCGAATGCTGCTCGCAGTAGCGCAGAAGCGCTCCGATCTGCGCGGTCTGTTCAGGGCAGACGACAGCCTGCGGCTGCCCGCGCAGGCCGCGCTGGATCGTAGCGTCATGGCAGTAGGGCCCGAAGCGGGCGGCGGCCAGGACCGCATCGGCCGGCACGATCGCGCGCAGGTCGCGCTCAAGGCCCCTGGCGACGCCCACGGCGCTCCCTCAAGCGCCTGGAATGGCGTAGCGCGCGAAGAAGAAGAACCAGACCTCGAAGGCAAGCACCGCAAGCACGACGCTCACTATCACCAGCCGCTCGACCGCGCTCGTGCGCACACGCCGGCGCTCGCTCGTGTTGCGCTCAGCGCGCATCGAGCGCAGCCACGGCGCGACGCGACGGGTTGCCGCCACGCGCCCGGTCAAGCGGTCATAGGCGGCGTTCAGATGCGTGAGCGCCACCGCAAGGGCGAACACGCTCACCACCAGCACGACGAGCACAAGCACGATCGCGCCCATGCTGGTGCCGCTTTCAGGCGCCACCCGCGAGCCCACCCAGACCGCGAGCAGCGGCGCTCCGGTCCAAATGTTGATCGCGACAAGTGTTGCCAGCGTCGCAAGCGCTATGCGCTTGGCACGTTGCATCCGAGCTGGTTGCTCCTGACTGATTAGATCGGCTGCCTGCATCCGGATCCTGCGCGCTCAGGCAAGGCTCGCACTGTCAACACTTTAGAGGGCGACCGCGGGCGCGCAGGCCACGCGCAGGACCGCGTTGATAGGATGGCGCCGAATCGGTCGGTGGTCAAGGGAAGTCCGGTGTGAGGCCGGCGCGGACCCGCCACTGTAGCCGGGGATGCCCACGCAACGCTCCGCCCGCCTGAAGGCGACCGGCAGGGGCAGCCACTGGCAGGCGCAAGCCGCCGGGAAGGCGCGAAGGGTTGGCCCGGGAGCCAGGAGACCTGCCGCCGGCCCAAATCCAAAAGCCAGCCCTCGAGGAAAGGGGTAGTTCATGTTCAGTCGCTCACACTTGGCCTCCACCTGCGGATGCGCGCTTGCGCTTGCGCTGCTGCTGCCATCCGGCGCCCTCGCGCACAAGGCCAAGCCACCCGCCAAGGGTGGCGTGAAGGTCTTCATCCGCGTGGAGGGGGCCAAGCGCACGCTGCTTGCCGAAACGGCGATCAGCGTCAAGTCCGAAAGCGTCGATCCCGCCGGCAAGCCGGAAGATGCCTGCACCGGCGTCACCGCAGCGGCGGCGCTGCAGCAGGCCACCCACGGTCGCTGGCAGGGCAAGTACTACAGCGGCCTCGGCTACTCGGTGGAAGCGATCGACGGCGAAGCCTTCAGCTTCGAATCCCCCTACTACTGGTCCTTCTGGATCGACTCCAAGCCGGCGACCGTCGGCATCTGCTCGGCAAAGCTGCACGCCGGCGAGCACCTGCTGTTCTTCCCGCAGTGCTCGAAGGAAGCCGCAACGCAGTGCCCGCAGGGCCTCTTCGACCCGCCCGTGCTGGAGCTGCGCGGCCCCAAGCGCGCGCGCGTCGGGCAGACGATCACCCTGCACGTGCTTTCGCTGGAAAACGCCAAGGGCGCCCCCAGCGCCGCCAAGGGAGCCTCGATCGCCGGCCTGGGCAAGGCGCTGACGGTCGGCGCATCAGGGACCGTGCGCGTGCATCTGCGCAGAGCCGGGCGCTTCGTGGTGCGCGTGAGCGCCCCTGGCGCGATCCGCGACGAGCTTGCCCTGACCGTCGTGCGCTAGTGCCCGATGCCTGCGCGCCGCATCGCAGCCCTGCTTGGCGCCTCAGCCTCAGTCGGCCTGCTTGCAGGCTGCGGCCTTGGCGCCGGCAGGGCGCCCGGCGCTCTCACCCTCACCGTGACGCGCAACTTCGGCGCCCAGAGCGTGCCCCCGCGCAGCACCCCCACCGCGGTCGGGGAAGAAACGATCATGAGCCTGCTGATGCGCAGCTACGCGGTCAGCACCCGCTACAGCGGCGGCTTCGTGGAGTCGATCAACGGCTTCTCCGGAGGCCACGAATCAGACGGCGAACCACGCGATTGGTTCTATTACGTCAACGGCAGCGAAGCGCCGAAGGGAGCGGCGGAGACGAAGCTGCGCGCCGGCGAGGTGATCTGGTGGGACCTCCACGACTGGGGCGCGGCCGAGCAAACGCCCGCGGTCGTCGGCTCCTATCCGGAGCCCTTCCGCAACGGCATCGAAGGCAAGCACCTACCGATCCGGATCGAATGCGCCGAAGTTGAAAGCAGAGCCTGCCGGACGGTGATCAAGCGCATCGACGCGCTCGGCATCCCCGCGGGCGTCTCCGCTGTGGGACCGGGTGGCGAAACGCCCGACACCCTGCGCTTGGCGGTCGGCCCCTGGAGCGCTGTTCGGGTTCTGCCTGCAACCTCGGCGTTGACCCGCGGGCCCTCGGCAAGCGGCGTCTATGCGCGCATCGCAGAAGGCGGCAAGGCGATCGAGCTGCTCGGCGTCCGCGGCCAGGTCGTACAGGTCCTGCGCGGCAGCGCGGGGCTGCTTGCCGCGGTGCGCTACCCGGGCGAGGAACCGCTGTGGGTGCTCACCGGGACCGATGCAGAAGGCGCGCTGCTTGCCGCCCAGGCGCTCAGCGAAGCGGATCTGCGCAACCACTTCGCGATCGCCATCAGCTCGCAGGGCTCGATCATCCCGCTGCCCGAGCAGCGATGAGCGCAAGTCGACTGGCGCTTTCCTACCAGCGCCTCGCAAGCCCGCTGCACGCCACCCGCGCGAGCATCGGCGCGCTCTGGTGCGCATCGCTGCTGGCAAGCGCGCTCGTGCTCTCTCATCCGCTCCTGCTTGCGCTGCTGGACCTCTCGATCGTGCTTGCCGGCGTGGCCTCCGGGCTGCTGCGGCGCCTGGCGCGCACATTGCGCGCCACGCTCTATCTGGACATCTCGATCGTGATCGTCAACGTACTGGTCTCCAGAGAGGGGATCACGATCTTCGCCCGCCTCGGTGACCTCGGCCCCTTCGGCCAGGGTGATCTGAGCGTCGAGGCGCTGCTCTATGGCGTCGTGATCGCGCTCAAGGTCACGGCCGTGACCCTCGGCTGCGCGCTCTTTGCCGGGGCGGTCGACCCCGATCAGCTGCTTGCGGGCGCACGCAGGGCAACCGCGCGCTCGGCTCTGACCGCGACGCTTGCGCTGCGCATGATCCCGCTGCTTGCCGCAGACAGCGCGCGCTTTGCGCAGGCGCTGCAGACGCGACCGCAGCGCCTCGGACGTCGGCGCGCTCAGGCGCTGATCCTGCGCGCAACGCTCACCAGCGCGCTCGACCGCGCGCTCGAGGTCGCCGCGACCCTCGAGCTGCGCGGGGCAGCCGACCAGCACCCGCAAGCGCCCCGGCGCCTGGGCGACCCGCTGCGCCGCGCGCCAGAGCGCTTGCGCGGCTCACCCCACCGCGCGCTCTCCCGCCACGAGCTCGCGTTCCTAGGCTCAGCGGGCTCGCTGCTCGCGCTTGTGGCCGGCGCGCAGCTCTCAGGCCTCGACCGCTACGTCGCCTATCCGCTGGCGCAGGCGCCGATCGCAGCGGGGACCGCAGCAGTCGGCGCGGGCATCTGCGCACTGATGCTCGCGCCGTTCGCCGATCGCCGCGGGATCGTGCCGCGCAGCGCGGGCGCTGCGGCAGGCAGGCGCGCTGTGCTCAGCGCCGCCGGGGAGGCTCGCTAGGTGTCGCGGCGCCAACAAGCGCAGGGATCGCTGCAGCCACGCGCGCCGGCGCTCACATGCGAAGGGCTCACCTACACCTACCCAGGCGCCGCTGAGCCGGCGCTGCAGGGGCTGCAGCTGACGCTGCCTGCAGGCGAGCTCTGCCTGCTGGTGGGCGGAACGGGCGCCGGCAAGTCGACGCTCCTGCGCGCAGCCTGCGGCCTTGTGCCCCACTTCCACGGCGGCGCCTTTGCCGGGCGCGTGCTTGTCTGTGGGCAGGACACGCGCACCACCCCGCCCGCCCTGCTCGGTCGCCACGTGGGTGTGCTCTTCCAGGACCCCGAGACGCAGCTGATCTGCTCAACCGTGCACGGGGAGCTGGCGCTGGCCGCCGAGGGCAGGGGCTTGCGCGGCGCAGCCGCAGCGCTCGCGATCGAGGAGGTCGCGCTGGCGCTTGCGATCGACGACCTTCTCGATCGAGCAACCACAGGCCTCTCCGGCGGCGAGGCCCAGCGGGTTGCGCTCGCTGCGGCGCTGATCGGCAGGCCGCGCCTCGCGCTCCTCGACGAGCCCACCTCACAGCTTGACCCGGTGGCAGGCGACGAGCTGATCGGGCTGCTGCGGCGGCTGAACCGCGACTTCGGCCTCACGGTCCTGCTCTCTGAGCATCGCAGCGAGCGCGTGCTGGCCGATGCTGATCGGGTGATCGCCCTTGAGGGCGGCGAGCTTGCCTTCTGCGGCGATCCGCACGCCTTCCTAAAGCACGCCGCGCGCTCTGCCCCACAGCTGCTCCCGCCCGCGGCGCTTGCCTTCTCGCTTGCCGGACAGGCGCCGCTGCCGGTGGGCGTCAAGGAGGCGCGCACGCAGCTTGCCGCGATTGCCGCTGGCGCCGTCAAGCAGCCGCGCGCCCGCGCGCAGGCGAGGCGTCCGCCACGGGCGCCGGCGGGAGATCCGCAGCAGCCCGTCCTCGCCCTTGACTCGGTCTGGCACGAGCTTCGAGAGGGACCGGCGATTCTCTGCGGCGCAACGCTGCGCGTCGCCGCCGGGGAGCGGGTGGCGCTGATGGGGCGAAACGGCGCCGGCAAGTCCACCCTGCTGCGCCACGCAGCGGGGCTGCTTGAGCCCACGCGCGGGCGCATCAGCTGCGCCGGCCGCGTCGCGCTGATGCTTCAGAGCCCGAACGACTACCTGATCCACGAGCGCGTCTGCGAAGAGGCCTCGCCCGCGGCGCTGGCCTCCCAGCGCCTGAGCGACCTTGCAGCGCGCAACCCGCGCGACCTATCCGGCGGTCAGCGCCAGCGCCTGGCGCTTGCGATCGTCTGCGACGCGCCCGAGCCCCCGGCGGTGCTCGCGCTCGACGAGCCCACGCGTGGGATGGACGGGAGCGCGCGCGCGGCGCTCATCGCCGAGCTGCACGCGCGCGCGGCACAAGGACAGGCGGTGATCCTCGCCACCCACGACCCGCAGCTGGCCGCGGCTCTCGCCGAGCGTGTGGTGATGATGGCTGATGGCAGGGTCATCGCTGATGGCCCCGCAAGCGAGCTGCTTGCGGGCGGCTGGTACTTCGCGACCGAGATCGCGCGCACCTTTGCCGACTGCGCAGAGGAGCAGACGCCGCTGCTGCCCGCGCAGGGGGCTGCGCTGCTGAGGGAGCTCGCTGAGGAGCAGCCCCAGCGAGACGGCGTGGCGGCACAGGAGGAGGGCCTGAGGTGAGCTGGCCGCTTGCCTCCTTTGTAGTGGTCGCGCTCGTGCTGGGCGTCGGCTGGGCAGCCTTTGAGCGCTCACGCCCCTCGGCGCGGACGATTGCGCTGGTCGCCACGCTGGCGGCGCTTGCGGCGCTCGGGCGCGATGCCTTCGCGGCACTGCCGGAGGTGAAGCCGATCACCGCGATGACCTTCACCTGCGGCTTTGCCCTCGGGCCCTTGGAGGGGTTCACAGTCGGCGCCCTCGGCATGCTCGCCTCAAACATCCTGCTCGGCGAGGGCCCTTACACGCCCTGGCAGATGGCGGCCTGGGGGCTGGTCGGGCTGCTGGGAGCGCTTGCGGGGTCGCTCAGCGGCCGGCGCATGCCACGCGTGGCGCTGGCGGGAGCCTGTGCTCTCTCGGCGGCGATCGCAAAGGAGATCATGAACCTCTACGTCTTCTCGCTCGGTGGCATCTACACGCCTTCCGCCTATCTGGCGCGCGTGGCCGAAGGGCTGCCATTCGACCTCACGGACGTCGTTGCGACGTTCCTCTTCGGTCTTGCCTTCGCCCCTGAGCTCGCGGCAGTGCTCGCGCGCGTGCGGAGGCGTCTGCACGTCGAATGGCTGCCCGTTTCAGGCGCGCTGTGCGCGCTGCTGATGGCCTTCGCGGTGGCGCCGCCGGCCGCCCGCGCCACAGCGACCGCCAGCGCGCTTGCACGCGGGCGCGCCTACCTCGAACGCGCGCAGGGGCCGAGCGGTGGCTTCGGCCAAGCGCCGGGAGCAGCCGAAAGCGAGCTCTACAGCGCCTGGGCGGCGATCGGGCTTGCCGGCGCAGGCCGCGATCCGGCGAGGCTTGCGCGCGACGGCCACTCGCTGCCGCAGGCGCTGCGCGCGGGTGCCGCCTCGCTCGAAGGCCCGGGCGACATCGAGCGCACGATGCTCGCCCTTCACGCCTGCGGGCTTGATGCGCGCGCCCTGGGCGCGCGCAACCTCGAGTCTGAGCTGCTTGCCGCGCAGGCGCCGGACGGCTCGATCTCAGAGCAGGTCAACCTGAGCGCCTTTGCGATCCTCGCCCTGCGCGCAGCGGGAATCGCGCAAGAGAGCCCGGCAATCCAGCGGCTCGCGCGCTGGCTTGAAGGCCAGCAGGGCAGCGACGGCGGCTTCTCCTATGGAGCGCGCAGCGCGGGCGGCGGGGCGCGCTCCGATGCTGACGACACCGGCGCTGTGCTTGAGGCGCTTGCCGCCGCAGGTGTACGCTCAGGGCCCATCGTCGCGCATGCGATCGCCTATCTGCGCGCGCTGCAGGGCGGCGATGGCGGCTTCCCCCAGGAAGCAGGCGGGGAAGCAAACAGCCAATCGACCGCCTGGGCGCTGCAGGGCCTTGACGCCGTCGGGGTGCAGGGTGGCTCGCTGGCACGGGCAGGGGGACGCAGCGCTCTCTCCTACCTGCTCTCACTCCAGGAGCCGGACGGCGCCTTCCGCTACTCGCGCGAAAGCAGCCAGACGCCGGTGTGGGTGACCGCGGAGGTCCTGCCCGCGCTTGCCTCCCGTCCGCTGCCGATCGGCGCGCCGATCGGCGCAGAAGCCGGCGACGGCACACGCGGCGAAGCTGCGCAGAGCACTGCGGCAATAGCGACAGAAAGCAGCCACAGCGCGCCTGCGGCGGCGGGCGGCGGCGGGGGTGCAGCGGCGGCGATGCCACCGCACACACGCCCCCCGGCGCTCTTCGCAGGCGGCTCACAGAACGTCGCCCCAAGCGCGCTCGCGCTCTCCGCAGCGCTCTCTGAGTCGCTGCGCGCGCTCGGGCAGCGCGCGCTTGCGATGCTCCAGGCGCCGCAGGCGCGCTGAGGCAGCGGCGATACGATGCGGCAATGACAGCGACCCCACCGCCGCTGCGCGGGGCCTGCGGCTGCGGGGCGGTGCGCTTTGAGATCACATCTCCGCTGCTTGATGCCTCATACTGCCATTGCACGCGCTGCCAGCGCCGCACCGGCACCGCCGCCTCGGCAAACGCGCGCGTTGCAGAGGGATCCTTCCAGGTGATCGCCGGCGCTGAGCATCTGAGTGCGTGGCGGCCTGAGGGTGGCGCCGAGAAGTGGTTCTGCGCGCGCTGCGGATCGGCGCTCTTCTCGCGCCGGCGCGCCGGGCAGGGTGGCGAGCCGGAGCGTCTTGCAGTGCGACTGGGGGCGATCGAAGGCGACCCCGGGATCCGGCCCTCCGCGCATCAGTTCGTCGCCTACGCCGCCTCCTGGGAGGAGCTTCCCGACGACGGGCTGCCCCGCCACCAAGAGCGCGCGCCGGGCTAGCCGCAACGCTCGCCCGCGCTCAGCCGGAGCGCTGGCGGGCTCACCTTGCAGGCGGCGCGCGCCCGCGCTGCGGCGCGAGCGGCGCAGCGGGCCTCTACAATCGCAGCTGTGAGGACGGTCAGGTTGAGGAGGGGGCTGCTTGCGCTCGGCGCCGTCGCCACGATCGCCGCGCCCCTTGGCCCGAGCCTCGCTGCGCATGCCGAAGGGACGACATCCTCGCCCTCCAGCAGCTGCGAAGCCGAAAAGCTCATCTACGAACTTGCGGCGTACGCGATCGGCAAGCAGGCAAAGCCGGAAACCGGCGCGGAAGTGGCGCGCGGCTCCTCCGTCAGCTTCGAAGCGGAATCAGAATGGCCGCTCACCTTCTATGTCGCCTCCTCCGAAGAAAAGACCCCGCATCCGGACATCGACCAGGGGACGGGCAGCGCAGAGCACGGCGAAAACGCAACCAAGTACGTCTTCGTCTCAACGCGCGCCGCGGCGAGCGAAGGGACGGTGTACTGGATCGCCTCCTTCAAGCGCGCCCTGCCCTCCTGCGGCGGCGAAGAACGCACCTTCTACACCACCTCGCTCCATGAAAAGGCCCACACCCTGGTTGTGCTGCCGCCCGCAGCCACACCTGAACCGCCGCCGGCCCAGGAAGCGCCGCCATCGGGCTCAGCGCCCACCAGCGGATCGAGGACATCCTGGTCGGCCGGCGCGAAGACGGGCTCGGGCCTGAGCGCCCGGATCGGCATCACCGCCGCGAAGCTGATCCACCTGCGCGGCACGGCGCTCGCCTACCTCATCGACTGCACGGTCGCCTGCTCGGGCCAGACAAGCGCCCAGGGCTGGCTGCTAGGCCCGCACAGAAAGCAAAGCCTGCTGAAGATCGTGCGCTGCGGGCCGCGACACTTCAAGGTCGCCGACAGCGGCGGCGGTCACCTGCACATCACCTGCCGCTTCCGCGGAGCAGCGCTCCGGCGCCTGCGCGCGCTCCTCGCCCACCGCAAGCGCGTGCGGCTGCAGATCAGCGCGACTGCAAAGGCGAGCGGGAGCAGCGCGACGCTGCGCGTGGCACGCTCGATGCTCCTGCAGCGCTAGCGCGCTCGGAGGGCGCACAATCTTCTCGATGGTCGAGCAAGCGCTGACGCCACCCGCGCTGAGGCTGCCGCCGGCGATCCAGACCGCCTGGTGGCTTACCAGGCCGCTGTCGCTGATGGCACGCTGCAGAGCGCGCTACGGCGATGCCTTCAGCCTGCGCTTCATTGGCTTCACTCGGCCGATGACCCTGATCTCCGATCCAGAAGCCATCCGCGCCCTCTACACCGAGCCAGCCCACGGCCTGCCGCCCGGACGGACGATCTCGCTGCAGCCGGTCTTGGGCGAGCGCTCGCTGCTGCTGCTCGAGGGGGAGGAGCACATCGCCCGCCGGCGGATCATGCTGCCGCCCTTCCACGGCGAGCGCATGCGCGCCTATGAGCCGCTGATGCGCGAGATCGCAAGCGCTGAGATCGCGCGCTGGCCGATCGGGCGTGCCTTTGCGGTCCATCCGCGCATGCAGGCGCTGACGCTCGAGGTGATCCTGCGCGCGGTCTTCGGGCTTGATGAGAAGCAGACAGACGATCGGCGGGAAGCGCAGCGCGCCGCCAACTTGCGCGAGCTCTTGCGAGCGCTCCTTGCCGTAAGCGCAAGCGTGCGCCTGCAGCTGCGCGTGCTGCTTGCGCGTCGGAGCCCCAGGCGGGACCCGCTTGCTCCCGTGCTTGCGATCCGCCGCCAGATCGACCAGCTGATCTTTGCCGAGATCGCGGATCGGCGCAAGCGCTCCGACCTCGATCAGCGCGCGGACATCCTCTCGCTGCTGATGCTCGCACGCGACGAGCAGGGCGAACCCCTGCCCGACTCCGAGCTGCGCGACCAGCTGCTGACGCTGCTGCTCGCCGGCCACGAGACGACAGCCACCGCGCTTGCCTGGACGATCGACCTCCTGCTGCACAGCCCGCCCGCGCTCACTCGGTTGCGCGGCGAGCTGCGCAACGCCGCTGAGCGGCCCGGCGACGAGCAGGCGCAGTCGAGCGCCGAGCGCTACCTGCGGGCGGTCGTGAGCGAGGGGCTGCGCCTGCGCCCAGTCGTCCCGCTGGCCGGTCGCAGGCTTGCGGCAGACCTCGATGCGGGCGGCCTCCATCTGCCCGCTGGGTCCGATGTGTCGCCGGCGATCTGGCTTGTGCACATGCGCGAGGACCTCTATCCCGAAGCCACGGCGTTTCGCCCGGAGCGCTTCCTTGCGAGCGCTCCTTCCACCTACGGCTGGATTCCCTTCGGCGGCGGCGTGCGCCGCTGCCTGGGCGCCTCCTTTGCGGAGATGGAGATGCGAGCCGTGCTGGCGACGATCTTCGCCGCGCTTGAGCTTGCTCCCGCAAGCGCAAAGCCCGAGTCCCCGCAGCGCAGAAACGTGACGCTGGCGCCGCGCAACGGCACGCGCGTGATCGTCAGGTCGCGCCCGATCGGAGCAGGGGACAGCGAGCACGGCGCTGATCGTCGCCCTTGCGGGGATAGCGCGCGGCGATCCCTTGAGGGCGCCCGCTAGTCAAAGAACAATCGTCTCGGCGGTTGAGAGGGCGCGTGCGCCCCGAGCGCAGAGCCTCTGTGTCATCGATGCAGTCGGCGCCCAGCACCATCGCGAACAGCAGCGCCATCACCCTGCGTCCCCCGCTCGCCGCGCCGGGGCGCTCGTCTCGCAGCCGGACCAGCTGCCCTGCAAGCTCCTCGATCCCGAGACGATTTGCCAGCGTTCCGACCAACATGACCCCCGCGTCGGAGACGGCGCGCGTGTCGTCGAGCTTCACCCGCGGAGCGTCCACTCCGAGCGCCTCGTCATCGTGCGCCGTGAAGGTGACCTCCTGCGCTCCGGCCGCGGCTGGTCCAAACAGCCGCATTCAAGCCCTTCCAGGAGGTCGCTGTTCGGTCAGCGTCGGAGGGAATCGGTGGATCGGGGCAAAGACGCAGTCCTGCGTCCAGACGTCGACCACAACATCGATCTTGGCGCGCCCGGGTCGCTCGTGCGTGCCATCGGCAAGAGATCGAAGTCGGCATGCTCTCGCTGGTAGGCGCGGCCTTCTCCGTCGCCAATCAGACCCAAGTCACGGAGTTTCGGGGCGTCCCCGATGGCATTGCAATGATGACCAGATGTCGTATTCGACACCCGATGCCGCCCCTGAACGGGGCACCGCCTACCCGCCGGACATGACGCGGCTGGACCAGAGCCATCCCATGGTCGATCAAATTCGTAAAATGCTCGAGGGGGCTCACGCGCGTAATGCCGCAGCGCCCATCAAGCTTCCCGACGAGCAAGGAGCATTCCCGCCCTCGCCGCTTTCCGGGCGCATGCTCGGGCACGGCGTGCCCCCGATCGTTGCGGACGCGAACACGCTTCGCAACGACATCATCTACTCATGCCGACACGGCTGCCGAACAACGCTCGTGAATGCAGCGAACGCCGGAGCACTGCGCATCTACTGCGCAACGCACGTGGTGGGGGAGGTCTTCGAGCACGCCAGAAGATGGACGACCGAAGCTGGCGATGTCTCGCTCGATGACTTTCTCAAGCGATGGATCACCAGCTATCTGCCTTTGATCCACGAGGTCGGCGATGAAGACATCCCGTTCGAGGTCCTCGCCCCAGCGGAGATCCTGCGAATCTCAGAGCTCGCCGATAGGGATTGCGACGACGTACCGTCTGCTGTCCTGGCTCTTGCGTTGAGAGCGTTCTTCCTGAGCGAAGACTGCGACGCTCTTTGCGCGGTCTACGGGCCGGAGTTCAACGTCGATGGGCATCGGGCATGGCTGGAGGTGCTCATGGCCGGGGGCGACGCCGCCGAGCTAAGCAGCTTCATGTTTGGCTTTTCGATGCTGCCGACACTCGCCGGCGCCGCGCTTTTTCAGCTCGGCCGTTGGCTTGCGGATACCTTCTCGCCCTTCTTGATCATCGCCCTCGGGATTCTGGGAGTGGTCCTGGGCGCTCAGGTGCCCGCAGAGACACGCAGCAAAATCGGCTCGGCGTTCGGCCACGTAGTCAACGCGTTCGGCTACGCCTTGGTGCTGCACGAGATCGCCTACACGCGGTTTCAGCGAGCTGCCCCTACCGTCCCTAGTTGGCACGAACTCGCCCTGAGGAACGAGAAACGCATGGTCCTCGCAAGAGCATGCATCCATGGCCTTGCGCGCTCATCGGCCACTCCGCTCTCCGCCGAGGAGCTCGCCAAGGCACTGCCAGACACCGGCGTCGGCCAAGGCGAGCATCTGGTTCGCGAGACTCTTCGCCGCCTTGCATGTTTCGACGAGCCCTACCGCGGTAGGTGGCAGCTCGGGCACGTGCCGTCGGTCCTTCGTCTTCGGAGAACCGAGTCGACTCCTCTTGAGGCCCAGGTTCAGCTGCCGGCTGGGGCGGACAGCGCCCGCTGGTAGTTAGAGCGCCACTAGCTCGCGGGTCGGTTTCCCCGTCCCGTTGAACTCAAACCCAAGCAACGCATGACCCTCCAGCGCCTCGGCCAGGCGCCGCAGCGTCTCGGTGCTAGTGCGGTGCTGCCCGCTCTCGATGCGCGAGATCACGGATGTGGTCGTCCCCATGCGCTCAGCAACCTGCTGCTGAGAGAGACCCAAATGGGCGCGGCGCATGATCGCAATGCGAGCGATCTGCTCAAAGGGCTCAAGACGCGCGTGGGCCTCGCGGTAGCGCTTGCTGCGCGCCAGCTTGCCCTCGATGTGCTCGCTGACGCTGGTTCCGATTGGGCTGTGGTTCTTCGCCATGGTCACTCGCCTCGCTTTGGTGCGCCGATGTTAGCAGAAGTGCGAACTCGCTCCGGGACGGTCAGGGCGCGTCGTGACCGGCGGCACGGGGTGGCACGCGCGGTTTGGCGTCCATGCGCGCCTTGAAGTCGTCCCATCGCTCGCGTGCCACCGCTATGTCGCGCGGATCGATCTTCGCAGTGCGCTTGGAGAAGACGTGCAGCAGGACCAGCAGACGTCCGGACCGGGCGTAGAGCACGCGGTAGTGCTGGCGGCCGAAGTGGCAGCGAAGCTCGCGCAGCTCGCCATCCACCTGCGAGGAGTGCGGGAACGGTAGATGCGGCATGGCGTCGCTGAGCAGGTTGAGCCGGTCGATCTGGTTCTCCAGCGCCGCCTGAATGTCCTCAGCGAGCCTGTCGATGAACCGACGCACCGGCTCGCGGCCCGACCGATCCCGGTAGTACACGGCCTGGAAATTGCTCACGTGCGGCTCCCCAGCATCGATCGCGCCGGCTTGCTTGCCGCTCGCCGCCTTCCCGCGGCTCTCCCCTGTACCGCGAACGCCTCAGCCACCAGGCGCGCCTCCTCCTCGTGCGGCGCGTAGTGCAGGTCTCGCATTGTGGTCTGGATGTCCGCATGTCCCATCCACTCCTGCACCCGGCGGATGTCCGCCTTGGCGATCATGCGCGATCCAATGGTTTGGCGCAGGTCGTGGAAGCGCAGCGGCCGCGCCGCGGCGCGCCGCAGAGCGCTATTGTTTCGACGCCGCATCGCTGAGCCATCGAAGTGCCCTCCCGCATTCCCGACGAACACCAATTCGTCCTCGCCAGTGAAGTGCTCGCGCTTGGTGAGCTTCTTGAGCACACGCGCGACCTCGGGCGCAAGCGGCACAGTGCACACCTCGCCTGACTTCGGCGTCGTCAACGAGCCAACCGCGTAGCTCGCGCGCACACGCACAACCAAGCCGCGAAAGTCCACGTCGCGCCAGCGCAAGGCAAACAGCTCCCCCATCCGCAGTCCCGTGACCGCCGCGGTCAGGTACATGGCTGCGTCCCGATCATCGCTGGCCGCTCGCACAAGCGCCTAGACCCCTCGGACGAGAAGATCTCGATATCGCCGCTGCGCTCCTGCTGCGGCTTCTCGACGTCGGCCAGGTGGTTGCCCGGCAGGCCGTAGGTCTTCCGCGCCCGCTCGAAGATCCCATGCAGGATGACGAGCGCCTTGCGTCTGCTCGCCGGCGCCAGGTCGAGGCCCCCACTCCATGCCTTCAGGTGCGCGGGCGTGACCGCCTCCAGCTGCATGGAGCCGAAGGCTGGTCGCAGCTGGCCGTCGACGATCCAGCCGTAGCCGGCGACTGTCGAGGGCTTGCGCCCACGGTCGTGCTCGACCTGGCGCAGGTACTCGTCGGCCGCCTCGTCGAAGGTCAGGCCCGTCCGCACCATGCCGGGCAGGGTGCCCCGGCGCGCCTGATCGAGTACCCCGCGCAGCCAGTCCTCGGCGGTGCGCTTCGTGAAGTACCCGGAGGGCGGCCTCCCCCGCTCGCTCCACGCCGGCCCGAGCTTGCGTTGAACCTGGCGACCGTCAGGCAGTCGGTACTTCGCGTATCAGACCGGGCCGCGCCGGCGATCGGCCCTGAAGACGTGCCCGCTGGGCGGCCTCAGTGGACCGGTCTGATGGGCGTGCTGGCCGGCCCCGTTTGGGGGTCGAAACGGACTTTCTGGAGGCGGTTGCCACATACCAAGTCTGCCGCCATCCTGGGACATATTCGGGACATATTTCGCCTGGCCAAGGTGCCAACCTAAACGAAAATCCCCGCTATGCAGGGATTCCTGAGAGCCGACGCGGGTGTGTGGGTTCAAGACATATGTCCCAGGTGATGTGATGTCTCGGGACATCGGAGACAGATGTCTCGGTAGATGCTAGACAAGTCGATCATTCCCGCGAGCGCCCCTGGTAGTCGCGCTCGGGGTCCAGCGTCAGCTCGCGAATCAGCTGCCCGTCGAGGTCAACCACACGGATCGCCCGCTCGGCGATGAGCAGCCGGATGGCCTTCCCCTTGTGCGCGCGTCCGAGCCCGATGTGGTGCAGCCGGCTGCCGTAGCGAAGGGTGACCTTGCCGTTTGCATCGACCCGGTCAGAGCGCACCCGGAAGTGAGGAGCGCCGAGCGTGGGCGCCGGGCGAGCCTTCACTCGCGCACTGTAGGCCTGCAAGGGCGTTTGACCCAAAACACCGCGATGTGGGCGGATGCGGTTGTAGTAGCGCAGGAAGGCATCAAGCTGCCCCTGCAGCCGGCAGAGGCTCTGCGCCTGCGTCTGGCAGGCCAGGTAGCGCTTGAGCGTCTGATGCAGACGCTCGACCTTCCCGCAGGTCTGCGGGTGATAGGGCCTTGAGTTCTTGAACAGCACGCCCAAGCGCTCCAGCTCGGACTCCAGCAGCACCTTGCCGCCACGGTAGGCGCCGGTGAAGACCGCCCCGTTGTCGGAGAGCAGCGACGCTGGAGTCCCGTGCAGTCGGCAGGCGCGATGGAAGGCCGCGACGACGTCTGTGGCCTTGTGCACCGAGCGCGCCTCAGAGAGCACAAGCAGGCGCGAATGGTCATCGATGATGTTGATGATCTCCACGTCCTTGCCATCGCCGAGCTTCCAGTGCGTGATGTCGACCTGCCAGAGCTCGTTGGGAAGCTCGGCACAGAAGCGCTGAAGGCTCGAGCGTGGGCGCTTGCGCGGCTGGGGGCGCACAAGCCCTTCCCGGCGCAAGATGCGCCAGATCGTGGCAAGGCTAGGCGGGTCAAGCCCCTCGGCGCGCAGGTGGTAGGCGATCGTCTGGGCGCCCGCGTCAAGGCCCTGAGCGCTCAGCTGCAGGCGCAGCGAGACGATCCTGCCCGAGCGCTCCTGGTCGATCTGATGGGGACAGGAGCGCGGAGCGCGCGATCGTGGCTCGAGCGCCTGCAGGCCGCCTTGGCGGTAGCGCTCGAGGAGCTTGTAGATCCAGCTGCGATGAACACCATGGGCCAGCGCCAGCTCGGCCACAGGGCGGCCCTCCAGCAGATGCGCCTCGACCAGGTAGCGCGCTTTGGACATCGGAGACTCCTTTGTTCGTTGTCTCCGATGTACTGACACATCTGTCGACTATGTGCTGATACTGGACAATATGTCCCAGGTGATAGGTCTCTGGTGAGTCGAGACATGCGTCTCACCCTGGACAGGGATCTCGCTGGGCACTGGTCGTGGAGGCGAAGCCCGGAGGGCTGAGCCG
>JAJPKQ010000002.1 GCA_021323635.1 bacterium | reverse complement strand
GTCTTCAGCACGAACGGGATGCCGGTCAGGACCTGCCGGTCGGGAATGCGCTTACGCCCTGGGTAGCGGTAGCGCCGCTCCACGGTGGGCAGCTCGGGCTCGATGCGAGCCCACAGGTGATCTGAGACGAGAGCTTTGGCCATGGCTCCGGACATCGACGGAGGATGGCATATTCCTCATTTTGATAGGGGCTCTAAGGGTCACATTGGGTTGGAGGCTAAAGTTTGAGACATTCTCGTCACGCCCTTCGATTGCGGGTGCAGTAGGCGTAAGCGACCAGCAATTTTGGATAATCACCGCAAGCCGCGAGAAGGCGTTATCGGCGGATACGGCGTTGCGGCCCACGAAGTGGACTAAGTCGCCGCAAACATAACGCGAAGGCGACATGGCGGTGCGCATGATGCAAAGGCTGTCAAGGCCACCAGTCGCCGTTTCGCGCCACATACTCGAAAGTCGATTGCGAGGCCCGTCGGGCTTCAAGCACGGGGCGGGTGCTCCCACGGGGCGATCCGCAGCATGTAGCTGGATGACCGTAGCCTGGCCAGCATGAGGGCTTCTCCCCTCCGCAGCCCGCCCTCTCCTAGTAGTTCAGTCCAGTCTGCACATCGGGTCGGATACCTCACGTGCGTCGAAGAATTCGCGCTTGAGTAGCTGCTCTCGTAGCTCCTCGCGAACGACCTGCGCCGCCGGGTCGGTTCGTTTGACGAGGTAAAGCCCGACGGCTGCGACGTCATTGAGGCGCCAGAGGTGGCTGTCGGAGTTGAGCAAATCGCGGACGATCCGGATCGCACGCTGGTCGTCAGGGTGCTGTTTGGCTCGACGGGCGATGTCGTCGGGCTGGTCAAGATCGCCGTTCGCGGCCTGGGCTGCTTGCAGGGTGATGTCGAGCCAGGCGTCGTCGTCGAGCCCTTCTGCGCGGGCGAGCCAGCCGATGGGCTTGACCGCGTCGACGGGCAGCTTGAGTGCGAGCGCGAGCCTCAGGAACTCGATCGCGTCCTCTAGCGGCATGTCGGTCTCCCGGAGCGCCGTGAACGTGAGCCATTTGATCGCCTCGCCGACCTGGTCATCACCGGCGGCCTGGAGCGCCTCGAGAACGCTCGCGGGGTCGTAGCCGTCAACTTTCCAGAGCATGCCGAAGAGGAGGTGCCGTCGCGCACCGTCGGGAGCTCGCTCGAGGGCCTCCAAGTAGAGGTCGCGGTGCTCGATGAGGAACGGATTGAACGCGGCGCCCGTCTCGAGGTACTGGTCAAAGGTGCGCGGACCGAGCCCATCGGAAGCGTCGGCGCCGACGAGCAGGCTCCAGCGGGAGCGGGTCCACTCGGGTGCCCGGGCGGCGAGCCATGGCAGGTTGCGTGCGAGGATCGCCCGTGCGTGCAGCCCGTCTGGCCCGTCGAGCGCGAGCAGCTCGTCGACAAGCTGGAGCAGCTGCTTGAGTTCGCTTTCTCCGTTACTGATCGAGCCGGCGTACAAGACAGCGGCGGCGAGGGCCCGCATCGAGTGCCGGTTGATCGCCGAGAGGTTGGTGGGGATGTCGGGCCGATCGTCGGGTAACTCCTCCTCGCGGCGGCGAACGGCGCGCTCGATCAGACCCCAGCCGCGATCGCGGTCGCTGCGCGTCAATGGGACTCGGGTGCAGGCGACTTTGGTGATCAGCTCCAGTCCAGAGCCGACGACGTTAGCCCAGCCTCCGATCAGTTCCGGCTTAGTCTGCTCAGTGTTCAGCTTCTGCTCGGCGAGCTCGACCGCGTCGAGGAGATCGGGTACATGCTCGTGGAGCTCGTCCACGTGCTCGGCGAGCGCCTTCAGGTAACGCTCGGCGTACATCGGATCGTCGAGGGCGTCGATGATCGCTACGGGCTCGGCGATCCACGGGAGGGGGTCGTTGTTGATGGCTTGCTGTAGCTCTTGGCTGGCGTGGCAGCGGGTGGCAGAGCTGAACTCGCCGCTGAGGGTGAACGCCGCAAGCCGTTTGGCGGCTTCGAGCGGCTTGAGCCCAGCGAGCACGTCCGCGCCAATCGCGGTCTCGTGGGTGACCGGGATCGCAGTCGGCTTCGGCCACATGCATCCGTGCGGGGACGCTGGGCCACAGCGCTCCTCGACCTTCTCGTTCGCGCGCGCCCACGGCTCGCGGACGGCGGCGGGCATCGCGATCAGCCACCCGTACGCATGCCGCCATGGCTTCGGCAGCTTCTCGTCCTGGCCGAGCGCGGCGACCTCCTCGTCGCTGGGCGGTTCGCCAAGTGCGCCCAGCATCCGCTGGTCGAGCCCAGGGTGCTCCCGGCCTGCGAGCTCGGCGAGAAGTGCGAGAGTCTCCGGCATCGGCTCCTCACGGGCTACCTCCTCAGCCATCACGGTCAACGCGACGTCGACGTCGGCATCAAGGTTCTCGATCAGGTGCACGGCGATGAGTCGCCCGGCCAGCTGGGAGGGGAGGGTGGCGAGCATGTCGATCCGCTCTTTGGTCGGCATACCCTGATCGGCGGCGAGCCGCGCGACGTCGCGGACCGCCGCAACGAGCTGGTCAAACACGTGACCGTCGGGGTTGAGGGTCAGCGTGTCGATCTTCTGAAGCGCCATCAGCTCACCTGGGAACCGTTTGCAAGCGGCGCGCAGCTTTGCGGCGAGGATCCGCAGCCAGCGCCGTGCCTTACCCTGGCCAGCGCTGGAAACGGCCACTCGCAAGAGGCCCGCCGTCAAGTAGGCGACGTCCGCAGGGGTGTCCGTGGTGGTGCCGCCCAGGAGTGACCGCTTGATGAGGCTGATCACCGCCGAATTGCTGTGCTGCTCGGCAGGGAGCTCGCTAATGTACGCGGCAATCTGGTGCAAGACGGCGGCGTCGTCGGTGCGACGCTCGGTCGCGCGCAGCACGGCATCAGCGATTGGTAAGGGGACCATCCGGGCGACGGCGATCAGCAGAAGCGCCTGGTGGTCGCTGAGCTCGTCACCGGACGGGCGCGAGAGGAGCCACTTCCGGACGTCCTCGGGGTGCGACCCGGCGAGCTTCTGGAGGTACCCGTACGCGAACCACGGACCGGTCTTTGGCGGCTGCAGCAACTCGTGATCCGCGAGGGCGCGCAGCCAGCCCGGGCCGTCGAGCGATCCATAGAAGTAGCCGAGGATCCGCGGGTCACCGGCCAGGCTCACGAGGCTCGCGACATCGGCTCGCGTCGGCGCGGTGACCATGGTGAGTGGGTCGACCTCAGCAAGCCGGTCGCCCATCCGCCCAAACAGCCGGCCGAGCGTGGTCAGAGCGCGCTCGTACAGCCGGGTGGCCTCCTGTATGGTGACGTTGGCGTGCAGGCGGTTCGCCTCGTCGATCAGCTCCACGTAAATGTCGATTAGGTCCGCTTTGGTGCGGACGGGCTCGCGGCGGGCGAGCGACCCGATCAGCGCTGCGAGACGCTTGACGTGTGGGCCGTCCCCGTCCCGGGCGGCCTCGAGCTCGCTGACGGCTTGCAAGAGCGGCTCGCACGACCCTCCGTCGCGGACCTCTTTGGCTCGGCAGATAATCTTGCCTATCGCGTCCGTCGCTGGGGAGCGGCGCTTGCCGCCCATATCGAGCAGCGACATGAGCGCTTCCCGAATGCAGTACGCGATCAGGTTTCCCGCGCAATTCCCGGCGCGCTCGATCTGCTCCGCGGCGGCGGTGAGCATGTGCGCTGCCTTCTCGCCCTCGGGCCCGAGCTGGCGCAGCTGATCGTTCAGTCGCTCTCGTGCCTCTTCATCCACGCTGAACAGGATCGCAGAAGGCCCGCGACCCGGGGGCCGTCGGCGCCCTCAGAGCCGTCGTCGAAACGCGACAGAGCGAGAGTATGTGCCATCGCAGATGGCGGAGCATTGCGTACGCAAGTGGTATGCCGATCAGGCTTCGAAGTTGTGGCGCTTGCCGATCAAAGTGGCGTACCGCTCTCCCGAGTAAGATTAGACACTCTCGCTCCTGCTCGCCACCGAAGACAGATGCCCTACGGCCATGCCCCAGTGCTACGACTCTGAACGGCGAGCCGCAGGCCGAGTCGGCTTCGAATCCACACGCGCCATCCGCATCACGCAGGTAAGGCTTGTGGTCGCGGTCGCGCCTAAATCGACGGTTTTGATCTTAGGGTGGTCGCCGAAGGCAAGACAAGCCTGCTGAATTGGCCCAGTGGTCAAGAGGGTCTTCGGCGTGCGGTCTACGATGTGTCGAAGCTACTCGACCTGCCCGGCGTCCCGAAGCGCGTCAAGGAGGTCTCCGGTGGTATACACCTGGATGCCGAGCCCCGCATGATCCTTGTCCTGGGTCCAGACCGGCAGGCCGAAGGCGAGCGCCACCGCAAGCGTGGGCCAGTCGTCAGGGTCGCGAGCACCGATGAGCTCTTCAGCCTCTCGTCGGCGATGCTCGTAGGCGCTTGCTGGCTGCCAGTCGATCGGCATGATCTGAAGCGCTGCGAAGAGCGCCGCGAGGTCAAGCTCTCGCCTTTCCGCCAGACGCGGAAGGTGTCGCGCGATCTCCAACGCGACGGCTTCGGCAGCCAGGCACCGCGGTCCCTCCCCGCACGCAATCACAAGCCGTGCTCGACCGCCGATTAGCGCAGAGAGGATTACGTTCGCGTCAGCGACGAGCGCGCGCGGCAGCAAAGTCCCCCAGCACTTCTTGCTCGCTCCCGCCCTTCGCTTTGAGCTGCGCGCCGATCTGCTCGGAGAGCCGCAAGAAGACCTCCCGGCGAACCTCGACCGGAAGCTCTGGGGTGTCCCAGGGCAGGAAGAAGCCGGCGGGAGTGCCCTCGCGCGTCACCAGGATCACGTCATCGGAGCGGAACATCTCCGATGCGTGATCGCGAAAGTCCCTGACCGTCACGACCCTCATGTGGGCACCCTGGTGGTCACAATCGGTAGTATAGCGCTCACATGGAGGGGTGCCTGGCAAAGGCCAAGCGCGCAGGTAGTCCACATCGGCGGTGTCTGTCCGTGCGAAGATCAGGGAGTCACTCTTCTGTTCGGCTCGATCCGGGTCTCCTCAAGCCACCTTCTCAGGTCCTCCGGGCTGAAGCGCACGTAGTGGCCCAGGCGATGGTGTGGGATCTTGCCCGCACGCGCCTGTGCAAGCAGCCAGGTGTGGGGGACGCCGAGGATGCGACTTGCCGCCCTGGCGTCGATCAGGCTGGCGTAGCGACCGATCGCCTGCTCGCCGGTGACGCCGCGGGCCTTTGCGAACAGGCGCGCCGCGCCGGCGAAGGCGCGAGCGCCCACCCTGCGCCGCTCTTCTGCGCCCGTCATCGACCCGCTCTCAGTAGTTGCGTGCTGGCGTGTGGTTCTAAGCGGCGACATCGTGATGGCTCTCCTTCTGGTTGATTGTTTGCGCCGCCTGCGCCTGGTCGCGGCTGAGGCGGTCGATGCGATGCTCTGTGGGTGGGTGGCTCTCCGAAGTCAGCCATACGAACGGGACCGGGATGTCCGATGCCAGCGCGTGGAGGTCGAGGTACTCCGCGAGCAGGTCCGCCTGGCCCAGGGTTGCCGCATAGTGGTCCGCCGCGTGCTCGCGGGAGCGCCAGTAGACCCCCCACGGTCCGCGCAGGAGCCACATCGCAAGCTCCCCCGTCGCAAGGAAGGCAACCACCCGGACCGCCCCACCGATCAATGCGCGCTCGCGCAGCCGCGCCGGCAGCCTGCGCGGGGGCACCGTGCAGCGGTGAAGCGCGGCCGCGAGACGTCCGTCGCTGCTTGCCAGGTGACCAAGCTCGTGTGCAAGAACGGCGGTCAGCCACCTGCTCTCCAGGAGGCCGCGCGTGACCAGCAGCGTGTCGGCGTAGACAGCGGCGTTCGGAGCATCCAGATCGAGAACGAACCAGCGCCGCGGCAGTGCCAGGGTGGGCCCAGCGGCGGCCAGGCTGCTCAGCGCATCGGCATAGATGAGGCGCTCGCGCTCCGAGGGGCTTCTGCCCCCTTCGCGCTGCTGCCACCACCAGCCGCCCAGCGGCAGGATGAGCGTCGCCACCGAGAGCGCCAAAGGGCCATAGCCGAGGATGAGGGCCAGCAGGTGCACCGGCAGCGAGGTCAGCCCCAAGATCGTGAAGGCCAGCCACAGGAGCGCATAGCAGACGCCGCTGCGAACGCCTGCGCAGAGGAGGTTGACCGCTAAGGTCAAGGCATAGAGCGCCAGCCAGCCCGGGTGAAGCTGAGCGGGGCGAATCAAGCCGCTTGGAAGTTCGGCGCGCATCGTTCTCCCCTCCTCCGCCCCGGGAGGCGAAGCGGGACAGAGCGCCGTCTACTCGCTCAGGTGCCAACCATCGCTGCGCCGCAGGAAGCAGGTTCCCTTGCCGCGATACAGATGCTGGGAGATGTTGGTGACGGGGACCTCCAGATCCCGGGCGATCTGTGCGGGAAGGCTGCCCGGGTGCTCTCTCAGATAGGTGGCAACCTGCTCCCGGGAGACGCGGCGGGCGCTCCTGGCTGTCCCCGTCAGCGCGGCCCTTGCGGCAAGCAGGCGCTTGCGCTCTGAGACCAGCTGCTCGTAGCCAGAGAGGCGGGCCTCGATGCGCTCGAGCTCCTGGTCAATCTGGGCGATCACGCCGCGTGAGGCTCCTGCTCGTGGCATCGCCCCCATAGTATACTATGATGTCACTCTGATGTCAGACTATTCCAGATCCTGGGGCCCCTCCCATCAGCGCCTTGACCTGCGCCGCCGCCACCGGATCTGGACCTGGCTTGCACTCGGCGCGCTGCTGCTGCTTGCGATCACCCAGATCGGCTCCTCGCCTTCGGCGGTGATTGCCAGTGCGCTGCTTCTGACCTGGATTGGGGCAAGCGGCGCGCTTGGGCGCGCATGGCAGCTGCTCAGGGCCGCAGAGCGCCACGGCAAGCCCGCAAGCGCGAGCGAGCAGCTGCCCGCCGGGGAGATCCTCCGCCGGCGCATGCTGCGCATGGGTGCCGGCGCCTACCTCGGCCAGCGCCATGGCAGGTGGGTCGTCTCAGACCCCGAGCACGCGGTGCTCGTGCTTGGCCCGCCACGCTCGGGCAAGACAAGCGAGGTTGTCATTCCGGCGGTCCTGGCCGCACCCAACGCTCTGGTCTCGACGGCCACCAAGCCCGACGTGATGGCCGCAACCTGGCGGGCGAGGGCGGAGATCGGCGAGGTCTGGCTCTATGACCCAGCCGGCTCGAGCGTCGCGCTGCCCCCGGGCGTGCGAGCCCTTCACTGGTCGCCCGTGGCAGCCGCGGGCACCTGGGAGGAGGCGCTCCTCACGGCTCGCGCGATGGCCGCGGCCGGGCGGGCCGCCAGGGGGAGCACGAACGAGGAGCACTGGCGCGAGCGCGCAAGCGCGCTGCTTGCGCCGCTCCTCTACGCCGCATACCTCGACTATCGCCCGATCGCCGCCGTCCTCACCTGGGTCCTTCGCTTCGACCTCGATACGCCGGGCAAGATCCTGGAGGATCACGGTGCGCAGGTCCCCTGCGACGTGCTCGCCGGCATCGCGCGCACCGAGTCGCGCGAGCGCTCCTCGATCTTCTCGGCAACCGCCGGCACCCTTGCCGCCTACAACAGCGACGCCGTGCGCCAGAGCGCGGCCCAAGCTGACTTCAACCCCAGCGACTTCCCCTCATCCAGCGACACCATCTACATCACAGCGCCCGCGCACCGCCAGGCCCTCTGCGCGCCGCTGGTCGTGGGCCTCCTGGAGCAGATCCGCCATGCCACCTACGAGCACGCCGCCAAGCAGCCGCAGGGGCGCACATGCCCACCGGTCCTCTTCTGCCTGGACGAGCTTGCAAACATCGCGCCGATCCACGACCTGCAGGCACTGGTCTCAGAGGCCGGCGGCCAGGGCCTGCACATCCTCGCCTGCCTGCAGGACCTCTCCCAGGCGCGCGTGCGCTGGGGCGAGAGCGTCGCCGAGGGGCTGCTCACGCTCTTTCAGACCAAGTTGATTCTGAGAGGCATCGCCGACCCAAAGACCCTGGAGGCGGTATCGCTGGTGGCCGGGGAATACGACCGCCAGATGGCAAGCGCCACGCAGGGGCGCACCGAGGGCCACGGCTTCTTCGCACCGGACACCTACAGCGAATCGGTCACGCACAGCACCCAGCGCCAGCGCATCCTGACGCCCGGTGAGATCGCCCGGCCTCCACGCGGACGGGCGCTGTTGCTGGAAGGCGTCGACTGGCAGCTGATACGGACCACGCCGTGGTATCGGACGGCACCGTGGCGGGAGGCCGCTGGTCTGTGCGAGCCGGCAGCGGCGCAGTCGGCAGGGCGCGCACGAGGCGCGGGTATGAGTCCCACCGGAGCCCACGCCATGACTCCCCCGTCGCCCACGGCTCGAGCGTAAGCCGACGCGAAGCGTCGGCTATGGTCGCGAGGTGTGGGCGACGGGCGCCAACGTCCCGCGGCGGCATTCATCCATGGACTCCGCGGACCGGACGCGAGTGTGCTGACACTCGAAGCCAGCGGTGCCGAGTGTCCATACCACAGATCGATTCCCCATCGCAATCGGTGCCGGAACTCGTGCAATGAGTTTCCGCCTTCCGCTTACCGCGTGGAACGCTTTGTTGGCTCCCGCAGCTCTCGACCGCTCACTCACCCTGGCAGGCAGGCCATCTCGGTCGACGCTCAGCAGTCACCGTGGTGGCGGCTGGGTGCAGGTGGGTCCCTGGTACGGCTGCCGTGGCTCGTCCACCCCCGACAATCCAAGAGCCCGTTGCAGTTCTGATTCTGCACTCCTGATGAGCTGGGATTCCGCTCGCTCTCTGGCTTCACGCTCGCGCCTCGTCGGCATGCCGCGAATCAGCGACCTCTCATCCGGACGCTCGTACGGCCTGAGCATGTTTCCAATGATTTCGTCGAGTTCTCCGGTTTCGCCTGGGCTGTTCTCAACCAGCACCTTGCTGCTTGCGCACGAGCTAGCGCGCTCATACCTCGTGGTGCTCATGGGGACGGTCTAGTAGTGGCTGGCGGCCATGGCTCGGGCATCGGTGCACAGGTCCGGTGCCACCAGTTCCGCCTCCGCGCGGGTTTCGGCGGCAGAGCCATGCACGTAGTAAGTCAGCAGTCGGTTGGTCCAGCGGAGCCGTTCAATCTTGCGGGCAAAGACAATCGAGGGTCCTCGCTGTGGCCTTGCAAGGGCCTGATCGACCTCGCCGCTCGCCTCCCGGCTGAATTCTTCAGTCACCCTGCCCGGCGGAGCGCCCGCGAGCACATTCTGGCATTCCGCTCTCACATGGGCCACGAAAAGGCGCGCAGAGACCCGGCCGGCGGGCAAGTCGCCTTTGATCGCCTCATCGTATTTGTGGCGGGCGCGTAGGTAGATCTCGGTCGAAATGACGTTTTCGGTCTTCGTGATGACCGGCACCGCGAGGCCGGTACCAGCGACGCCAGCGAGAGCCAGTGCCGGTACCACAGCGACCGCGGTGACGCGGACAGCGGTTCGATTCATCGGCGTACGCTAGCAAACGGACAGTGACCGCCTGCGGTGAGTCAGATTTACCCTCATCCCACATTCTCAACCGACGTGTAACCTGAGGCTACCTCCACGATGCAAGAGGCCGCGGTGGGCGAGCGCTGCGAGCGGAGCCCGGCGAAGCGAAGCGAGCGGCGCTCGGGTGGCTGGCATCCGAGGCTCCCGCGAGGGTGTGGCCCGCGACGGGATGGCCCATGAACCGCCCGGCCGATGCGTTCCCTTCCGGGGATCCGCAGCAATCTTGGAGGGCTACACACAGAGAGCCTTCGACTCCGTTGCTGGCGTGAGCTGCTTGTTGGCGCGCTCAGATCCACCGATGCGACTCGCGCGCCACCCATCCACTCGCAGCGCGGGAGCGCTGGCGGAAGTCTTCTTCGTAGTCGCTGACAGCGATGCTGACTAGATCTCAAGACCATACCCCTCATCGCGTTCTGCCTCGCATCGCTCTCGCGCTTCCTGCTCGGCGAGGATGCGGCCGACCTCACTGAGCGGCGCGCGGGCGCGCTCTGGCTCTGCGCCAGCTTCATCCCGCTCATTGCTCATCTCAGCATCGCGCTGGGTATCAAGACCCCGTGCCGCCCGAGGATCGACCGCGCGGCTGATGCTCGCCTGCTGCGCGTTGCTCGCGGCGATCGTCTCAGCGAGGCGCTCGATTGCGCCCTCGTCAAGGCCCTGCTCGCCGAGGTCCGCCCGCGTGATGTGGATGTCGGTGGCCTCCCTTGCCCGCGTGAGAGCGACGTAGGCGCGCTCGCGGTCGCTCTGCCAGCCACCGATCAGCACCTGGGCACGCTCGGTGGTGAGGCCCTGGGCCTTGTAGACGTGCTGGGCGTAGGCGAGCTTGATCGCTTGGAGCTCGCCCGTGTCCACGGTGACCTCCCGCGGGTTCGGTCCGGCGATTGCGATCTGCAGGCGGCCATCCTCGCCCGCGTGAGTGACGGTGGCGATGGTGCCATTCTCAATGCGACGCTGCCCGGGCTGGGCGTGGGAGGCGGTGAAGATGATCCGATCGCCGCTAGCCAGCCCGTAGGGGCGCTCACGCAACGGGACGCGAAGCTCGCCCAGCTCGCCGTTAGCGGCCCGTGCCTGCTGGGCTAGCGCGTTGATGCGGTCAAGCTCTGCGTTTGAGGCATCGGTCAGCATCACCGCCCGCTCGGTGCCGACCGCTCGGCGATCGCGATCCCAGCGGGCGACCATGCGCTCCGCCGCCTCCTCTCTGGTCTCGGAGACGTGCAGCTGGCCGTGCGCGGCGTAGGAGGCAAGGGCGCGCTCTGAGTGCCCCTCGCGGATCTGCCGCCAGGCCTCGCGTTCCCACTCATGCCTTGCGCGCCTGACCTCGGCCAGTCTCGCGTGGGGCACCCGCTCCTTGATCTGCTCGAACATGCCGCCAGCGCCGATCGGGGAGAGCTGGCTTGAGTCGCCGACCAGGAGCAGCTTGCACCCGCGCTCTTGCGTGATCTGCACGAGCGCCGACAAGCGCTTGGTGTCGGCCATGCCGGCCTCATCTACCACCAGCACCGCCGAGCGGTCCAGGTCAAGGACGCCGTGCCTGTGACGAGCGATCAGCGAGTCCACCGTCAGCGAGCGCTCAAGCTCGGCATCCGCTGCCAGGCGCTCGGCCGTTGCGCCGGCCACCGCGGCACCGACCACCGTGTAGCCCTCCTGCCGCCATGCCTCCGCGGCCGCGGCGATGACGACGCCCTTGCCCGTCCCAGCCTGGCCCTCGAGCGCCACCACCCCGCCCGGCCCGGTGATCCGCAGAAGCGCAGCCTGCTGCTCATCGCTCAGCTGGGCACCGATCCGCTCCTGCACCCGGCCGGTGGCTCGCGCCAGGGACCGCTCGCTGACCGGCGCCACCCGCACGTCTGCTCGAGCCTGCGCGCGCTCTGCCGTGAGCTGCTCTGCCTCCCGCAGCTCCCGCGTGGTCCACATTCCGCCCTCAAGGCGCAGCAGCTGGCCCGAGCGCTCCAGCTCTGTGATCAGCTCCTTCGCGCGCTCTGGGCGACAGACGCCGGCGGCAAGCTCGAATGAGCGCGCCTGCAGATCGCGTTCACTGAGCATCGATGCCTTCGCGGTGATATCGGCAAGGAGATCCTCGGGCAGCTGCTCGAAGCTCTTGGCCTGCTCTGAGAACAGCTGCTCGCGTCCGTCAAAGAGCTGCTGCACCCGCTCAGCGCCGAGGTCATGCTCGGATGCCACCGCCCGCCAGGCCGCATCGACATCGACCTGGGCGGCGATCGTCTTGGTGCCCCTCGTGCTGAGCGTGATCGAGGAGATCTCCCCGCCCCGCGGGTCGCGGCCGTAGCGGCTCCTGAACTCTCTGGCCGCCTGCTCGATCTGGGCCGAGCGCGCAGACCATCGCTCGGTCAGATCCCTCGGCACCCCTGAGAGCTCAAAGTAGCGGCCGTCTTTGCCCGTCCTGCATTGCACCCGCAGACCGAGCTGCTGCAGGTTCGCCGCAAGCTCCGCCCGGTACCACGCGCCATTGCCGCGTGCCGAGCGAAAGATCTCGCGTGAGTCCACCGCTGCAAAGCGTCCGTCCCGGCGCTGCGCAGCGAGCACCACGACATGGGAGTGCAGCTGGGGGTCCGGCACCCCGCCGCGCTCCTGATCGCGCGTCAGCCTGCTTGCGGTGTGAAGGAACTCCGCGGCGACGAGGCTGTACGCGCGATCCCGCCGCAGCTCTCCACCCAGGCGGGTGCGCACCAGCTCCACATCGCGCTGCACGCGCGCGATCGTGCTTGCGACCGCTCGGTGGTGGGCTGACTCGATCTGCGCTCGCCGATATGGGCTGCTGGCCGCCCACAGCGCCGAGACGCTCTTGGGGGCGCTGAAGGTCATATCGATCCCCGCCACGCGGCTGCCATCGCCACCGGCGCGGCGGATCGCCTCGCCGCTCGCCGGCGAGCGCCCCTCCATCAGCGCGAGCAGCTGATCGCGCCTGACCGGCCGCTGCGCCGAGAGACCAAGCGCGGCCAGGGCTTGCGGCAAGCCATGCCAGCGCCCCTCGGCGCCGCCGCCCGACCCCTCTCCCTCGCCGGCATCGCCGCCCAGGTAGTAGTCCCCGCGCGCCGATGTATGCGTCAGGTACTCCGCGTAGCCCCGCGCGTCCGCACCCGCGATCTTGTGCGTTGACTGCATGGCAGAGCGAACGTAGGCGGGATCTGCCGATGCCTCAAGGGGGACGCAACTGCAGTGAGCCTCAGAGAAGCTCAGGGCATCTGAGAAGAGAGGGCTTAACAATCCGCCGTGGCGTTCGCAGGGCGCTCAGCACTGCTTGTGCGTATCGTCTGCCCTGGATTGGAGCGCCGCGGGTTGCGGTTGGGCCACTGAGAATCGCAATCGGCCCGCTGGTGAAGCTCCGAGTGAGTGCCTGCGGCTAATTGGCGGCTGCTACCGGCGGGCAACGCGCGTGATTTGATCACGAGGCTCGTCGTCGTATGCTGCTGCACAGCGACTCCAACGTGCCATGCGCCTGACGCACATATCCGCCGACGGAATCCTCTCTTTCGAGAAGTTCGGCCTGCCCCTGGATCGGCGCATCACCACGATCGTGGGCCCGAATGGGGCGGGCAAGAGCAACGTGATCCGGCTGCTGGAGCTGGTTCGCACCGCAGTGGGCCACAGTGCCGAGTCAACGCAGGAGCAGACACGCTTGCTCGAGACCTTCCTCGCAGCGCGCCGCCTGGCCCAGCCTCCCACAGGGGCCAAGGTGAGCCTGCGATTCGAGCTAACCGAAGAGCACGAGCAGTTGCTGGTCGTCGGCTTCGTCAAGACGGCTGCCGCGGTCGCGCTTGTCGGGAACTCCCACGGCGTGGACTCCTCGGCGGTCGAGGAGTGGGTAGAGCGGCAGATCACCGCTGAGAAGCTGAAGCCACTGTTCTCCGGCGAGATCGTGCTCTCGTGCCGGAATACGCCGCGTGCGCGCTGGGATGTTCGCTTCGAGTTTGAAGCCCGCTCGGGCGGCGCGCAGGCGAGCCGGATTGCGTGGAGCCTTAGTGGCGCGGACGGGAATCTCCTGCTGCGGCCTGAGGATATTGGCCGTATGGGCCTTCAGCGCGACCAGCTTGCGGGCCAGCTGCTCGGGAATCAAGGCATGCGATTTGACTTGCCAGGAGTTCCCAACCATGACTTCTCGCTTGCCACACTGTTGCCGAGCGCCGGCAGGGGCACATTCTGCGACATAGGGCAATACGGCGAATCTTTGCCTGCGGTAGAAGCCTTCGCAAGTTTGCTTGGACTCGACCAGTTCCCCCCTGCTCCGTCACGGAGTATCGGGCTCGCTACGGTCTTCTCGGAGATCCTCGAGCGCGCGCTAATCCTGACGAGCGATGACCGATTGCTGCCAAGCGGAGCGCCGTGGCTGGCCGGCCGAGGTATGCGGCTTGGGGTGGGGGCTGAGGAGTTGCTGCTCGAGCGGCTCTTCACGCTCAAGAACGGGCATTCGGCTGACTACGAGCGCTATCGGCAAGTCCAGAAACGCTTTTGCGAACTTACCCATGGCCGACAGGTCGATGTGGGCGCTGAGCCAGCCAGAGCCCCTGACCACAGAGCCCCTGACCATAACGAGCAGACGCCCCAGGACGCCGCCATGCGTCGTGAGCCACGCGCGCTTGTGAGCGTGGGCTCCGTTCCGCCCTCTCAGAAAGGCCCCGTCGAACAGGTCCCTATCGAGCTTGCCGGCGCAGGTGCCTGGGAGGCGCTGACACTCGCCTCGGCACTGAGCGCCGAGCCGGCCTCGGTGATCGCCCTCGATGAGCCCGCCGTCGGTCTGCACCCCACGCTCCAGCGCCGGCTTCGGCAAGAGCTCCAAGAGGCAAAGGCGCAGTACATCGTGGTTACCCACTCGCCCTACATGCTGCCGCTCGACCCGGCCGGGCAGGAGGTCAGGCTCGTACGGTTCGATCGCGATCAGCGCTTCGCGACATGCGTCCATCAGATTGACGATGACCTGTTTGCACGGGTGTCGAAGAAGCTCGTCGCCAAGGGCAACGAGGGGTTGCTTTTTGCCTCGCGGGCGGTGCTGTGCGAGGGCGAGACTGATGTGGCCGCGGTGCGCACTCTAGCGGCGCGCGCCCAGCTGCCACTGGATGAGACTAATGTCGCTGTCCTCGACTGCGGCAGCCGCGATAACCTTCCCGATTACATCATGTTGTGCGATGCACTCGGCATTGAACCACTTGTCATCACGGATGCCGACAGCACAAAGGCGCAAAATGACTGCGCGACCGAAAAGCGAGTCGCAAAGGTGAAGCAGGCCAGCGACAGCGCAACAGTAACGGTGCCCCTCTTCCAGTTCCACGATGATCTTGAGACCGCGCTGAACGTGAAGACGAAGGCAAGAGAGGAGATCGTAAAGGCATGCGAAACGGTGGACCTCGACAAGAACACCGAGATAAAAGTACTCATCGATAAGCTGCGATCGTTCCTCCAATGACAGGATGCGGCCGTAGATGCGATCCAGGGCTGCTGCAAATGTCGAAGCGATTCCTCGACGCCACAGGGAGCCCGCAGCACCGGCGTCACGGGGACACACGCATAACGCAAATCGTGCGACAGCCGAGCTAGCGCGGCCGCCAGCGACGGATGATCTTTCACTGGCTTTGAGGCGATGCGCGCGGGGCGGCGGCGATGACGCTCGGCGCTATTCTCGCCGTGCTGGTCGGTGGGGATCAACTGGAAGCGGTGCCCGTCATGGTCGGCGAAGGAGAGCTGGGCGCGGGGCAGCAAGCGCTCGTACGAGCGCTAGAGCGAGCCGCGGCTCGGGGCTGATCGCAGCCTCTCGCGTCGTCAGCCGCCGCCGAAGCGCCGCCGCCGTGTTGCAAACTCGGCAAGGCACTCTTCAAAGCGCTCACGCGTGAAGTCCGGCCAGTACTCGTCGCGGAACACAAGCTCGGTGTAGGCGAGCTGCCAGAGCATGAAGTTGGAGAGGCGCTTGTCGCCGCCAGTGCGGATCAAGAGGTCAGGGTCGTGCATGTCGGGGGCGTATAGGTGCTCTTGCAGCGCGCTGGTGGAACCGCTTGCCGCGCGTCGGCGCGCTGCCTCTTCGATCTCTTGGCGCCCGCCGTAGTTGAAGGCGAGAAATAGCTTTAGCTTGGTGTTCTTGGCGGTGAGCGTTTCGGCCCAGCGCATCTGGTAGACAACATCGGACGGCACGCGGTCCGGACAGCCGATGAAGCGCATGTGGACTCCTTCGCGATCAAGCTGCGGGGTGTCGTTTGCGATGCGGGTGACGGCAAGGGACATCAGCCCGTCGACCTCGTCCGCGGGTCGCTGCCAGTTCTCGTTTGAGAAGAGAAATAGCGTTAGCTCGGTTATGCCAAGGCTCATCGCGTCGCCAATGCGCCCTAGCGCATTCGCATTGCCAGCGCGATATCCGTCCATCGGCGAAAGGTTGTGCAAAGCCGCCCATCGACGATTACCGTCAGCGATTACCGCAACGTAACGAGCGGCACTTGTAGGCTCTTTGCTGTATGAGCTGGTGTCCGCGACACAATGGGTAATAGCTGGCGTCGGCGAGACGGCTTGTGATTCCACGACTTTCCTTGTCATTGGCTTGCGGAATATGCCCAGCGTTAGGGTAGCGTGGGAGGCTATGCGTTTTCTAAGCCAAGAACGAGTGGCGCGCGCGAAACTAGCCAGATAGGGACAGCCGCTAGCGCCAGCGCAGCGGCAACTACGATGACGAAAGTCTCAAGCGGCTGCCGGCCGCTCGCCAGCATGATGACCGGAAAGCCGGTGACGTGCTTGAGGTACGCATCGAGGATCACCTGCCCGTAGATGCCAGCTAATGAGCCCATGATACAGCCGGCGCTAAGCATCAAAGCGCACTTCATCAGCATGATTCGCCGTAGACGGTAGTCGGGGACCCGATCGAGGCGAAGGTCAGCGAACCATGGGCGCTGAAGCCAGAGGTCCGCTGAGAGGGCGGCTCCCATCGCCAGGATCGCTGCCACGACGAGCATGACCGAGATCCACTTGAGCTGACCCAATCCTTCACCTACGAGCGACAGTCCTCGATCGAGCCATGCTCGAGCGGTCAGGACTTCGAGACCGCTATTTGGGCCAAGCAAGCGGGTGATCCTGTGTTGCGTCAGCTTGGCATCAGCGCCCGGCGCTAGGCGGACGAGCAGAGCGGTCGGATTGTCTGTGCCACGCAAGCGATCGGCGTCGGTGCTGTTCATTAACAGCGCACCTCCTGGCCATGCGAGGTTGGTAATCAGCGCGGCAACGCGAAAGCGCGCTACGCCTGTCGGGGATGGAATGTTGAATGTGCCTCCAAGCACCGCGTGATAATCGGCAGCGAGCTGCAGGGAGACGGCGATCCAGCCGCCTTGGCGCAGCTCGCGTTCGGCTCGGGCTAGGTTGCCGGCGATAATTTGCGTGCGCAACTGCTTACGAAAAGTATCGCCCGGACGCCCAAAGATTGCCACACGGCGATCGCCTAGATCGAGGAAGCCGCCTTGAAGTGCAAAGACGCTGGCAACGCCAGGTACCTTCTCGATGCTGGCGGCGGGGTGATCTGGGACAAATGTATTAGTAGCCGTCACGTCGCCAGAGTTGATAATCCAAATCTGGCCGGCTGCCGTGTTGGCATCGCCGAGCCGTTCCAAGGCGCTGAATAGATCCCCCCGCGCCCCACTCAGGGCCACCGCTCCAAAAAGCGCCACCGCACCGGTCATCGCCAGCGCCAGTGAGCGCAGCGTCGTCCTGCGCAATGCCATCACCGCAACCGGCAGGACAGTCAGGCGCCTGTGGCGCTTTGCGGTCCGTTCGGCACGGTCGACGACGGCGATGAAGGCGAGAGGCATGGCAAGCACCACGGCTATCGCGACAGCGATGCAGGCAACAAGTGCAAGTGTGGGATTGGTGAGGAGGATTGCGGTTGCCAACGCAAGCAGCACGACCGCGGCGGGCGTTAGGCGTAGGCCCAGGGTCCTGCTCAGCGCATTGCCAGTTTGACCACCTTCGCGGAAGACGGCATCCATCGCGCGCCCTCGGCGCAAGTCTGCGGCTGGAACCAGCGAGGCAAGGCAGGTGGCTATCACCCCGCCGATCACCGCCAGGAGCACGGGCCCCATACCAATCACGATGCCGCCGCCAAGCACAAAGGCCTCCGCCAGATACCCCGGTCGCTGTCGGAAGACGGCGACGCTCAGCGCGTAGCCGATGCCAAGCCCGATCAGCGAGGCGACAAGGCCAAGGCAGGCGGCTTGGAAGAGCAGGAGCTGGACCATTGCCGACTTGCGAGCGCCGTCCAGGCGCAGTTCTGCGATCTGCGCGCGGCGCTCGGGAACGGTCAGCAGCACGGCGTTGAAGGCAAAGAGGAAGCCGAGCAGCGCCGCAACGGCAGCGAAGAAAGTGCTTGCCAGGTCGCCGGGCTTCAGCGCCTGGTCAAGCAGCGCGATGTCCTGGTCGGCGGGCGCGACGCTGATGCGCCCGGCGGCAACCCGTTCAAGCTCTTTTTGCACCGCTGCGCGCTGACCGGGCGCCGACTGCACGAGGATTCGCGAGACCCTTCCTTTCAGCCCTGCGAGCGCCTGGAGGTCTTCAAGCGGCATCGCCGCCGCAAGGACGCTCGAGAGCGCACCGGCGGTTTCCTTGCCAAGCACGGCTGAGACCTTGAGCGCGAAGGCCTGCCCGCGCAGCTTGATCGTGACATGCTCAGGGACGACGCCTTCAACCGCCGCGGGGGAAATGCGCAGCGCCTGCGCGCTTGCCGCCGATAGCGCCACGGCGCGCTCTGAGAAGACCGCTCCGGGCACCGTGTGGGCGAGGCCATCCATGATGCCAAGCGCTGCGTCGGCGCCAAGCACCGTCACGGTGAGCTTGCGCCCGTCCGAAGTCACTATCGTTGCCGGCACTTCAAGCAGCGGCGCTGCCTGCTTGACGCCGGGTAGGCGTTCGACGGATGCAAGCAGCCCTTCGGAGAACCCTTCCGGGCCGCGCGCGCGCAGCTGCAGGTCGGCGCGCCCCACGAGCTTGTGGAGCACCTGGGCTGCTGAGCCCGCGATCGAGCCGTTGGCAGTCAGGGTCGCAAAGACCAGAGCAACGCCGATCACGATGCCAAGGCCCGCAAAGAGCTCCTGGGTCTTGTGGAAGCGCAGGTGGCTGCGGTAGATGTAGAAGAGGCCGTAGGGGCGGATGAAGCGCTTGGGCGCGATCGGCTCTCCAGCCACGAAGCGGGGCCTCTCACCACTGGTCTTGCTCATCTGCCTCCCGTTCAATCAGCGCACGCGCCTCGGCCTCGCCAGCTGCGTCAAGCAGGCGGCCGTCGCGCAGGACCATGCGCCGATCGGCGATCCGCGCGGCCTCGAGGTCGTGGGTGACGAGCAGCACCGCAGCCTCACGCTCGTGGGCGATCGAGTGAAGGAGCTCCACGATCTTGCGACTTCGCTTGCTGTCCAAGTTGCCGGTGGGCTCATCGGCCAGGATCAGGCGCGGCTCCTTGGCCAGCGCGCGGGCGATGCCGACGCGCTGGCGCTCGCCGCCTGAGAGCTGCTCGGGCGTGTGGTGCAGGCGATCGGCAAGACCGACGCGCTGGAGCCAGGGGGTGACCCTCTTCCTGGCCGCGCGCGGCGAGATGCCGCTCAGGATCAGATTGACCGAGGCGTTGTCAAGCGCCGATACGCCCCCCAGCAGGTGCAGGTTCTGGTGGATGAAGCCGACATTGCCGCGCAGGTACTCGGCGGTCTCGCGGTCCTCGAAGGCGCCGAGCTTGCGTCCGCAGAAGCGCACGCAGCCGCTTTCCGGCGCGATCACGGCGGCGGCCAAGAGCAGCAGGGTCGTCTTGCCCGAGCCCGAGGGGCCATGCAGGGCAAGCATTTCGCCAGCATGAAGCTTGAAGCTAACCCCATCGGCGGCGCGCACCACCTCGCCAAGCGAGCGGTAGTGCTTGACGACACCCTCGAACTCGAGAATCACACCGCCCTCAGGCGCATCGGTGCGCAGCGGTGGCGGGGCGCTCGTATGGGTGCTTGCCATCAGGCGGGCCGCCGCAGCGGGAGCACCTCGGCCATCGGCGGGCAGATCTCGCCGCGCAGGATGCCCCGATCGATCGTAAGTGCCCTGTCTGCGCCAAGGAAAAAGGTCTCGTTGTCTGTTGATTGGAGCACGGCGATACCCTCGTCGACCAAAGAGCGCAGCAGTCTGATCAGCTCCTCGCGCTGCTCGAGCGAGGCTCCAAGCGTTGGCTCGTCGATCACGATCAGCTTCGGCGATCGCAGCAGCGCGCGGGCCACCTGGACGCGCACGCGCTCAGCACGATCAAGCGCGCAGATGCCCTGCTCGGCGCACTCGTCAGCACCAGCGCGCTCAAGCGCCGTGTGCACCATCTGCTCTGCGGTGTGGGCATCAACGCCGCGCGAGAGCGGGCTCTTTATCAGCAGGTCATATACGCTTTGCGCGCTGGCCAGACCATCGAGCGGGTGGCAGTAGGCGATGGCGGCGAGGTCGGCTGGTGCGCCGGGGCGGCTTATGTCGTGCCCTTCAAAGAGGACCGTCCCTCGATCGGGCGGCTCAATGCCTGCGGCTACGCGCAGAAAGGTCGAGCGTCCCGAGCGTCTGCCGCCCCAGATCGTGGCCATTTCCCCGCCATCGAGCTCCAGGCAGACATCCTTGAGAACCACATGTGCCTGCGCTTGATGGCCGTAGGACTTGCAGACGTTGCGCAGCTCAAGCAGGCTCACTTGACTTGGGCCTCGCTGGCGTCGGCTTCAATACTGCTTCTGGCATGGCGCAGCACGGTGCTTGCGGCACTCAGCACAAGTCGCCTGCCTTGCGCGCAAAGACGCTCGGCAAATGCGTGCGCCTGCTCATGTGTCGACGCCGCTGTGGGCGCGGGCAGCACGCGCCCCTGCTTGGACGCACACAGGCGCTCTGCACGCGCGATCAGCGCAAGCGCGCCCTCTGGACAGGTGCCCACGAGGGCAAGCTTGCAGAAGAACATCTGGCCATCATCGAGATAGCGCGCCATCTCTTCGACCAAGTGGTCCTCAAAGGCCTCTTTGCCGGCCTCGGTTACACGAAAGCAGATCTTGCGCACGCCCCGCGTGCTCGGGTCGGGAAGCGCTTCCACCCAGCCCCGCTCCTCAAGGGCGTCAAGCGATCGATAAACGGAGGATGGGTCGCGCAGCTCCAGAAGCCCGTGGTATTGATCCTCGAAGCGGTCCTTGAGCGCGTAGCCGTGGTCTGGCTTTGCAATCACCAGCCCGAGCACCGCCCATGTGATCGCCGAGCGCAGAGTGGAATGCTGCGTATCCGCCTCGTGCGGGCTGATCCGTGCGATGCTCGCTTGCGTTCGCCTGTCCGTATTCATGGGTCCTCCTCTTCTGTGCGCCCCTCGACGCAGGGACCCCGGCAAAGAGGCGCTTTTGTTGCACAGCAGTCGTGGCAGATGCTATAGCGCGCGGCGGTGAAGCGCAACGGGAATAGTGGCCGCCATCCACTACTGGATGCCAGTCGATAGGCGACCCGCGCGCTTGTCGGAGCGCCAGAGCTGCGGTATACGAAGGCCCGACGTGACGCTCCACACCACAAGCCTGGCTACCGCTGCGCGACTGTCCTCCCAGCGGCGCGGGAGCCTTGCCTTTGCAGGGCTTGCGGCCATCCCGGATGCGTCACGTCTCCTCCGGAGTGTGGGCCGGGCGCGAGGATGCGCCCGGCCCGCGCCGCCTCGGGAGAAGAAGGGGCACCTCACGGGCAGAGGGGTTGGGCGCCTTCTCAGGCGGGGGGATTAACGGCACCGGGCGCGCGAGATCTCCGGGGTTGGCCTCGCCGCCCGGTGCCGGCCAGAAAGCACGCTCATCGCCTGCTGCGCATGAGCCAGAGCCCCGATCTGCGCAGCGACCGGGAAGCTGCCGAGCGTGCCGCCGTGATCGCGCTCCTGGGCGCTCACCATGACATGCGATGCTCCTCGGTTGAGCTCCGCAGCGTTGTGGGAGAGATCGAGTCGTGGACACTGGCTGTGGCTTTCGAGCGCTTATACGAGCATGGCGTCGTTGAGGTGCTGGGGGACTGTGTCGGTGCCTCGCGGAGCCTGCGGCGCCTCCACGCGCTGGGTTTGCGCGCCATCTGAGGGATCGCGGCGCGGCCTTTGGCTCGGCGCCCGACGCTGCAGGCGGGTGGTGTCGACGAGAGCCGGCATATCTGCGGTGCTGGCGGTTGCTCGGGCTCACTGTGCCGAAGGGTCCTAGCTTTGGCGCGTGTCGCCCGGAGGTGCGACGGTCGTTCTCATCGGCATCTCGTCTGCCGCGTCCATCCTGAACGCCTCCGCCACGAGCCGCGCGTCCTCCTCGCGCGGGGCATAGTGCAGGTAGCGCATCGTAGTCTGGATGTCGGCGTGGCCCATCCACTCCTGCACGCGGCGGATGTCGGCCTTGGCGATCATTCTCGTGCCGAACGTGTGCCGGAGGTCGTGAAAGCGCAGCGGTCGCAGGCCCGCACGCACGAGCGCGGCCTTGTAGCGCCGACGCAGCGCCGAAGCGTCCAGATAGGAGCCTGTTTCTCCGATGAAGACGAGGTCGTCCTCGGCTGTGAAGTGCTCGCGCCGGCGCAGCCGCTGAAGCGAGACCGCCACGTCAGGAGCGAGCGGGACCGACCGCAGCTTCCCGGACTTGGGGCTCGTCAGCGCCCCGCCAGCGTAGCTTGCGCGCACGCGCACCGTGGAGCGGTCAAAGTCTACATCCCGCCAGCGCAGCGCCAGTAGCTCGCCCCGGCGTAGCCCCGTGAAGGCCGCCGAGAGAAACAGCGCGCGGTCCTGCTCGCTCTGCGCCGCGCGCACCAGCGCCCAGACCTCCTCGGGCGAGAGCACCTCGATTCCGCCCGCGCTCCTTGACCGCAAGCGCTCGATCGGCGTGACCGGATTGTGCGTCAGGCCGTAGCGCTTGCACGCGAAGGCAAAGATGCCGTGCAGCAGCGTCAGGATGCGAGTCTTTGTCGAGTTTGAGAGCTGTAGAGCGCTGGCGCCCGGCGCCTGGCGCTTGGCGGTGATCGCGGCCGGCTGCAGCCCATCCCGCCAGGACTCAACCTCAGCCGTCGTGATCGTCTCCACGAGGCGCTCCCCGAACGCCGGCAGCAGATAGGCGCGGAGAATCGAGCGGTATCCCCTCAGCGTCGAAGGCTTTAGCTCTCGGTCTCGCTCGAGGTGTCGCATGTACTCGGCCGCTACCCCGGCGAAGCTGACGCCGGTGCGCGCCGTCCCCGGCAGCGTACCGCGCCTTGCCTCCTCCAGGATCGCCCGCAGCGCCTCCTCGGCGAGGCGCTTTGTGAAGTAGCCTGCCGGCGGCCGCCCGCGCCCGCTCCAAGCCGGGCCGAGCTTGCGTTGGACCTGCCGAGCATCAGGCAGGCGGTACTTCGCATACCAGACCGGGCCGCGCCTGCGCTCCACACGAAAGACGTGACCGCTCGGCGCGATCGGCCGTGCCGACCACATCCGTGCGCCGACGACCGGCCCGGGCCTGCCCTGCGACTCCTCGCCCATGCCCGGATTCTAGCTGCCTTGGGACATATTCGGGACATAGTTATGCTCTCGTGACGCCTGCTGCTAGGCCGATCTGCCGAGTTTGCAGGCTATTACTCACGAGCCCTTCACATTTGCTTGATTGCAGCCACTTTGGCCGTTCCTTGACGCCCTGACCACGCGCTAAGCGCCACGCAGCCACAGCTTCCTAGCGTGCGCTAAGCGCGC
>JAJPKQ010000042.1 GCA_021323635.1 bacterium | reverse complement strand
GTCGAGGGCAACCGCTTCTCGCGCCTCTACTACCCCGAAGGCGGCTACTACGGGATCGCCGCCTACTTCAACTGGGCAGTGACAACCTGGTCGGGAAACGTGTGGGAAGGAGGAGGCGCAGTGCCCGCTTCAAGCTGAGCGCGCCCGCGCAGCAGGGCCCGTGGCGCGCGGCGCAGGCGTCCGCGCAGCTCATGGCGCACAAAAGAGCGGTAGCTCTTATCCGGGACGCGTTCGACACGAAGCGCAGCCGCATGCAGGTACCCGGCAACGAAGGCAGCTCCTGAGAGCCCGCGCGGGCGCGCGAGCGCAACCTTGAGCGAGCGGGCCAGAATCCAGGGGAGCGGGTAATGGGTGATGTACGCGCAGGCTCCGTGGCGCGCACGCCCGCGCAGGCGTCCGCTTGCGCTCCCCCACGGCCGGTGGTGGAAGGCGATGAGATCGGGAAAGCTGCGCGTGCGAAAGCCGCACATGCGCGCGTACGTCTCGTCGATCGTGTCCCACCCCAGCCGCTCCTGGAGCCCGCCGATCGCCACCAGGCACTCGCGCGTGTAGCACTTCAAGGCACCTGCCACGTGATGCTCATTCGGGACGCTCTGCACGCGCCAGCTGCGACCGCCGCGGCAGCGCTCGGCATAGACCCCTCCCGCGAGCCCCAAGAGCGGATCGCGCGCAAAGCGCGCCAACAGCTGATCGAAGTAGTCACCGGGGAGCTCAATGTCGCCATCCAGCTTGGCAATGTGCGTGTAGGATCGCCAATGGACGCTCGCCAGCGCATAGTCAAACCCGGCAATCTCGCGTGCCTCGGCGAGGCCGTCGCGCGCGCGCTTGCCGCACTGCGGCATGCTCAGCGTCCGCATGAAGGGAAGGCGCACGCGAAGCGCCGCCAGGAGCTGCGGGGTGCGGTCGCTGGAGCCATCGTCGACCACCAGCCAGAGGTCGGGCTGACGGCGCTGGCGCTGCAGCGCAGCGGCTGTGCGCTCGATGTGCGCCTCCTCGTCGCGGACTGCGGAGACTACAAGCAGGGTGCAGCGGCTCACAGCAGCGCCTCGCTGAGCGGCTTCAGCCGCCGCCTGCTCTCGATCGCGCGACGGATCGCGCCCTCGGCCGCATCGGCCGCCGCCCGCCATGAAGCATCTTGAACGCTCCCTGTGGCCGCCGCCGCGCCAGCAGCGCGCTCGGCGTCGGGGCGCTCGCAGAGCTCGCAGAGCGCCGCAGCAAGCTCAGGCGGAAGCGGCTCGGCGTAGCGGACAGGCGCCGCGGCAAGCAGGCTGCGGGCACACTCGGACTCGTTGATGACAGGGATACAGCCGGCGGCCAGCATCTCCAGCGGCACAAGCGAGAGGTTTGTCGCCGACAGCGCGAGGCCTGCGGTGCAGTGGTTGTAGAGCTCATTGAGCTCGCTGGGACCAAGCAGGCCGTGCTGGCGCGCGGCAAACGGAAGCCTCCTCAGGCGCTCGCCGTAGAGATGCAGCGGAATCTCCGGGTGGCGCTCGGCGAAGAGCTCGAGGGCTGCAAGGGCAAGCTCCGGCGCGCGGCGCGGCGTCGATGGGCGCACGTAGAGGCAAACGCCTCTGCGCGCCGGGTCATCGCCGGCTACGTCGAGGCGGTAGGTAGCTGTGTCGGCGCCGAGGTCAAAGTGCTCCGCGGCCATGCGATAGCGCTCGCGCAGGCGCTCCGCAAGCCACCGACCAGCCGTCAGCCCGTAGAAGCCGAAGCGGTAGGTCGCCTCCGCAAGCAGAGCGGAGCTCCCGGCCGCGTAGAAGGCCGGCTCGAGATCCTGAACTAGGTACATCCGCGCGCTGGCCGCGTTTGATCGCCGCAGCGGATAGGCGGTTTCCCACGAGGTCGCGAAGATCGCATCGGCGTCGCCGATGCCCTCACTCAAGTCGCGGATCTCCGCCGCCAGCTCCGGCCACCACGCACGCATCCGCTCGCGATGGCGCCGCAGCGGCCAGCAGTGGCGGTCGTAGAGGTAGATCGTGCTCCGGTGCCCTGACTGCGCCAGGCCGGCGATCAGTCGCGCGATCGTGGTGAAGCCGCCCGCGCCGGCGGACTGCGGAACGCAGATCCAGGCGATCGTCAGCCGATCACCCTCCCGTCGGGCGCGTGGCAGCGTCAGCCTCGGCTTCGGATCGGCGACGCCGACCAGATCGGCGCGCGCCAACGGCGGCGATTCGCCGAGCGGGCCGCAGAGCGCCCGCGCCACACGCCGGCGCAGGCGAGCGCGCACCCCCGACCAGCCTTCAGCGCGGTGCAACGCGCCCAGCTGCCGGGCACGATCGAGCACCCCGATTGTCAAAGCCGGCGGCCCGGTGCTCCGCGCGGGCTCGGAGAGCATCTGCGCGTAGGCGCTCAGGAGGCTGCGCTCACAGTGCTCCCAGGCAAAAAGCTCCTCGACGCGCGCCCGGCCGCACGCCCCCATCTGCGCGCGCCGGCGAGGGTCGTCCAAAAGCTCCGCGATCCGATCGGCGAGCGATGAGGGCCTGCTCGGCTCCGCATAGAGAGCCGAAGGGCCCGCCGTGTGCCGCGTCTCGGGCAGGTCGTACGCGACGATCGGCCGCGCAAAGGCCATGTACTCGGCGACCTTGACCATCGTCGAGCGGTCATTGAGCGGTGAGGAGGGCTCCGGCGCGAGGCAGAGGTCGGAGGTACAGAGCAGGCTCGCGATCTGGGCATCATCGATCCAGCCACAGAAGCTGACCGCGCCTGCGAGACCAAGACTTTCGGCGAGCGCCTCCAGCCGCCTGCGGTCGGCCCCCTCGCCGGCGAAAACCGCATGCCAGTCTGTGCGACGTCTCGCCAGCGCGCTCAGCGCATGGAGCGCGTGCTCGACCCCGTCCTGGGGCGCCATCACGCCGACGTAGCTGATCAGGTGCGCGCGCCCCCGCTTGAGCTCGACGGCCGGCTCGACCGCGTGCAGGCGCGCGAGATCAGGGCCATTGCGCACGACGAAGACCGACTCGGCGCGCTTCCCGCAGCGCTCGGTTGCAACCCGGCGGTAGGACTCGTTGGTCGCGATCACCGCGTCGGCCGCCCGGATCGCCAGCCGCTCGGATGCGAGCGCAAGCCCGTAGAGCGGCAGCGCTCCGCCGCCATAGCGCTCGCGCACCAGCTCCGGGGTCAGGTCGTGGTGGTCGAAGATCAGCCGCGCGCCGGCGCGGCGCGCGGGCCAGGCGGCAAGCAGCAAGAAGTCCGGTGGGTTGCAGACGTGGACGATGTCAAATGGCCGCCCACTGCTCAGGGAGCGCACAAGCCGCCGGCAGCGCCGCCACGCCTGCAGGTACTCGCGCACGTAGCCAATTGCGCCGCCTTGAGAGAAGCGCAGCGGGTAGCGGTGGACGTAGACAGCCTCGCGAACCTCGAAGCGCGCGCTCTCGCCGCTGGGCGCCCGCTCGCCCGCAGCGCCACAGGGGCAGACGACATGTACCTCGCAGCCGGCGCGCGCGAGCGCACGGGCGATGTCCCAGACGCGCCGGTCAGATGGCACCGACTCGTTCTCGCTCAGCAGCAACACTCGCTTGCCTCGCAACAGCATGCGTTCGACCTGCGACATAGAAGGCTCCGCAGCAATCAACGGCTCGAGGCGGCGATCGCTTGTGTAGAGCCGGGGTGATCACTTAGCGCCTGTGCAAGCCGACGGGGCGGTCGGTCGTTGCCTTCAGGGACCGGATGGTCGCCCCGCTGCAAGAAGCTGCCGATGAGAGCGCGTGCCCCAGCCAAGCTGCCCGTCCAAGACGCCCGGCGCATCCCGGCGCATCTGCTGCGACGCTCGCAGGTACGCTTGGCCGCGCGCGCCGCTTACCTGGTGGCACGGCGCACAGCAGCCACGCTTACGATCGAGCGCCGCCTGGGGGTCGAGACGGCGCGCGAGCTCGGCCTTGCAGAGCTTGGCCTCGACGCCCGCGAGCGCTGCCGCTACGAGCCCTCCGCTTGGCATGCTCTGCGCCGCATCCTCGCACCGGAGGAGATCGGCGCAGATGACGTCTTCCTCGATGTCGGCGCCGGCAAAGGGCGCGTGTTGCTGCAGGCACTGCGCTACCCCTTCAAGCGCGTGATCGGCGTCGAGCTCTCGCCGCAGCTGGCGGCGATCGCGCTCGGCAACCTCGCCCGCTGCAGCGACCCAGTCATGGCAGGAGCGCATGAAGTGATAACGGCCGATGCGACGCGCTTCCCGATCCCCGACGAGGTGACGGTGATCTACATGTTCAACCCGCTGCGCGGCGCGGCGTTTCGCGAGCTTCTGGCGCGCATCGGCGAGAGCGTCGAGCGTCGGCCGCGGCCACTGCGGCTGATCTACAACACGCCGCTGGAGGAGGCTGCGCTGCTTGAGAGCGGGCTTTTCCTGCCGCTGCGCGCGGTGCGCGGTCGGCGGCCGGGCCGCGCCTGGGCGGAGAAGACCGCGATTCGCATGTACGTGCTCAGAGCCGAGCTCTGCGGCGGTGATAGCGAGCACGGGGCCACGCGGTGACCATGTGACCAGGTCGGCCAGCGCGCGCCGCACCGGCCCGAGCTGCTAGGTCTCCACGATGATCTTGCCGTCGCGCTCGCTCAGCCACGCCACGCAGCCCGATAGCGGCGCACACGGCCCACAGCCCTGCGACCATGCATCGGCCTGCGGCTGCGCGCCGAGCACCTCGCTGCGGGAGCGGGCACGCCACCAAAGCGCGATCTCACGCGGGAGCGCGTGCCAGCCGCCCTCCTGATCGGCCAGAAAGCCAAGCAGCTCGTCGTAGCAGGCCAGGCGCTGCTGAGAGACCAGGTAGTCCGGGTGCGTGATCACGTTGATCAGACCGTTGTTCTGGATGATCCATTGCGCCTTGCGCAGCCAGACCTCGATCCCGCGCGCGCGTAGGATCGCAAAGAGCGTGTGGTCCTGCGCAAGCGTGATTGGGAGCTCGACGAGGTCGCCGAACGTGAACGGGAAGATCGAGCAGCAGCCGCCCGGATGCGGCTCGAACGGGTCGCTGTCGGGGAAGGAGCTGTCATAGAGGCAGCCGAGCTCGTGCATCCACTCGGCACGCCGATGGGTGGCCGGCGAGCGGAAGCCACTTGCCCCCCACTCGCTCATGTAGGCGTGGATCAAGGGCAGCTGCGCCTCGAAGCGGCGTCGGCTTTGAAAGAGCTTGCAATCGTGGCTGATCCCGTGCAGGCCGATCTCGCAGCCCGCATCGCTCAGCAGCTCAAACACCCCGGCAGGGATCTCATAGTCCTCGGCCACGAAGTTCCACGCAGAGATGAAGCCGTGCTTGCGCTCGACCTCGAGCACCCGCTCGATGTTTGCGATCCCCGCCGGCCCCTCGACGTCGTGCGTGAGCGCAAAGGCAAAGCGCTTGCGGTCGGGCCAGTATGCAAGGATCGCCAGGCGACGCGCCCTGTGTCTCAACAGCAGAGCGCGCAGTCGCTGCCGCTCGAGCTCCAGCGCGATCGGCTCGATCGGCCAGGCGGGAAAGGGCCGCCTGGCCTGGCGATGCGCATAGAGGCGCCGGGCGCCAAGCTGCAGAGCGCGCGGAATCAGCGGCTTGAGCGCGTAGTAGGCGGCAAGCGCGCCCCCAGACTCGGCTTGCGGACGATAGCGTTCGTAGTGGTAGTAGTCGGGGTCGAGCGTCATCCTGTGTGCCGGTAGAGTGCGGCGCCGATCACCCGGCCGGTGAGCGGCGGCGAGTGGCTGATAAGACGCCGCAGCGGGCGCGGAACGGCGCGCGGCGGCTCGCCGGCCTTGAGGCTTGGCGCGCGCGCGCCGATCCGGCTGTAGGCGAGCAGATGCTCTTCGGCTCCCCAAGAGCGCTTGAAAGATCGCAGTCCACGGTCGGCAAGCTCGCTGCGGCCGAAGTCGAGCTCTCGGAGCCCGGCGTCGCGGCCCGCTTCGATCGCGCTCATCAATAGTGCATGGTTGGCGCAGAGAGCACGGCCGGCGGCGCTTGTCGCACCGTACTTGTAGAGCAGCGTGCCGTTGAACTGGAAGAACACACCGCCCGCCACCGGCGCGCCGCGGTGGTGAGCGAGCGCAACAAAGCCCAGGTCGGCGCGCAACAGCTCGGCAAAGCGCATGATGAAGCTCCGCGGCTGCGTCGGCAGCCCCAGCCGACGCCGGGTCGCAAGATGAAGTTCGAAGAAGGTCGCAAGATCCTCCGGACGCCGGCCGAAGCTGACGCTCACGCCTTCGCGGCGGGCGCGACCGATCGCTGCCCGAGTGCCTTTTGTGAGCCCGCGCCTGAGCTCCGCCTCCGAGGGCGCAAGCGCGAGGCGATGACCGACAAACTGCTCGCCAACCGCAGCGCAGGGCATGCGGTCGCGCACCTCGACGCGCAGGCGCTCACGCGCGGCAAGCTGCCACAGCGCAGCCTGCAGCATTTCATGCTCGGCGCCGAGCTCCTCCCACGCGCCCACGCCGATCGGCCCACAGCGATCGCTGAAGGGCAGGCAGACGTAGCGCCGCCCGGTCAGCAGGCTGCAGACGCGTGCGAGCGGGATGCCGGCTCGCAGGCGCCCGCGCGGCCCGAGCACGCAGAGCGCAACGATCTCGTAGCGATACTGCTCGTGCAGCAAGCGCAGCCAAGCAGCATGATGGAAGATGTTCGCCTGCGGGCTTGCAAGAGCCAGCTCCTGCCAGCTCGGGTCGTAAAGCGGGTCGACGAGCGCAACAACCATCGCTCGCGTTGCTCCCGGGCGCACCTCAGCGCCGCCCGCCAGCGGCAGCGGAGGAGGCCTGAAGGCGCTGCTCGGCCAGTGCGCCTACATCCGCGCGCAGGACCGCCGCCAGCGCGCTGCGCTCGCAAAGCGCCCTGCCCTGCCAGCGGCGGGCGCCACTCAGCGCAAGCGGGGAGAAGACCAGCGCCCGCAATGCGTGGCGCAGCACAAGCGCCGCGCGCAAAGCGAGCGCGTGACGGGCGCCAAGATGCTTGCGCCCGAAGAGCAGCTTCGCGTAGCTGAGCTGCGCGGCCAGGGCTGGCACGCCCGGCCCGCCGGTGTGGTGGGTGATGGTCATCATCGGCAGATGCGCGACCTCCCAGCCGGCGCGATGGAGCCGAAGACATAGGTCGGTCTCCTCGGAGTACATGAAGAAGCGCTCGTCGAGGCCCCCGACCGCCGCAAGCGCCTCAGCGCGCAGCATCAGAAACGCACCGACCGCCCAGTCGATCGTGCCTTCGCGGCCATAGGCGACCGGGTCGCGCTGCTCCTCGCCGAGCCCCTGCAGGGCGGTCACCCGCGAGCAGCCAAGCGCCTCCGCAAGCACACGCCCGGGGGTCGGGAAGCGCCGGATCGACCATTGCAGCGCACCCGCCGGGGAGCGCTGTATCACGCTCGCGGCACCCAGGCGGGGACGAAGCTCGAGGTGCCCCACGATCTCGGCCAAGGTGCCGCGCTCTATCGTCACGTCCGGGTTCAGCAGCAGCAGAAAGCGGCCACGGGCGTGCGCAAGCGCCCTGTTGCTGGCCGCGGCGAAGCCGACATTCTCACCGCGCAGAAGACGTGCTTGCGGGAATGCCTCGGCGATCCGCTGCGCGGTGGGCTCGGTCGAGGCGCAGTCGAACACCAGCCACTCGACGTCGATCGGGCCGCTGGCTGCCATCGCGGAGCGCAGTGTCGCGAGCGCCAGCTCGGTGCGATTGTGGGTGACGACAATGACGCTCAGGTCGGGGCGCTTCGGCACCCTTGCGCGATCGCTGCTCGCGGGCATCGTGTCAAAAGAACGGCGCTGCAGCGCCCGTTCTCCCGCCACCTCGCGGGCATCAGGGCCCAGCGCGCCGCGCGGCGCGCAAGGCCGGGTGCCGGCGAGCCGTTGTTCGGTTGAGCCCTGGCTGCCGCAATCTGGCGGCACAGGGCGACTGCACGATGGAGCTTGCACTTGCCCTACGAGAGCTGCTGGGTCACCGCCGGGCGCTGATCGCCGGGCTCGTGGTTGCCGCCCTTGGCGCGCTGCTGAGCGTCTACAGGTTTGATGGGCTTTCGCTCAAGCCGCGTGGGCTACGCTACGCAACGGCCGCTACAAGCGTCTTTGTCGACACCTCCTCGTCGGTGCTGGGCAACGTCGGGCAGAGCTTCGAACCGCTGCAGTCGCGCGCCAGTGCCTACGCGAACTTCATGGCCTCGCCGACCATCCTGCAGATGATCGGCGCCCACGTGGGCATCGCCGGCGATCGCCTCTACGCGGCCGGGCCCGTCGACCCCTCTGTGCCGCGCATCATTGAGGAACCGACGGCGGTCGAGCGCAACGTCGAGATCACCGGCGAAACGGACCCCTACCGCCTGAACTTCAACTCCGACCCGAACATGCCGACGATCGGCATCTACGCGCAGGCTCCGACGCGTGCGCTGGCGACAGCGCTCGCAAACGCCGCAGCCACAAGCCTCGACGAATATGTCACCCACATCGAGAGCGAACAGCACGTCCCACCGCGCCAGCGTGTGGTAGTGCGGGCGCTCGGCTCTGCGATCGGCGGCACCGTCGATGGCGGAGTGGCGAAGACGATCGCCGCGATGACCTTCATCGCGATCCTGCTCGCATGGTGCATCGGGATCCTGATCGTGGCCCGCTTCGCCGCACACTGGCGCGCGAGCGCAACGCTCGCAAACGACGGGCGCGGGCACCGCGGCGGCGGCTCGCAGAGCGGTCGTGCCCCGGACGCGGCCAGCGAAAAGCGGCGGAGGCAAGCCAAGGAGCCTCCGGAGCCGCTTCTCGGCCTCGGGGCGGGCGCGGCGCCCGCGCGCACCGCCGACGGTGGACGCGGTCGGGCAGCCTGAGCGCATGAGCGCGGCCGCTGCCAGCGCCGACGCGTTCCCGCGCACTCGTCGGCCGCTGCCGTGGGCGCTTGCGGCCTTCATGGCGCTGCTCTACCTGGCGCCGGTCGACTCGACGGAGGTCAAGATCCACCTGCCTGTCGGATCGCAGATCGATCGCTTCGCGGTGGTCGCGATCCTCTTGCTCTGGGTTCTGCACGGCGGCGACCGCCGGGCGTTCATGCGCACGCGCCGCTCACGTCTCTTCGTCGGCGCAGCGTTCGCGTTTCTGGCGCTGGCGATCGCAAGCCTGCTCTTGGACGCACCACTGATCGTCAATGTCAGCGAGCTGACCCTTGCCGAGAAGCGCTTCGCGCTCTTGGGCTCGTTCCTCGTGCTCGGATGGTTCACCCTCACCGCGCTGCGCTACGTGGACCTGCCGGGCTTCATCGGGTACATGATCGGCCTTGGCTCGCTCACAGCGCTCGGGGTGCTCTTCGAGCGCCATACCGGCTACAACCCCTTCTACGAACTCAGCCGCGCGCTGCTGGCGCCGGTCGCTACGGTCGCCCCCTCCCCGACAGACATCCATCCGGCTTTAGGCAGTGACGGGCGCGTCACTGTTGTCGGCCCGACGATCCACGGCTTGGCGCTGACGACGATGATGGCCGTGCTGATGCCCTTCGCACTCGTGCGCATGCTCGATGCCACCTCGCGCCGGCAGTGGTGGTGCAACGGGATCGCCTTCGTATTGATGCTCGCCGCCGGCGCCTCGACCGATCGCAAGAGCGCGCTCGTGGTGCCTGCCGCGGTAGTCCTCTTCGTCGCCTGGCACCGACGGCGGCAGATGCTGCGCCTGGCGCCGCTCGGCGCCGTGCTGCTTGTGGCGATGGTGCACCTTGCCTCGCCGGGAGCGCTCGGAACGCTTTTCAGCTCTGAAACGCTGACGAGCAGCTCGACAAGCCACCGCCTGGGCGATCTCACGAACGTGATGCCGGACATCCTCGCCCATCCACTGCTCGGGCGCGGCTACGGGACCCTGGATCCCGAACAGCCGCGAGTCTTCCGGATCAACGACAACGAGTACATCGACGAGATCTGGGAGGACGGCGTCGCCGGACTGATCGCCTATCTGTTCATGATTCTCGCCCCGATCATCCTCGCCCGCCGCGCGATCAGCGGCGGTGATGCCCTGCGCTCCTCGCTGGCGCTTGCCGGCGCTGCCGGCTGCGTCGCCTACCTTGTCGTGAACGCGCTCTTTGACGCGATGTCCTTCCCGCAGGCGCCGTACATGTTCTTCACCGTGGCCGCCCTCACAACCATCGCCGCCGCGGGTGCGGCTGGCGATCAGCTGCTGCCTGCGCGCACCGCGCGAGCGCACGGCCCCATCGTGGAGGGGCAGCTGCTTGCAGGCTCGCAGGTGCCGGGCGTCTAGCGCCGCCTGCTTGCGGGGCGCTGCCGGGAGCCGCTGCGCGCGCTGGCGAGCGTCCGCAAGGCGCCTGCGGCGAAGGCCGCTGCGATCGGGCAGGGCGCCCCTACGGCCAGGTACCTTCCGCCGCTCAGCGGCACGATCATCTCGGGCGTCCCGGCAACGCCGCAATAGGCGCGGCGGCCGCCGGCGCGCGCCGGCATGCGCGCGCGCAGCTGCCTTACCGGCGATCCCGAGCGCCACTGCTGCGAGAGCAGCGCAAGCGTGACCAGCCGCTTCACCGCGGGGGCCCGGTAGATGCACGTCGGCCCTTGGAGCGCAAGCTGCGCGGAGACGGAGGCGCCGAGAATCCGGCCGGCCTGCTCGCTTCCGAGCAGTGCGCAGGGGTCCGGTTTGCTCGCGCCGTCCGCTGAGACCTCGTCATCGATCGCACCCGCTTCGACCCGCGCGCGCTGTGGTGCCCCCGATGCGCTCACGATGTCGCGCCCGATCACCGGGCTGGCACCGCTGGAAAGGGCGCGCACTTCGCGGGCGCTCTGCGTCGGCGCCCGGCCCGCGCGCGCTGGCTGGCGGCTTGAGCTGTAGCCGCCGATCAGGGCCAGTGCAAGCGCCGCCGCGATGGCCAGCGTCACGCCGGCGAGTGCTCGGGCAGATCGAAGGCTCATCGCTTGAAGTGGGCCTCGCTCGTTCAGGGCGTCGGCGCAAACATGACATCGACCCAGTAGCTCGTCGCGTTGTAGCTGCTTGTCGGGAAGGTGGGCGAAGAGGCGTAAGCGTAGACGCCATCGGGGGTGGTGCT
>JAJPKQ010000022.1 GCA_021323635.1 bacterium | reverse complement strand
GCTTCAACGGAGCCGGAGACTTACGTCTCCGGTGACAGGGGACCGGCGGAAAGACGGGCGAGCCATTCCTCGCTTCAACGGAGCCGGAGACTTACGTCTCCGGTGACCGGCGCCGGCGCGTGCCGCTGAACGTCGCCCACCTGGCTTCAACGGAGCCGGAGACTTACGTCTCCGGTGACCTTGGTCCGCCATGCCGGCGCCGCTCATTGACATGCTTCAACGGAGCCGGAGACTTACGTCTCCGGTGACTACGACGGCAACCGCGAGATCGTCCACATCTGGACCGCTTCAACGGAGCCGGAGACTTACGTCTCCGGTGACCGGCTCCGAACGGGTCCGTCAGCAGCCACCAGACGCTTCAACGGAGCCGGAGACTTACGTCTCCGGTGACCTCTCGCAAGAGAACAAGGACGCCTGGCGGCAGGTGGCTTCAACGGAGCCGGAGACTTACGTCTCCGGTGACCCCGAAGGCGAACGGGCACATATAGCGTGCGATTGGCGGCTTCAACGGAGCCGGAGACTTACGTCTCCGGTGACTCTGCGGGCGCACCGCTAAGCTGCGCAGCGTCGAGCGCTTCAACGGAGCCGGAGACTTACGTCTCCGGTGACAGCTTGCCTAAAACGGCTCGATTTTCCAGGGGTTTCACAGCGCAATGCGAGGGCTCCCGCCCCTGTGCCACTCTGTACGCCGCATCTCATCGCTCTATCTTAGCCGATCTTCCCGCCAGCAAAGACTTTGCGGGGCTTCGAGGGGTCAGCGGCCTCTCGACCGCACCTCAGCACTCGCACGCTCACCAGATCGCGGCGTCGCCGCTCGGCAGATCGCGCCTGACGCCGAGCAACTCAATGCAGCTCACGCCGCGCGTGGTCGCCGCTCCCAGATCGAAGATGCTGACGCTGTCCTCGGTCGCCTTGATCTCTTCAAGCAGCCTCTGTTTTAGGCCGACGAGCTCGACATCAGTGAGGTCGCACACGAATACCGAGTATTGCAGCGCCTCGCCGAAGTCGCTCGCCACGCGATGCACTCGCCGTAGGCGCCGCGGATGGCGAATGTCGTAGGCAAGCAGATAGCGCCTCCTGTCGGCCATCGTCTGTCTATCGCGTTGTCAAGGGGCGATAGGCGGGGACATCGCCAGTCAGGGCCGCGGCAAGGAGCCTCGCCTGGATCTCGAGTGCCCGCCGATAGCTTGTCTTATAGCGGAATATTGGGTGCACAAGCTCGCTTGCGATCCGACGCTCATAGCTTGCGATCGCCTTGCGCCGGCCTTTCTCGGTCAGCGACACGGCGCCCGCTCGCCCGATGAAGTCCGCTCTGGTGATCTCTCCATTGTTGATCGCCATCATCACGGTCGAGTCAGCGAGCAGCGGCCGAAACTCCTCGGCTAGATCCAGTGCCAGCGCCGGCCGTCCAAAGCCAGGACGATGGAAGACGCCGATATAGGGGTCGAGCCCTGCTGCGGTTGCGGCCGCAGTGACGTCCTTAACCAATAGAGCGTAGAAGAACGACAGCAGCGCGTTGACGGGGTCACGCGGCGGCCTGCGATTGCGCTCTTCAAAGACGAACTCTCCGACTGGGCGCTTCAGCAGGCTTCCGAATTCCGAGAAGTACAGCCGCGCCGCCGTGCCCTCGATTCCGAGTAGCGAGGCCAGCGAGCGCTCTGCCTCGGCTGCCTTGGCCAGCTTTGTCAGCTGGCTGAGCACCTTCTGCGCTTGCTTGCCGCGATGCCGCCGAAGCAGCGTCCGGCAGTTGCGGATCTTGCCCGAGACGAATGCACTGGCCAGGTGCGGGCTGCCGAGCGCAGCCGCTCTGTGTTGACGCATGCGGACGCTTACATTGCGCGATGGCATACCGATAGCCGCTCCCTTGAACCAGCCCCCTGCGGTGAGCCAGAGGACGGGAATTCCCACCTCGAAGCAGGCTCGAAGCAGCGCGCTGCTTACGTCCACGTTGCCGAATACCGCGATATGCGACACGTCGATCAGCCGTCTTGAGGCAACCTCCTTCCCGGCCTCCATGAGTGCCAGCCTTCCGCCCCGCTTGCTCAAGCGGCTTCCTGGCGTAGTTGCGTAGAGGGGCGACGACGCCGGGTCACCTGCCACAAGTCGCCGGCTTGCCGTTTTGCCTGCGCAGCGAGTCAGTGCGTTGACCTCGTCCGGCAGGCAGATGCCCACCAACGAGCAGCTCGGGCACTTGGGGCTGTCGATGAGCGGCGGTGGCGGTTGATCGCCTTCGGCATCAGCGCGCAGACTCTTGACAGCATCCAATGTTGCGGCTACAAGCTCCTCGGTTATCTCCACTCGATAGCGGCTCCTCGTCTGCGCGAAGTACGCTTCAGCATGGGGTACCTCATATCCGCAGTCGCGCAGTATCAGCACCTGTGCACAGAGCTGCACGAGCTCGGGCTGCCATAGCGGCGCCTCCGGCGACCGCGGTAGCCCCCGCTTGTACTCGACCGGGACGACGACGCCGTCCTTGCTGCGCAGCACGTCGATTTTGGCGATCAGCCCAAGTCGAGCGGAGGACACGGTGATCGCGGTGGCTTGTAGCGCCTCGCGCGGCGCGCCTTCCGCTCCTGGGTCTGCGGGCTCATCAGGCGGAGGCGGCGGCATTGCGCGCTCCCGATCGACGTTGCGATGCACGAAGCTTCCCTCCGCCGTGAAGCGATTGTCCACAAACTCGCTGTCTACCCACTCCAGGTAGGCAAGCCGGCGGCAGTAGACGTGCTCGTTGAGGATCCTCGCGGGAATCAGTTCGGGCAGAGTCATCTCCCTCTCCTGCAGGACCCGCAGCGCCCCTGACTACTCCTCCAGAGGTCGCAGCACGCCAAGCCCGTAATGGCTGAGCGCGCCAAGCGCGATTGGTCCGTAAACCGCCTCCTCAAACTCGACGCGGACGCCGCACACGCGCACCCGCTGCAGGCGTGACTGGCCGACTTTCTGGCTTCGAAAGCGGTGCCAGGAGCCCTTGACCAGCTCGATCGAGCGCGGCAACGGCAGACCACGTCGTGCAAGCTCGCTGCAGACCTGGTCGGACGGCGAGTCGATCAGCTCGCCGCGACGCATCTTCGGGTGGCGTATGAGGCCAAAAGGCGTGAGCGACTGCCAGGTGCGCGCGGGGCCAAGCACGGTGCTCAGGCGAAGATCGCCGGTGCTGCCGAGCCCGACAAGCGCAACGACCAACGGCTCGGGCGCCTCGAACATCGCAATGCGTCGCAGGCCCGCAAGAGCGGCGACCTCCAGAGCGCCGAAGCCCTCGGGCGCAAACACGACCAGGTGGTCGATGCGCGGGCCGTGATCATCGGGCAGTGAGAGGTAGTGAGCGTGAAGATGCTGATCGGCGCGCGGCAGGTCGCCCTGCCTGCCGCTGAACGTAGTGGAGGCACGGCCGTCATTGATCGCGCCGTAGCGTGCCTGCAGCGCGCTACGCAACGCCGAACCGACGGCCACTGCCTCGGTCAGCGCCGGTCGGCTCGAGCCTCGAAGACGGTAGAGCGCGATCGTGGGCCGCTCCGACGGCACGACTTCTCGAAGTGGAGGGCGGCCAACTGGTGGGCGCCGCACGGCATACCGCACGAGCTCTGCGCCGTCAGGAACGAGCCGTTTGCCCTTGCGCAACTCCGTCACCGAGACCGCGAGGCTCTCCAAGTTGGCATTGCGCCGGGGGCAGAGCAGATCCCTCAGGTCCCAGTCGCCATCGGCGCGATCCAGCTGCGTTGCCGGAGCGGCCGATACTTCCTCCGGCCCCGGTCCGGCGATAAACTCCGCTCGGCACAGCGACTCCGAGCGACCAAGATATGCAAGCGCTTCCGCCGCCGCGGCAATCGCCGCGGCGGCTTCGTCATCCAGCTCTTCGTTCCACCAGACGCTAAGTGGCGCGGCCGGGTCGACGGCAAGGAAGGCGTCGATCACCTTCGGCTTCTTGCCCTGAAGCGCCTCAGCCGCGTTTGCCGGCGGCATGTAGTGGCGCGTGTGGCCGGCTAGGACTCGCGGCAGCACGTATAGCGGCGGCGGAGCGCTCACGAGCGCCCGAAGGGCGCGCATCGTCGCGCCTTCGCTCGCTTGAAGCTTTACGTTTGTCCGCGTCGCTGCGTAGAGCGCTCGCAGCACTCGCCACGGGCTCGGCGGCCACTCAACGATGGCGTCGTTGACGTTTGACCCCCAGGGCGTGGCGTGATAACGGCCGAGCTCAAAGCGGATCGAGAATCCGACCATCTTCTACTTGAATATCGCCTTGTGCGGAATCCCCTCGTCAACGCGCAGATCGGTCCTCGCGATCTGCTCGGCGAGCGCCTCAGCACTTGGAAGATCGAAGCCCTCCGGCTGGCGCACCTGGAGCGATCGAACCTCCAGATCGCAGGCCGTCCGTAAGCGCAGTGGGCGATCGAGCAGCGATCTGATCTCCCAGAGCCCGATCGCCTCAAGCAGCGCTGTCTCCGCCGGGGGAAGGCCGTAGCCGCGGATCTGCTCGACATCCATCGTGACGATGAGCTGGATCTCCCTTGCGGTATATTCGGTGCGTCCAAACGGAACGAAGCCGAAGCCTTCCTTTGCGCCGCGGCCCTCGCCGACCGTCGGGTTCACATCGTCCCGCTTGACCCCGCCGTAGACGACGGGCCTCACATCATGCGCCTCTATCACCGCCGTGAGCGCACGACGAATCTTGGGGTTTCCATAATCCTTCCACTGGGGATCGGAGAAGAACACACCGTGAAGCAGGCACAGCGGATCGAGGCGAAAGATCGCCTCATAGATCGAGCGCCAGTCCAACGGCTTGCCCTTCTCGACGCCGAGACGCTCGATCATCCACTCGCCCGCTTTCTTTCCCTCGACGGTGGCCGTCTTGATATATGCGCCAGCCAGGCGGTGCGGCTCCAGACGAGAGCTGGTCAGAAAGCGACCATCCGTGTCGCGAACCTCAACGTAGGGCAAGCCTGAGAGCACCTCGACCGGGCGATCCTCGTTCATATCCCAGCCGATGCCCTCAAGATGGTTTGCCATGGATTGCACAGACTCGACCAGCAAGGACTGCTGAGCCGCCGTATCTCCCAGTGGACGCTCAAACTCCGCGGCACCCAGGTCCGGAAAGCCGGTGGGCTGGAACGCGGACCCTGTCACGGGCTCCAGCTCTGCCATCACAATGAGCCGTGGTTTGCCATTCAGTTCCTCGGTCATGCTGCATCCTTTCTGATCTTGTCGTTTACAACTGGCTCTGGACTTGGCGGAAGACTCAAAAGAAGCTGCCGTGCAATCGACTCCACATCGGAAGAGCGGACGGGAATGAGCAGTGCGGCACAGAGCCGCCTGCCCTCGGTGGGGCTGAGCGCAAGGGTCGCGAAGTCGCGCGCCGTCGCAATCGGTGCAAGCCCGGCCATGGTCAGGCGCAAGATGCACTCGGCGATGACCGAATGGACAGCGCCCGCCGCAAGCCGAGCCGCCCAGTCTGGACGCGGGCCGAGCATCTCGCGCGACTCCCTTGGCAGGAATTTGAGTTGATTTCCCATCCAGACGAGCGCCAGGATGTCGTAGGCCGGCAGCGCGGCTGAGCCCGCCACTTTTGCCGTCGGAGCCGGCACGGCCCCCCGGTAGTCGAGCAGCGCCAAACCGCGCAGCAGGCGAATGACCCGTCGCTCGTCAAGCGCGCCCGCCGCCATTGCGCGCGCAACCGAGATGTGGCAGGCCAGTCGATGCGCGCTGTGTGCCGCTGTTTGCCTTCCGGGTGCAGTGCCCTCCCCGGCAAAGGGCGCGCTGGCGTCGCCTTCCTCCCGCTTGATCGCTGCCGCCAGGCAGCGCAGCCGCCGAGCGTGGATGGCGGCAAGCAGCCCGGTCGGGCTTCCCGCCGAGACGAGGTGGCGTCGCTCGGCGTCAAACGCCGTTCCGCCCCCAGGTTGGGAAGCCGTGCCGTGTAGGTAGTCGCGAACAGCCGGGGCGCCACGGCGCGGCGCAGGTAATGCGGCGATCGCGCAGGCGGCTGCGAACTCCGGTGAGCGATCGTCGGCGGCAGCAATCCATGCGCCCGCGGCGGCGGCGCCAAGCGGGCGCGCTCCTGCGGCCCCGATCACCGAGGATGAGCGTGCATGCGCATGTTCCGCCTCGCCCATCGCTTCAAGCAGCGCACAGGCATCGTCCGAGCCGCCGCGCGAGGCAAGTGTGAAGCTGGCTCGCTCGAGACGGCGCGCAGCGATGCGCGCGGCCCTGCCGTGATCATCGCTCGTGCGTCGCAGGGCGTCTCGTAGCCATCGGTCTATCGTTTGGATCGCCTCTGCCGCCGCCGGACGCTCTGACACGCTCACCGTCCCGATTGGAACGGCCAGTCCCGATTCCCCGGCGCGCTCGAGCAGCGCGATGCGCTGAAAGCCGGTGATGCCGCTTGCCACGCCAAGCGATCCGGCCGCGATCGCATAGTCCAATCCGCTGCTGGCCTGCCGGCGCCGTGGACCGCGACCGACCATGGCTCTGGACTCCCGAATGAGCGTCTCCAGCTCCGCCCGCGAGGCCCAGCCCGACCAGAGCGGAAGCCAAAGCTCGTCGCGACCGCTCTCGCCATCGACGGCCGAGCCGTAGCCGGCAGCTGTGGGCCTGACGGTAAAGGGTGCCGCAAGAGCTCCGCCAGCAGCGGCTCCGAGCCTTCGCGCCGCTCCCGCCACGAGCATTAGCGACCCCTCCACCGCAAGAATCAGATCCCATGGGTTTCCCAGACTGTCAGCCATCCCGTAAGGAGAGTTGTTTGGCGAAGCGTCGCGGCTGAGATGTCCGAGACTGCGTTTCCGCTGCAGATCAACCGCTCCGCCGAAGAGCGCGGCCGAGAGCTGTGCACGTGAGCGCTCAGGCGAACTTGAGATCAGGCAGTCAACGACGCACTGTGCGTAGTTGTTTGCAAAGTCGAACCGCCCGTCATTGCCACCGGTGCCGAGAATCGGCGGGTATGCGACCCGGTCGCCGATGATCACAGTCGCCGCGTCGAGCCAGGCAAGCGCATCGTCAGGAAGCCGTCGACGCAGCTCACGGATGAGGCGCGGCTTCTCCGACTTTTCCGGCTTGTCTTTGAGGCCCAGATCCTCGAGCGCATGGCGCGCGCAGCTGATGGCTGATCGAAACGCGGCAAAGCGAGCCTCGGTCGAGTGCTCCAGCTTGAGCAGCTCTTCATCTCGATCCTTGGGATGAAATCCGCTGCCGCCGTTCCAGGGCGAGACCACTGGAGCCGGCGCGTAGTCCTCGATCAGAAACGACTCGAGTCGATCAGCATCTGCGTCGACGCGCAGCTCAAACGCTCCCTCGTGCCACCTGCCGCGCGCGTCCTCGTCGATCTGCAGCGATGCGATCCGGTGCACGCCGAGCGCCTTGAGGTAGCCAAGAAGCGTGACCGCATCGCAGCCAGAGAGAAGCAGCTCAGGCATCGCTGGCCCGCCAGTCGGCAACTCGTAGGAGAGCCTCGAGAAAGCCCAGTCTAAAGGGACCGATACCGGGATCATCGCGCAGATGCACGGCGGCCTCGCTCCAGGAGTCAGCCGCCCCGAGTTCCATCGCAGCGAGGCTCAGCGTAAGCTCTGGCGTGCAGCCCAGCGGAGTCTCAACCGCCGGCAGCGTGTCTCCCTCGACGATGCCCAGCGCGAAGCGTGCGCGGGCGGGTGCATCGCGCGGCCGGCGCTCGTCGGCGGCCGGTCGAATTGAGAGCCGGACCTTGCCGTGATGGGCGGCGACGAGATAGGCCACCAGATCGCGCACTTCCAACCCGACGAGGCCATCCAGCTGCCTTACTGCCAGCGCGCTCGCCAGCTCGTGCCGGAAGTAGGGCCTGCTGTGTCGACCGCCGCGCTTATCGCTCTTGGCCCAGAGTGTGCCATCGTCGCCCTCTGCGTCGACGCCCATCGCGGCGCGCAGCGTTGCCTGAAAGACCGGATGCGCCTTGCCGACGTCATGGAGCGCGCCTGCAATCCTGAGCGTCTCCCGCCACTCGCCAAGGTCGAGCTGCTCGGAGATCAGCTCCGCCTCCGCGGCGGTCAGTTTGAGATGCTCAGCGAGCGTCGCGCGCTGCTGCGTCCAGCTGATCGGGTCCTCCCCTGTTCCCTCCGGCGCCTGTGAGCGGTCGAGCTTGAGCGCCTCGACCCGCTTCTTGATCTTGCCGTCCCACCCATACGTCGGGTCGTAGCCCCCCTCGGCGCAGTCAAGCATCACGGTGGCGCCAGGCGGAATCTCGTACGCGCCTCGACTGACCCAACAGCCCTCGACATGATCGATCGTCCAGCAGGCGCGCTTGCCCAGGCTTGCGAGAGGCACCTGCACGAGCTCCTCGCGCTGGGGCATCGGCAGCTCGGCAATCTTCTCCTTCGCCTCTGGAAGCTCGCGAAAGAGCACGGACACGTTCCGCTCCTCGTCATCGCGTATGTAAGGCGCGATGTCGATGTCCATCCCTGAGAGATCAGGGCTTGTATCAAAGAGATCCAGTAGGTCCCGCCTTCTCAGCACGCTCGGGTCATCGTCGGACTCCTCGATACTCTCGGCCATAAGCGCCCCCGGGCTGAGCGAGCTGCCGAGGAGCGACGTCAGCCTTTCCCGTGCCCGTTCCACATCGGCCGGCAGATAAGGCGCTGCGGCAGCGGCTTCGTTTTTAGAGCCCACAACCGGCCCTCGGTCAAGCCACAGCACCGAAGCATCAGCGTGCTCGCCCTCGCGGTTGCATCTGCCGACGCGCTGGACGATCGAAGAAAAAGGCGCACTCTCGGTGAGCAATGTCTTGGAGCTGAGGTCCACGCCCGCCTCGACGACCTGCGTGGCGATCACGATTGCCCCCTCCGGCCCCGGCTCGGCCAGTGCCTCCTCGGCCTGTCTGCGCCGATCGGGCGGTCGATACCGCGAGTGCAGAAGCGTCGCGCGACAAGAGCCGTCCCTCTCGATCGACCGGTAAGCCGCCTGCGCCGCCGCAACTGTGTTCAAGATCACAACTGTCCGGGTGCCCGCGATGTGCCGTTCGAGCGCAAGTCGGGCGGCGGCCTCACCCAGTTCCGTCACATCCTTGCAGTGCGAGAGATCCTCTCGCTCGAGCGTCTTGGCGGCCTCCAATCGTTGCTTGAGCGGTCCGTGGCAATCCTTCTCCGACAGCGAGAGCACCTCGCCCAGCTGCGGCCTGTCAAAAGTGAGCAGCGCACCACGATTGATCGTCGCCGAGGCCCAGAGCGTCTCGCACGGCAGCGCGGTGCCAAGCTTCGCACGCAGGCCGTCGAGCTGTGCCGATGTGGCGCGCGCCGCTCCCATCAGCTGAACCTCGTCGAACACCCACCGGCAGTCGTTGTTGAGCAGCCCGAACGCCACCGGCCACCAGAAGCGACCTGCGGCGTAACCGCGATTGAGCGCGCGTGAAAGGAGCATGTCGATCGTCCCGATCAGAATTTGGTCGCGCTCCGGCCAGCGCTGCCAGTCGCGCAGCTCAGCAGGGTCCGACCCGCCCATCAACGTGCGAATCGATAGCTCCTCCTCATCCAGTTCGAGGTTCTGGTGCACCTCGCGCGCCACTTTCTCCGTCTGCTCGACCAGCGCGCGCATCGGTAGCGCGTAGAGAAGGCGCCTTGGACCCGAGTTGCGCACACGCCGCCCATATAGCCAAGAGACGATCAGGGCCTGAGTCTTGCCCGCGCCCGTCGGAACATCAAGCAGCGCCGGTAGCTCACTGGCTTCTCCGAGCGCGCGCTGGTAGTCGTAGGGCTCGTGGCCGGTCGCTTTGCGAAAGAAGGCGTCGTAGTCCGCGGTTGCGGGGCTCACGGCTGTCGTCGATCTTCGATCTGCGGTCGCGCTGAGGCTGAGGCCTGGAAGAGTGCTGCGTGCGCTTCGGGCTGAGCAGATGCCCCCGCGCCGCGTTGCGCGCTGTTGCCCGTCGGAAATCTCGGCGACGGAGCGTACGGTGAGCGCTCCTTCATTCTCTGACCCTTAGCGCCTGGTTTGCAACCCGCCTAGTCTTCCCGGTTGATCGGCTTGCAGCCGAGAGCGACCATGCTAGCTGATCCTTGCAAGCGATGCGATCTTCGTCACATGCATCCCCTGCCTCCACACTGCCCCTCGCTTCCCGCAAGTGGAGGTCTTAGCTGCGGTGGCACCGAGCGCTACAAGGGTGCGAGCGCCGGAGTGGACGAGCTCCGCACCAAGCCCGCGCGGCATCGCGCGCAGAACCCCTCCCGACCGCCTAGCGCGTGGGTGTCGGCCCGCCCGCGACCGTCGCGCCCTCGGCGGCGGTGAGGCCCCCTCGACCCTCAGGCGGCTTGCGCGCGCAGGCGATCCCGCCCTCGTGCTCGAGCGCCTGCACGCTGACATCCTCAAAGCCCGCCTCCACGAGCGCACGCTCCCACCACTGCGCCGGCGCAGGGTGCTCGGAGCGCCCGACCATGACGCGCGCCCCATTGCGCGCCAGGCGCCAGAGCCCGGCGGGGCCACGCCTGATCATACGCAGCGCCAGGCGAGCAAGCACCCGGCGGTCGCGCCGGGAGGCCGCTGAGAAGCTGAACATCATGTCGCCGAAGACAAAGCGCCCGCCCGGTACCAGCACCCGCGCCACCTCAGCCAGGGCGCTGCGCTTGGCAGGATCGGGAAGGTGATGGAAGCAGTAGTTGGAGAGCACCACCTCGAAGCTCTGATCGGCGACCGGCAGCTGCGCGGCATCGCCCGTGCGGACCTCCACATTCGACCTGCCGCCGGCACGAGCGCGGGCTGCCAGGCGCTCGCACATCGCGGTGGAGACGTCGATCGCGACCACGCTGCGCGCGCGCTCCGCGGCGCCCAGCGCAAGCAGCCCCGTGCCCGCGCCGATGTCAAGAACCCTGTCGCTGGGCGCAAGCTCGGCCAGCTCCAGAATGCGCTCGCGCAGCGCCGCGAACGCAGGCGTGCGGGCGAGCGCTTCCATATGGTCGACATGCGCATCCCAGTCCTTGGCGCGCGCACGCGCCAGTCCGCGGGCGCCAGGCCCCTGCTGCAACTGCCGGTTGACTGAATCCTTGAGTGAGATACTGCGATCCTCGCAAATGGCGCGCCCCGCCGCCTTAAACAGAGCGTGAGACTTCATTTAGAGCAACCCCACCGTGAGCCGGCCCGCCTCCAGGCAACCAGCGCGTGATCGGCCGCGTCAGGCGCAGGCCTCTGCGCGCTCGATCCACCGACAGCGCCTCAGGCGTCGCCGGCGCGCGCTGGCGGCGGCCATGCTCGTCGCCGTGGCCGCGCTCGCTTACGTCGCGCTCGCGCTGCTCCCGGTCGCTCACCATGCAAGCGCCGATCGCAGCGGGGCGCGGTCTGCGGGCGGGCCGCTCGGCGGGATCCAGCTGCCCAAGCCCGCAAGGCGACCCTCGCGCTATGCCGTCGGCATGCTCGTCAGACGCTATGTCGAGCCAGGGCGCACGGTGACCTATGCCAACGGCCAGAGCGAACCGCGCAGCCTGCTCACCTACATCCGCTATCCCGCGCTTGGCCCCGCAAGCGCCACTGACGTCAGCGGCGCAGTTCCCGCCGACGTCGACGGCCCCTTCCCGCTGGTCATCTTTGGGCCCGGGTTCGAGCAGAGCGTCAACTTCTACGGCCGCCTGCTCGACGCCTGGGCGCACGAAGGCTTCATCGTCGCCGCTCCCGAATTCCCGCTTGAGCGACCGAGCGCCCCGGGCGGCCCGGAGCGCTCGGACCTGATCAACGAGCCCTTCGACATGCGCTTCCTGATCTCGCGCCTGCTCGGCGAAGCCGGTGCCTCAAGCGGCCCACTGTCAGACCTCATCAACTCCTCGCAGATCGCGGTCGCCGGACAGTCCGACGGCGGCGATGTGGCGCTTGCGCTCGGCTACGACCACAACGACCGCGAACCGCTCGTCAAGGCGGTCGTGGTGCTCGCCGGCGCCGAGATCGAAGGCCTCACGGGCTATGAATTCCCGCCCGGCTCGCCACCCCTCTTCAGCGCTCAGGGGACGGCCGACAAGCTCAACCTGCCTAGCGAAACCGAAGCGTACTTCGGCGCCGCCAGCAGCCCCAAGTACCTGCTGACGCTGATCGGGGCAGAACACCTGCCGCCCTACTCAAGCCAGGAACCGCAGCTCTCGATCGTCGCGCGCACAAGCGCCGACTTCCTCCACGCCTACCTGGAAGGCAAGAGCGCGGACCTGCACAGGATGGAAGAAGTGGCCGAGCACCCCGGCATCTCCTCGCTTACCGCAGACCCGTGAGCATCCGCGAGCAGCACTCGGCGCTCGCGCAATCCCGCACGCGCCACTCGCGGCGGCACGTCGTCAGGCGCCGACGCGCGGGCGCGCTGGCAGCGCTCTGCGCGCTGGCAGCGGCGCTCTACATCGTCGTCGGAGAGGGCGCGCGCCGGGCGCCGAGGCGCCATCGCAGCGCACCCGCCCACACGCTGCCGCGCGCCGCGCCCGCAGCGGCGCACAGGAGCACCCAGCGCATGACCGACGTGCAGACGCTCAGCGCGCAGGAAGGACGGCTGCCTCAGACCAACGTCCTTCCCGGTGCCCACAGCGCAAGGCTGCAGGCGCTGGCCGCTGCGCTCTGGGAAGCCATCCGCAGCGGCGACGCCGCGCGCGCGCGCAGCGCCTTCTTTCCTCTCGCCGCCTACCAGCAGCTGAAATCGATCGAAGACCCGACAGCCGACTGGCGCGACCGGCTGCTGCGGGAGTATGAGCTTGACATCGCAGCGGCGCATGAGCTGCTCGGCAGCGGCGCGACCGGCGCAGCGCTCCTTGAAGTGCGGGTGCCGATCCGCTACGCGCACTGGGTGAAGCCGGACGTCTGCTACAACAGCATCGGCTACTACGAGGTTCCCAACAGCCGCCTTGTCTACCGCGAGCGAGGTGAAGTGCGCTCGATCGGGATCGCCTCGATGATCTCCTGGCGCGGCGTCTGGTACGTCGTCCACCTGGGGGCGGTCCTGCAGGGCGAAGAAGGCGTCGTCGATCAGCCGGCCGCCGGAGCAGGCGTCTCGGAATACTCCGCAACCTGTTGAGCGCCGGCGCCGGCGTGCTGAGCCGCCCGTGCTGATGCGGCGGCGGCGACCGGCACGGCGCTCTCGCCCTCGCGCATGCTGTAGACGCAGTTGCCGCCCGCGCGCTTGGCGGCATAGAGGGCGGCGTCGGCGAGGCCGAACAGCCGCTCATAGCTGAAGCGGTCGCCGTCGGCCACCGCGACGCCGAAGGAGACCGTCACCGCGACGCCCGCCAGCGGCGCCTGGGCGATCATCGCGCGCAGGCGCTCCGCAACAGCCTCGGCGTGCTCGTCCTCAAGGCGTTCGAGCAGGATCACGAACTCCTCGCCACCGATCCGGTAGGCGGACTCGAACGCCCGCAGGTTCTTGCGCACCCGGTAGCCGAGCTCGCGCAGGACCGCGTCGCCCACAGCATGCCCGTGGCTGTCATTGATCGCCTTGAAGCGATCCACGTCAAGGACCACCACCGCCGCGCCGCCGCTCGCCGAGCGGTGCTCGAGCTCCGCCGCACGCGCCAGCAGCGCGGAGCGGTTGAAGAGGCCGGTCAGCTGGTCGACGATGCCAAGCCCCCGGTAGGCGATCGTCGCACGCCCCACCGCGACACCGATCATCCCGATCGTCACCACGATCGCCAAGTAGAAGACCACGATCCCCGGTGCGTGAAGCAGCATCTGGCGCAGATCGACCGCCGCGACGATCGCCATGATCAGCGTCGTGAAGGACACGCCGACAACGACGCCCCGTGGCGGAAAGACGGCGGAGGAGCCGATCAGCAGCAGAAAGACAAGCGATGCGGCTACAAGCATCTGTCGGTCTGCGATCAGCGCGGAGCAGAGGAAGGCGGCCTGAAGGCCCATCCAAGCCGCCCCCAGCGCAAGCTCCGGCTGGCGCATCCGCTCCAGCCTGTGCTCGACCGCGATGTAGACGATCGCCATCAGGCCGGGCAGGATCAGGATCTGCCAGCCGTAGATCGGCGCTGAGAGCCCGCCCAGCAGAAAGCCGATCGCGAACACCGGCTTTGCCTTTTCGCGCAGGTGGCGGTTGAGCTCCAGCAGCTGGCGGCGCTGCACCTCATCCTGAACCAGCCAGTTGCCCGTGGCGGCGTGCTCGGCCGCGGTGAAGCGCTCCCAGCCGCTCTCGGCGTCCTCGCCCTGCTGCTGCGCCTGCGCATCTGCGCCATCCGAGCGCCGACGCTCGAACTGGCGGGCGAGCGCTCGCATAGTCTCCGCAGCGCGACCGCGCTCGGGCACCTGCGCCCCGCTCGCCCTCGCGCCCGCGGGCTCCTGCGGTGCCCCGGCAGCATGCGCATCGGTCGCAGCGAGCGGCCACAGCCGAACACGGTCGCCGCCGGTGCGCTTGGCCTCGTAGAGGGCGCGATCGGCCTGGCCGAAGAGGCGGCTGAAGCGGAAGGGCTCCTCCGCGCTGCTTGCGGCCACCCCGAAGGAGACGCCGATGTGAAGCCCCTCGATCGCGCGGGCGCCGATGCGCTTGCGCAGGCGCTCGGCCAGCTCCGCCGCCTGCTGGACGTCCGCGTCACCCAGCAGGATCACGAACTCCTCCCCACCCAGGCGATAGGCGCTGCCCCCCGGCGGCAGGCCGGCGCGGATGCGCGCACCGACTTCGCGCAGCACCGCATCGCCGACTGCGTGCCCGCGCAGGTCATTCACCGACTTGAAACGATCCGGGTCGCCGACGATCAACGCAACCGGTCGCCCGCTCAGGCTTGCCTGGTGCTCGAGCTCTCCGACTCGCGCGCGCAGCGCGATACGGTTGGGCAGCCCGGTCAGCGGATCGACGATCGCCGCGCCCCGCGTCGCCAGCTCCAACCCCGCGACAACCATCGCGATCCCTGAGCCGCAGACCATCACGCCGAGCGGATAGAGGAGCGCGAACAGCTGGGAGCGCACGCCGGTCAGGTCGAAGCCCAGCCCGACCACAAGCATCAGCTGCGCGCTGAGCGCGACCACCAGCACCGCGACGCGAACGGGGAAGACGACGCTCGCGAGCAGCACCGGGACGATCATCAGCGGCAGCAGGTAGATGCGCGGGCCGTGCGCCATCACAAGCGAGGCCGCCAGACCACACTGCAACAATACAACACAGGCGAAGAGCCCCCGCTCGGGCCGGCGATAGCGGGCGAGGCGCCCCTGCATCAGCCAGAAGCAGATCAGCCCCGGCAGGGTCGGCAGCAGCGCGAGGATCCCGAAGGTCGGCGCCCCGACCCCCGCTGCGGCGAGGAAGAGGATCGAGCCGTGCGCCTCCACCCTGCGCAGGCGTCTGCTCATGTCGAGCAATCGCCCGCGCTCTGCGTCATCACGGCATGAGATGAGGTCCTCCACATCGCCTCAATCGACCGTTACGGTGCGCGCCTTGAACAACCTGTGGCGCCGCTGGGCGGATTGGCGGCAGATCGCCGAGCGAGCGCTAAGTTGGAGGCCCTGCGCCGGGAGATCGAGACCTGTCGGCACGGCAACGGTCGGCGCCAACGCGCGGAAGCGTCCCAATCCGATAATCTAGTTCCAGGTGGAATCATTACACCAAGAGCAGCTGGGTGATGACCACGGCAGTGGGGGCGTGCACCGCTTCTTTGCAGCGCTCGCCCGCTTTGTCGTGCGCTTCCGCTTCGCGGTCGTGATCTTCTGGCTGGCGGCGCTCGTGGCAAGCAGCGCGGCCTTTCCCTCGCTCTCGCGCGAGGTCAACAACGAAAACAGCGCCTTCCTGCCGGCAAGCTCGCCAAGCGCAAAGGCAACCGAACTGGGCGCGCCGCTGCTGGGCGGCAAGCACGGCGCGGTGATCCTCGTGCTCGCCACGCGCAGCGGTGGCCTGACTGCCGCCGACGGCGCGGCGCTGCGCGCAGACGCACGTGCGATCGGCACGCTGAAGAGCGTCGGCGCCGTCCAGAACGCGGGGCTCTCCGCAGACGGCGAAGCGGCGCAGCTGCGCGTGCGCGTCAACACCGCGCCCAACGACATCGAAAGGCAGCGCTCGAACGTCGAAGCGATCGAAGGGGTGCTCGCACGCGGCCCGCACCCGCCCGGGCTGAGCGTCCACCTGGCAGGCCAGATCGCCACCGCTGTCGCCAACCAGGCCAGCTCCAACAGGACCGGCAAGCAGGTCCAGGGCTACTCGATCATCCTGATCATCGTGCTGCTTGCGCTCGTCTTTCGCGCGCCGCTCGCCGCGATCGTGACGATGCTGCCGAGCGCGCTTGCGCTGCTGATCTCGATGAACGTCATCGCCGAGCTCGGCGCGCACGGCCTGAAGATCTCCTCCGTCACCCAGGTGCTGCTGATCGTCCTGCTGCTCGGCGCCGGCACCGACTACGGCCTCTTCCTGGTCTTCCGCTTCCGCGAGGCGCTGCGCGAGGGTGACGACGCCCACAGCGCAGTGGTGCACGCCCTGACGCGCGTGGGGGAGTCGATCAGCGCCTCCGCGGGCACCGTGATAATCGCGCTGCTGACCCTTCTCTTTGCGAGCTTCGGCCTCTACCACGACCTCGGCGCGCCGCTCGCGATCGGGGTTGCGATCACGCTGCTGATGGGCCTCACGCTGCTGCCCGCACTGCTTGCGATCCTCGGCACAGCGACCTTCTGGCCCACGCGGATCGAGGTCGGGCGCCAGCGCGAGGGGTTCTGGGGCCACGCCGCCACGAGCCTGATCCGCCACCCGGCGCGGACGCTCGCGATCGGCGTCGTGATCTTCCTGGCGCTCGCGGCAGGCGCGCTCAACTACTCCTCGGGCGGCTTTGGCGGCGCGACGACTGCGCCCGCCGGCTCGAGCGCGGCAAGCGGAAACGCGCTGCTCAGGCGCCACTTCCCGCAGACCTCCGCCAACCCGGCCAACCTTATCTTCGCCTACCGAGCGCCCGTCTGGAGCCAGCCGGCACGCCTGCAGAGCGTCTATCTGGCACTCCAGCGCTCAGGCTCGTTCACCCAGCTTGCGGGACCGCTCATCCCCAACGGCGCAACGCTCTCGCCGACCCTCTTTGCGCAGCTGCACAGGCGCCTGGGCAATCCCCAGTCGCTGCCGCTGAGCGAGCCTGCGGGGCTCGCGCTGCCGCGCGCACAGTACAACGCCTATCGCGCCACCGCCCAGTATGTGGCGCAAAACGGCCGCGTCGTCCAGTTCGAGGCCGCCCTGCGCGCAGGCTCGCAGCAGTCAACCCAAGCGATGGACGCCACCCCGCGCATCCGCCGCGTCGTCAGCGCCGCCGCAGCGGCCTCCGGCGCCTACGCGAGCGGGGTCGCCGGGGAGGCGGCTTCGCTCTACGACATCTCCGAAACAGCCAACAACGACCTCAAGCTGATCGTCCCGATCGCGGCAGTCGCGATCACCCTGCTGCTCGCCATCGTGCTGCGCTCCGTGATCGCGCCGCTGTACCTGATCGTCAGCGTCGTGCTCTCCTACCTTGCCGCGCTCGGCCTCTCAACGCTCGTCTTCGTGACGATCGGCGGCGAAAAGGGGCTCGTCTTCATCCTGCCCTTCCTGATGTTCATCTTCCTGCTCGCCCTGGGCGAGGACTACAACATCCTCGTGATGACGCGCATCCGCGAGGAGGCCCACACCATGCCCCTGCGCGAGGCGGTGCTGCGCGCGATCTCGCGGACGGGCTCGACGGTCACATCGGCGGGCGTGATCCTCGGCGGCACCTTTGCGATGTTTGGGATCTTCGGCGGCGGCGGGTCAGGCGGCGGCCAGCTGCGCGCGATCGGCTTCGGCCTGGCGGCCGGGATCCTGATGGACACCTTCATCGTCCGCACCCTGCTTGTGCCCTCCGCCGTGATCCTGCTCGGGCGTCTGGGCTGGTGGCCCTCATCGCTTGCCGAGCACATCGAGCGCCACGACCGCGGGCGCGCGCCGAGCGCCACGCTCGCCGCCGAGCTCAACGACTGAGGTCGTGCGCCGGCGAGGGCGTCGGGAGCCTTGCCGCGCCCACCGCCTCGCCGCCTCGCGCAGGCGACCTCGGCCCTGCGCGGGCACCGAGGCTCGAAGAGCCGCTGTCCAGGCGCCCGTTTGCTTAATCATGCCCGCAGCGCTGCCGATGATCGGGCTATGGACTGCGATCACTGCGATGCCCAGAGCGGCGCTGCGCGCTACCTGCCCGCACGCGGCGAGCTGCGCCTGATCCGCGTCTGCGACCGCTGCGGCGTCGAGGTCGCAGAGCTCGGGCGCATGCCCTACGCCCCGGCCCCACGGCTGCTCACGATCCACCTCGTCGAGCTGACCGCCCGCGAGCTGCGCCTCTCCGAGCAGCGGGTCGCCGCGCTGCGCCTCGCTGCGCTGACCGGGGAACAGCCAGAGCCCGGCAGCACCGAGGCGCTCGTGATCGAGCGCTGCGCCTCCTATGTGGAACGCAGCGCCGACGGGGGAGCTGCCGCTGGGACTCTTCACGCCGGTGGGCGCCGTGCGCGCGGCAAGCGCACAGCGGCGGCGCGGAAAGAGCACATCGAGCAGGCCTTTGCGCGTGCCCTCTCCAGGCACGACACGCGCCTGGATAAAGCCGCCGCATAGGCGCCGAGGCAGCCGGCAGGCGCAGCGCCCGCGCCACCACTTGCGTTAGATTGCGAGCGTGCTTGAACGCGTCGCCAGCGGCGCGCACATGGCGGCGCGCTCCATTCAGGCGTTTCGCGCACGAATGCGCCCGACCGCCGCGGCCGCGGGGCGCCCTGCGGGCGCTCCGGCGCCGGCGCTCGCCGCGGCGGGGATCCCCGCCGGCGGGCTCCCGAAGCTGCTGGCCAGCCGTCGCGAGGCGCTGCTCGCAGCGCTGCTCGCGGTTGCCAGCGCGGAGCTGCTGCGCCTGCTGGTGCCGGTCGGCATCGATACCGCCGCCCAGCTCTACCAGACCGTTCACTACCTCCATGACGGCTTCCAGTTCTGGGACAACTACTGGTATGACGGCCGCTACACATTTGTCGACTACTCGCTGCTCTACTACCCGCTGGCCGCGCTGATCGGCGAGGTCCCGACGGTCATGGCGACCCTTGCCGCCAGCGGCTACCTGTTCGCCCGACTGGTCGCGGACCGCTTCGGCGTCGGCGGCGCATGGGCGGTGCGCGCCTTCGCTATCACCGCTGCGATCGGCGTCTGGATCTCCGGCGAGTACCCCTTTGCGCTGGGCATGGCGCTCGGCCTGCTTGCGCTCTCGCTGCGCAACCATCGCCGCCTGCCGCTTGCTGCGCTTGCGGCGCTCGGCTCGCTGCTGGCAAGCCCGCTCGCGTTCCTGCTGCTCATCGTCAGCCTGATCGGCATCGCGCTGGGCACGGGCAGCCTCAAGCGCATACGACGCCTGGACCTCGCGCTCGGCCTTGCCGCCTGCGCGGCGGTCGGGGGGGCCCTGCAGCTTGCCTTCCCGGTCGGCGGCACCTTCCACTTCAACTTCTGGGCGCTCTTTCAGGTGATCGCGATGAGCGCGGTCGCCTTCCTGGCCTCGCAGCGGCTGCGCGGCGTGGGCATCATCCGCGGCATCTTCGCAACCATGAGCCTCGCTGCGCTCGCCGCCTACTTCATCTCCTCGCCCGTCGGCGGCAACGCCACACGCCTGATCGACTACATCGGCGCACCGCTGATCTGGATCCTGCTCGCGCGCCAGCTCAAGGAGCGGCGCATCGGCCGCAGGGTGGCGGCGATCGTCGGGACGATCGTGCTCTGCGGGCAGCTTGCGCCCAACCTCGTGAGCGCCGCGCTGGCGCTGAACACCCGCGCTGCAGAGCCGTCCTTCTGGCGTGGCGCGATCGCCTACCTGCAGGCGCACGCAAACCCCAACTACCGCGTGGAGGCGGTCGACACGGCAGGCCACTGGGAGGCCTACTACCTGCCTGTCGCGGGGATCCCGATCGTCCGCGGCTGGTTCCGCCAGGACGACTTCCCGGACAACGCGCTGCTCTATCGGCCGATCGTCTCGCCCGCCGCATACAGGGCCTGGCTGCGGCGCAGCGGCGTCCGCTACGTCCTCCTTCCGCACACCGAGCTCGACTACAGCGCGCTCGCGGAGGGCCGCCTGCTTGAATCCGGCCGCTCGGGCCTGCAGATCGTCTTCCGTGACCCCTTCGTCACGATCTACGCCCTCGCGCACCCGACGCCGATGCTGGTCGGCCCGCCGGGCACAAGCGCATCCGTCGATCACTTCGGTCACGCCTCGCTGCTGTTGCGCGCCAGCGCGCCGGCGCGCTACTCGCTTGCGATCAACTACACCCCCTACTGGCAGATCACCCCGCGCGGCGCCGCGTGCGTCGCGAAGGCGCCTGAGGGCCTCAGCACGCTCGTGGTGAAGCGTCCGGGCGTCGTGCGACTGCAGTTCTCGCCCACGCTGCGGCAGATGATCGAAGGCGGCAGCGAAAGCTGCCGCTGAGCGCAGCTGCGCTCAGGCGCTCCCGGCCGTCGCGCGCTCCTGCTGCGCGCTCTCGCGAGCGGCCGACTCCCAGCCGTGGACGGTGCGCCGCAGGCCGAGATAGCCGGCGACGCCCGGCAGCGTGGGCAGCCAGAAGGAGATCAGGCGGTAGGTGAGGACGCCCAGGAGCGCATGCGCGGGCTGCACCCCGAAGGCGACGAAGACGCCGAACATCCCGCCCTCGACCCCGCCGACGCCGCCCGCCAGCGGCAGCAGCGAGCCGAACGTGCCCAGGAAGTAGCCCATCACGACCACCGCGACAGCCGGCGGCGGCACGAAGGCGCGAAAGGAGCACCACAGGACCGCGATGTCGAAGAACCAGTAGGCGAGCGCCCCAAGCATGCCCAGCGAGCGCAGGTCCGGGCTCTGCAGCGACAGCGCCGAGAGCGCCGCGCGCACCCCCGCATGGGCGGTCTGCCGCGCCACCAGCAGACGCGCCCGCAGCGTCGCGATGGGCCGCGCGGGCGTTCCGCCCTCCTCCCGAGGCGCCCCGGCAGCATCCCGGCGCTCGCTGCCGGGCAGCGGCAGCGCCGCAAAGCCGAGCACGATCGCGATCAGCGCAAGCGAGATCGCCGCCGGCAGCAGCGTGAGCGCGAAGGAGCCGCCGCCGACAAAGAGGCCCGCCCACAGGCCGAAGCCGAAGACCACGAGCGAGAGCAGGTAGAGCGAGTACTCGATCACAAGCGCGGCGATCATGCGCGTGCCGATCATGCGCGCGGTCATCCCCGCTCGGCGCAGCGCCCACGCTGTGACAGCAAATCCGCCGGCGCCGCCTGTCGCAAGCAGCCGCAGCGCGGCGATTCCCGCGAGCGGGATCTGCACGGAGGCTCGCCAGCCGATCTTTGGCACATCGCGGGCGATCACGGACCAGAAGAGCACGGCGTAGCCGCCGATCGAGGCAAGCTCGAGCGCGCCGGCGGCGAGCAGCCAGCCGAGCGAGCCGCTGCCCAGGCGCCTGGCGGTGCGCGAGAACCCTTCGAGGCTGCCCGCGATCAGGTACATCCCGACGATCGCCGAGATCGCAAGCAGGATGCTGAGGATCACCCGCTTGGAGCGCAGAGAGGGTGCGCCGACGCCGCCGGGGGCGCTGCCGCGCCCTTGCTTGCCTGCCGCCATAGCTCGCCAAGCGCAGGCTAACGGTGGCCGCGGAGGTGACGTCGACGCAGAGCGCCGCGACCCCAGGGCCCTAGGCGGCCTCCGCCACCGCGGCCTCCTCGAGCGCCGCGATCTCTGCGGCCGCGGCAGCCTCCTGCTCCGCGCTGCCCTGCTCAGCATGGATGTAGCGGGCGCCGCGCAGCCATGAGGCGACCGCCGCGACCAGGCAGCAGCCCGCCGCAAAGAGGAAGGCCTCGTGGATGCCGCTCGCGAAGGGGTGCGAGACGAGGCTCGGGAAGAAGCGGTGCCCGGTCAGATAGGCGGCCTTGCCGGCGGGGAGCGTGTGCAGGATCGGATGCAGGACGGTCGCCATCGGGTTGTAGCCGAGGAAGGCCGCAAAGAGCGTCCCCACCGGAGGCAGGTGCGAGAGGCGCGCCGCAAAGGAGCTCGGCACCCCGTTTGCCGAGAGGCCGCTGTAGAGGGCGTGGGGAAGCGTCCCGGACAGCCCGACGATGATCAGCGAGAAGAAGATGCCGATCGAGAGCACCATCGCCGAGTTCTGGAAGGTCCCGGCCATGCCGGCACCGGCGCCACGCTGGTCAGGCGGCAGGCTGTTCATGATCCCGGTCTGGTTCGGCGCCGCAAAGAGGCCCATCGCGAGGCCGTTGCAGAGGATCACGAGCGCGAAGGCCCAATAGGGGAATGCGACGGGCAGCGCGATCAGCAGCCCGAAGGTGCCCGCCGCCACGATCATCCCGCCGGTGGCGAACGGCCTGGCGCCGAAGCGGTCGGCGAGGCGCCCGGCAAAGGGCCCGGCCACAAGGAAGCCCACGGAGAGCGGCAGCAGGTAGATACCCGCCCACAGCGGCGTCTCCGAGAAGGGGTAGCCGTGCTCAGGCAGCCAGATCCCCTGCAGCCAGATGATCAGCATGAACATCAGCCCGCCGCGCGCGAGCGCTGCCAGCAGCGCCGCAAGGCTGCCGGCGCTGAAGGGGCGGATGCGGAAGAGGGAGAGCCGGAACATCGGCTCCGCGACCCGCCGCTCGAGGAGGAGGAAGAGGGCAAGCAGCGCCAGCCCGCCTGAGAGCTCGCCGATCACCTCGGGGTTCGTCCAGCCCATGTCGTGACCGCCGTAGGGGAGGATGCCGTAGGTGATCCCGACCAGCAGCAGGATCAGCCCCGCGCCGAAGGTGAGGTTGCCGAGCCAGTCGATCCGCGCCTGACGGCGGATGCCCCGCTCCTCGAGCTTCATGTATGCCCAGACCGTCCCGAAGAGCCCGACCGGGACCGAGACGAGGAAGATCAGCCGCCAGGAGACGGGCGCGAGCACGCCGCCGAGCACGAGCCCGATGAAGGAGCCCGCGATCGCCGAGACCATGTTGATCCCCAGCGCCAGGCCGCGCTGGTGCACCGGGAAGGCGTCGGTCAGGATCGCGCTCGAGTTCGCCATCAGGCAGGCCCCGCCGATGCCCTGGACGATGCGCATCGCGATCATCCAGGTGGCGCCGGCGGCGCCGCTCATCCAGGTGAGCGAGAGCAGGATCGAGCCCACCGTGAAGACCGCAAAGCCGAGGTTGTAGATGCGCACCCGGCCGTACATGTCGCCGACGCGGCCGAGCGAGACGACGAGCACAGCCATCACGACCATGAAGCCCATCAGCATCCACAGCAGATAGCTGGTGTTCGCGGGCACGAGCGGGTTGAGGTGGATGCCGCGGAAGATGTCCGGCAGCGCGATCAGCACGATCGACTGGTTGATCGTCGCCATCAGGATGCCGAGCGTGGTGTTCGAGAGCGCGATCCACTTGTAGCGCTCAGGGTGGGTGGCGGCGCCGCGGCGGCTCATCGGCCGGCGCCCCCTTCGCTGCGCGCGCCCGCGGGGGAGGTGTGGCGATCGAGGAAGTCGAGCGTGCGCGCCCAAGCCGAGCGCGCCGGTCCTGCGCGGTAGGAGGCGCGGGTGTCGTTGAAGAAGGCATGGCCGGCGCCCTCGAAGTAGATCGCCTCAAACGCCTTGCCCGCCGCCGCCATCGCACCTGCAAAGGCGGGCACGCCGGCGTTGATGCGCTCATCCTCGGCGCCGTAGATGCCCAGCAGCGGACAGGCGATCTGCGCGACCTGCTCGGCGGCCGGAGCGGCGCCGTAGAAGATAACCGCTGCCGCAAGGGCGCTCTCGCTGCAGGCAAGCTGCGCCGAGAGGCCGCCGCCCAGGCAGAAGCCGACCGAGGCAACGCGACCATCGCAGCCGGGGTGCTGCGCCAGCCACGCGTAGGCTGCGCGCAGGTCAGCGAGATAGCGCCCCATCGGGCGCGTTCCCGAGAGCAGCGCGCCAAGCGTCGCGCCGACCTGCTCTGCGCGCTCCGCCGGCAGCTTTGCCAGCTCCGCCGCGCGGGCGGCGGGGTCCATCCACGCCGTCTGCCCCACCGAGTCAAGGAAGGACTTGGCCGCCTCGATGCGCTCGGCCGCAAGCTCGGGCGGGCGCCCACCGTGCGAGTAGAGGTCGACAGCGAGCGCCAGATAGCCGGCCTCCGCCAGACGCTGCGCAACGTCGCAGATGTGCCCGTCCGGCCCCCATATCTCCTGAATCACAAGCACGCCCGGCAGCGGCTGTGCCGCTGCGGGGTGCGCTCGCGCCAGATAGGCCGCGACGGATGCGCCATCTGAGCCGTACTCGATCCATTCGCTCTGCAGTCTCATCGCGTGCCGCCTTCGCGTCTGTCGCTCTTGCTGGAGGTGCCTCAGCCGTCCGTTGCGCCGGCCGTGAGCGCCAATGATAGCGCAAACCTTACGTTTACGTAAGAACCTGCGGTCTGCTCGGGCGCCCGCAAGACATGCTCGGCTCCGCGGCGCAGGACGCCTGCGCTTACGATCCCGCCGTGGACCCGCAACGGACCGCACTGCTGGTGATGGACGTGCAGCCGGGCATCGTCGAGCGGCTGGGAAGCGAAACGCTGCTGGCGCGGCTGACGGAGGCGATCGACGCCGCCCGCCGAGCGGGCGTACAGGTGATCTTTGTCAAGGTCGGCTTCCGGCCGGGCTATCCCGAAGTCAGCGCCCGCAACCCCTCCTTCTCGCGCCTGCGCGACTTCGAGAGCTTCATCGAAGGTGTCTCAAGCGACGTCCACCCTGCGCTCGCGCCCCAGCGCGGGGACATCGTCGTGACCAAGCGCCGAGTGAGCGCCTTCTCCGGATCGGACCTGGAGCTGCTGCTGCGCGCCCGCACAATCGACTCGCTCGTGCTCTGCGGCATCGCGACCAGCGGCGTGGTGCTCTCGACCCTTCGCCAGGCCGCCGATCTTGACTTCGCGCTTGCGGTGCTCGCGGATGGCTGCGCGGACGCCGACCCCGAGCTGCACGTCGTGCTGCTCGAGCGCGTCTTCCCGCGCCAGGCCCAGGTCCTGACCGTCGCCGACTGGGTCGCCGCGCTGCAGCGCGCCTGAGCGATCGACGTGCAAGCCGGCCGAGCGGGGTAGGATCGCCGCGTGGCGACCTTCACGCTCGTCAACCTAGGCGAGGTTCCTGACCGCGCCGGCGCGGCCGGCCTCTCGGCGATTCAGGAGGCCCGATTCGCGCGCGGAGATCTCGGCTGCGAGACGATCGGCTTGGCGTTGCAGCGCATAAAGCCGGGCAGACGCCAGGGCTTCGCCCATCGCCACAAGCGCGCCGAGGAGGTCTATGTCGTCCTCTCCGGCAGCGGCCGGATGCTCGTGGACGACAAGGTCCTCACAGTCTCCCCGCTGGATGCGATCCGCGTCGAGCCGAGCGTGGTGCGCGCCTTTGAAGCCGGGCCGCAAGGGCTCGAGCTGATCGTCTTCGGACCCCATCATGAGGGCGACGCCGAATTGCTGCAAGAGCATCCCTGGCCCCATTAGCCGCGCGCGCCCGCTTGGGGCCTCTGGCGAGCGAGCACCTTCGCGCCGCCGTCGCCGCGGGCTCCAATGCTATGCCGTCACCTCGGCTGCGCCGGTGCGGCTGCAGACGCCTTCGCGGAAGAGCTCTGCGGTCGCGCGCGCGGTGCGCTGCGCCCAGCGACCGGTCGAGGCGAGCGCGGCTGCCAGGATCACGACGCCGAGCGCCGCGATCACCCACCAGGCCGGATGGGTCGCCGCCGCGAAGCCCGGGCCGATGTGCGCGCTCGTCGATCCGGCGGCGATCGCTCCCAGCACGGCGACGCCCAGCGTCTGGCCGACCTGGCGGCTGGTCGAGGCGACCGCCGCCGCGACGCCGGCCTGCGCGGGCGGCATGCCCGAGACCGCCGTGTTAGTGATCGGCGGGTTCACAAGCCCAAAGCCGACGCCGAAGGCGAAGTAGGCGCCAAGCAGGTAGGCGGTGGCGGTGTGATCGCCGATCTGCGCGAGCATCACGCCGCTTGCGATCAGCGCAAGCGCCGCTAGCACCATCGAGGGACGAGCGCCGCGGGCGCCGACGATCCGACCTGAGATCGGCGCGAGGATCACGGTCATGCCCGCCATCGGCAGCGTGTAGAGGCCGGCGTCGAGCGCCGAGAGGCCGCGCACGTCCTGCAGATAGAGGGTGTTGAGGAAGAGGAAGCCGCCCATCGCCGCAAACGCCGCCACCGCGATCGCGCTGGCGCCGCTGAAGGGCGCGCTGCGGAAGAAGCGCAGCTCGATCAGCGGCTCAAAGGTGCGCAGCTCGTGGATCACCAACGCCGCGAACGCGCACCCGGCGAGGGCGAAGAAGGCGATCACATCGCCAGCGCCGAAGCCGTGGTCGCCGCCCTCGATGATCGCGTAGGTGAGCGCCGCCAGCGCGACCACGATCAGCGCCTGACCGAGCGGGTCGATGCGCCGCGCGCGCGGCGCCCGCGACTCGGGCACGTAGAGCGCGGTCAGGACGATCGCAAGCAGCCCGATCGGCACATTCACCAGAAAGACGGCGCGCCAGCCGACCGAGTCCACAAGCGCGCCTCCAGTGATCGGGCCGAGCGCCATCGAGAGCCCGATCATCGCGCCCCAGACGCCGATCGCCTGCGCGCGCTCGCGCGGATCCTCGAAGACGTTGCGGATGATCGACATCGCGACCGGGTTCAGCATCGAGCCGCCGATCGCCTGCATCGCGCGGAAGGCGATCAGAAAGCCTGCGTTCGGCGCCAGCGCGCAGAGCAGCGAGCCGGCCGAGAAGGTGGCGAGACCGACCTGGAAGAGCCGTCGTCGCCCGATGCGATCGGCGGTCGAGCCCGAGAGCATCAGCAGGCTTGCAAGCACGAGGGTGTAGGCGTCGATCGTCCACTGCAACGCCGAGTAGCTCGAGTGCAGGGAGCGATGGATCGCGGGCAGCGCGACGTTGACGATCGTCACATCAAGGCCCACGATCAGCAGGCTCATCGAGCAGATCACAAGCACCGTCAGGCGCCGCCTGCGCGAGAGCGCCGGCGTTGTCCGCTGCGGCGTCGCTATGCGCGCAGCTCCCCCTGATCGAGGTCCGGCGGTAGGGGCAGCTCCTGCGGGGGCGCGCCGTGCTCGGCGTGAAAGCTCTCGAATGCCTCCCCGTCACGACCCTCGTGGGGATTCGCGCCACCGAGCGCGAGCACCGACAGCGGCCCCGGGCCGCGGTTTGCCAGCTGCCGGCGGCACTCGGGGGCGACGCGGATCAGCTCGCCAGCCTCGAGCTCCATCTCCTCGCCGTCGATGAGCAGGCTCAGTGTGCCGGAGAGCACCAGGTAGACCTCCTCTTGGCGCAGGTGACGATGGATGCGCCCGCGCTGCCCGGGCTCCAGCACGATCTGGTTGATCCCGAAGGTGCTGACGCCAAGCTCCCGCCGCAACGGCACAAAGCGCTCCGGCGCGCGCTCGCGCAGACGCGTCTGGGTCGTTGCGCGCTCCATCGCCTCATCTTGCCACAGCGCCGCGCGCCGCCCGCTGCGCTTACATGTATGCCTCCGCACACCCCGGGAAGGAGCTCGATGCCACAGCAGATCGATTTTGCAGCCGAGGGCCTGCTCGATGGCTTGAGCGGCGATGCGCGCGCAGAGCGCCTGCGACTGCTGCGCCGACTTGCAGCAAGCGGCGTCGGAGTCGAGGAGCTGCGCAGCGCGCAGGCCAACGACACGCTGCTGTTCGTGGGCGCGGAGCGCCTGGTGGGCGGCGGCGCCAAACACACCAGAGCGGAGGTGGCCGCCGCCTCCGGGCTCGATCCGGCATTCCTGGAGCAAGTGATGCACGCGGCCGGGCTTGCCGTGGCGGGCGCGCAGGAACGCGTCTACGGCGACGGCGACCTGGAGCTTGCGCGCGTGCTCGCCGCCTATCGCGCAGCCGGCGTGGGCGATGAGAGCCTGCTCGAGGTCGCACGCGTGCTCGCGCGCGCGCTGCCGCCGGTGGCAGAGGTGATGGGAGAGGTCGCGATCTCGCTCACGCGCGATCCGGGCGCACGCGAGGAGGAGCTTGCGGAGCGCTGGGTGCAGGTCGTCTCTGCGCTGACGCCGATGCTCGACCAGCTGCTCGGCCGCACGCTCGGCCTGCACCTGCGCAACCACTTCCGCTCCGAGGCGGTCAGCGCCGCCGAGCTATCAGCGGCCGCGCTCCCGGGAGCGCGGCCGATCGGCGTCGCCTTTGCCGACCTCGTCGGCTTCACCCGCGCCGGCGAGCGCCTGGAGCCGCACGAGCTGACCGCGATCGCGCTGCGTCTGGAGACGCTCGGGGCCGAGCTTGCGCATCCGCCTGTGCGCCTGGTCAAGACGCTCGGCGACGGCCTCATGCTCGTCAGCGCCGAGCTGCCGCCGCTGCTTGAGACCGCGCTGAGGCTGGTCGATGTCGCGGAGGCAGAGCACGCGCTGCCGCGCCTGCGTGCCGGCATCGCCTTTGGACACGCCCTCTCGCGCGCTGCGGACTGGTACGGACGGCCGGTCAACCTCGCCAGCCGGCTGACCGACATCGCCCGCCCGGGCAGCGTCCTGACCCACGAGGAGGTGCGCCGAGCGCTTCCCGAGGAGCCCTTCAGCTGGTCCTTCGCCGGCGCGCGGCGGCTGCGCGGGATCAGCGAGCCGGTCCGCCTCTACCGCGTGCGCGGACCGGCTTCAACCGCGACCGAGAGCTGACGACGGGCGCCTCGCGGCCGAGGCGCCCGTCGCGTCTGCATCACGCGATCAGCAACCTATGCGTGCGCGTACTCGCCCTCGCGCTTCTCAGCACCGGTCACCTCGAGCGAGTGCACGACGCGCTCACTGCGCAGCTCGTGCAGAGAGAGGCCGGCGACGCCAAGCGCGGTCATCGCGATCGCCGAGGCGAAGATCAGCCACATCGCCGTGGCCGGCGCAAACACGAGGCTTGCGATGATCGTCCAGGCTGCGACAACCGCAACCGTTCCGCCCATCACGCGCTGCGCGAGCGGCGGGATCAGCATGCTCGCCGCACCCAGCGCCAGCAGGGCGATCGAGAGGCCGAAGCCGATCCAGGCGACGACAGGCAGCGTAAAGGCCTGCGTCGCGACGATCAGGAAGCCGGCAATCAGGGTCAGTGCGAGGTTTGACAGGTAGCGAATGCTCATCGAGATCGCCTCCTTTGTTTTCCATCTTCGTGGTCAACCGCCCGGAGGGCTCTGATCGGAACTGCTGATGGCCAGCCGCGGGCGGACGGCCTGATTTCCAATGTTCTGATCGCCCTGCATTATAGCATCTACTTCGCTACCCTAACTATCAGCCATCCTTTTCTTTACCTTCCCTATGCTCTCCAACGACAACTCAAGCGACCATGCCGAGCCGCACGCCGCGGCGCACTTTGCGCGCGCATGGGATGAGCTCGTGCTCGCTCTGCGCCGCCGGGCGGCGCGTGGCGGCGCCCGCGCTGGCGAGCTCTCGCTCTCCCAGTACTACCTGCTGCTGCCGCTGCTCGGCGAGGATGCGCTGCCGCTCGGGCGCCTGGCGGCGGCCGCGGGCATCTCCGCGCCCACCGTCACGCGCATGATCGACTGCCTCGAGGCCGATGGGCTGGTGGCGCGCACGCGCTCGCTGCGCGATCGGCGCACGATCATGCTCAGCCTCACGAAGCGGGGCGAGGAGCGCCTGCGCGCCAGGCGCCGCTCGCTCGCACGCCGGCGCAAGAAGCTCTATGAGCGCCTTGACCCCGCCGAGCGCGCGAGCGCCTCGCGACTGCTGCGCCACCTTGCAGAGCTGCTCGAGGAGCTCTGAGAGACGGCGGGCGTCGCCGGGGTAGCATGGCCACAGATGCAGCTGAACGGCATCCATCACATCACCGCGATCACCGCCGACGCGCAGGCGAACATCGACTTCTACTGCCTGCTGCTCGGCCTGCGCCTGGTCAAGCAGACCGTCAATCAGGACGATCCGGGCGCCTACCACCTCTTCTACGCCGACGAGCGCGGCTCGCCGGGCGCAGATCTGACCTTCTTCGCCTACCCCCATGCCGCGCGCGGCAGTGCGGGCGCCGGCATGGTGCACCGCATCTGCTGGCGCCTGAAAAGCGCAGCCGCGCTGGACTTCTGGGAGCGGCGCCTGCGTGACCACGGAACGCCGTGTGCGCGCGAGCAAGAACGCCTGCGCTTCAGCGATCCGGAGGGGCTGGAGCACGAGCTTGCGCCGAGCTCAAGCGACGATGAGCCGCTTCCCGCCAAGGCGCCTGACATCCCCGCCGAGTGCGCGCTGCAGGGCTTTGACGGCGTCCGTGCCTACAGCGCAGATCCGCCCGCGAGCGCCGCGCTGCTTGCGGAAGCGCTCGGCTTCAGCGGCGGCCCGGAGCGCTATCGGCTGCGTGGACCCTCCCGCTCGGCCTTCTACGTCTACGACCCGCCTCCCGCCACGCCCGCGCGCCCGGGAGCAGGCACGGTCCACCACATTGCCTTTGCGGCACAGGGCGCCGAGCATGAGGCCTGGCGCGACCGCGTGATCGCGGCGGGCGCGAGGCCCACGCCGGTCATCGACCGCTTCTACTTCCGCTCGATCTACTTCCGCGAGCCCTCAGGTGTGCTCTTCGAGCTGGCGACGATCGGGCCGGGCTTCGCCGTTGACGAGGACCCTGAGCACCTGGGCGAGCACCTTTCGCTGCCGCCCTTCTTGGAGGCGCGCCGCGCGCAGATCGAGGCGTCGCTGCCGCCGCTGCGCAATCCGCGCGTGGCGCCAAGCCCGGCTCGATAGACAACCAGCCTCGACTCTTGCCGAGCCTCAGCGCACGTGGAAGACCGCATGCGCACTCGCCAGCACGTGTCCGGCGCCGGCACCGCCAAAGAGGTAAGCGCAGACATGATCGACCGCCCTGGTCTTGCCCGGCGGCAGTTCGCTGTGCGAGGTGATCACCTTGCTGAATGCCCCCGCCACCGCAGAGCTCGCCTCCGGCGCGCCGCGTCCAAGCTCCGCTTCTGGTCCGCGGCCGCAGGCATGGTAGTCGAGGAAGACAAGCAGCTTCGCGCTCTTCCCGGCGTGTCCAGTTACGCGCACTTTGTAATACGCGAGGCTGCTCACCCTGCGCGGCACCTTCACCTTCAGCGTATAGGCCGGGGTGCCGGCAAGCCCGGCCGCCGGGAGCGCGAGCGCGAGCGCAACGCACGCCATGCACGCCCTCGGCAGCAGCCGCTGCGCTCTCACGCCTGTGCGCGCTGAGGCGCTTCTACCTGAAGACTTCGCGGACATCCGACCTCCTCTGCTCGTTTTGGGCAGCTACACGGGGCACCGCAGCGCTTGCCTGCAGCGCTTCTGAACGGCATAGAGCCTACTACCGCAGCTCCGCCGAGCTCTTCCCCAGCAGCTGGCGGGCGATGATCAGCAGCTGGATCTGCTGTGTGCCCTCGAAGATGTCGAGGATCTTCGCATCGCGCGCCCACTTCTCAAGCAGGCTCTCCTCGCTGTAGCCGAGGCCGCCGGCAAGCTCCACGCAGCCGAGCGCCACCTCGACGCAGGTGCGCCCGGCCTTCGCCTTCGCCATCGAGGCCTGCAGCGAGTTGGGCTTTGCGTTGTCGGCCATCCAGGCGGCCTGGATCGTGAGCAGGCGCGCCGCCTCGTAGTCTGCCTCCAGCTCCAGCAGGCGCGCGGCAGCCGCGGGCTGCGCGTATGCCGGGCGGGTGGGATCGACGCGCACGCCCGCCTCCGCAAGCAGGCGCGTCGTCTCCTCGATGCACGCGCGCGCCAGCCCCACCGCCATCCCCGCGACCAGCGGGCGGGTGTTGTCAAAGGTCTGCATGACGCCCGCAAACCCCTTCGCGGTGTCGATCTCGGGGCTTCCAAGCAGGTTCTCCTTTGGTATGCGGCAGTTCTCCAGGCGGAAGTTCGCGGTGTCGGAGGCACGGATCCCGAGCTTGTGCTCGACGCGCTCCAGGATCAGCCCGGGAGTCTCGCGCGGCACCACAAAGGACTTGATCGCGGCGCGGCCCTTGCTCCGATCTAGCGTCGCCCAGACGACGATCAGGTCCGCGCGCGAGCCTGAGGTCACAAAGATCTTCTCGCCATTGAGGACGTACTCGTCGCCATCGAGCACCGCTGTCGTCTTGATCGCCGCCGAGTCCGACCCCGCCTCGGGCTCGGTGATCGCCATCGCCGCCCATTTGCCGCCGAAGCGCTGCAGCTGCTCCTCGTTCGCAACCGAGGCGATCGCCGAGTTGCCGAGGCCCTGGCGGGGCATCGTCAGCAGCAGCCCGACGTCTCCGTAGCAGAGCTCGATGATCCCCAGCACGGTCGCCATGTTCGAGCCGTTGCGCACTCCCTCTTCGCCGCCCCCCGTGCGGCGCACGCCCGCCGCGCCCGCGCCCTCCATCTCGCCCGAGGCTTCCATCCCCTCCATCAGCGCCGCGAGCATGTCCAGCTCCTTGGGGTAGGCGTGCTCTTCGCGATCGTACTTGCGCGAGATCGGTCGGAAGACCTCGCGCGCCACCTCGTTTGCCTGCTGGGCAAGCGCCCGCAGCCGTCCGGGAATCTCGAGATTGATCATCTGCCTTCCGTCCTCATCGCTAGACCAGCAACGCTCCCTCGAGCAGCCCTGCGGCGCGCAGGTCGCGGTACCAGCGCTCGACCGGGTGCTCCTTGACGTAGCCGTGCCCGCCGAGCAGCTGGACCCCTTCGGCACCGATCCTCATCCCATGGCGGGCGCAGAGCGCACGCGCAAGCGCCGCCTCGCGCGCAAACTCGCTGCCGGCGTCGGCGCGGCTCGCCGCGCGCCAGGTGGCCAGGCGCATGCCTTCAAGCTCGACCGCGATGTCCGCGACCGCAAAGGCGACTGCCTGCCGGTTTGCGATCGGCTCACCGAAGGCCACACGCTCCTTGACGTAGGGGATGACATAGTCGCGCACCGCCTGCGCGACCCCGACGCTCAGCGCGCACCAGGCGATCCGCGCACGCTGCACGCACTCGCGATAGGCCGCCGGATCGCCCTCGGCAAGCAGCGCGGATGCGGGCACGCGCACCTCCTCAAGCCGCAGGCGCGCGGTCGCCGCCGCCCGCAGCCCCATCGCCGGCTGCGCCTGAGCGCTCAGCCCGCCGCTGCCGCCCTCGATGATGAAGAGGCCCGGAGAGCCTGAGGGCGTTTGCGCACCCACCACAAAGAGCTCTCCCTCGGCCGCACGCGGGACGAGCGCCTTCTCGCCGTCAAGCAGCCAGTCTGCACCCTGTCGCCGCGCGCGTGTCGTGGGCGCCAGGGGGTCAAACAGCGGCGCGTCCTCGAGCAGCGCCAGCGCGCCTGCCGGCGGCTGCTCGCCGGCAAAGGGCTCCAGGTAGCGCGACTGCTGCTCGGCGTCGCCCCACAGCGAGAGCGCGGTGGCAACCGCCGCCGGGGCGAGGATCGCCAGCGCGATGCCCATGTCGCCGCGGCCGAGCGCTTCGTATGCGAGCGCTGCGGTCACCGCGGAGCGCTCCTCCATCACGCCGCCCAGCTCCTCCGGGATGGCCAAAGCGAAGAGGCCGAGCTCGACACCCTGAGCCAGCAGCTCCGGCGGGGTGCGCAGCTCGGCGTCTGCCTGACCTGCCGCCGGGCGCATCGCGGAGCCTGCAAAGTCGCCGATCGCCTCGACCAGCATCTCCTGCTCGGCGCTCGGCGTGAGGTCAAACATGCTCCTCTTGCCGGCCACCGGCTGGCGCGCCGGCGACCTCAGCTTGCGTGCCGCCGCAAATGTGCGCCCCGCGCCCGCCACCGCCTGAAAGCCGCCCTTGCTCGCCCGATAGATCGCCCGCTCTGCCGCCTTGCGCGCGCCCAGGCGATCGAGCGTCGGCGAGGAGGCAAGCGCTCGCATCGCGCGCAGCCCAAGCTCACGGCCTCTCGCTGCCGCGCTCACAGCGGCCTCACCGCGCCTTGGAGGTGAAGCTGGTCTCCGGCCGCGCTGCGCAGCGCAAAGGCGATCGCGCCCGCGCCTTCGGCTTCCGCAAAGCGCTGAAAGCGCACCTGCGCCGGCAGCAGGATCGGCCGCCGGAAGGAGACCTGCACGCTGTAGCGCTCAGGAAGCTGGTCGGCAAGGGCGGCGACGCAGCGGGCCTTCGACCACATGCCGTGGGCGATCGCGCGCGGGAAGCCAAAGAGGCGCGCAGCGAGCGGGTGCATGTGGATCGGGTTGCGGTCGCCTGACACCGCGCCGTAGCGCCTGCCGAGGTCAGCCGGGCAATCCCACACCTGCTCCCCCGCCGGCGCGCTGCCCTCTGCCGCTGCGTCCGCGCCGCTCAGGCCGCCGGCGGGCTTTGCGCCCGGCGCACCGGCATCCTGCGGCGCGCGCGCGCCGACCTTCAGCATCACGGAGCGCTCGCTCCAGATCAGCTCCCCCTCGACGCGCGCCTGCGCCTCGAGGTCGAAGCTTGCGCCGCGGGGGTGCGCCGCCAGCGCCCCGGTCCTGGCCGAGAGCGCGATCTCCGCTCCCGCCGGCACCCGTGCGTGCTGAGTGATCTCATTCTCGATGTGCACGAGCCCGACCGGCGAGAACGGGAAGCGCCCGTCCGCCATCAGCGCCATCTGCAGCGGGAAGGCAAGGATGTGCAGGTAGGTCGAGGGCACCTCTGTGGCCTGCGCAAAGCCGCACACCGCGTTGTAGGCGCCAAGGCGCCCGCGCTCGATCAGAACCCCCTCTGCAGAGAGCTCAAGCGCCGGCAGCGCACCGCCCCCGCCAGGAACCCACGGCAGCAGCGCCGCGCCGGGCAGCAGGCCCGCCGCCGCACGCGCGTAGAGCGGCAGCAGATGCGGAAGCTCGCGCAGGTCCCGACGTGCTGTGCCCGCCGCGGTCACCGCCTAAGCCCCCAGGAAGCTCTGGCCGCAGACGCGGATCACCGAGCCGTTGATCGCGCTCGAGCGGGGGTCGGCAAGCCAGCCCACGGTCTCCGCGACATCCTCGGGCAGGCCGCCCTGCAGGAGGCTGCTCATGCGCCTGCCCGCTTCGCGGATCGCAAAGGGCATCGCGGCGGTCATCTGCGTCTCGATGAAGCCCGGCGCGACCGCATTGATCGTCGCCCCGCCGCGCTCTGCGAGCACCGGCGCAAGCGCTTGCACGATGCCGATCACGCAGGCCTTGGAGGTCGCATAGTTGGTCTGCCCCGCATTGCCCGCGATCCCAGCGATCGAGGAGAGGCAGACGATGCGCCCGCCCGCCCGCAGCGCATCGGCCTCAAGCAGCGCGGCGTTGATCTCTTCGACGGCTACCGCGTTGATCTCGATCACCGAGCTGAAGCGCTCAGCATCCATCTTCGCAAGCGTGCGGTCGCGGGTGACGCCGGCGTTGTGCACAACCACGTCAACGCCCTCGGCAAGCGCCTCGATGATCTTCCGTGGCGCATCCTGAGCAGTTATGTCAAGCGTGATCGCGCGCCCGGAGATCAGCCCCATCGTCGCGCGGAGCGTCTGCGCCGCAGCGGGCACATCGATCCCGGTCACGGCCGCCCCCTGGCGCGCGAGCGTCTGGGCGATCGCCGCACCGATCCCGCGTGCGGCCCCGGTCACCAGCGCCCTGCGACCGGCGAGCGGCCGATCGGGGTCGACCTGCTCGGGCGTGCCGGCGGGCGGCTGCAGCGTGATCACCTGCCCGGAGACGTATGCGGAGCGCCCGGAAAGCAGAAAGGCCAGCGTCGAGTCGAGCGCCTGCTCTGCGCCCTCCTCCACGCGCAGCAGGTTGACGGTCACGCCGCGGCGCCCGAGCTCCTTGCCGAGCGCGCGCGTGAAGCCCTCAAGCGCCCGCTGCGCCGCGCGCGCCCGCAGGTCGGCGCAGCGCTCGGGTGCCAGCGCCGCAACAATCACCCGCCCGCTGGGAGCCAGGGCGCGCACCCGTGGCGAGAAGAACTCCTGCAGACAGCCGAGCGCTCCGGGCTCCGCGATCCCGCTGGCGTCGAAGATCAGAGCACCGGCGGCCTCTCCCTGCCCGCCCTCGCGCACAGGGGTGCGCGGGAGGCAGCGCTCGAGCGCCGCCGAGAGCGCCCCCTTGAGGCTCCCTTCAGGGGCGGCGCCGAGCACGATCCCCGCCTGCAGCGCGCCAAGCGGCCCCGCGCCGCGCTCAAGCTGCGGCGGGCGCGGCAGCCCCAGTCGGGCCGCCAGCGGTCGCACCGGCGGCGCATTCACAACCTTCGCGTACGTGTCTGCCATCACTGCCACCTCATCTTTCGCCTGCAATCACGATTCAAGGATCGCCACAACTCCCTGGCCGCCCGCGGCGCACACGGAGATCACGCCGCGGCCGCCGCCGCGCTCCGCCAGCGCCTTTGCCAGCCCCGCGACAAGCCTCCCGCCGGTGGCCGCAAAGGGGTGGCCTGCGGCGAGCGAGCCGCCATTGACGTTCAGCCGCTCGCGGTCGATCTCCCCGAGCGGCTGCTCGCGCCCGAGCCGCTCCCGGCAGAAGCTCTCGTCCTCCCACGCCTTCAGCGTGCACAGCACCTGCGCGGCAAAGGCCTCGTGAATCTCATAGAGGTCGAAGTCCTGCAGCGCCAGCCCCGCCCGCGCGAGCATCCGCTCCATCGCATAGGCGGGCGCCATCAGCAGCCCTTCGCGGCGTCCGACGTGATCGACCGCCGCGGTCTGCGCGTGGGTGATGCGGGCGAGAATCGGCAGGTCGCGCTCCCGCGCCCACTGCTCGCTTGCGATCAGCACCGCCGAGGCGCCATCGGAGAGCGGCGTCGAATTGCCAGCGGTCATCGTTCCCTCCGGGCCGCCGAAGACCGGCTTCAGGCGCGCAAGCTTCTCAAGCGTGGAGTCAGCGCGCAGGTTCTGGTCGCGCTCAAGCCCCGCATGGGGGGTCAGCAGATCGGCAAAGAAGCCGCGCTCATAGGCGGCGGCGAGCTTGCGGTGGCTCTCCACCGTCAGCTGGTCCTGCTCCTCGCGGCTGACCTGCCATTCGCGCGCCATGATCGCGCAGTGCTCGCCCATCGAGAGGCCGGTCCGTGGCTCCACATTTCGCGGCGGCTCCGGGATCAGGTCGGGCGGGCGGATCCGCGCGACCTGGCGCAGCTTGCCCTTCCATGTGCGCTCGGCGTTTGCCCGCACAAGCTTCGCGCGCAGGGAGTCTGAGAGCGTGATCGGAGCATCGGAGGTCGTATCCACCCCGCCTGCGATCCCCACCTCGATCTGACCGAGCGAGACCTTGTTGGCGACCAGGATCGCCGCCTCCAGACCGGTGCCGCAGGCCTGCTGAACGTCATATGCCGGCGTCTCGGGGGCAAGCCTGCTGCCAAGCACGCTCTCCCTGGTGAGGCCATGGTCGCGAGGGTGCTTGAGGACCGCTCCGCCGACAACCTCGCCGAGGCGCTCCCCGGCAAGGTCGAAGCGCTCGATCAGCCCTTCCAGCGCCGCGGTCAGCATCTTCTCGTTGGTCTCCTCGGCGTAGGCGCTGTTGGAGCGCGCAAACGGGATGCGGTTGCCGCCCACGATCACCGCCTCCCGCAGCTGCTGGCCGCTCGCGCTCATCGTGCTCCCCCCGCGCGCGCCGCGATGCGCGCGCGCATCCCCGGCGCAAGCGTCTCCGCCAGCATCTGCGCCGCCTCCGCGGCGGAGATGCTCTGCTCGCTCAGCCACCAGCGGCCGAGCGCCTCAGCGGCGCCGAGCACCGCGGCGGAGAGCGCGCGCACTTCGGTCGCCACCCGCCCGCTGACGCTGCCGCCGAGCTGAGCCCCAAGCGCCTCTTCAAGCAGCGCCGCCAGCCGCTCGCGGTACTCGGCCACGCGCAGAGCGACCTCGCCGGAGGCCGGCAGCGTCTCGTCGAAGAGCACCCTCCAGGCGCCACGTTCGCTGTCCAGGAAGGCGAAGAAGGCGCCGATGCCCACTTCAAGCGCCTCGGCGGGATCTGCGGCGGCCCGCACAGCCTTCAGGATCGCCTCCAGGAGCGCGTCGCCTGCCGGACCCATGCACGCCAGATAGAGCTGCTCCTTGTTGCCGAAGTAGTTGTAGAGCAGCGGCTTGGTGATACCCGCGGCTGTGGCGACCTCATCCATCGTCACAGCGGCGAAGCCGCGCTCGGCAAAGAGCGCACGCGCGACCGCAAGCATCTGCCCTTCGCGCTCAGGTCGCGCCATCCGCACACGGTGCGGTGCTGACGCCGGCGCGGCGTCCTGGCGACCATCTGCAAGCGTCCTCGGCGACGTTGTGGCCAGCTGGTTCGGCGGTGCCATCGCTGCCATATTACCAGAGTATAAACTTATATGCAAGTAATGAGCTTGCGGTCGGTGGCTGGCGATCGGTGCCGGCGATCGCAGCGACGCCTCTGCTCTGGCAGGCTTCGCTATCATTGTTGCAAGCGTGGATTCAACGCCTGTGAAAGCGGTCCGCACTAGCCGCCCATCCGCCCACGTGCAAACCGGCCCCTAAAGGGAATCCCGCGGGGCGACGATCGGACGAGTGTGGACATCCTGACCTGTCGCAATGACTCCGAGCGTGGACGCCTGCTCGACCTCAGCCGCCGGCTGCGACCGGCCGAGGTGCGCGGGTCGGTCCTGCTTGGCATCGCCGCGCTGATCGGCGGTCCGACCTTCGGCTGGCTGGCGGCGCTGCCGCCGCTGCCGGGGATGATCGTCTTCTTCGTGATCCAGCGGCGGCTGGAGCGCTTCCGGCGCCCGGAGCTGGCGCTGATCGGCTGCGTGGCGATCACCCAGGCGGGCCTGGCGGCCGCCATCGCGATCGCTCAGGGGCCGCGCGTGTACCTGCTCACGCTGCTGATGCTGATACTGCAACTTGCCTGCATCGTCTTCCCGGTGCGGATGGCGATCGCCACGATGGCCTACAGCGCCGCGCTGATGATCGCCGTTGCCTTCACAGCCGATCGCGCGGTCGTCCTCGCGCATCCCTTCTATCTGCTCTACCCGCTTGCCGTGATGATCTCGGCCGGCTTCGTCGCGATGGTCGTCGCCAGCCTCGACGTGAGCACACGCGGCGTGGCGACGCTCGACCAGCTGACCAGGCTGCCAAACCGCATGGCGCTGCGCGCACGCGCTGCCGAGCTCGAATACCAATCCGCGATCACCGGCCGCCCGGTCGCCCTGATCGTCGGCGACCCAGACCGCTTCAAGGCGATCAACGACACGCACGGCCACGCGGTCGGCGACGCCGTCCTGCGCGAGGTGGCGGCACGCATGAGCGCCTGCCTCCCCGGTGGCGCGGGCGCCTACCGCCTCGGTGGCGAGGAGTTCGTGGTCTTCCTCTCCGACGCGGACGAGCACCAGGCCGCAGCGGTCGCCGAGCGCATCCGCCGCGCCGTCGACGCGCAGCCGATCGCCGACATCAAGGTGGCGATCTCCCTTGGCGTCGCCGCAAGCGCTGCGCGCGCGGGCTTTGACTTCAGCTCGCTCTTCGGCCGCGCCGATGCCGCCCTCTACGAGGTCAAGCGCAACGGTGGCGACGGCGTGCGCGTGCACTCGCTCACGGGCTCCGTGCGACCGCTGAGCGCCGCGGAGGCCGATCGCGCCAGCCACCTCTCAGGCACACGCGAGGCAGCGGGGCGAGCATCCGGCGAGGACGCCAGCCTCGATCAGGGCCAGCTCACGCGATCCGAGCGCGAGCACGGCCATCGTAGTGCCCCGGAGCAAGCGCTTGCGGCCGTAAGCGTTGAGGATGAGCGCGGCGCTGAGGCCGGCGGCGAGCTGATCGACGCCTGGGCGCGCTGGAATGAGCGCGAGCACGCGAGCACGGGCAACTGGCTGATCCGCGACGATCTCGCCAGGCGCCAGCTGCTGCAGCTCAATCTTCGCCTGCGCGAACGTGCCAAGCCCGCATTCGTGCTCGGCTTCGTCGTGGGGGGCGCAAGCGCGGTGGACTACGGCTGGCAGATCCTGATCCCGCCCGCGATCGGCACGCTCGTCTACATCGCAACCGAGCATGTCCTCGAGCGTCTGCGCCGCCCTGAATTCGCGCTTGGGCTGGCATGGATGGTCTTCCAGGGCGGCTTCATGGCCTCCGGGCTGATCGCCAACCATCAGATGGTCTTTGCCGCCCCGCTGCTGCTGATGCTGCTTGTGGGCTCCTCAGCGGTCTTCCCGCCGCGCGGCGTGGCGATCGGCGTCGCATACACCGTCGCGATCATGTTCGCCGTCGGCTTCATCGAGGCGCCGGCGCTCGTTGCGCAGGCGCCCGCGATCCTCGCCTTCCTGGTCGCGACGACGATCGTCATCGGGATGCTCGGCGCCGCGATCGGGCGCTCGACGATCGAGTACCGCGACCTTGCCATCATCGACCAGCTGACCGGCCTCTTCAACCGCGCCGCGCTTGCCACCCGCGTCGCGGAGCTTGCCCACCGCTCCGTCGGCGCAAGCGCCCCGGTGGCGCTGCTTGTCGCGGACATCGACAATTTCAAGGTGATCAACGACAGCCACGGGCACGCGGTCGGCGACGCGGTCCTGCGCGAGGTGGCAGCGCGACTGCGCTCCTCCCTGCGCGCCTTCGAGTCCGCCTACCGCATCGGCGGCGAGGAGTTCGTGATCCTGCTCGACGATGTCGACTGGGAGCAGGCCGAAGGCGTCGCGGCGCGCGTCTGCGCGAGCATCGCAGAGCGCCCGATCGCGGGCGTGCCCGTCACCATCTCCGTCGGCCTCGCGGCAAGCGCGCCCGGCGAAGTCTTCGCCTACGAGGCGGTCTTCCGGCGCGCGGATGCGGCCCTCTATGAGGCAAAGCACCACGGCGGCAACTGCGCCTGCTCGGCCCGCCGGCGCGCCGGCGGGCAGGTCGCCAGAAGCACCGGCGGCCCCGAGCTGCTCGAGTCAAGCGCGCTCAAGATCGCGCCGATCGCCCCCGGCGTCGCGGTCGGCACATAGCGCCGTGAGGCCGCCTGCCTGAGCGCCCCCTTACAGCAGCGACTCCGGCGTGCGCGGCCAGCGCTCGAGCGTCAGGTGGCGCTCGCAGTAGAGGACCGTCTCGCGCACGATCGAGAGCAGCGGCAGCGCGACCAGCGCGCCGATCACCCCGCCCGCATCCAGTCCCGCCAACAGCGCGAAGATCACCAGCAGCGGGTTGAGGCGCAGCGTCCGACCGAAGATCTGCGGCGCGACCACGTGGCCCTCGAGCTCCTGCATCGCCAGGAAGAAGAGCGCCACCCAGAGCGCAGAGAGCGGTTCGGTGAAGAGCGCGACGAGCACCGGCGGGGCCGCGCCGAGGAAGGGGCCGATGTAGGGGATCAGCTCCATCAGCGCGTAGAAGACCCCGAACGCCAGCCCGAAGCGCTCGCCGTCCGGGAAGATCCCGAGCAGGCCGAGGATGTAGAGGCCGACGCCCGTGCTGGTGCCCAGCAGGAGGCTGAAGAGCAGCTGCCCGCCGACGTAGCGGGCGACGGCGCGCTGCACGAGCGTCGGGTAGTCGTCGCCTTCGACGCGCTCCCTGCGACGCGCGCTGGCGATCGCCTGGCTTCCCCCCGGAGCCACGCTGCGCACGAGCGCGCCGATCCGCTCGCCGTAGAGGAGCATATAGACGGACAGGACGAACACGACGACGACATCGAAGATCGCGCCCGCGGCTTCCTTGAGCAGTTCCGCGCCAAATTCCGCGACCACCGAGGAGCTCTTGACGGCCTTTTCGCCGAGCGTCTGCAGGGCGGTCTTGCCCTGCGTCGCGATGTGCACGTGCAGGCCGATCGTCGCGAGGTAGTGCTGAACCTTGACAAGCTCGTGGTTTGCTTCCTTGATGATGCGCGGAACCGCGTGCGCGAACCTTTCCGCCTGATGAGCTATAGGGTGGGCGAGGAGATAGCCGACCGCGGCGATCAGGATGAAGAAGCCGAGATAGACGGCAAGCACCGCAAGGCCGCGCCGGAGCCCGCCGCGAGCAAGCAACGACACCAAGGGATTGAGCACCAGAGCGATGATCGACGCGACGATGAAGAGCTCGATCGTCTTGCCTGCAGCGCGGGCGAGCACCCACAGCGCAAGGATCGCCAGCGGCAGCAGCACCAGCTGCAGCCAGCGGGGAATGGCGATCCTGCCCCCCGGACCCATCTCGCCCGCCGGCGCGGGGAGGGGCGGATCGGGCGGCGCTCCCCCCTGCGGAGGCGTGGCTTCGGGCGGCATCGTGCTCATCTTGCAGCGACCATGCGCCGAGTATGCAGCAGCGAGCGGCGTCTGATCTTCAGGGCGGGCGGGGGCCCGTGGAGGCGCGGAGCGAGCCCGCGGAGGAGCCCGTGCGCATCCTCTTCATCGGCGACATCGTCGGGCGCGCCGGGCGCCGGGCGCTGCTGGCGGCCCTGCCCGAGCTACGCAGCCGCCTGCAGCCGACCTTCGTGGTCGCAAACGGCGAGAACGCCGCAGGCGGCCTCGGTATAACGCCGCAGATCGCCGAAGAGCTGCTCGCCGCGGGGGTGAGCGCGATCACGCTCGGCAACCACGCCTACCACCGCCGCGCGATCATCCCCTACCTGGACATCGAGACGCGCATCGTGCGCCCGCTCAACTACGTTCACAGCCAGCCCGGGCGCGGCTACTGCGTGCTGGAGTCCGCGGGCGCTCGCCTGGCCGTGATAAACCTTTCCGGGAACCTCTTCATGCGCGCGGCCCACCCCGCCTTCTCGGAGGTTGCCAGGGCCCTTGGCGAGCTCGAGCACGTGGAGCATGTGCTCGTCGACTTCCACGCCGAGGCGACGAGCGAGAAGGTCGCGATGGGCTTCCACCTCGATGGGCGCGCGACGGCGGTCGTGGGCACCCACACGCACGTCCAGACCGCCGATGCGCGCGTCCTGCCGGGCGGCACCGCCTACATCACCGACGTCGGCATGACCGGCGCCCGCGAATCGGTGATCGGCGTCGAGCGCGCCCAGGCGCTCGAAGGATTCCTCACGCAGATGCCCGGGCACGTCGACGCAGCGGAGGATGACCCCTGGCTGATGGGCGCCCTGATCACCTGCGCCGGGCCTCGCAAGGCAGCCTCGATCGAGCCCATCCAGATGCCCGCTGGGCGCTAGCGCCGCCGCCGCGTCGCCCCGCCGAGGGCCGGGCAGGCTCCTTCGCTCAGACGCCGAAGTGAGCGCAGACCAGCTCAGCGACATCGCTGACTGCCCATTGCTCGCGCTCCTGCGGGCGCCTGCGCAGACCACAGGCGATCAGCGCGGTCAGCGAGTCCTCAGCGCGCAGCGAGCCATGTGAGCCCCCGCCCGGATGGGCCTGGCCGCCGATGTCAAGGAACTCGTATCCGGGCGCTGCGGAGAGCAGCACATCGCCGGCGCGCTCGCACTCAAGCGCCGCCCAGATGCGGCCGAGCGCATCGGGATGCTGCGGGCTCCTCACCCGCCCCCCCGAGAGCTCCAGCGCAAGCGCGCGCCGATCGCCCGCGATCTCCCAGCCTGCTCCGCGCGCATCGACCCAGCGCGCGCCCGGGCGGATGCGCAGCGGCCCGCTGCGCGCGCCCACAATCACCGCTTCCGGCTCATCCCCGCTGTCCCCTGCATCCAGGTGACAGGCCAGCTCAACCCCCTCGAGCGCCAGCGCCCGCGCCGCCAGCGACCGCAGCGTGCTCGCGGCGGGCGGCCCAGGCAGCGCATAGAGCATCGCCGCGCGCTGGGAGGGGCAGATCGCCAGGCGCTCGCGTCCCTCGCCGGGCCTGCCCGGTCGGCGCGGGCGATGGGAGGCGAAGGCCTTGAAGAGGTCGATGGTGCGCAGCACCTCTGTCTGGGCGTGGTCGCCCATCACGATCAGCGCATAGCGCTCGAGGAAGCGCTCGATCCCGCCGGCGGCAGCCATGACCGCCGCCAGGCGGGCATCAGCCGCCGCCAGCGAGCGAATCTGGGCCTGGGGCCCGCCCCGGTGCGAGTGCCAGTCGTTGTCGGGAAGGGAGAGCAGCAGGAAGTCGCAGAGCTCCTCCGCGAGCAGATGCTCTGCGACGCATGCCGCATGACGGTCGCGCACCCCGGGCATGCCAAGCAGCGAGCTGCACGGAAGCGGGCGGCTCGCGAAGATGTCGGCGTAGAAGAGCTCGCGCGGGCCCAGCACCGCATGGCGCATCAACGGCGCGGCAAGCTTGGTCAGGAGATCGTCGCGGCGGGGCTCGTGGCGATGGCGGCCGCGGAAGATCAGATAGGTGGTGCACGCGGTGCGGGCGCCGGCGTCGTCGAGGCGCTCGAAGATCGTCTCGATCGCCGGGGAGAGGTGCGAGCGGTTGAGGTTGTAGACGGTGTCCGTCAGCTGGCGGGTGATGCCGACGCGGCGCGCTGCGCTGAGGCTGGAGCCGTACTCGACATAGCTGTCGCGATCGCGGTCAAACCAGCACATAGCGGGAACGCCATGCTGCGCTGGGCTGTGCCCCGTTGCGATGCTCGCGGCGCAGACCGGCGTCACCGAGGGAAAGGGGGCGACACATGCGTTGGTGTGAAAGCCACGCTCAATAACCTGCGCGAGCGTCGGCGTGACGCCGAGCGCCAGCGCCTCGTTGAGCGGTCCAGGTGCGAGCGCATCGATCACGCAGAGCACCAGCCCGCGCGCGCGCGCCTTAAAGCCGGCGCCTGCGGCGGCGCGCGAGCGCCCGCGGGCGGTTGGGCGAGGAGCTGCGCTCATCTCGAGCGTGGCCGGCAGCGGCGGCGATCTGGGGCTTGCGGCCTTGGTGGACTCATCGGCGGTGCGCTACCGTGGCAGCAGGATGAAGATAGATGATGCATCGCCGACTCGCAGCGACAGAGCGGCGAGCGGGGTCTCCTCCGGTCGTGGCCCGCGCCACAGCGCACGGGAGCTGCGCCGCTACGAGGCGCTCTTTGCCGCCCGCACACGATCGATGCGCTCCTCCGCGATGCGCGACATGTTCGCGCTCACCGAACGGCCTGAGGTGATCTCGCTGGCGGGCGGCCTGCCGGACACCTCCACCTTCTCGCCCGCGCTCTACACGAAGCTGATGTCACAGATCGCAAAGAGCGACGTTGCGCGTGCCCTGCAGTACGGGCCCACCGACGGCATCGGCGTCGTCAAGGACTGCATCGCCGAGGTGATGGCCGCCGAGGGCACCGCGATCGACGTCGAGGACCTGATCGTCACCACCGGCGGCCAGCAGGTGCTCGACATGGTCGCCCGCACGCTGATCGATCCCGGGGACGTGATCATCGCGGAGGCTCCCACCTACCCCGGCGCGATCCCGGCATTCGCGGCCTATCAGGCGGACATCCGCCAGGTCGAGATGGATGCGCAGGGAATGCGCATCGACGCCCTCGCCGATCTGCTTGCCGAGCTTGACCGCGCGTCGAAGCGACCGAAGCTGATCTACACGGTCCCCAATTTCCAGAATCCCGCAGGCGTGACGCTCGCCCGTGAGCGCCGCGAGGCGCTGATCGAGCTGGCACGCGAGCGCGAGCTGCTGATCCTCGAGGACAACCCTTACGGGCTGCTGCGCTACGAGGGCGAGCCGCTGCCGAGCCTCTACTCGCTTGACGCATCGACCTCCGGGCGCGGCGGGGCATCCGACTTCGTCATCTACCTGGGCACCTTCTCCAAGATCCTCTCGCCGGGCCTGCGGCTGGGGTGGGCGGTGGCTCCGCGACCGGTACTGGAAAAGCTCAACCTCGGCAAGCAGGGAGCCGACCTCTGCTCATCCTCGCTCTCGCAGCTGTTCGTGAGCGCCTACTTCGCCGAGCGCGACGGCGGTCGGCCGGCATGGCTCGCCTACATCGAGCGCCTGCGCAACCTCTACCGCTCCCGGCGCGACGTGATGACCGCCGCGCTCAAGGAGCACCTTGGCGAGGTCGCCGACTGGAACGCGCCCGAAGGCGGTCTCTTCATCTGGGCGACCCTCGCGGAGGGTCTTGACACCAACGACCTGCTCGCGCGCAGCGAAGACGTCGCCTTCGTCCCGGGCCGAGCGGCCTTCTTCGACGGTCGCCGCGGCGCGCGCTCCATGCGCCTGAACTTCGCCGGGTCGCCCGCTGAGGAGATCGTCGAGGGCATCCGTCGCATCGGCGCGACGATCGAGCGCGAGCGCGGCCTGCTTGGCGCGCTGACCAGGCGGCGCAGCGGGGGCGGGGACAAGGAGGCGCTGGCGGAGGTGCTCGAGCTCTCGCCGCGCCGCTCGCGCGGCGCCGGCGCCGGACGCGACCAGCGCCGATGAGGGTGGCGGTGCTCAAAGGCGGCCGCTCGCTCGAGCGCCCGGTCTCGCTGCGCTCAGGCGCCCAGGTCGAGGACGCGCTCGAGCGCCTCGGCCACGAGGCCCTGCCGGTGGACGTCCGGGCGGACCTCGTTGAGCGGCTGGAGGCCGAGCGCGCGGAGGTCGCGTTCATCGCCCTGCACGGGCGCGACGGCGAGGACGGAGCGCTCCAGGAGCTGCTTGAGGCGATCGAGCTGCCCTATACCGGCTCCGGGCCAGGTGCCTGCGCGCGCTGCATCGACAAGGCCCTCGCCAAGCACGAGCTGCGCGCGGCGGGCATGCCCACCCCCGACTTCTTCGCCTTCAAGGAGGCGGCGATCGAGGAGCTCGGCGTCGCCGCGGCGCTGCCTCGGATCGAGCGCGCGCTGGGCTTCCCGCTGGTCGTGAAGCCCGCCAGCCAGGGATCGGCGCTGGGGATCAAGTTTGCGCACTCCGACGCGGAGCTGCCCGCGGCGATCGTCGGCGCACTCGCCTACGATCGCAAGGTCCTGCTTGAACGCCACATCAAGGGTCGCGACCTCGCCGTTGCCGTCCTTGCCCCATCCTCGCGCTCGCTCGACGCGCGCCAGGCCCCGCCGATCGCGCTGCCGATCGTCGAGGCGATCCCGCGCGGCGAGGAGTTCTACAGCTACGACTCACGCTATGAGATCGGCGCGGCGCAGCTGGTCTGCCCGGCGGAGCTGCCTGTGCCGGTGACAGCGCGGGCGCAGGAGCTGGCGCTGCGCTGCTTTGACCTCTTCGGCTGCCACGGCTACGCCCGCGTGGACATGATGCTGCAGGACGGCAGCGACGCACTTGAGATTCTCGAGGTCAACGTCGTTCCCGGCCTCACCGAGACAAGCCTGCTGCCGCTCGCCGCCGACGCCGCCGGGATCAGCTTCGACGAGCTGATCGAGCGCATCCTCGCCAGCGCATTCAGCCGCAGGTCGGCTGGTGCCCTGCGCGCGGCGCCGCTCACGCCCGCAGGCTGAGCGCGAGGCCTACAGCGCCCAGGGGCGCAGCCCGCGGAGGGCTGAGCGCAGACGCCTCGCCTCAGGATTCGCCCGAGGCGAAGTCCTCCGGCGAGACCTGGTCGAGGAACTCCTTGAACTTTTCAACCACATCCTCGCTCTCTTCGGCCTCCTGCTCGAATTCGATGGCCGACTCTGCGATCACCTCGTCGGCTGCGAAGATCGGCACCCCCCAGCGCACCGCCAGGGCGATCGCATCGCTCGGGCGCGAGTCGATCTCCAGCTCGCGCCCGTTGGCGCGCAGCGTGATCGACGCGAAGAAGGTGTTGTCGCGCAGCTCGGTGACCGCCACGCGCGTGCACTTGACCTGCAGCTCGCCGAGCATGTCGCAGAGCAGATCGTGGGTCATAGGGCGCGGCGTGGAGGCTCCCTGCAGCTTCATCAGGATCGAGGCCGCCTCCGGGTGGCCGATCCAGATCGGTAGAAATTTGTTGCCATCGACTGTCTTCAGCAGGACGATCGGCTGCTTGCCCACCATGTCAAAGCTGACGCCGTATATGACCATCTCCTGCACGAGTCATTCCTCCGCCGCCGAGGCAGAGTCTGAGTATAGGTCCGTGCGGAAGCTCCATAGCTTGTTGCCAAGGAAGTTGAGGGGCGTGGATATCGCAAGCGCCGGTATCTGCGCGGGCACAGCGGCGAGGTGGCCATCATCGACGAGCAGCGTGAGGGCAAGCTCGTTGACGCCCAGCGCCAGCAGGCTGACGATCAGAAAGCGCGCGGCCTGAACGTGGACCTGCCCCTCGCGGGCCTTGAAGGTCCAGTGGCGGTTGAGGACGAAGTTGCTGACGCCCGCGACGATCCAGGCCAGCGCGGCGCCGACGTGGTAGTCGATCGCTGCGACATGAACGCAGAGCGCGAGCACGCCGAGGTTGACCGCATAGCCGCTTGCGCCCACAATCGAGAAGCGAGCCAGCTGCAGCCAGTTCTGCGGGTGGCGCAGCCCACGCAGAAAGCGCCGGTGCAGCGGACGCGTCGGGGTGCGCCCCGCCGTGCCGAGATCGATGTCCGCTCTGCGCGCAGCTCGCGAGCTCGCGAGCGGGACAGCTGCGCCCGCCTCGATCGTGCGCGTGCTCACCTCTTCGTGCATCCTCTGCAGATTAGCCGCGATCGGCGTCCCCAGCGCTGCGGGCAACTACGATGAAGCCGGTGCGCAAGATCACAGCGAGCGGTGAGCGCAGCGGCGAGGCGGCCTCGTCGGTGCTGGAGCGACCTCCGCTCGGCCGCGCGCTGCAAGGACGGCTGACCACGCCGGCCCTGCTCCTGCCGGTGCCGCTCGCCCTGGTCGCCGGAGTGGCGGTGCTCCTGCTCGGTCATACCGGGCACCACCCGCAGAGGAAGGCGATCGAGGCGGGCCGCTCCCCCGCGTTGGAGGCGAGCACCGCGGCGCCGGCACGCAGCGCAAGCGCGGCCACGGGCGCCCAAGCGCCAGGCGCCGCTCGCGCCGACACGGCTGCCGAGCAGCGCGACCCCGAAGAAGCAAGCTCCTTCCCGGTCTCCCCTGCCTCGATTGCGCAACGCCCCGCGGCATCCTCGCCGCGTCGCGCCGCAGAAGCATTTGTCGCTCCCGGTGCGCTCTCGACCGCGCGCGTCAGGCAGGCGCTCGCACGCCTCGGCGCGCTCGAGCACAGCGCCGGCGCGGGAGTCAGCACGGTCCCAGGGGGCAACTCGGTCGGCGGCAACGGGACGATCCCGATCCCGCCCGCAATCCCGCTCATCGTCCAGCGCGTGATCGCCGGCGCCAACGCGATCGCCGACTACCCCTACGTCTACGGCGGCGGGCACCTCTCCTTCCAGGACAACGCCTACGACTGCTCCGGCTCGATCAGCTACGCGCTGGCCGCCGGCGGGCTGCTCGCGCGCCCTGAGACCTCAGGGGAGCTGGAGAGCTGGGGGGCGCCCGGGCCCGGACGCTGGATCACGATCTACGCAAATGCCGGCCACGTCTACATGTACGTGAACGTCGGCGACGGTGTCTGGATGCGCTTTGACACGGTTGGGCGCTCGGGCCCGTATGCCTCGCGCTGGCAGCCCGACGCGCGCTCCAACGAAGGCTTCGTCGCGCGCCACTGGCCAGGGCTCTGAGGGGGCTCTGCGGCGGCCGCCGGCGCGGGGCACCACCGCGCGACTATAGTGGCCGGGGATGCGCGTAAGATCGTCGCTTCGCGCGCTGGCGTCGCTGGCCGCGGCAGGGGCGCTGGCGGCACCGGCCGGCGCAACGGGCGCGCGCGCGGGCGCCTATCGACTCCAGTACTGCGCGCAGATCCCGGTCATCGAAGGCACGCCGCCCTGGGGCTTTCACACCGGGCAGCCGATCTCAGGCGCGCATGGAAGCTACGCGCGCGGCCATGGCAACATCAACCTTGCCGCCGACACCGTCTCGGGCATCCTCTGTCAGGTCGATCGATCGCCTGATCAGCCGGATCGGCTGATCATCATGACCGTCGAGCACCACCTCCTCTACCACTCCCACCACGCGCTGATGTGGGGCGTGCCGGGGAACATCATGAGGATCAGGGTCCGCGTGGTCAGCAGCAGCGATCCCCGCTGCAAGGTCGGGACGCTCGGCGAGGTGACGCTCTTTGCCAGCTACAACGGCGTGCGCTCCGACAGCGTACGCTTCCGCTTTCCGGCGGCGTGCGCCGACCACGACCACCTCTACCACGGGCCGCAGGTCAACAACCAGGTGCCGCCACGCTGATCCGCACGGCGCACGGCGCGGCTGGCGCTTGTCAGCTCTTGCGGCGGCTGCTGCCGGCGGCCGTGCCGCTCTTGAGCACAACCACGCCCGTCACAGCCGCCGTCTTCGGATGCGCCCGTTCTGCGTCTCTGACCACCATGTGCAACATCAGCCGCACGCGCTGCAGGCGCCTGAGCGCGCGAATGACCGTGCGGTTGAAGCGAACCCGCACGCGCCCGCTGCCACCCTTGCGCGTGACCACCAGAGCGCGCCCGATCACGATCTCGCTCGGCTGTCCCTTCGGCAGCCCCAGCGCACGGCGCCCGCGAATGTGCAGCCGGTGGGCAAGCTTGGCGTTCATCAGCACCTGGACTTCGCCGGCGACCTGCTCGCTGACTTCATAGCGGATCTCAAGGCCGTGACGGAGCGCCGCGCGCAGCGAGCCTGACACCGCTGCCGCGTGTGCGCTCGGGGCCGGCAGCGTCGACGATGAGCCGCTGCCGGCACCCGCCTTGCTGGTCGTGGTCGTCGTGGTCGTAGTGGTCGACCCCGTGCCGCCACCGGTCGACGTCGTGCTCGGTGGGCCCTCGATCTTGATTTCTTCCGTAATCGAGGATTCGTTGCCCCCGCGGTCCTTGATCGTCAGCGTGACGAAGTAGACGCCCGCTGCGGTGAAGGTGTGGAAGACCGAGTCCGCGCAGTGCGGCTGCAGCGGCACTTCGCATTCGGGCGAGGGCGGTCCGAAGCCCTTCACCACGGGGCTGCCGTCGCCGAAGCTCCAGCTGAATTCAGGGAACGATCCGACTTCGCCCAGGCTGTACCCGGACCAGTCGAGGCTCATCAGCGAGGAGTCGCCGTCGAAGGCTACCGCTTCGCCCACGTTGGCGACCGCGGGGGCGACAAAGCTTGCGGCCGTGCTCACGCTGGTGAGGCAGGGCACCCCCGGGTAGGGAACCTTCAGCGCGGCCAGGTCAAAGCCGTCGTTGAGCGCATAGCGGCGCGCTCCGAGCGCCTGGTTTGCGACCGTACCCGCTTCGGTCTGCTGGTTGGAGGCCGCGTACTGGCCCGCGGCGCCCGCAAAGAAGTTGCGGCACTGGTCGGTCAGTTCGCCTCCCGCGCTGCCCTGCCACGCATTCAGGAGCGGGTTGGTGATCGTGTTCTGCAGCTCGCTGCCGATCTGGGTGACGATGATGTCCGCCAGCCCGTGGTCGTAGGCGCCGTCAGGGCTAAGCCCTTCCTGATTTGGCTCCTGGTCGGCGCCGCTCTTTTCGGCGGCCTCGACCTTTTCGGTGTTGGCGGGGTTGAAGTTGCCCATCTGGCAGTCGTAGGCCTGCATCTGGTCGCGTTCGGGCAGGTGGTAGTCGCCGGTGCCGCCCGCGGTCCAGGGGACGACCGCATAGAGCACCGGGCTGCCGCCCGCTTCAAGGTAGGAGTGGTAGCTGCAGAAGCTGTTGCGGTAGCTGTGAAGGCGTTCGCTTTCGGTTTCCTTGCCTTCGCCGACCAGCTTTTCTTCTTCTTCGATCTTTGGCACCAGGTTCTGCTTGCCGCCGGTCTGTGCCTTGACTTCGGCTTCGCTGCCGCGGTAGTAGTCGGAGCAGCGTCCGCTTGCGCCGCCGGCATCGAGACAGACCGTCACGCCCGGTGGCGTCAGCAGGACGTAGATGTGTTCGAGCCCCGTCGGCAGCGCGTGTTCCTTGACAAAGGCGCCAAGCTGGGCGCGCAGCTGGGCGTCGCTGAAGCACTTTTCAGGACCCAGCCCGGGCACAAACAGTTCACCGGCGAGCGCCAGCGGCGCGGGGTCGACGCATTCGGAGGCCGGGTAGGGGTTTGAGTCGACATAAGCCCCGCCATAGACGATCGATCGCGCCGCGGGCCTGCCGCTCGCGTCGCTGTAGAGGGCGTCGACGCCGAGCACGGTCGCCGTCGGCTGGGCGCTGCTGGTGGTGGCGAGGTTCTTCAGGAAGGAGTTGATCAGCGCCTGCCAGTCGCCGTGGTAGAAGCCCTCGGGGTCCCAGTAGATCGCGTAGACCGTCGCGCTGTGGACGACCGGGTTCTTGGACTTGTTGGAGAAGGTAATCGCTTCCAGCGTGTTGCCGTCGCGCAGCACATTGGCCGTCCGCGGCTGCAGGCCGACGGCCGGCAGCACACCTTCGTGCACTACTTCCGCGGAGGCGGGTGCGGCGGCACACAGGCCAAGGGTCGCCGCGAGCATGCAGATAGCGCTGGCGCGAGCGACTTTCAGCCGCGGCACGCTGCCGCCGCGCAAGGTCGAGGACAGGCCCCTGAAACCGCCGGAAGGTTGGTTCACGAGGGGCTCATCGGCACCTTCCTGCGAGAACCTTTAGCGCCGCTGGACACCGTGCGCGATGGTGCGGGGCGCCCCCGCTGCGCGCGACTTCAGCGCGCCGGCGCCGCCTGCGCTCAGACGCAGCGCGTAGGCTGTGCATCAGCGGCAAGCGTGCCGTCCGCGCCGAGCAGCAGCGACCGATGTCCGCAAGCGCCAGCCAGACCACCGCAACCGAGCGCAAGCGCCATGCGCTGGCGCTGTTTGCGCCCCTGGCGCCCGGCTACGACAGCATGGGCGCCCTGCTCTCCTTCGGCCAGGACCCGCGCTGGCGACGCGCCCTTGTTGCCGCGATCAGGGCAGGCCCCGGGGATCACATCCTCGACGTGGCAACCGGCACGGGGATGGTCGCAGCGGCGCTCGTGCGTCGCTATCGCTGCCGTGTCACAGCACTTGATCAGAGCGCGGAGATGCTCTCTGCAGCGCGCGCACGTCGCGCGGGCGACCCCTTGCTGCAAGAGCGCTTGCAGCTGGTCGAGGGGCAGGCGGAGCAGCTGCCCTTCGCCGACGGCCAGTTCGACCACCTCACCTTCACCTACCTGCTGCGCTACGTCGATGACCCCGCCAAGACGCTCGCGGAGCTCGCCCGCGTCGTCCGCCCGGGTGGGCGCGTCGCCGCGCTCGAGTTCGGCGTGCCCACACACGCCGGCCTGCGCTTGCTCTGGCGCCTGCACACGCGCATAGGCCTGCCCGCGCTAGGGGCGATCGCCTCGCCCGAGTGGGCGCAGACGGGGCGCTTCCTGGCGCGCTCGATCCCGGACTTCTATGCTCGCCTGCCGCTCCCCGAGCAGCTCGCGCTCTGGGAGCGGAGCGGCATCGGCATCACCCAGCTGCGGCGGATGAGCTTCGGCGCGGGGGTGCTGATCGTCGGTGTGCGCAGCTTGCACCGGGCAGAGGGCGGATGAGGCGCGGTGGGCACCCGTCCGCGCCCTGCCTTCTATGCCCTCCCGGGCGGCGGATGGCGCGATCTGCTCACGCTGCTTCACCCTCCCTACACCGCCTGGCATCTGAGCTATGTCGCGATCGGGGCGGCGCTGGCGCCGCACTTCCACGGCGCTCGCCTGCTCGCTACCCTGGCCGGCTTCTTTCTGGGCGTCGGCATCTGCGCACATGCGCTCGATGAGCTCAAGGGGCGGCCGCTGCAGACGCAGCTCTCGAGCCCTCTGCTCGCAGCGCTTGCCACGGTGTCGCTGCTCGGGGCGATCGCGATCGGCGCCTACGGCGCGGCCGTCGTCTCGGCAACGCTGATCGCGTTCATCGTGATCGGCTCGTTTCTGTTGCTCGCCTACAACCTCGAGCTCTTCGGCGGCCGCTTTCACAGCGATCTGGTCTTCGCCCTCTCCTGGGGCGCCTTCCCCGTGCTGACCGCCTTCTGGGCCGCCGCGCTGACAATCACACCGGCTGCGCTCGCCGCGGCTGGAGGCTGCTTTGCGCTCAGCCTCGCCCAGCGCCGCCTCTCGACGCCGGCCAGGGAGCTGCGGCGGCGCACCGCTTCGGTCGGCGGCGAGCAGCGCTTGCTTGACGGCAGCGTGCGCCCGCTATCGGCGCTGTCGATCGCGGCGCCCCTGGAGGGTGCCCTGCGCGCCTGCTCAGCCGCGGTCCTGCTGCTTGCCGTGGGGCTGGTCGCCGCGCGCCTGTAGCATCCGGCAGGAGTACAGCCGATCACTGCCGCGGCCGCGGCAGCCGAGAAGGAGCAGCCCCTGCCACGACCGATTGACGCCGGCGCGGTGATTCGCAGCGTCTTCCAGATCTACGTCGAGCAGTCAGCGGTGCTGATGCCTGCGGCGGCGGTCGTCTTTCTCATCACCGGGCTGCTTGCGACCGCCCTGCTCAGCGCCTCGCCAGGGCTGGCGCTGCTCGCGCTCGTGTTCTCCGTCCTCGGGACATCGATCTTCACGGGGATGATCGTGGAGCTGGTGGCCGAAGTGCGCAAGGGCGGCGCTGAGGTCAAGCTCGGCGCGCTGCTGCGCTCGATCCGATCCTGCATCGGCCGCCTGATCGGCGTCTCGATCTTCGCGACGATCTGCGAGGGATTCGGGCTCTTGCTGTTCATCGTGCCCGGCCTGATCCTGCTGAGCATCTGGTCGGTCTATGCGCCCGTGATAGTGCTCGAGGACGTGCCGGGGCTGGGGTCGCTCGGGCGCAGCCGCGAGCTGGTGCGCGGCAACGGCTGGCGCGTCTTCACGGTGATCCTGATGCTGGTGCTGATGGTCGCCCTGGCCGGCTCCGCGATCACGCTCGCTGCCGAATCGGCCGGCGCGGCGGTGGGGCTTGTGGTGCGGGTCGTGATCGGGGTGCTCATCGCCCCGCTCTCGTCGCTTGCCGCCGCCGTCCTCTACTTCGAGCTGCGAGATGCGCATGGAGAATGACGCTACGCCACACGTCATACCACGCGCTAAAGAGTCATGCACAGCGACAAAAGGGCAATGCGCGCGCGAGCATAGGACGCTGTCAGACAGAAAGCGTCTGCGCACGGCACACAACGGCAAGGAGAGCGGCCGCCTTTCATCGCGGGCAGGCTCGATGGGCGATCCTGGACTCGAACCAGGGACCTCTTCCTTATCAGAGAAGCGCTCTAACCGACTGAGCTAATCGCCCGCGCGCGTCGATTCTAGCGGCTGCCGTGCGCTCGAATGACCCTGCGTCAGGGCTCCCAGTCGCCGCAGCAGATCGCTTGCCGCGGCAGCATCGCGAAGGCGCAGCTCAACCCTAAAGCCGCCACGAGCCTGGGCGCTGACCTTCGCTCGTGTGCCGAGCGCCTGCTCGAAGCCTGAGGCGATCGTCTCGGCAAGCTCGACGCTCCCGCGCCGCTCTGCGCTGGTGGTGGGGCGTCGGCCCTCCTTTCCGCCTGCGGCGGCCCGCGCCCGCTCCTCGGTCGTGCGCACCGACCAGCCCTCCCTGACCGCCCGGCGCGCGAGGATGCGACGCAGCTCATGGTCGTCAGCCATCAGCAGCGCGCGTCCGTGCCCCTCGCTCAGGGCTCCGGCCTCCAGCGCAGCCAGCGCCTCGTCGGGAAGCTCGAGCAGGCGCAACAGGTTGGTGATGGCGACGCGGCTCTTGCCCACGCGACTACCGATCTCCTCGTGGGTCATACCCATGTCCTCCGCGAGCAGCGCGCAGGCGCGCGCCGCCTCGACGGGGTTCAGATCCTCGCGCGCCATGTTCTCGATCAGCGCAAGCTCGACGGTCTGGGCATCGTCGGTGGGGCGGATCAACGCCGGGATCCGCTCCAGGCCGGCGCGGCGCGCCGCTCGCCACCGCCGCTCACCTGCGATCAGCTCGTAGCGACCGCTCCGGGGACGCACGAGGACCGGCTGCAGCACCCCGCGCTCGCTCAGCGACTCCGCGAGCGCCGCGAGAGCCTCCTCGTCAAAGCTCTGTCGCGGCTGGTGCGGGTTGGGGTCGATCAGGTCGACCGGCAGGTCCTTCACCCCCTCCGTGGCCCCGTTTCCCTCCGAGACGGCCAGGATCGCCGCAAGGCCTCGCCCGATGCCGGTTCTCGTCTTCGACTGGCTCATCAATTCGCTCCTTCAGTCTCCGCGCGCCACGATGCGACTGGATCGCTCCACCCTACCCGCCCGCACAGACGTCAGGTGCCGCCTAGCGGCCAACCAGCTCACGGGCTAGCTCCCTGTATGCCTCCGCGCCGGCGCAGGTAGGGTCGTGGTCGATCACCGGCACCCCGAAGCTCGGCGCCTCCCCGAGGCGGACGTTGCGCGGGATCACCGTCGAGAAGACCATCTCCGGGAAGTGCTGCCGCACCTCGCTCTCGACATCGCGGGCAAGATGGGTGCGCGGATCGTGCATCGTCAGCACCATCCCCGCGATCGTCAGGCGTGGGTTGAGCTCGCGCTGCACCAGCCCAAGCGTCTCAAGCAGGCTTGCAAGGCCCTCGAGCGCGAAGTACTCGCTCTGCACGGGCACGATCACGCGATCGGCGGCAACCAGCGCGTTGACCGTCAGTGGGCCCAGCGAAGGCGGGCAGTCGAGCATGATGTAGTCGTAGGTCGCAGCGCCTGCGGCAAGCACTTCCCGCAGTCGCCACTCATAGCCTGCCTGGCGCGGGAGCTCGACGTTTGCGCCCGCCAGGCCGGGTCCGGGGGGCACGAGGGCGAGCCCCTCCACTGAGGTTGCCAGCGTGGCGTCGCGCAGCGCGACTTCGCCGTTCATCGCCTCATAGAGCCCGGGCGCGGAGCGCTTGTCCTCGCCAAGCGCGACCGTCGCGTTTGCCTGTGGGTCGACGTCCACGAGCAGCGTGCGGCAGCCGCTGCGCGCTACGCAGGCGCAGAGATTCACAGCGGTCGTCGTCTTGCCGACGCCGCCCTTCTGGTTTGCAACCGCGTAGACCAAGGCCACGCAGGCTACGCTAGCGCGCAGCGCCGCCATCCGCCTTCGCGTCGGCTCCGAGCGGGCGCTTGCGCGCGAGGCCCGGGCGGCGAGGAAAGCGCGCCGGCGTTGGGGCGACCTTCTCGAAAACATCGAGATAGCGGTTCAGCCCGGCGCTGTCGGTGCGGTAGTGCACACGCTCGCGCCGCGCCAGTCCGAGCAGCGCGGCTGCCTTCGCGCTGGGAGCCGCCGCGATCGCGCCGGGCCCACGCCAGTCGATCAGCACTCCCCCGAGCGCAAGCAGCGGCGCGGCATACTCGAGCACGACGGGCTGCGGCGCCAGCGCTCGCGCGAGCACCACATCGCAGCAACCTATCCCCTCCTTCCAGCTCTCCGCGCGCACGCAGAGCGCACTGGCGTTATCGACCTGCGCCAGGCGCACCAACCGCTCCAGAAAGCGACAGCGCACAGCGCGACTCTCCAACAGCATTACACGCGAGCGCGGCAGCGCGACGGCGATCGGAATGCCGGGAAAGCCGGCGCCGGAGCCAAGGTCGGCGATCAGTCCGGCGCCGTGCAGATCGGCTACCTCGAGCGCCGCGAGCGAGTCCTGGACGTGGCGCAGCGAGATCTCACGCCTGCCCTCAATAGCGCTGGGTGCGTAGCCGCCGGCCAGGGCGGCGATGATGGCCTCCACCTGCGCCATCTGACCCCCGTCCAGGGAGGATGTCGACGGGAGCGCCCAAGCAGCTGGCGCCGGTCGCTCAGGGAGCGACTCTGCGGCTTCCTGCACCGGCCTTGCCGGCATCAGCGTGCAGAGTGTAAAACGTGAAACATCTACCCGGCATGGCTGTGGTCGGCCTGCCGGCCGCCGCGCGCCGGGTACACGACCAGCACCCGTTCGGGCTCCTCGCCCTCCGATTCAGTTTCCACGCCGGGCTTGTCGCGCAGATGCTCGTGAACCGCGCGCCGCTCGATCGCCGGCAGCGAGCCGAGCTCGGCCGGTCGGCCGCTGCGCGCAACCTTGCGCGCAACCTTGTCGGCCTCTGCCAGCAGCGTCTCCAGTCGCCGTTCGCGGTAGCCGTCGATGTCGACGCTGACGCGCATCGTCGCGTCGAGATCGTTCAGCGCGATGCGGGGCGCGAGGTACTGCAGTGCGTTGATCGTCTGGCCGCCGCGCCCGATCAGCATCCCCAGGTCCTCGCCGCGCAGCACGCCGCGCACCTCGTCCTCTTTTGACTCGACCACCACCTCGGCCTCCACGCCGGCGGCGCGCACGACCGCGCGCAGGATACGCTCGAGCCGAGCGGCGGCTATCGCATGCGCTGGGCGCTCCTCCATTGCAGGGTCAACTCTAGCGCCGGCGGCCCGAGCGGCGCTTCTTGCGCCGCAGCGGCGGCGGCGGGGCGCTCTCCTGCGTGCCGCCGTCGCCGTTGATGGCAGCCGGCGCCGCGGCCTCACCGCGCGGGAGCCGACCGGCGCCGCGGCCGTTCTTTGCCGCCTCTGCCGACGGGCGCGCGACGGTCAGCGCCGGCATCTGGCGTCGGATCACAATCCCTTGGCCGACCGTCCAAATGTTGGTGCCGATCCAGTAGAGCAACAGCCCCGTCGGGAAACCGATCACGATGAAGGTGAAGATCAGCGGCAGCGCAAGCGCCATCAGTCGTTGATTGCGATCTGCCGTGGCGCTCGAGAGCAGGCTCGAGCCGACCATCGTCACGGCATAGAGCACAAGCAACACGACAAGCACGACGCCCGTCGCCTTGTTGGTCAGGTCTGGAATGAACAGGAAGCCGGAGGACTGCGGGGCAACCTGATGACACGAGGTGTGTTCGACGTACTTGGTCGGCAGGTGCGCGACGCTTGCGATCGCCGTGTGGTGGATGTGGTTGTAGCGCGCGATCAGCTGTGGCCCGCAGATGCGCTTCTTGAGGTCGGTGCGCAGCATGTAGAAGAGCGAGATCAGCACCGGCAGCTGCAGCAGCAGTGGTAGACAGGAGGCGAAAGGGTTGATGTTGTTCTCGCGGTAGAACTTCATCAGCTCCTCGCTCTGGCGCTGCCGATCGTCCTTGTAGCGCTGCTGGATCGCCTTCATCTCGGGCATATGTCGCTGCAACGAGACGATCGACTTCATCTGGCGCACGAACAGCGGGAAGAGGACGATGCGCACGGCGACGGTCAGCCCGATGATCGCCCAGCCCCAGCTCCCTCCGACGATGTTGCTGTGGATGAAGACGAGGACCTGTTCAAATGCTGTGATCAGCGGACCGAAGGCGCTCTCGATCACGTTTGCGAGCAGCAGCATCGCGCGTCCTCAGGCCCCGGCCGGCCGGCCCGTTCGGTGAAAGAGCCCTTGGGCGGAGACGGGGTCGTACCCGCCGCGGCTGAACGGATTGCAGCGCAGGAGCCGCCAGGCGCTCAACACCAGGCCGCGCATGACCCCTTCGGCTTCGACCGCTTCCACCGCGTAACGCGAGCAGCTTGGCTCATAGCGACAGCGCTGTCCCAGCAGCGGCGAGATCAGCAGCTGGTAGCACTTGATGGGCATCACCACCGCGCGCCGTAGCGCGCGCTGTCGCTGGCCGGTCACGGTTCCACCTCACCACGAGCGCCGCCCTCTCGATCAGCGTCTGGAGCGACGCCGGCCTTGCGCAGAAGGTCGGCGAGCGCCGCCTCGACGCCCTGCAGGCCCTCACGCTCAGCTAGCTCCGCCACCCCAGCGCGTGCGACCACGACGATGTCGCCGGCCAGCTGCCGCCCGGAGAGCTGGCTTCGAAACGCCTCCCGAATCAAGCGCTTGACCTTGTTGCGGGTGACCGCTCCACCGACGCGACGGGGGACGGAGAGGCCCAGACGCAGAGTGTCTCTCTGCTCGGCACTGAAGAGGTACAGCACCAGGTGCCTGTTGGCCACCGAGCGCCCGCGACGGTAGACACGCTCGAACTCAGCGGCCTTCGACAGCCTTCCTCGCCGCGGTGCTCCTCCATTCATCAAAGCCGTCGCGCCAACATCAGCTCTGGCTTCGACGGCATCAGACGGCAAGCCGTTTGCGCCCTTTGGCACGACGCCGCCTGAGCACCAGTCGGCCTGCGCGCGTTCTCATGCGCGCACGGAAGCCGTGCGTTCTGGCTCGCTTGCGCTTCTTCGGTTGGTAGGTTCGCTTCATCTCACGCTCCTTGTGATCCCGCCATCTTAGGCCATCTTCAGAGCAAGTGCTTGAGGACCATCTTCGCGCGCGATCCTGTTTTGATCGTCAAATGCGGCCTTGATCCACACAGACCCTCCGCTCCCCTCGCAACCCTCCTCCTCCCTGACCTATAGTCCACACTCAGCCTCGCGAGCAAGAGAAGTGCTCGTTGCTTGTATCCGGCGCTCACAATATGTCTATAGCAGTTGAAACAGCAGCATTCGACGACCATCTCCACCGCCTTCTCCGTAAGCGCGTTGACGCAGCCACGTACAACCTCTGGCTTGCCGATGTGACCGTCAACGAGTGCCCGGACGGCGCTTTGGAGCTGGTGACTCCGACCCACGCGCGGCCGTGGGTACAGGCTCGTTTCGGTGCGACCCTCCTGGACTGCGTGAGAGAGCTGTTCGGACGGCCAGCAAGACTCCGCTCGCCAGAGAGCGCGCAGCCGGTCGGGCAGGCAGCTCCCGGCGCCAGCGCTCTCGCCGCCGCGCATCTTGGCGCCCAGCGGCGCGCCGGCATCGCCTCCTCGTCGGCAGTCGGCGCCGCCAGCGGCCCGTCTCATTCAGATGAAGGTGGGGAGGTGCTCGCCTCACAGCAGCCCAACCCGACCTTGACATTCGGGCGCTTTGTGATCGGCGAGAGCAACCGCCTCGCCCACAGCGCGGCGCTGACCGCCTCGGAGGTGCCCGGAGGAGCGTACAACCCGCTCTTAATTTATGGCCCATCAGGTTGTGGTAAAACGCACTTGCTTCACGCGATCGCCGCCGTCACGACCTTCAGCTGCAGCGCCTCAAAGCTGCTTCTGACATCGGGCGAGGCCTTCACGGCCGCCTTCTTAGGCGCACTTCAGAGCCGCTCGACAGTTCAGTTCAAGACCGCTGTGCGCGGTGTTGACGCGCTGTTGATCGACGACGTAGCGTTCATCGCCGGCAAGCGGCGCACCGAGGATGAGCTCCTTCACGCCTTCAACTCGATCACCGAGCGTGGCGGTCAGGTGATCTTCACCTTCGACCGCCCGCCGGAGAGCATCGTTTGGGCCTCCACCTGCCTTCGTGAGCGCCTGCGCTCCGGTCTCGCGGTCGAGATCGAGCAGCCCGACATCCGACTACGCGAGATGGTTGTGCGCAGAACGCTGCTCGAGCACGGCTTAGAGCTTCGCGACAACACCCTTGTTGACCGACTGGCGCTCGCCGTCACCGACAGCGTCCGCTCGCTTCAAAGCGCCCTGATGCGCTCTTTGGCCTACGCCTCCTTGCGCGGTGAGGAGCTCAGCAGCACTGCGGTCGACTCGGTTCTTAGGGCTTTTTACAGCGCCTCCAAGCCTTTGGGCGACCCAGCTTTGAGCGGAGCTTGCCTGCCGCCACCAGCGCGGCGCCCCACCACGATTGCAGAGGTGCAGGCGCTGACGGCATCGCACTTCAACGTTGATGTCGACGAGCTGATCTCTCGCCGGCGCTCGCGGGCGCTCACCTGGCCGCGTCAGGTGGCGATGTACCTCGCGCGCGTGCAGCTGGGTGCGCCGCTACAGAGCATCGGCCGCGCGTTCGACGGCAGGGACCACGCCACCGTCGTTCACGCCTGCAAGCGTGTGCGTGATCGCATCAATGCCGACCATGCGATGCGCCAACAGGTAGAGTCGATACTCGCAACCACAGACTCCGTCGTCAATCCACACTCGATCAACATCAATGATCGCCCTTAAGCCTGCAAACGCAGCTTTTTTAAGAAGATGTCAACGTTCAACATAACCAACAGCAACAGCCGTTCACAAACAAGTGTCAGATCTCGGTTCCGGGGTTGTTGAGCATGAAGCTGGCGGCAAATCGCGAGGACCTGCTCAACTCGCTACAGCTCGCGGCGCACGCGACCTCGACTCGCTCGACGGTGGGGGCCTTGAGCGGGGTGCTGTTGAGGTGCGAGGGTGAGCGCATCTCTGCAACGGCGACCGACCTCGACGTCGCGCTCCGGGTGCCCGTGGTCGGCCGGGCGTTGGTGGCGGGAAGCGCGCTTGTTCCGGCACGCCTCCTGGTGGACGTCGTGCGCGCTGCTCCGGAGGGTGAGCTGAGCTGCGAGCTTGACTCGGGCGGCGGCCTGTTCATGGTTCGCTGGCAGAGCGGCGAGGCGGGGCTGCGGGTTCTGCACGAGGAGGAGTATCCAACGCTAGCGTTCGACACCAAAGATGACCTGCTCACGCTCCCGGGCGACGCACTGCGTGTGGCGATCGGCCAGGTCGCCAGGGCAGCCTCGCGCGATGAAACAAGGCCGCTGCTCACCGGAGTCCTGCTACGAACCGACGACTCAGGCTTTGAGCTCGTTGCCACAGATTCCTATCGGCTGGCGGTAAAGCGGATCGAGCTAGACGGCGGCTTCACGTCAAACCTTGAGGCGACAGTTCCCGCGCACACGATGGCGCAGCTCTCAAGGATCCTGCAACAAGGCACAGCTGAGAGGGTCCAGTTCGGGATAGTTGATCGCAAGGCGCTCTTTAAAGTGGGTGAGATCGTCATCTCATCACGTCTTCTGGAGGGTCATTTCCCGGACTACCGGCAGCTGCTGCCTAGTGATTCGACCGCGGAGCTCGAGCTTGGCGCTGAGTCGACAGCGGCCGTAGTGCGGAGAATCGGGCTGGTGGCGCAACGCAATGCCCCACTCGCCGTGAGGCTGGTAGAGGGGGAGCTCGTCATCTCGACTAAAACTCCCGATATCGGTGAGGCCAGCGAGCGCATCCCCGTTCCCTACAGCGGCGAGGAGCTGACCATCGGTTTCAACCCCACGTACCTGCGCGAGGGCCTGGATGCGCTGACGGGAGACACATTCACGCTTCGCCTCACTAACACGGTACGGCCTGGCATCATCGAGTCAAATGAGGGCGGCGGGTGTCGTCTGACATACCTGGTGATGCCTGTGCGTCTGGAGGAGTAGGAGCTGGCGCATCGGCGCAGGAGCGCAATGCAGGCAGATAGCTCCTTCGGACATCGACGTGCGCCACGAAAAATCGATGATGTGCTCTCAACCTATACGCGCATGCTGCAACCGACGTCCTCGATCGGCCGACTGCAGGGTGCATGGGCACACATCGAGCTTGCGCTCCCGCTCCTTGCCGGATGTGAGCCCATCGAGCTGAGCGAGGAACGGCTGCTCATCGAGTGTGATGACGGCGTCGTCGGCGAAGAGCTGCGCATGATGGGCGATGATGTCCTGGCGATCATCGACGCCCTGGCACCGGACCTTAGTGTTGGAGGGCTAAGACTCGACGTCCGCCTGCGCCGCGGGTGATGTCATCTCAGCGGCAAGGCGCTCGTTCAACAGCGGCCTGAGTGCGTCGGCGGTGTCCGCTAGTGCCTGCGAGATCACACGGGCGCCGGCGAGCACCGGCATGAAGTTGGTGTCACCAGTCCACCGCGGCACAACGTGAATGTGGAGATGGTCGGCGACTCCGGCGCCGGCGACGGTGCCGAGGTTGACGCCAATATTGAAGCCGGCCGGGGCCATCAGCTGGCGCTCTGCCTCCAGGGTGGAGCGCAAAAGCGTCATAGCCTGCTCTGTCTCACTGCGGCTCACCTCCAGGATGTCGGCTACGTGACGTCTCGGCGAGATCAGGACGTGGCCGGGGGAGTATGGAAAAGCGTTCAACATCGCCAGCGCCTCCGGCAGCAGCGCGAGCAGCAATGGTGAATGCTCCTGATCACGGGCGGCAGCGGCGCAGAGAAAGCAGCTGCGATCACGGGCTCCGCCGACATAGGTCGATCGCCAAGGAGCCCAGAGTGGCCGCTCAGTCACGAAGCCCAGTCTAAAGCAGTCAGCTGGTGCTCGCCGACTGCGTTGCGACCTCCTGCTGGTGGTGGACGCGCGCGAGCAGCGCCGCGTCCTCCTCGCTGATCACACAGTTGCGGCCGCTTGCCTTGGCGCAGTAGAGCGCCTCATCGGTACGCCTTAGCAGATCGCGGTAGTCGAAGCGATCGCCGCGGGCTGAGCCGACGCCGAAGGACATGGTGAGGGTGGTGGGGAAGGAGGGAATCGCGGCGACCGCGCTGCGCAGGCGCTCAGCCACGAACAGCGCGCCCTTGCGGTCCGTGCCGGGCAGGACGATCAGAAACTCCTCGCCGCCCAGTCGGTATGCGAGATCATAAGCTCGCAGGTGGGCGCGCAGCGTCGCGCCGACGCTTTCCAGAGCGCGGTCTCCCAACTCATGGCCGTAGGTGTCGTTGATCTGCTTGAAGTGATCGACGTCGCCGACGACAAAGGAGATCGGCGTGGAGTTGAAGCGGGCCTGCTGGGCCAGCTCGGTGAGTCGCAGCTGCAGCGCATGGCGGTTGAGCATCCCTGTCAGAGGGTCGACCAGCGCGCGGTCGCGGTTCTGCAGGTCGACGTAGAGCAGCGTCATCGTGTACCCGACCGTTGAGATGACCAGCGTGATGTCTGCGGCAAGCCAGGCGCTGGTGGGCAGATGGACGGGCCTGGCGACGGGAGTCGAGATCGTCATTGTCGCGAGCACCGCAGCGGTGAGAGCAATGCCTGTGATCACCCCACGCAGCCGGAACCGCACCGCGAGCGCAACCGCCGGGATCGCAAACCACGGCGTCAGCGGGCTCCGCAGCCCTTCGGTCTGAAGGGAGGCGTAGCCGATCGCGGCGACCGAGAGCAGCCACACGATCAGGACCCTGTACTCCGGCTGTCGGTAGCTGGCCAGGTGCCGGTCGGTCATAAACACGCAGAAGACGACACCGGCAAGGATCGGCAACGGCCACCACCCAAGCCACGGCATCGAGATCAGCAGGGCGAGGCAGACCGATCCGAACGTGATCGCGCGCACAGGCGGCAGGCGGCGCTCCATGTCCAGGAGATGCCGCCGGTCGTCGACCGTCGGACAGAGCCACGTTCCGTCGTGCGCTTGAGCCGCCACCTGGCTGCCGGATCGAACGTCGAGCAAGAGGGCAAAAGCCTCCCGCGCTCTGCTTGGACGAGGGTTGGACGCAGCGCGCGCAGGCGCTAAACGGATGATCCAGTGCCTGGCGCCCCGCCGGCGAGCTCGGCGAGCAGATCGTAGATCGCAACCATGTCCTCGTCGCTGTGGCCATGGGCGCGCGCGGCGCTGAAGAGCTCGTGTGCCAGGGCGCTGAGCGGCATCGACAGGTCGTGCTCGCGCGCTTGCGCCAGCGCCAGCGCCAGATCCTTGTGCATCAGGCGCAGCGCAAACCACGGCTGCGGCTGGCGCTCGATCGTCAGCGGCCCGCGTGAGCGCAGCATCGGTGAGGCGATCGCGCTGTTGCAGAGCAGGTCGACAGCCTGCTTCTGAGGGATCCCGTGCGCGCAGGCCAGCAGCAGCCCTTCAGAGAAGGCGATCATCTGCGCAGCGACGCTGAGGTTGATAGCAAGCTTCATCATCAGCGCCCGGCCGCGCTCGCCGAGGTATGCGACGTTGCTGCCCATCGCGCCCAGCACTGCCTTGCTGCGCTCGAAGGCGCCCCGGTCGCCCGCGACCATGATCGTCAGGGAGCCGGACTGTGCCTGGGGCACGCTGCCTGAGACTGGAGCCTCGAGGAACGACGCTCCTCGCCCTGCGACCGCCTCCGCGACCTCCGCGCTGCACTGCGGGCTGACCGTGCTCATGTCGATGTAGGTGGCTCCGGCGCGCAGCCCCGCGAGCAGCCCGCCGTCCGCAAGCGCGACCGAGCGCAGCGCCTGATCGTCGCTGAGCATCGTGATCACGATGTCGGCGCTCTCGGCGACCTCGCGCGGCGTCGAGCACCAGCGCAGGCCCTGTGCGCGCAGTCGCTCACCGCGCGCCTGGTTGCGATTGGTGCCGCACACGTCAAAGCCGGCAGCAAGCAGACGCCCCGCCATCGGCTCTCCCATCGCACCAAGGCCGATGAAGCCGAGCTGCGCCGGCGGCTCGGCTGTGGGTGAGCCGCTCACGCTCGCCCGCGTGCTTGCCTGGGCTTGACGAGCGCACCGGCTGCGGAGAGCGCGTACCAGCGCCCGCCAAACGATTGCAGTCCCTCGCCATTTGCTTCGCGCGGTGAGGAGTCGCCGCTGAAGGTATAGAGCGGCCGACCGTGATATGTGATCTGGGTTGAGCCGTCACGCCGGTGGGTCACACCAAGCAGGCCTCCGCTGATGCCGCGCCCTGCGATCAGCCGTCCCGAGCCCTTCAGCAGCGGCGGCCAGACCTTCGCGCAGGCGCCATAGCAGGCGCTGCGCCCACCGCGATCGCGCAGGAACACATAGAGCGTGTGACCGGCCCCGTCGACCAGCACCAGGCCGAGCTTGGTGCGCGCGAGCGTCACCGAGGCGCTGGCGCGCGCCGGAGACCTCAGAGCAAGCGAGCGCGCCCTCCTGCTGCGATCCTGTCTCTGCGCCGGCCTGCCATCGACGATCGCCGGCGCGATCGCCAGGCTGAGGCCCGTGGCTGACAGCAGGGCGAGGAGAGCGAGCCGGCGCATGCGCAACGCGGAGTGCATGACGCCGAATTTCTAGCACGCGAGCGGTGATCGCCGCTAGCATTCGCAGCTCATGGGCGCCGCCGTGAGCGGCACCTGTCCAAAGCGCGACCACCGCCGAGGAGGAACGCCATGCGCTACCGCAGGTTGGGAAGCTCGGAGCTCGAGGTCTCGGAGATCTCGCTCGGCTCCTGGTTGACGTACGCCGGGGGCGTCGGCAAGGAAGCGGCCGTTGCCTGCACCGAGGCGGCGTTCGCTGCGGGCATCAACTTCTTCGACACCGCAAACGTCTACGGGCGTGGCGCCGCAGAGGAGGCGTGGGGCGAGATCCTCTCGCGCCACCCGCGCGACTCCTACATCCTGGCCACCAAGGTGTGGGGGCAGATGTCTGACGAGAGCTCCGATCGCGGGCTCTCCGCGGCCCAGATCGCCAAGCAGATCGATGGGTCGCTGCGCCGCCTACAGACCGACTACGTCGACCTCTACCAGGCGCACCGCTTCGACCCGGATGTTCCGATCGAGGAGACGATCGAGGGCTTCCAGCGCGTCGTGCAGGAAGGAAAGGCGCGCTACCTCGGATTCTCGGAGTGGACCCCGGAGCAGATCGAGGCCGCGATCGCGATCGGCGGCGAGGAGCTCTTCGTCTCCTCACAGCCGCAGTACTCGATGCTCTGGCGGGCCCCCGAGGCTGAGGTCTTCCCGCTCTGCTCAGCGCACGGGATCAGCCAGATCGTCTGGTCGCCGCTCGCGCAGGGAGTCCTCACCGGCAAGTACCGCCCCGGCCAGCCGCCACCCGCTGACTCGCGCGCCTCCAGCGACGCGATGGGCTTCGCGATGGGAGATCTGCTTGGCGAGCGCACGCTGGCAGCGGTGGCTGCGCTTGAGCCGATCGCTTCAGGGGTTGGCCTGAGCATGGCCGAGATGGCGCTGGCGTGGGTGCTTCGGCGCAGCGAGGTGGCCTCGGCGATCGTTGGCGCCTCCCGCCCCGAGCAGGTACATGCGAATGCGGCGGCCTCAGGGGTCGAGCTTGACGCGCAGACGCTTGCGGCGATCGACGCTGCGCTGGCGGAGGTGATGGTGACCGGGCAGCGCCTGGCGCCGCTCGCGCGCGCCGGCGTCAAGCACCGTTAGCGGCACCGTACTCCGCATCGCTCACCTGTCGACCCCACGCCACTGCGTTGCCCTCAGCGTCGCATTGGTGCATGGCGAGGTGGGTCATCAGGCGATCAGCGGTCGCGCCGTGCCAGTGGCTCTCTCCAGGCTCGAAGAAGACCCTGTCGCCGGGACGGATGACCTCGACGTGACCGCCCTCGCGCTGACAGAGCCCGACCCCCTCGGTAACGAAGATCGTCTGGCCATGGGGATGGGTGTGCCAGGCGGTGCGAGCTCCCGGCGCGAAGTGGACGAGCGCCGCCGCCAGGCGCGAGCCGTCGGAAGGTGCTGCTACCGGGTCGATGTAGACCGTCCCGGTGAACCAGTCCGAGGGTCCGATCTGCGTCTCGCTGCCGCTGCGGGTGATCTGCATGGCTGCACCGCGCGGTGCTCAGGAGTCCGAGAGCGCCACCGAGATGATGCGCTGCTCTTGCAGCGGTCGATCGCGATCATCCGTCGCGGTGGAGCCGATCTCCTCCACCACCTCCATCCCCTCCTTGACCTGGCCGAAGACCGTGTGCTTGCCGTCAAGCCACGGGCACGCGGCGGCGGTGACGATGAAGAACTGAGAGCCGTTGGTGTTGGGGCCGGCATTGGCCATCGCGAGCGATCCGCGCACTATCTTGTGCGAGTTGATCTCGTCAGCGAAGGTGTAGCCGGGACCACCGGTGCCCGTGCCCTCGGGACAGCCGCCCTGGATCATGAAGTCCCTGATGACGCGGTGAAATGTGAGCCCGTCGTAGAAGCCCTCGTCGGCGAGCTTGCGGAAGTTCGCAACGGTGTTCGGAGCCTCCTCGTCGAAGAGCTCGACGACGACATCGCCGGAGCTGGTCTGAATGGTCGCGATTGACATGATCTTGCCCTCTCAGCGAACCAGCATAATCGATCGGTCGATCGGCGTCCCGCAGCGGCGCCGAGGAGCGTCGCGCCGGAGGCGCGCCGAGCCAGGCGACAGGTGGTTTTGCCAGGAGCGCATCCGCGCAAGCCCCGGATGGGGTGCGGCGGGCACTGCGCCACCATGGTCACTGAGGGTCCGGCAGACGGGCCCCAAGGAGGTCACAATGTCACTGGTTCGCTTCATGGTCAGCCCCGTCGGCCGTTCGGTGCGCATCGTTGCCGGGGTAGTGCTCGTCGTGGTCGGACTTGTCGTGCAGGGTGCGGCGGGGATCGCGATCTCGGTCATTGGCGTGGTGCCGATCGTCGCGGGCGCGCTCAACGTGTGCCTGCTCGGGCCGCTGCTCGGTGCGGACATCTGGGGCAGGCCGCGCGCAGCCAGTGGTGCCGATCGCTGAGCGGACCGGCTGGGACAGCAGCGTTCATCGCGTGGGAGCTCACCGCATCGCCCATCCTCAGCGCCGGCGATGTCGACTCCGTTTTGCGCGGTGCCGGTGACCTCTGTGTCGCTGGACCCTGTGGGCGGGCGGCTTTGCGCTCGGCTGCGCGCCGACCACGACCGTCGCGCTCCTGCCCGCCCGCTGCAGCGCGTCGATGCCGCTCACCGACACCGTGATCGTGCCGCTGGCAGGCACGTCCGCGACCGTCGCGCGGTTGCTCTCGCTCTTGAGCGAGAGCACCGCGTGGTTGGGGAAGACGAGCTCGATGCGGTAGCGCGCCGCGCGCGCGGCGCGTCTCCACGTGATACTCAGCGAGCTGCCTGAGCGGGTTGCCCGCAGGCCTCCTGGTTGCGCGGGCGGCGGCAGGATCGGCCCGCTGTAGGCCGCGATGTGCACCACGCGCGCAAGCACGCCATGCTCGTAGATCTCGGCGAGCAGCGAGCGTTTGCCCGCCAGCCCGCTGAGGGGACGGATGCGACGCGCGCCGCTGCTGGCGGAGGTGCTCAGCAGCGCGTGGACGCCCACGCCACCGATTTCAACGAACCTGATGATCTGCCCGGAGCGCCTGCTGGCATGCCAGCGCAGCAGGCGCCGCGTGCCGCGACCGCGCAGGCGGGCGCGCAGTCGCGGCTCGGGCAGAGCCCGCGCCGCGGCCACCGAGCGCACCTTCGCCGACCCGGGCAGCAGCGTCAGGCGGTAGGCGCCCGCCGCAGGACGGGTGAGCTCGATGTAGGTCGTCTGGTTTGCCTTGTCAGGGATGACAAGGTAGCTGGCGCGCCTGGCGGCGACCTGGCCGTCGGCAAGCGAGCGGGCGCTGAAGCCGTGTGGTCCGCTGATTGCGACAAGCGGCGGCGCGCCCGCGCCCCTGACCTTGATCACCTCATAGGGCAGGCCCGGCGGGAGGATCAGGGGACGCCCGGCGGTCGCTCGCGAGCGCCGGGCCGCCGCGGTCGACGCGATGTCTTCCTTGGGCAAGCCGAGCACCTGGACGTATTCTTCAAGACCGCAGCCGGAGCCATAGAGCTGGAAGTCTTCGGTCAGCTGTTCGATGTTGCTAGGCAGACCGCGCCAGTGGAAGCCGACACCGACGCTGTTTTCCAGGAAGCTGCCGCAGAAGACAGCACCGCGGTTTGAGATCGCAATCTGCGCGCCGGCGACTTTGAGCTTCGCCCCGCAGAGCGCCACCGCGAGGCGGCCTTCGCCGATCAGGTTGAATTCGCTGCCGTAGCCGTCGCCGAGCAGCCGCAGCGTCGGGAAGACCCCCAGTTCGCCGCCACCGCAGTGCACAGCCAGCGGTTCGGAGAGCGATGCGAAGATGGTTATGAAGGGGCTCGGCAGCTCGTAGTAGGCGACCTGCGCTTCCGCGAGCTTGATGAAGCCGAGCAGGTTCAGCGACCCGTGCAGCTTCAGCGTCAGCGGCACTTCATGGAGCACCGTGCCGTCTTCCACACCTGGCACGTTGGTGAGCGTCTGGTTGGCGCGGAAGCCGATATAGAAGGAGAGGTTGCCGCCGAAGAGCGTCGCGTTGCCCACCTCCGGCCCCCAGCCCAGGCCCATCGAGCCTTCCAGCTGCAGCGGGTTGAATACCGAGTTGAAGCCGATGCTGGTGATCTCGATGCCGCCTGGCAGGGTGAGTCCGGGGCCGCTGTAGCTGCCGCCGAGCCCGTTGAGCTGGCCGTTCTTGATCCTCACTGTCACGGTCATGCCGAACTTCGCCATCGGGAAGTTGAGGTTGGCGGTGCCCACCCATTCGTTGTTCGCGCCTTCGTAGCTCAGTTCGATCGCGGGCAGTTCGAGCGGCCCGAATTCCGCTTCGCCGATCTTCACTTGCAGCGACTGGAGCGCGCCGCTCTCGCTTACCCACGCTTCGCCCTTTGCCGTTGCCCTGCCGAAGATCGCGGGCGTCCCGAGCACCTCAGCCACAACCCGGCTGCGGCCATCCGCGTGGGCAGCGATTGCAATTTCGCCGGCCATCGCGAAGCCGAAGAAGCTTGTCGTCGGGTCGGCCGCGACTTCGATCGTCGAGATCGTTTCGCCGCCGCTGGTGCTGTCGCTGTAGTGCCAGGTGGCTGCGAGCGCGAGCAGCAGAGTGCCCAGCTGCAGGTGGCCCGCCGCCGCGCCCAGCGTGTGTTCGTGGGTATTGATGACAAGCGAGCTCGTCGCGTTGCCGGCGAATTCAAGCCCGTTGATCTGCACGGTCCCGTAGCCGGTGAAAGTTGGTTCCGAGGCCGGGCCCGACTGCGAGAAGCAGCCGGAGACGACGAAGCCTGTGCCCGCGATCGCGTGGTCGCGATAGCTTTCATGGGCGCAGGGGCTGGAGGTGGAGAAGGAGATGACTTCGCCATGGACGGCGCCTTCGCTGGTCACAAGCTGGGCGTAGTAGGTGGTTCCGGCGGACAGGCCGCTGATCTGGGCACTGACGCGCTGCTGGACGCCAGGTGCGAGCGTGCCGCCCGCGACGACGCGTTCCGGGACGAGGATGCCGGCATTGGTCTGCCCGGTGGCGTTGATCACCCAGGAGTAGGTGAGCTGATTGTCGCCGACCGCGACTTCGCCGTTGAGCGTCGCCGAGTTTTCAAGCGTGTCGGTGGCCGGCAGCGTGAGGGCGTAGCCGCCGGTCTTTAAGGAGAGCGGAGCGCCGCGCTGGGGGGTGTTGACGTTCAGCTCTGGAGCAAGGACGACAATTCGGTAGTAGTAGGTCGTGGCGGGGACGAGGCCTTCGATGTGCGCGCTCACCGTCGGTTCCGATTCGGCCTCGTTTTCGGGCAGGCGCTGCGCGGGTGTGCGCGTCGCCGAGGAGAGCGACGAGTCGGTCGAGTATTCGAAGTAGTATTCGACGTCGCCCGACTCGGGTTTGTGCGCGAGATCTTCGATCTGCAGCTTCGCGCTCAGCGTCGCGCTGGTCCCCAGCACCGCGCTCGCCGGCTGCGTCTCACCGCGCGGCAGGTTGGTGGTGAAGGTCGGACAGGGGTAGGTGCCTTTTTCCCAGTTGGGCGTGCATTCGGAGATGCGGCTGTAGCCGTATGGGTAAGCGTAGTCGGGGCGGCAGACCTTCTCGCTGCCTTCTTCCACCATTTCGTAGCAGCGGACGACCGTGTATGTGTAGCGCCAGCCGGGTTCGAGGGTGCCGACTTTGACTTCGATCGGGTGCTGGGAGTTGCCGTTGCAGGGCTGGACAGGTCCCCACTGCGGCGAGGAGGGGTACCATTCTTCGCTGCGTTTTCCGGTGATCGGTTCTTCGCCACGGTAGATAAACTCGCAGTATTCCCCTTCCTGCCACCCTTCGCCCCTGGCGCGCAGCGTCGCCGAGGAGATGCCGACATTGGTCGGCGCGATCGCTTCAAAGCTTCCTTCCGCAAGCGCCGGCGTGGCGCCGACCGTCGCCTGCAGGGTCGCGAGCGCGGCGAGGAGGGTGAGAGTGGCGGAGACGCGCGCCGGCAGCGCTCGGCGCAGCAGGGAGCGAGAGCTCATCGCGTTGCGACGTCCTTTCGTCGTGAGTTGTCCTCAGTTGTGTCTGCCCGGAGCCTGCCGAGAGGCCGCGGGCGCACCGCTCGGCCCAGGCTCGGCCAAGGTAGGACCCGCGCGAGCGCTTTTAAACCGTGACCGCCACCGACATTTTTCACTGAGAGTGGACGCGGAAGTCATGTATCATTGAGCGCGATGAAGTGCAGTGGGAGGCCTAGTGGCTGCGGCGCGCGCTGATGGTCGCGCTCGCCCCGCCCTGATCTCCCGCGGCGCCGAGCTTGCGGCGATCGCCGCAGCGATCGAAGCTGCGCGTGCCGGCAAGGGATCGGTGCTCGTGATCGAGGGACCAGCGGGGATCGGCAAGAGCGCGCTGCTGCACGCAGCCTGCGAGCGCGCTCGGGCGGCAGGCCTCGGCGTCAGCTTTGCGCAGGGGCTGGAGCTTGAGCGCCTGCACCCCTTCGGTGTCGCGCGGCGGCTGCTGAGGGCCGGCGTCATCGAGCGGGAGCTGGCGCTTGCCGCCAGGCGCCAGGGAGCGCAGCGCGATGGCGAGGCGCGCGTGATCTCGCCCGGGGGTGCTCAGTTTGCGCTGCTCGAGCGCCTCTATGTGCGCCTGCGCGCCTGCTCCGGGCCGCTGCTTGCGCTGGACGACGCACACTGGGCTGACACGGAGAGCCTTCAGCTGCTCGCTTACGCGGCAGCGCGCGCTGCCGAGGGCGGGCTGCTGCTGATCCTCTGCTTGCGGGCGCAAGAGCCCGGCGCTCCGCAGGAGCTTCTCGATGCGATCGCGCGTGCCGCGGGCGCGGAGGTGCTGAGACCCCTGCCGCTGGGCGAGCGCGAGTGTGGAGAGCTGCTGATCGGCTCAGGCGTCGGGGAGGCGCGTCCAGAGCTGGTTGCCGCCGCCCACCGGGCCAGCGGCGGCAACCCGTTCCTGCTAGGCGAGCTTGCGCGCGCACTCGCCGCGCGCGGGGAGGGTGGCGAGCAGGCACGCGCAGCGCTGCTGGCAGGCACGCTTGCCCCGGAAGGCCTCGGTCGCCTGTTGCTGGCGCGGCTGCGCACGCTCTCTCCGAAGGCGGAGGCGCTTGCCGCTGCGCTCGCGGTCGCAGGCGGCAGCGCCGAGCTGCCGCTGCTGGCGGCGGTGCTGAAGGAGCCCGTGACCGAGCTCGATGCCGCGGCGGAGCTGCTTGCGGGTGCGCAGATCACGCGCCCCGGCCGCCCGTTAGAGCTGCAACACCCGCTCGTGCGCGCCGCCCTCTATGCCGAGCTGCCGCGGGCCGCACGCGAAGCGACCCATCGGCATCTGGCGCTCCTGCTGCTGAAGGACCCCCGCGGCTCGCTCGACGCGGTTGCGGCCCACCTTCTGCAGGCCGAAGCGCGGGGCGAGCCGTGGGCTGCAGGCGCGCTCGAGCGCGCTGCCGAGCGGGCACTGCGGCGCGCTGCCCCACAGACAGCAGCACGTTATCTGGAGCGCGCGATCGCGGAGCTTCCGGCCGCCGAGCACAACACGGAGCTGGCGATACGGCTGGCGGAGGCGCATCTGCGCTCCGGGGCGCCCGAGCGCGCGATCGACGTGCTCGAGCGCCTGCGTGCGGGCGGGTGCGACGAGCGCACCCGCGCGCGCGTTGCGGCACGGCTGCAGCAGGCGCTGACCCACACCGGCGCGGGCGACATCGGCGCGGCGCAGCTGGCGGAGGCGATCACGCAGCTGCCGCGCTCCGAGCGTGAGCTGGGCCTGGAGCTGGAGGCGCAGCTGCAGCTGGCGGCGCTCGTGCAGCTTGCTGCGGCACGGGCGCTCGCAGGGCGCCGCCGGCGCTTTCGCAGCGCTGCACGGACGCCGCGCACCAGGGCGGAGCGCCTCGCCCTTGCGGCTCAGGCGAGCGAGGAATGCGCACGCGGCAGCGCAGCTCAGGCGGCGCGCCTGGCGGATCTTGCGCTGGCGGACGGCAGGCTGCTTGCCGAGGAGGGTCCAGAGTCGACGCTCTTTCACCTTGCTGCCTACTCGCTGATACACGCTGATCGGCTCAAGCTCGCGCAGCGCATGCTGAGCGAGGCGATCGCCCGCGCGCGCGAGCTGGGCTCGCTGCCGGGCGAGGCGGTGGCGCGAGGACTGCGTGCTGAGGCGAGGTACCGCGCCGGCCAGCTGGCGGGCGTGCAGCCAGATGCGCTTGTCGCGCTAGCGGCGCTGCGGATGGGGATCGGCTTCGGGCCGCGCCCCGCGGCGGGCGCGCTCGTGCTTGCGCTGATCGATCAAGGGCGCCCGCTCGCGGCAGCGCGTGTGCTCGCCGAGCATGACCTTGACGGAACGCTGCCTGAGACCGCGACTGCGGTGTGGCTAGCGCACGCCCGCGGCCGCCTTCACGCCGCGGCGGGTGAGCACGCCCGTGCTCTGCGCGAGTACGCGCTCTGCGAGCGTCTGGAGCGCGCATTCGGAATCGCCACGCCCGTGCTGGCGCCCTGGCGCTCGTCGCTTGCCCGCTCGCTTGTCGCGCTCGGGCGCGAGCGCGAGGCTGCTGCGCTGCTCGGCGTGGAACTTGAGCGCGCTCGCGCCTTCGGCGCGCCGCGGGCGCTTGGCATCGCTCTGTGCGCCGCGGGCGAGCTTGAAGGCAGCGAGGCGCTACTGCGCGAGGCGCTTTCGGTGCTCGAGCGCTCATCGGCGCGCTTGGAGCAGGCACGCGCGCTGCTTGCGCTCGGCTCGCTGCTGCGCCGCTCGCGTCGCGCGCTGGAGGCACGTCCGCAGCTGCGCCAGGCACTGGCGCTCGCCCGCGCGGCGGGCGCTCGTGCGCTCGCGCAGATGGCGCACTCCGAGCTGATGGCGGCGGGTGGGCGTGAGCGCAAGTTCCTGGGCGGCGGCGTCGAGGCGCTGAGCGTCAGCGAGCGGCGGGTGGCGGAGCTTGCGGCCGACGGGCGCTCCAACCGCCAGATCGCCGCAGAGCTTTATCTCAGCGTGCGCACAGTCGAGAGTCATCTGGCCGCCGCCTACCGCAAGCTCGACGTCAGCGGCAGGCGCGAGCTTGCGCCGCTGCTGCTTGCGGCGGAGCGGGGTGCGAGCGAGTGACACGGCTGTCCGGAAGCAGAGGCCGGCTGAGCGCCTGAAATGTGCCAGGACCCGGCTTCTACGCACGATCGCCGGCGCTCTCCAGCGGCGGCGGATGCTGTCCTCCTACGTCTGTCCCGCGTTCGCCTCAGCCCTTCGCCTGCCCATCGGCGGCTCTGAGCAGCGCTTAGGCCGGCGACATCAAGCTGCTCGTGCTTGGCCACAAGCGCGCGCGCCTGCGGCGCGGTCGAGCGCGACCACACAGCGCCAGCCGCGGATGGCACGTTCGACGTGCTAGCGCGCGAACCGGCGCATTCGGTAGGACCCTTCGTCGATTAGCGCGTGCGCCCTCTGGGCGGAGGCGCACCCGGCGTCGGCCAGTGCGCAGGCCAAGCTGTCGGCAATCGCGCTGGCGCGCCGGCGCTGCGGACCTGAGAGCAGCACGCCAGCTCGCTCGGGCGGCAAGTCGGTGACGCGATAGACCAGCGGACCGCGCAGCAGGAACACGTCGGCCTGGGCGAAGTTGTCGGGGTTTAGCCACGTCAGGTTGCGCGCGTGCGGCGGCGCTGCTGGGGATACGACGCCGCCGCGGTGGCAGCGATCGCTCGCCGCCGCTGCGAAGAAGCCTCGCGCGGCGCGTGCGTCGGCGAACCGGTAGACGTCGGCGGTCACCTCGTATCCCGCAGGCGCCCACTCGCGAATCTCGTAGCTTGCGAGCCAGCGTCCGTTGCGCTCTCCGGATACCGCGAGTGGCTGCGGCGGGTCGTCCGACCATGCGCTCTGCGCGGAGACCGTGCCCCATCTGTAGCGCTTGCCGCCCGCTGCTTCGACCACCGGCAGCAGGCTCGCCCGCAGCTGCACGATCCCGGCGAGGCCAACGCTGGCGAGCGCTGGCGGCTCGGCGGATGGGCATGCCGACGCTGAAGAGCCGAAGCTCGCAGTCGCAAGCAGGGACAGGCGCACGGTATTGGCCACGAGCGCCAGCAGTGCGACAACCAGGCACGCCAGCAGCAGCGGGAGCCGAGGGTGCCGCTGTCTCCAGCCCGAGTGGCCCTTGTCGATGCGGTCCTGAAGGTGGTGGTCGTCACGGCACCGCGATGGGCGGATACGCAGCGGCATGAGTCTCTACTCGGCCGCTGCCGTCTGATCCTCAAGCCCCTTCGAGCGCGACCGCTGGCGTGCGCTGCGGTGTCGTCTCGTCGCAGCGCGCGCTGTCGGCAAGCGCGGAAGCATCCCTGTCGCGCCCGAGCGAGAGACGTACGCGGTCCGCAGCCGAGACCCGGAGCGCATAGAGCGGCGGGAAACTGATCCTGGAGGCGCGTAGGCGGCACCGTCCATCAGGTCGAATCAGCGCCTGCTCGCGCTCCACAGTTGAAGCAAGATGCGCGCGGGCGTACCCTGAGCTCTGCGCATCCTCTCAATCGGTTGGGCACCTGGGATTCTCGGGGGATCGTCACGCTGTGCTGAGGGCAGCAGCGAGCGAGCTCTGCAGGATTCCGATTCCGCATCAGACAGAGAGCAACACCGTGCAGGATCCCGCTAAGAGCTCTGGGTCGGCTGCGAAGCTCGCAGATGCGCGGCTGCCCGGCGTCGCTGGAGTCGGGATTGTGATGGGCGCGTGCGGCGCCGAGGTGGCGCCGCAGACGGCCGATCTGGCGCTCGGCGGCGATCGCTTCGAGGTTGTTGGCGCTGGGAGCGTCCTACGCAATCCATCAACAGCGATGCCGCGGTTCGGGCAAGACACCTCGAGTGGAGCCAGGCGGGCTCGAACCGCCGACCTCCTGCTTGCAAAGCAGGCGCTCTGCCAGCTGAGCTATGGCCCCGCAGGCAGGAGTCTAGCTGCGCCAGGGTCGACGGTGGCGCTTCTCGGTCCGACCGCGGATTCCCCGCTCAAAGCTTTTGAGGCGCTCCTCGCGCGCTGCCAAGCGCTCGTCAAGCAAGTCATCTTCGCTCTCGGGAATCACCTCGCGGTCTCTAAGGTGCCCTGCAGGCTGATTCATTCCCTCCGGCGCGTCAAGCGACTCCGGGCTCACCAGCGATGCGTCATCGCGCTCGGCAAGCAGCGCGCTCATGTCGACCTCCGCGGTCTCAAAGTCCGCAGTTGAGCCCAGATGCTGGACAGGAGATTGGCTTGGCGCCGCCTCGGCCTCTGGCTCCGTCGATCCTTGCTGCTGCTCCGCTACCGCTTGACCGTCGCCCGTCGAGAGCGCCGCGTCTACCTGGTCTTGGGGCTCGTCTCGCGGTGGTGCCGAATCGGCTGAACCCGACTCTCCAGTCGCTCCGCGGTGAGCCTCATCATGCACAGGCTCCTCATGAGTCGAGATCTCCTGACCGACCCCGAGAGGCGCTTCGATCCTTGTCTGTTCCTGCTCAGCGTTCGGCTCCTTGCCCGCAGCAAGCACTCGAACCGAACCCGAGCGGTCGTCGTAATCGCTCTGCCCCGCGCCGCCGAGCACTTCGCGCTCCTGTCTGAGGACCTCACTCGGATCGGCACCGCGGAGGCGCTTGAGCTCGAGGTGTTCGCGAATGGCCTCGTCTAGCAGTCCCATGCTGCAACTTTACCGGCGCCAGGCGAATGGATACGGCCTCAAGCATCGCTCCGGCAACGCTGCGAGGGCCAGGCGAGCCCGCAGACCTGCTGCGACTACACTTCGTCGGAGTCGGCGCTGCGCGCCGCACTCGGGGCTATAGCTCAGCTGGAAGAGCGCCTGGATCGCACCCAGGAGGTCGCCGGTTCGAGTCCGGCTAGCTCCACTCGCTCGTCGTGTTCGAACCCTCGCCATTGTGCATGATGGTTCGAGCGGGACGCTTGCCGCCTGAGTTTGCTTGTTGGTCCAGCTCAAGGCTAGTCGCTGGGTGTCGGTATCGAGCATCAGCCCGAAGGTTCGGGTGGGCTCTGTGAGCTGCCTCGGGTCCCTTGGAGGCTATTTCGTCTGCGTGGCTACCTCTGCTCGGCTCGGAGGTTTGGTGGCGAAGCGAGGCCAGGACGCACGTGTCAACGGGGCGGAGCCACTCAACCATCTGGTTGGCATCGCAAATAGAGACACATGGAGCGGCTGCAGCGTGAGGTCTCACGGCTGCTGGACATGACGCCTAAAGGTGCGTGCGCCGTAAAGATTGCCCGCGCCGCGCCGATTACATTCAGGATGAGCACTGCCGAGGCGAGGCTGGTGCAGGAAGGAGAGCGCGGGCGGATCGTAGATCTCGCTCAGCGGCTGCGGCCGGCCTCAAGGCGGGTCAGCGTGATCGCGATCGCCGCCGGCGTCGTCGCGCTTCCCAGCTTCGGCCCGGGCCCGCTGCTCGCGCTCGCCGGCGTCGTCGCGCTGTTTGAGCTCTCCTGCACGCTGCTGCAGCGCGGGTCAAGACCGGCGGCGGTCATCTGGCTCAACTGGCTTGGCTGCATCGCGCTGATGTCAGCCGGGCTTGCCGCCGCAAGCGGGCCACGGCTCTATCTCTTTGCGATCTTCGCTTACGCCGTCGTCTTCCTCGGCATCCTCCTGCCGGGCCGGGACGCTGCGCTCGCGACGCTCCTCACCGTGCTTGCGCTCCTCGGGCTCGCGCTCCTGCTTGACGGTCACGCGGTCGAGCGCTTCCCGCCGTACGTGCTCTACCCGATCTCCACGGTCCTCATCACTGCGCTGACCGCGGGGCTCGCTCGCCGCAAGGACCTCTCGGCTCGCCGCTGCGCCCATCTCGACGATCTCACCAACGCGCTCAACCGCACCGCGCTGATGGCGCGCGTCGAGGAGCTGCGCCATCAGGCCAGCACGAGCGGCGAGCGTCGCGAGCCGGTCGGCGTGCTGCTCCTCGACATCGACCACTTCAAGGACATCAACGACGGATATGGGCACTCCCGCGGCGATGCCGTGCTGGCCGCCATCGCCACGCGCATGACCGCGGCTCTCGCAGCGCGGGCGCAGCTCTACCGCCTCGGCGGCGAGGAGTTCGTGGCTCTCTGCCCAGGAGCGGACAGGGAGGAGACACGCACCCTGGCCGAGAAGCTCTGGCAGGCGCTGCGCGGCTCTCCCGTCGACGGGATCGAGGTCACAGCCTCGATCGGCGTCGCCGTCTCGCAGGCAAGCGGCTTTGACTTCGACGCAACGCTCGCCGCCGCCGACCGCGCCCTCTATGCGGCCAAGAACGCAGGGCGCGACCGCGTCGTCTTAGAGCAGCAGCTGCACCCGGTCGGCGCGCTCCCGCAAGGCGAGCGCCGCGCCGCCACATCCTCGGCTTTCGCCTCCGCAGGCGGGACGACTGCAGCGCCGCGCAGCGCCGGCGCCCAAGCGCGTAGCTGCGAGGACGGAGGCTGGATCCTCAGCAGCCCTGAGGAGCGCCGCCAGCTTGTCAGCTATGCCCAGCGCGGCCAGCTGCTCGGGCTGATCATGATCTATCCCTGCGTGTTCGGGGCGCTTGTCGTCGCCGCGCGCATCTACGGCTGGCGGATGCTGCTGACCCCAACGATCGGCGCCGTGACCCTCTTCTCGGTCATCGCGATCCTTCCGCGCGTACGTCGCCCGGAGCGCTGGCTTGCGGCGGCGTGGCTGTTCTGCGAGCTTGCCGCAGCGGGCGGCTGGGTGCTCGCCCGCCCTCACGCCGGCGACCCGATGATCGTCGCGCTGCCCGCGCTTACGATCCTCGTCGGCGCCTTCAGCCCCGCCTTCCCGCCCCGTATCGTCGCCGCCGGCGCCGCCATTGCGGGCGTGCTGATGATCGTTGTCGCGACCCTCTACAGCCCGCACGAGACCGCGAGCGCGCCCGGAATCCTCGCGCTTGACGTCGCGATCATGATCATGGTCGCAGCGATCGGCTGCACCGCCGGTCGCTCCACGCTCAGCTATCTCGAGGTGAGCGTCGTCGATCGCCTGACCGGGATGCTCACGCGCTCGGCGCTCGCCGCGCGGGTAGGGGAGCTTGAGCATGCGGGGAGCCGAGCGGGTGCGATCGGCGTGATCGTCTGTGACCTTGACCAGCTCAAGGAGGTCAACGACAGGCACGGACACGCTGCCGGCGACGCCGTGCTGCGGGGGGCGGCGGAGCGCATCCGCGAGCAGCTGCGCACCTTTGACACCGTCTGCCGGGTCGGCGGCGACGAGTTTGTCGCCCTCATCCCCGCGATCGAGGAGAACGCAGCGCTTCTCGCCGAGCGCCTGCGCAGCGCGGTCGCCGCAGCGCCGATCTGCGATGCCAGGGTGACGCTCTCAATCGGCGTGGCGGTGTGCCGGCCCGGCGAGGCCTTCGACTACTCGCGCCTTTTTGCCGCAGCCGACGCTGCGCTCTACGCCGCCAAGGGCGCCGGGCGCAACTGCGTGCGCGTGGCGCAGAGCACGCCGGAATCACCGGCGTCGCTGGCGGCCTGAGCGTCACGCTGCTCCGTCAAGCGGCCAGGCGATGCGGGTCGCCAGCGGACGGCCGCGCAGCAGCACCTCCTCGCCGATTTGCCAATGCGTCGCCTCATCGGCGCCTGCTCCTGCGACCGCCGCGCTGGAGGCGAGCAGACGCTCCGCGCGCTGCTTGGCCAGATCGGTGAGACGGGATGCCTCGTTCACGGGATCGCCGATCACGGTGTACTCGAAGCGATGCTCGCTGCCCACATGACCGGCGACCGCCTCCCCGGCCGCAACCCCGATTCCGGCGTCGAGATCAGGCACGCGCTCGCGCAGGCGCTCCCTCAGCTCGCGCGCGGCCCGCAGCGCGTGCTCTGCCGGGCGCTGCAGCGCGAGCGGTGCGCCAAAGACAGCCATCGCCGCATCGCCCGGAAACTTGTCGATCCAGCCTGAATGCAGGCTCACGACATCGACGACCTCGGCAAAGAAGCGGTTCAGCGTCGCGACCACCACCTCCGGAGGCTGCGAGGCGGCAAGCTCGGTCGAGCCGGCGACATCGACAAAGAGGATCGCCAGCTCGCGCCGCTCGCCCCCCAGCTGCACCCCTTCGGCGAGCGCCTGACGGGCGACCTCCTCGCCGACCTGCCGCCCAAACAGGTCACGCAGCCGCTCACGTTCGCGAAGCCCTGCCACCATTTCGTTGAACCCCGCCTGCAGCAGGCCGATCTCGGTTGCGTCCCAGACGGCGATCTCCGCATCCAACTCGCCGCGGTGGACGCGTGCGAGCGCGCGCCGCAGCGCGCCGATCGGATGGACCGTCAGGTATGCGGCCAACAGCATCACCAGCGCCCCGAACACCAGCGCGATTGCGCAGAGCGCGAGCACCGTCACGATCAGCGTCTGCTTTGAGATCGGCACCGGGCTGGTCGCGACGATCGCGACCAGCAGCAGGCCGACGATCGGCACTGCTGTACCGAGCGTCCAGGCCAGCAGCCAGCGGGCTGCCACGCCCGGCGCCGCCCGGCGCTCAGGCACGTGGGAGGCAAGCGCTCGTGAGACGACAGGGCGCAAGGACATCTCGCTGAGCAGATACGCGGCTGCCGAGGTCGTGAGCCCGCCGAGCGCGATCGTCATCCCCACTCCGAGCGCCAGCAGCCACGAGAAGCGCGCGTCGAGCGCCACGAACAGGGCCACAGCCAATCCCCACAGCGCTGACTGCGCCTCCATCACCACCAGGGGGCCGCGCAGGGCGAGCCTACGCTCCTGCGCATCAGGCGCTCGCTCGGCCACGAGCCAACTGCGTCCGCCGTGGCGCCCGAGCGCCAGCCGCCTGCTTCCCCACAGCGTGCCGAGCGCGAGGGCGAGCGGCAGATAGACGGCTGCGAGCGCGACGTTCTCGAGGGTCACCGTGAGGTTGATGACGCGCGCGGGCTTTGGCAGCGCCCAGACGGCGAAGACGAGCACGACCAGCGCCCCCACCGCATTTGCCGCGATCACGGCCAGGAGAGTCGTGATCCGAGCGCGCCGGAACACCTCGCCTCCCGGTGTCTGGCTGTCGCCGACAAGCCACGGATGCGTTATGAGCGCCTCCCAGCCGCTGCGCAGGGCGCCGCGCGCCCCCCTCAGGCGTCTATGCAACCGGCAGGCTTCCCTGTCCGCGCGCACGATCAGGCTCAGATCTCTCGATCAGCGCTGCGAGCCCGCCTTCACGCGGCAGGTCGATCCCGCCAAGCGCGCGCTCGATTGCGCGGAAGAGGTCGGCATCGGGTGCGAGCGCGGCCGCGAAGCTCGAGAGGTACAGGAGGTTCTTGAAGAAGAGCACCAGCTCCTTGGGCATTCTGAAGCCATTGCGCGCGAGCACCGAGAGCTGCGCGGAGACGCTCTCGCCAAGACGCTCGAAGGTGATGTCGCCGCCGCTGCGCTGCTCGATGCGCTCCAGCTCGCCGCTCAGCTCATCGAGCAGGCGCCGGCTCGGGCTCTGGATCGCGCCGAAGCTCTGGAGCGCTCCGACCTGCGCGAGCGCGTCGCGCTGTGCGAACCCGAGCAGGTACCCGGCCATCGCGCTGCGCTGCTGCGGCGTGAAGCGACCGCAGATGCCGAAGTCCACCAGACCGAAGGTGCCATCGCTGCGGACCAGCACGTTCCCGGCGTGCAGATCACCATGAAAGAGGCCGTGGAGCAGCGCGGAGCGCAGCACGCCGCCGATGGCAAGCGAGAGCAGCCGCTCGCCGATCGCCGGGTCGGCGAGCTGCTCTGCGGCACGGTCGTAGGGGACCCCGTCGATGTAGTCGGTCACAAGCACCCGCTCGCTGACGAGCTCCTGATGAGGCTCCGGGACCTTGACGTAATCCAACCCGCAGGCGTCAAAGGCGCTTGCGCAGTCGCGCAGGTTCAGCGCCTCCAGGCGCAGATCGCTCTCCTCCAGCGCGAGCTGGGCGAAGAGCTCCACAAACCCCGGCAGGTTCGCGGCGGCAAGGCCGCTGTGAAATCGCTCCGCCGCCGCCGCAGCTAGCGCCAGCGCGCCGATCTCCGACCGCAGCCTCCCCGCCACGCCCGGGCGGCGAACCTTCACGGCGACCGTCCGACCGTCCTGCAGCACCGCGCGGTGCACCTGCGCGATCGATCCGGCCGCCAGCGGCACTGTGTCGATCTCCGCAAAGGCCGCGAGGCCGACCTCGCGCCGGAGTATCGAGCGGATGCGGCTGAAGGGGATGCGCGGCGCGTCATCGCGGCACCAAGCGAAGGCTCTGACCCAGTCGCCAGGGAGCATCCCATCGGCGCTGGCGATGAACTGCCCGAGCTTGATGTATGCAGGGCCGCCGCGCCGCACCAGCCGCTCAGCCGCCCTCAGCGCGCCGTCGTCAAGGTCGCTCGGGCCAAGGCGGACCCCGCTTGCACCGTTGGCGGCCCGCAGCAGCAGCAGCGGGGCGTCGGGAGCGACCGAGCGCACCCCCAGCCATGCGGACTTTGCAATCGCGCCGATCGTGTCGCTCCAGATGCGCGGGCGCGCGAGCCGCTCGGCCTCGCGTGCGAGATCGGCGCGCACCCGTTCGAGCTCGCCGCGCTCGTCGATCATCGCGCGCGCCTCCCGGGTGCAAAGATCGCCTTGGTGCTCAGCCCTCCGGCGCTCGCGCCCTGGTGAGCGCGGGTGCGAGCCCGCCGCAGCGCCGGAGTGCACGCTCGCGCTCACGCTCACTCCCCGTCCTTGCGCGCGCGCGCTGCGCGGCGATCACGACCACGAGTGCCTGCGGCGCGCCCGCGCCCACGCCGGGCGCCTCGCCCTCCCGCCACACGCTCCAGCTCGCGACCGAATGCCCTGTCGATCTCGCGCGCCATCACCAGCTCGTAGATCGCAAGCACGGCCCGCGAGGATTGCGGGCGCAGCCGCTCGATCGCCTGCGCGATGCCCTCCGCCTCCGCCTCCGGGTAGCCGCGGGCGGCGAACGGCCCCCAGACGTCGCGCAGGAACAGCTCGACAAAGACCCGCCCGGTGGCCCGAGAGTGGTCGACGACCTTGCCGACGACCGCAAGCACATCCTCGATCGGCACCCCGGCCGCCACCACCTGCTCGGCGATGTCGAGCAGGGACGGGGTCGGCGCCTCGAAGTGCTCGTCGTCGACCTCGTGCAGCAGGCCAAGCGAGAGAGCCTGCGCGAGCACGCGGCGCGGCTGCTCGGTGGGGAAGCGCCGCTGCAGCTCCTCACGGCTGAACAGCTGCGGCCGCTCCTCGCCTGCGGGGGCATCGAGCGCCTGCTTGATGTTGAGCAGCTCCGAGGAGACCAGGCGCTGGCGCTCGATCAGTCGCTTGATGCCGCGCAGGTTGAAGCCCTCGTCCTGCAGCTCGCGTATCAGCTGCAGCCGGGCGACGTGCTCAGGGCCGTAGTAGCCGACGCGCTCCCTCACGATCGGAGCGGGCAGCAGGCCAGCGGTGCGGTGCGAGCGAATGTTGCGCACAGTCATACCGGTGCGAGCCGCAAGGCCCTCGATCGTCAGCAGCTGGTCCTGCGCGTCATGCGCGCGCGCCATGTGCGCGTCGGCCGGCCCCCGTGCTGCCGCCTGCGCCTGAGCGCGCGCTATGTGCGCACCGCGCCGTGATCGAGATGGTCGGCCGGATGCTGTTCGCGTCTCGCTCACAGCGATGCCACCGCGCGGAGGTAGTGGTGCGAAGCGGCTTTGCTCATTGTCGTCGCCCGTTTGCGCTGCTTGATCGCTCGGCAGGTCCTCGCAGGTGTCTGCCGAGATCTATTCACGATTCTACGTAACAGAAGTCGATGTTACATCATATGCCGGCACGGTGCTTGAGAGCTCTCGCGCACGCGCAACGCCGCCGCGAGCACGCGCCGGCGTGGAGTGCGAAGATTGGCGCCAATCGCCGATGCCTGACGGAGGGTGCAATGTCTGATCAAGTCAAGTATGTGCTGCCGGAGTCCGAGCTTCCCACCCACTGGGTCAACCTGCTGCCTGAGCTTCCCGGGGACAGCCACCCGCCGCTGCATCCGGCCACCGGGCAGCCCATAGGCCCGGAGGACCTCTCCGCCCTGTTCCCGATGGAGCTGATCATGCAGGAGGTCTCAGGCGAGCCGGAGATCGAGATTCCCGAGCAGGTCCGCGAGGTCTACCGGCTTTGGCGGCCCTCGCCGCTGTACCGCGCGCGCCGCCTGGAGCGCGCGCTCGATACGCCCGCGCACATCTACTACAAGTACGAGGGCGTCTCGCCCGCGGGCTCGCACAAGCCCAACAGCGCTGTCGCGCAGGCCTACTACAACCGCAGAGCGGGCGTCCGCAGGCTCGTGACCGAGACCGGGGCCGGGCAGTGGGGCTCCGCGCTGTCGCTCGCCTGTCAGCTGTTCGGGCTGCAATGCGAGGTGTTCATGGTCGGCGTCAGCTTCGACCAGAAGCCCTATCGGCGCGCGATGATCGAAGCGTGGGGCGGGAGCGTCCACCGCAGCCCCACCGGCCTCACCGCGGCGGGGCGCGCGCATGCCGCCCACGCGGACGGCAGCCTCGGGATCGCCATCTCCGAGGCGGTTGAGATCGCGGCAGGCGCCGAGGACACCAACTACGCGCTGGGCTCGGTGCTCAACCACGTCTGCCTGCACCAGACGGTGATCGGACAGGAGGCGATCAAGCAGCTGGAGATGGCGGGCGAGATGCCGGACGTCGTGGTCGGCTGCGTCGGGGGCGGCTCCAACTTTGCAGGGCTCGCCTACCCCTTCATCCGCCGCGACATGCGCGCCGGGAGCAGCACCCGCTACATCGCCGCAGAGCCCTCAGCCTGCCCGACGCTGACCCGCGGCGAGTACCGCTATGACTTCGGCGACTCGGCGGGGATGACGCCGCTGATGCCGATGTATACGCTCGGGCACGACTTCATCCCGCCGCCGCTGCACGCAGGCGGGCTGCGCTATCACGGCGACGCGCCAAGCCTCTGCCAGCTCGTGCACGAGGGCATCGTCGAGGCGAGCGCGATCCGCCAATCCGATGCGTTTGCGGCGGCGATCGCCTTTGCACGCGCCGAGGGCATCATCCCAGCCCCGGAGGCCGCGCACGCGCTGCGCGCGGCATTCGACCTTGCAGAGGCCGCAAAGGAGGCGGGGGAGGCACCGGTGATCCTGATCGGCCTCTCCGGTCACGGGCACTTCGACATGTCCGCCTATCAGGCCTATCGCGCCGGCGAGCTCGCGGACCTCGAGCTCTCCGAGTCGCAGCTGCGCGAGGCGCTCTCCCACCTCCCCGAGGCGCCGGCGATCGCGGGATAGGCGGCGATAACGCCTCAGCAGCCCGCCGCGCGCGCTCAGATGCGTCGCAACAGCTCAGCCTTCTTGGCGGCGAACTCCTCCTCGGTAAGCAGCCCACGCTCCCTCAGCTCGCCGAGGCGATGCAGCTGCTCGAGCGCGTCAGGAGCGACCGCGGGCTGCTGGTGAGCTTCGGCGAGCGCGGGCGCCGCTGCGGCGCCGAGCGGGCGAGCGCGGGCGGCAGATTGATTCGCGAGCGCGGGCGGCAGGGCGATCTGGTCGACCGCACGCCTGACTTCCTCGAGCCGAAACTCGTCCACCACGCCGGACTTGGCGCTTGCCACATAGAGGATGCGCCCATCCGCGACGATTGCGGTGCGGCCGTTCGCGCTTGACTGGCGCACCTGGGGCTGCGCGCGCAGGCCCATCTCCGCCTGCCGGGCGAGGGCGTCGCTGGCAAAGAGGTTGGCGTAGATCGTCATCCGCTGGTCGGAGAGGCCGATGTCGCCTTCCACCGGCGCTCCCCCGAGCTGCGCGCCGGTATTGCGCGCGACCTCGCTCAGGTCAAGCTCCGCAAGCGCGACCGCCACCTCGTTCAGCCACGGATCCTGCGGTCCGCTCGCTGCGATCCCACGCCGCTTGGAGCCTCGCGAGCGCACCAGCAGCCCGCTGAGTGCGGCGGTGCCAAGCAGCGCCAGCGAGACGTACCAGTAGTGGACGGCGAAGGCGACGACGAGGATCGCGAGGAGCGCCTTGCCGACCCCGCTGCGGCGGCGCCGGCGCTCCACGATCACGCGAACTGTCTGCTCCTCGCCCACCGCTCAGCTCCCGCCCGCGCGGCTCCCTCTCCCGACACCCAACCGCCGGGCCGCTCTGCCTGCAGCGCTGATGCAAGGGCGCATAGGCCGCTTGATGGCCATGAAGCGAGCATAGCCCCGAACGATCGCTCCGGGGTTCCGGACACGGGTGGAGAGCGCCGCGAGGCCGGCGGCGATGCGAGGCGGGCGGCCCCCGCTCAGGGGATCGGCAGGTCGCGCAGCGCCTGGGCACGGCGGCGCGCCCGCCGGGAGAGCGAGCGTGGATCGACCTTGCGCACGCGCTCAAAGCGACGGTGTATCGGGCAGTACTGGATGCGCGTGCGACCGAGCCGGATCGCCTTCAGCGACCCGAACGGCAGCCAGATCGTCGAGTAGCGCCCGCCGCGCGTGCATTCCACGATCACTCTGCGCACGGCAGCGATCCTAGCTGAGCAGCATCGATGGCACCCGAGCAGAGCAGGGGCCCTCGGCGTGGTCCGCCACTTAGGATCTGATGCCATGACCCTCGCCCTCAGCGCGAGCGCTTGGTCGACGATCGCCTCGCTTGCGACTGCGCTCGGGACCCTCGTCCTGGCGATCGCCACCTTTGCAAGCGTGCGCTCGGCAAACCGCAGCGCACGGATCGCCGAGCAGGCATTGCGCGACCAGCGCCGCGCGCTGCTCATGCACTCGCGCACGCAGGACGCTGCGCAGCGCATCATGTTCGGCGACGGCCAATGGGTCTCCGTGCCGGGCGGAGCAGGCGTCGCCCTGCACAGGGACGGCGTCGTATACCTTGCGCTCAGCCTGCGCAACATCGGCTCGGGGATCGCGGTGCTGACCGGCTGGCATGCATGCGCGGCCGGGGCCGGCGGTGAGCGCGAGCACGCGCCGCTCGAGCAGCTGCGCGCCCAGCGGCGCGACCTCTACATCCCGCCCGGCGACGTCGGGCTCTGGCAGGGCGCGCTGCGCGATGCAGAGGAGGAGCGCCACGGTGAGGTTGCACGCGCGATCTCCTCCCAAGAGCCGATTCGCATCGAGCTGCACTACACCGACCAGGCGGGCGCCCAACGGACGGTCAGCCGCTTTGCGCTGACCCCGATCCAGGCCGCCGATGCGAGCGACCGGGCGCGGATGAAGGCAGGCGAGCGCGACGCCGCGGTCGTCCGCCACTGGCAGCTTGAGCCCCGATGAGCGCCGCTTCGCTCACAGCAGGCTCGAGGGCAGCCGCAGCTTGTCGGGGTTGCGGATGATGTCGATCGCAATGATCCGGTCGGCGTCGATCGTCAGCGAGATGACGCTCAGCACGCCGTCCTCACCGCGCGTCAGCAGGCCAAGCGCGCCGTTGACCTCCGCCAGCCGGGCAGCGCTGGCGTTGCCGCGCGCAGCCAGCGCGATCATTGCGCGCGCCACCCGCTGCGCGCCACGGTGGACCTTGCGCGCTGCGCCCACGACCCCGCCGCCGTCAGTCCGCCATACGACCTCCGGATCGAGCAGCGCCATCAGCCGCTCGAGGTCGCCCTCGTTGCATGCCGTAGCGAAGGCCAGGGCAAGCTCGCGCTGCTGGGGCGCGGAGGCGGGCTTGCGCGGGCGGCCCGTCTCCACGTGGCGACGCGCGCGCTGCGCGAGCTTGCGCGCGGCAGGAGCGCTGCGACCGCTCACCTCCGCAACCTGCTCAAAGGTCAGCCCGAAGATGTCATGGAGCACGAAGGCCACACGCTCGGCCGGGGTCAGGCGCTCGAGCACGATCAGAAGCGCCATCGAGATCGACTCGTCGAGGGTGACCCGATCGGCCGGGTCCTGCGCGAGCGCGCCCCCAGAGCCGGCCGCCACCGGCTCCGCACGGCCGATGAGCGGCTCAGGCAGCCAGGGGCCGACGTATTGCTCGCGTCTTCTGCGCGCGCTGCCAAGCACGTCGAGCGCAAGGCGCGCGACCGTCCGTGTCAGCCACGCGCGCAGGTCGCCGATCGCAGCAGCATCGCGCACGCGCTCGAGGCGCAGCCATGCCTCCTGGACGACGTCCTCCGCCTCGCTCAGCGAGCCGAGCAGCGCATAGGCGACCCGCTGCAGGTGTGCGCGCTCGCGCTCGAAGCGCGCTGCAAGCGCCGCTCGGTCGCTCACAGAGCCGCCTCGCGCCCGAGCAGCTGATCGGCGATTTCGGCGAACTGCGCCGCACGATCCTCTGCTCTGTCGCACACGATCGCTCTTACGCGCCCGCTGCGCAGCGCAAGCCCACTCAGCCGGGCGGCGCTGCGCCGCCCGCGCGCGCGTCTGCCGAGGGCGAGGATCGCAGCCGCTTGCGCATCCGCCGGCGGGTAGATCAGGGAGCGGTTGATGTAGCGCTTGAAGTGCTTTGCCTCTGCGCCGTGGGCGAGCACCCGGTTGCGCTCAAAGCCGCATGTCAACAGGGCGCCCGCAGGGCCGAGATCGAGGCAGGTGAGGTAAAGAGGCTGCCGGTAGCGCTGCGGGCGCCGCCCGAGCGCGAGGGAGACGGCGTTTGCGCCCGCGACGGCGCCCTGAGCGAGCGCATGCTGGCAGGACATCAGCGCGGTGTGCTGACGGTCGGCGCGTGCGCAGGCGCTGTCACCGGCTGCCCATACCCCCTCTGATTGGCTGGCCAGATCGCAATCGACGATCAGGCGACCGAGCGGATCGCGCGCCCCTGCAACCTGCTCCGTGAGCTCCGATGCGCGCGGCCCGCTCGCCCACACGACGAGCTCGCCATCGACCGACGCCCGATCGGCAAGGACGACGCCGTCCTCACGCACCTCGCGCACCGCCGCGCCTGTCCTCAGCTCGACGCCGAGCGAGCGCAGCGCGCGCTCGATCAGCGCGCGTGCATGCGGGCCGAACTCAGGCGCGACGCTCGGCGCGCGCTCGATCAGCGTGATCGGGCCGCGCTGGCGGCCGGGCGCGACCTGCTCGAGCATCCCGCTCAGCTCCGCGGCGACCTCGATGCCCGTGAAGCCGCCCCCAACGACCACCGCGCTCATCTGCGCACCCGGCCTTGCTGCAAGCTCGGCTATGCGCTCGTGAAGCGCGAGCGCCTCAGAGTAGGTGTCAACCGTGTGCACCAGCTCCTGCCACGGATGTTGAAGGCGGCTGCCCGCGCTCAGCACAAGCTGGTTGTAGTGGATCGGCTCAGCGCGCTCCGCGAGTCGGACGGTGCGCGCTCTCGCGTCGATCTCCGCGACGTGTCCGCGCCGCAGCCTGACGCCAATCGACGCCAGCAGGGGATCCAGCGGCACCCGGACGCCGGCAAGGTCAGCCTCATAGAGGCGCGGGCGCACGACCATCCAGGGCGAAGGGCTGATCAGCTCGATGGTGAGCTCCATCTGCCCGCCAGCGCTGCGCAGGCTTCTAGCCGCTCCGATCGCCGCCCGCACGCCCGCCATCCCGCCGCCCACGATGAGTATCCGTTTGCTGATCATGTCCCAAGGACGACGTAGCAGGGGAAAGTGTGACCACCTCCGGCGGCGCTCAAGCGTCGGAGGCAGCAGGACGTCCGTAGGCGCATCGGCACTTGCCGCGCGCCGCAGCTGGCCCTATCCGGCGCGGCAGATCCGCCCGTGGCGCAGCCGCCGCACACCGGCGCGCTTGCGCTTTGAGCGCAGCAGGAGCTTGCGCGCGGGGCCGGCTTCCAGGTTGCGCCGCACACCGCCGACGCTCGCGGTAACCATCTCCTTGCGGGCGATGCCCCGCAGCAGCAGCGCACCGCAGCGCGCGGGCGGGTTGAAGCCGAGCTTCTTGCGGCTGGAGGTGCGCACCGAGATCGTGTAGCGCGCAGCGCCCGCCAGATGCGACCAGGCAAGCAGCACGCCCTTGCGCGTGCGCAGCAGCTGCAGGCGCGGGCGCGAGAGCGCCCGTGGCGCTGGCACGTGGAAGCGCGCGATCGTGATCGTGCGCTGCGGGATCCCCCCGCGGCTGACCACGGCGACGATCGAGCGCTCGCCGCCCGGTCCGAAGGTGGGCGAGAAGGCGACGCGCAGGCAGCGTGCACCGGCTGGCGCCCTGTGGCCGCGGCGGCCGCGCTTGCTGCTCGAGCACGCGGCCCCTGCGACGTGCGCGCGCAGGGTGCGCGCCACTTCGCTGCCGCGTTCGTAGAGGGCCATCGTCTCGCCCGGCTGCAGGTGGTATGTGGCGCGTAGCAGCCGGCGGCCGTGGGGCGCCTTTCGCACGTGCCCGCTGGCGCTCGGCGGCCCGTAGTAGCGGGCGATGGCAAGGCTCGTGACCGAGGAGCCGAGCGCCGGTTGGATCTGCCAGCTGCCGGCGGCAGGATCGGCAAGCAGGATGTCGGTCGCCGCTTCGCTGCGGTTCTCGATCACCATGTAGTCTGGGCCGCGCAGCGCCTTGCTCGCGCCCGCTGGGATCACGATCGTCTGCCCGCCAGGGCCGCGCAAGGTTATCCCGGGCGGGCCGCCGAGGCCGCCCACGCGCAGCGCGATCGCCTTGGTGTGCGGCGCGATCGCAAGCGTCCGGGTGAGATTGGGGGCGAAGTCCGCCAGCGATGCCTTTGTAGCTTCGTATTCGCCGAAGGAGCAGCCGTCAAAGGTGCTCACATGGCCGCTGCCCCAGCGATAGCCGAAGCCCGCTTCGAGGCCCAGGATCTTGCCGCAGCCGGCGATGCCCGTCGAGGAGACCTCCCCGTCTGCGCCGATGCACGCGCCCAGCAGGCACGCTTCGATGCCGCCGTTGATGTTGAAGAGCTTTTCGGTGGGCTCGATCCAGCCGTCCACATGGCCGTTTATCGACACGACGCTGTAGAGCTCAAGCTCGGCATGCAGGGCGAATTCAAGTTCGCCGGTTGAGTTCACGACGACGTCACCGCCGCCGATTTCCTTTTCATACACCGCCACCGAGCCGCCGAGTTCAACCGACCAGGGATGTTCGTGGCCTTCGGAGTCGGTGTAGGAGTTGGTGTACTGGAAGTAGCCGTCGACCTTCAGCGTCGGCTTGCTTCCGACCGGCATCGCATCGACTCCCACTTCGCCCTTGAGTTTGAAGGGCGGCGGGTTGATGCAGACGCCGATCCCCACGCGGTCGAGAAAGACGTCATCGACGATCGGCAGCCCCGGGTTTGTTTCGACAAATCCACCCAGGTAGGCGATCTGACTGCCTACGAGGCCGCCAAAGAGGCCGATTTCGGTCTTTGACGTCGTCGGCAGCACGACGACCGCGGTTCCCGACCAGCGATCGGCGGTGGTGCTCGTGTTCTGGCATTCGATGAATTCCTTGCCGCCGACGCTGGGCTTGGCGCATTCGGAGATCGCTTCGCTGCCACCGGGTATGAAGGCCAGGCAGAGATCCTTGATCTGCAGCTTGCCGAGCCACGCTTCGTTGAGTTCGACGCGCAGCCCCTTGAAGTGCACCGCGGCGAGCCCGCTCGCGCTCACGCCCACGGACAGCGCCGCTTCGCTTGTCAGACCGCCCGCTTCCTTGTTCGGGCCGCTCTTGAAGATCTTCGGCAGTTCGATCGTCAGCGGGAAGGTCGCGAAGTGTTCGCCATCGGTGCCGTAGCCGAGCTTGACGCCGATGGAGCCGCCGACCGAGAGCCCCAGCAGCTTGAGGCCCGCGGGCACCGACAGCGTCACAAGCGACTTTTCTTCGCCCTTTTCGCCCTTCGGCAGCTCCCACTTGAGCGGCTTTTCGTGCAGCAGCGCGAAGTCAAGCTCGGTGCCGACGATCGTGAGGTTGACGTTGCCCACTTCAAGCAGGCCTCCCGGGTGCGCGCTGCTCGGCGCTTCCAGGACCAAGGGATGTCCGGCGATCGGCTGCAGCGGGATGCCGTTGAGCAGCACTTCCGTTTCTGTTGACCAGCGCTTCACGCCCTCAGCGCCGGTGCTCTGCTGCAGGCAGCCTGTCTTCGAGGCGAGCTGGATCAGGCCGAATTCGACCGTCGGTATGCACGGCTGCGCCAGGATGCGCTTTTCGATCGTCGTGATGTGGCCGTCGGAGTCGTTCGCGGAGAGCACCAGGCCGTAGGCGCCAGAGGATTCGAAATGACTGTTGAAGGTGTGGGAGAAGGTTGCGCCGGCGCCCGCAGCCGTCGTGTATTCGGGGTACCCGATCGGGAAAAGACGCCAGCGCTCTTCATAAGGCGGGGTGCCCCCCGCAACGTGCGCTTCAAAGCTCAGCGGGCGGTTCTCGTCGTAGGCTTCGCCGGCGGGCGTGATCGAGGCGACAAGCGGCTGATCCACGCTCACGCTCGCGGTGAGGCTCTCGCTGCGCTTCGGCCTGCTCGAGTCGCTGACGCCAAGCGTGACCGTGTGCGTGCCAGTGGTCGTGAACTTGGCCTGCTCGCTTGCGCGCGTGCCCTCCGGCGCGGTGGCTGTGCCTGCGCCCGGGAAGGGGCCGCCGTCGAGCAGCCAGCCCGAGTAGGTGTAGGGCGGCTCGCCTCCTTCGGCAAGCGCCGAGAAGGTGACCGTTTCGCCGACATAGGGGTTGGGCGGGCTGACCGTCACCGCCCCGCCGAGATGCGGCACGACATCGACCGTCGTGGCCGCTTCAGTTTCAAGTCGCTTGGCTTCGGTGCTTGCTTCCGCGCTCGCCTTCACCGCGACCGTCTGGGCGCCGGTGCTCGTGAAGGTTTGTTCGTAGGTCCCCGGGGCAGGCGCGCCTTCGTCGATCGTGACTTCCTGCACCGGGTTGCCGTTCAGCAGGAAGTGGTAGGAGAGCGGCGGCTTGTAGTCGTTTAGTTCCTGCTTGGCCGTGAAGGTGACCGGTTCGCCGACGTATGGGAAGTATTGGCTGGCCGCCAGCGAGGTGAGCAGCGCCGCGCCGGTTTCAATCGTTATCCGCTCGGTGGATTCTCCTCCATATGGGACCTTGACAAGCACTTCGGCGGTGTAGCTCTTGCCGGGGGTCGAGAATTCGTGCGTGGTTTCTGCGTAGTAGGTTTCGTTCGGGTTGGCGTTCACCGTCACATGCTCGAGTGCCGGTTCACTGCCGTCGCCGAAGTGCCATTCGACCGTCGCTTCAGATGTGCAGGGAGGGCACGGTTCGGGGTTCTCAAGCACGTCCGTGAATTCGATCTTGAAGGGGACCTTTTCATGCGCCGGCACCGTCGCTTTGCCTTCAGCCCCTTCGCCGGGCAGCGGTTCGCCGCTCGGCGACTTGCCCGGCTTGACGATCTCGACCGCAAGCTGGCTCGCCAGCGCAGCCGGGGCGCCCAGCCCGAGCAGCAGCCCAGTGCTTGTCGCAAGCGCCGCCAGCAGCCGGCGTCCCTGTGCCCTGCGGCTTGTTCCTCCCCCTGTGTGCAGCTGCTCCATCATCGCTTCACGTGCGGTGTGGCGCTACACCCGTGAGGCACATCACTGCGCCAGTGACCGTTTCTATCAGTTCGCGCCGACGCTTATAGAGCTTCCACGCTGTTGCACCTAGACCTGCGCGAGCGGCCGCTCGCCGCGGTCGGACTCCGCCACCTTGGCCATCAGCCCGGCCAGGAAGGTCTCGACCAGCTCGACGTAGAGCCGATCCTCGAGCTCGCGGTCGAGCGTGCGCTGAAGCAGGAAGCCCTCGGCCATCCAATAGCTCATCGCCGCGATCTCGGCGGGCGGCAGCGGCGGCTCGATGCCGCGGCGAGCGCTCCAGCGCGCGAAGATCTCCGCCATCGCCCCGCGCAGCCGTCGCTGGCGGGCGACCAGCTCCTTGCGAAACGCCGGGTTGCGGGCGGCGTGCGTTGCGAACTCCTGGTAGAGGCGCGGCCAGCTCGGATCGGAGCTCACCTGCTCCAGAAATCCCTCGGTTGCGGCACGAACCTCCGTAGCGGGGTCGCCCGCGCCCTGCAGGGCGCGCTCCAGACGCGCGATCTGCGCTGCAAAGCGCTCATCGAGGATCGCCAGGAAGAGCTCCTCCTTGCTGCTGAAGCTGGCGTAGAAGGCGCCCTTGGTGTAGCCCGCGGCCTTGGCGATCAGCTCGACCGATGCGCCGTCGAAGCCGCGCTCGCAGATCGCTTCCCCGGCGGCGGCAAGCAGCGCCGCGCGTGTTGCGGCCTTGCGCTCCTGGCGGGTCGGTGCGAGCTTGCGCTCGCGCCTGCGTCCCCTCACCGGGCGACCCTCATGCGCTCTGCGCTGCCGATCAGAACCTCCGCATCGCGGGAGGGGGTCTCCGTGAAGGCACGGCGCAGGACGCGCTCGCTCTGCGCGCGGGCAGGCGCAAGGCTGCGTCTGGCGATCAGCTCGCGCAGCACCACCTCCATCTCAAACTGCGCGAAGGCCGCCCCCAGGCAGCGGCGGACGCCACCGCCGAACGGGATCCATGTGTAGGTCCCCGGGGGCTGCTCCAAGAAGCGCTCCGGGCGAAAGCGCTCGGGCTCCGGGTAGATGTCCGCGCGTCGGTGCATCAGGTAGATGGAGGGCACGATCCCGACACCTGCGGGCAGCTCCCACGCGCCGATCCGGAACGGAGCCTTCAGGCGTCGAGCCACCACTGAGATGACCGGTCGCAGGCGCAGGATCTCCTGCACCACCGCCTGCAGATAGGCGCTCTCGCCGGCGTCGACCTCCTCCTGCAGGCGCGCTGTGGCATCTGGGTGGCGCGCGAGGCGCTCGACCGCCCAGGCAAGCGCGTTGGCGGTCGTCTCATGTCCTGCGAGCAGCAGCGTCAAGAGCTCGTCGCGCACCTCCTTGTCGCTCATCGGCGCGCCATCCTCGTCACGAGCCTGGAGCAGCAGCGACATGATGTCCTCGCGCTCGGCGATCTCCGCGAGCGCGCGCCGCTCGGCGATCTCCGCGAACAGCAGCTCGTCCACCGTGCGCAGGCGCTCGCGGAAACCGCGGATGCGCTCGCCGCGAGCGGGCCCGACAACCGCCAGCATGATGCCCGCCCGTGGGTTGGTCGCATAGGCGACCAGGCGCCGCAGCGCGCGCCGCAGCTCCTCCAGGCGCTGCCCCTCGGCGACGCCGAACACCGCGCGCAGGATCACCTCGAGCGTGAGCGCCTGCATGCGGGGGCGCAGCTGGCGCACCTCGCCCGGGCGCCAGCGCTCGATCTCCGCCGCGGCGATCTCTTGCATCAGCGCCTCATAGCGCTTCATGCGCGCGCCGTGGAAGGGCGGCAGCAGCAGCTTGCGCTGGCGCATGTGCTCCTCCTCGTCGAGCAGCAGCACGGAGTTGGGCCCGAGCACCGGCAGCAGCACGCTGTTGCCCTCGCCCGCATGCAGGATCCGCGGGTCGCCGGTGAAGACGCTCTTGACTGCCTCCAGGTTGCAGGTGACGACCCAGGTGCCCTCATGGGCGATGCGCAGTGTGAAGGTGTCGCCATAGCGCCGGCGCGACCACGCGAGCAAGCCCTGGGCGCGACGCATCCAGATCGCGGTCTGCAGCGCCCGCGGCAGCTGCGGCCCGGGGGGCAGAGCGGCATGCGCCCTCTGGTCGGCAACTGGCATACCGGGCAGTATACTACTCGCATACCGGTCAGAATCTGAATCTGCGGAAAGGAACAGCATTGAGCGCAGCTGCAGCCTCCACACGTGCCCGTGAGGACTTCGACGTGCTGATCATCGGCGCCGGGCTCTCAGGGATCGGCGCCGCGTGTCGTCTTGCCCGCGAGCGGCCGCGCGAAAGCTTTGCGATTCTGGAGGCGCGCGCTGCGATCGGCGGGACCTGGGATCTCTTTCGCTACCCGGGGATCCGCTCAGACTCGGACATGTACACCCTCGGCTATCCCTTCCGGCCCTGGGATGACGACCTCTCGATCGCCCCGGGCGAGCGCATCCGCTCCTACATCAAGGAGACGGCGCGCGAGCACGGCGTCGACGCCAAGGTGCGCTTCGGCAGGCGCGTGCGCTCCGCGCGCTGGTCCTCGCGCGAGGCCCGCTGGGAGCTCGAGGTCGCCGGGCAGGGGGAGGGCGTGCTCGAGCGCTACAGCGCCCGCTTCCTGCTCTTCTGCACGGGCTACTACCGCTATGAGGAAGGCTTCACCCCGGAGCTCCCGGGCCTCTCCTCCTACGGCGGCACGGTGATCCACCCCCAGCACTGGCCCGAGGATCTCGACTGTACGGGCAAGCGCGTGATCGTGGTGGGCTCCGGAGCGACCGCGGTGACGCTCGTTCCCGCGCTCGCGCAGCGCGGCGCGCAGGTGACGATGCTCCAGCGCACCCCCACCTACATCCTCTCGCTGCCCGAGCGCGACCCGATCGCGCGCCGCCTGCGCGCCCGCCTTCCGCGCGGGCTCGCATATCGCCTTGTGCGCGCCAAGAACATCCTGCTCACGATCGGATCCTTCCAGCTTGCGCGCCGCCGCCCCGCGCTCGCGAAGGCGCTGATCCGCAAGGGGCTCGAGCGCCAGCTGCCCGCGGGCTTCCCGATCGACGAGCATTTTCGCCCCCCTTATCAGCCGTGGGATCAGCGTCTGTGCCTGGTGCCCGACGGCGACCTCTTCAGGGCGCTTGCAGACGGATCGGCACAGGTCGTCACCGACCGCATCGAGCGCTTCACCGATAAGGGAATCCTGCTGCGCTCCGGGCGCCACTTGGAGGCTGAGCTGGTCGTGCTTGCGACCGGGCTCAACCTGCTTGCGCTGGGCGGCGTCGAGCTCTACCGCGACGGCGAGCGCCTTGAGCTCTCAAAGCAGCTCGCCTACCGCGGCATGATGTTCGCAGACGTACCCAACGCCGCCTTCATCGTCGGCTACACCAACGCCTCCTGGACGCTCAAGAGCGATCTGGTGGCGAGCTTCGTCTGTCGCCTGCTTGCGCGCATGGAGCGCGGGCGCGACGCGATCTGCTACCCGCACAATGAGGATCCGGCGCTCGCGCGCGAGCCGCTGATCGATCTTGCCGCCGGCTACGTGCAGCGCGCGATCGACCGCTTTCCCAAGCAGGGCGCCAGGCCGCCCTGGCGGCTGCGTCAGAACTACCTCCGCGACCTCATCGACTTTCGGCGCTTTGACTTCGCTGACGGCGTGCTGCGCCTACAGAAGTCAGGGTCGCCGCTGCCATGGGCGCTGCCGGCCGATGGCGCCCCGGAGCCGGCCGCTTTCGAGCAGCCGGAGAGCCCGCCGGCCGCGCGTGTCGAGCAGCCGCTCGGCTCAGCCGCGCTGCGCTCGCACGCTGCCTAACAGATTCGCAACATAAGCTAACGCTCACACCGCATTTGCAGGCGCTGACAAACGCTGAATGCGATTAGCCTTTTGCCCGCCACAGGAAATGCTCTGCGAACACAATCCGAGCACGGCTCGGACCCTGCAATCGTAAAGCGGGCCAGAGCATCGAACGGCGAAAATGAGTGTTGGAAACGGCGCCATGGGCAAACCCCTCTCTTCATCCTCGACAAAGCTCACTGCGCGGGCGCTGCACTCCACGCAGGCCTCGCCGATACCCGCCGGCGGGGCGAGCGCTCCGCGACCGCGCACGCTGCTTGACATCTTCGGAGCGAGCGCCGTGCGCTGCAGCGAGGCACCCGCGCTCCAGGCGCCCGACCAGACGCTCACCTATCGGGAGCTTGCGGAGGCCGCCGCCACGCTCGGGCGCCGCCTGGCGGATCAGGGCGTCGGCCCCGGCGATCGCGTAGCTGTTCAGCTTGCCAGCGGCGGCGCAGAGCTCTACATCGCCGTGCTCGGCACGCTCTGGTCGGGCGCCGCATATGTTCCGATCGACGCCGAGGAGCCGCCTGCGCGCGCCAAGGAGATAATCGCCACCGCTGAGGTCTGCGCGGTGGTGCGCGATGGCCTTGCGATCGAGTGGACGGGCGAGCCGCACGGGGAGGCGCGCGAGCCGACGCCCGATGATGACGCCTGGGTCATCTTCACCTCCGGCTCCACCGGCGCGCCCAAGGGCGTCGCTGTCAGCCATCGCGCCGCCGCCGCCTTCGTCGACGCCGAGGCGCAGCTCTTCTCGCTGTCGGTCGGAGATCGCGTGCTCGCGGGCCTCTCGATCGCCTTCGACGCAAGCTGTGAGGAGATTTGGCTGGCGTGGCGCCACGGTGCGACGCTCGTCCCGGCGCCGCGCGCGCTCGTGCGGGCGGGAGCGGAGCTCGGGCCGTTTTTGCGCGAGCAGCAGATCACGGTGCTCTCGACCGTGCCCAGCCTTGCCGCGCTGCTCGCTGAGGAGGACCTGCAGACGGTGCGGCTGCTGATCCTGGGTGGGGAGGCCTGCCCGGAGCAGCTGGCCTGGCGGCTTGCCGAGCGCCGCGAGGTATGGAACACCTACGGCCCGACCGAGGCGACCGTCGTCAGCACGGCGGCGCGCTGCGAGCCTGCGCGGGCGGTCACGATCGGCTGGCCGCTGCCCGGCTGGGAGACCGCGATCGTCGACGAGCAGGGGCGCCCGGTTGCGATCGGCGAGGCCGGCGAGCTGGTGATCGCAGGCGTCGGCCTCGCGCGCTACCTCGACCGGGACCTTGACGCCGAGCGCTTTGCTCCGCTGCCCGCGGTCGGCTTCCAGCGCGCCTACCGCTCTGGGGACATCGTTCGCGAGACGATCGACGGGCTGCAGTTCGTCGGGCGCCGCGACGACCAGGTGAAGATCGGCGGGCGGCGCATCGAGCTGGGCGAGGTCGATGCCTGCTTCGCAGCGGCGCCGGGCGTGAAGGCCGCAGCCTGCGCGGTGCGCGAGAGCGCAGCCGGCAACAGGGTCCTTGTCGCCTACCTGCTCGGCGACTTCGACGCCGGCGCGGTGCGCCGCTTCGCGCAAGAGCGCCTCCCCGCCGGGATCGTCCCGCAGATCGTGCGCCTGCAGGAGCTCCCCCGCTCGACCTCAGGCAAGGTCGACCGCAGGGCGCTGCCCTGGCCGCCGCCCGCAGCGACGGACGCTCACGGGCGCGATCGCGCCGCGCACGGCGGCGGCGGAGCGGTTGAGCAGGTCGACGGCAGGCAGCCGCCTGCCGAGGATGGCCTCACGCCTGCGCAGGCGTGGCTGGCGGAGCGCTTTCGCGAGCAGCTCGGGCCGATCCCGCTCTCTGCGCAGAGCGACTTCTTCGAGCTCGGCGGCGGCTCGCTGGCGGCGGCGAAGCTCGCATCGGCGCTGCGCTCACGCTACCCCGCAGCCGCGGTTGCCGACATCTACAACCATCGCACGATCGCAGCGCTCGCACAGCGGCTGGAGGAGATCGGCTCCGATCGGCACGCCCGATCGCATGGGGCGGGCCTCGCACGCAGGCGTGGGTTCGCCGCCGCCCATCTGAGCGCGCTCTTTGCTCTCATTGTCTTCACCACGCCGCCGTGGATTCTGGGCGCGCTGATCCTCGACCGCATCTACCCCGGCGCGCTCGGCCCGCAGATCAGCTGGCCGCTGCTGGTCGGCGGCTGGCTGCTGCTTGCCTCCCGCCCCGGCCGCGCGCTGATCCTCGCCATCGCGCGACGGCTGCTGCTGGCGAATCTGAAGCCCGGCCGCTACCCGCGCCACTCCTTCCTGACGCTTCGCGTCTGGACGTTAGAGCGCCTCGCGGAGGGCTTTGCGCTCGAGGGCCTTGCAGGCACCCCCTGGGCGGCGCGCTACGCCCGGCTGCTCGGGCACAGCATCGGCGCGGGCGCACGCCTGGGAACGATTCCCCCGCCGACGAGCCTCGTGAGGATCGGGCCCGGCGCCACGCTCGAGGACGACTGCGACGTGCACGGCTGGTGGATCGAGGGATCGGAGCTGGTGATCGGCGAGATCGAGATCGGGGCTCACGCGCGCATCGGCACGCGCGCGCTGCTGATGCCCGGAGCACGGGTCGGCGCCGGCGCGGAGGTGGAGCCCGGTGCGCTGATCAGCGGCGAGGTGCCTGCAGGCGAGCGCTGGGCGGGCTGCCCGGCGCGCAGGGTCGGCGCGGCAGGCGAGGGCTGGCCGGAGGGCGATCCGCCGGCCGGGCGCCACCGCGGCTTCTGGAAGGCGATGTTCGCGGTCGCGATGCTCGGCGAGAGCCTGATCGTGCTCGCGGCGGCGATCCCGGGGCTTGCGCTGCTGCTGCTGCTGCGCCCTGCGGAAACGACGCCCACCAACGTCGTGGTGCTTGCGCTCGAGCTGGTGCCGGCGATGACCGTGCTCTTCATCCTCACCTATGCGCTGCTTGTCGCGCTGATCTTCCGGGCGCTCTCCCCGCTGATCAGGCCAGGCACACACGCGGCGGATGGCGCCGCTGCGTGGGCCTCGTGGCTTGCGGAGTCGCTGATGGCAGGCGCTCGCGACATCCTCTTCCCGCTCTACTCCTCGATCTACACCCCCTACTGGCTGCGCCTCGCGGGCGTGAAGGTCGGCCGGCGCGCGGAGATCTCGACAGCGGTTGGGCTGACCCGCCAGACGACCTTTGCGGAGAAGAGCTTTGCGGCCGACGACGTCGTCTTCGCAGGCGCGCGCGCTCGCTCCGGCTGGCTTCAGATCGCCCCGATCGCGATCGGGGCACAGAGCTTCCTCGGCAACGGCGCGATACTTTCCGGCGGCACGCGGATCGGACCGGGCAGCCTCGTCGGCGTTCAGTCGACGCCGCCCAGGCGCCCGCCCGAGGGCACGGCCTGGTTCGGGGCGCCCGCGCTCGAGATCCCGCGCGCGCCCGTGCAGAGCGACCGCGCACGCACCACCGATCCGCCCAGGCGGCTGGTGATCGCGCGCGGCGCGATCGAGCTCGTGCGCATCTTCGGGCCCGCGATGCTTGCAACGGCGATCGGATCGCTTGAGTTCTGGGCGCTTGACAGCACGGGCGTGCACCTCGGTCTGGCGGCGATGTTTGCGGTCGGCCCGGCGCTGATCCTTGCGGGGGGCATCGTCGCCTGCGCGCTGACGATCGCCGCCAAATGGCTTCTGATCGGCCGCTATCAGGCCGGCGAGCATCCGCTGTGGTCGAGCTTTGTCTGGCGCGATGAGATCGTCAACTCCTGCCAGGAGCAGCTAGCCGGCGCCTGGCTGCTCAATCTGGCTCTCGGCAGCCCGCTGATGACGGCCTACCTGCGCCTGATGGGCACGCGGGTCGGCAGCGATGTCTGGTGCGAAACGCTGACGATCACGGAGTTCGAGCAGGCGACGCTCGGCGAGGGCTGCGCGATCAACCGCCACGCGGTCGTTGAGACGCACCTTTTCCATGATCGCGTGATGCAGATCGGGCCGACGCGGATCGGCGCCGGGGCGACGCTCGGGCCAAGCGCGGCAGCGCTGCCGCAGACAGAGATCGGGGAGCGCGCGAGCGTCGCTGGGCGCTCGGTCGTGATGCGCGGCGAGCGCCTTCCCGCAGGAACCCGCTGGCACGGTGCGCCTGTTGTCGCAGCCTGAGGCGCTGTTGGAGGCCACCGAGCTGCCGCTCGGTGCTCAGGAGCCGCTGGTGACGCTGCTGCGCGCCGGGCGTGAGCTTGCCGCCGATGGCCTGCGCGAGATCACGCGTAGACGCTGCGAGCACGCCGCTGGTGCCCTTCGATCCCGCTCCTACAGCTACCCGTATGCCCTGATCGCAAGCCACAGCAGCGCTGTGGGCATCGACATCGAGGAGATCGCGCCCGTTCCGGAGGGCTTCGCGGACTCGATCTGCACGCCCCAGGAGAGCGCCGATGCGCTGCAGCTGGGCCTGCGCGGCAGCGAGAGCGCGCGCGCCGCGACGCGCCTGTGGTCGGCCAAGGAGGCGCTCGCCAAGGCGCTTGGCGACGCGCTTGCGTATGACCCCCGCCGGCTGGAATCGCCGCTGCGCTGGCCCTGCAGCGAGCAGGACCCCGCGCTGCGCCTAGCCGGCGTTTGGGCCGCGCGCGAGCTTGAGCTCCCGGAGCCCTACGTCGGCTGGGTGTGCTGGCGGCGCTCCGCCGACTGATCCTCACGCGAGCGCTCGCGTGCCCGCTCGGCCAGCCGCCGCTCGCGCCGCTCCTGTGCCGCGCGCTCGCGCTGGGCCTCCTCCTCGCCCTCGGCCACCAGCGGCGGCACGGTTGCGGGGTTCCCGTGCTCATCGACCGCGACCATCGTCAGGTAGGCGGAGGAGGTGTGGCGAACCTCGCCTGTGAGCGGGTTTTCGGACTCCACGCGCACGCCGACCTCCATCGAGGTCTCCCACGCCGCGTTGACCGATGCGCGCAGCGTTAGCACCTCGCCGATGAAGACCGGATGCAGGAAGGTCAGGCGGTCGACAGCAGCGGTGACCGCAGGCCGCCGGGCATGCCGAATCGCCGCGAGCCCCGCGGCTTCGTCGCAGAGCTTCATCACGGTGCCGCCGTGGATGCGCCCGGCGTTGTTGGCGTCCAGCACCGACATCCACTTGACGAGCGTTGCGCTTGCGGCTGCCATCAGGCGATCCTACGCCGTCTGGGGCGCGCAGCGCGCGGCGAGCACGCCTTCGCGCCGGCGCTGCGCCAGCTGGCGCGCAAGCAGCCGACGCATCTTGGCGGCGGTGTCGCTCTGCGGGTGGGGGGTGTAGAGGACGAGCCGCTGCTCAGGCGCCTCCAGCGGGCTGAAGACGGCGCGGTCAAAGCGCAGGGCACCCAGCTTGGGGTGGCGAAGCTCGGAGACGCCCTCGCCGCGCCAGGCGACCTCGTGGCGGCTCCAGTAGCGGCAGAACTCCGGGCTGGCGCTGCGCAGCGCGCCGATCAGCTCCTCGAACTGCGGGTCGCCCACCAGCTGGGAGGTGTCCGCTCGCAGCTTCGCGACCATGTGGCGTGCGTAGCGCTCCCAATCGGCGATCAGCTCGCGCCTTGCCGGGTCGGTGAAGTTCAGCCAGATGTGGTTGCGCCGCTCGCGCGGGATCCGATCAAGATCACCGAAGAGGGCGCACGCGGCGCGGTTCCAGTCAAGGTAGTCCCAGCGGCGACCGAGGATGAAGGCGGGGGAGGGCTCGAGGCTGCGAAGCATCCGCCGCAGCACCGGCGAAGGGCGCTCGCAGCCGGCCGGCTGCGGTGGCGGCGGCTCGCCGCGGCCGAGAACGATCAGGTGCGTGCGCTCCGCCGGGGTCAGGCGCAGCGCGCGCGCGATCGCCTCGAGCACATCCAGTGAGGCGCGGACGTCGCGCCCCTGCTCAAGCCAGGTGTACCAGGTGACGCCCACGCCCGCCAGCTGGGCGACCTCCTCGCGGCGCAGCCCCGGCGTGCGCCGTCGCCCGAGCGCGGGCAGCCCGAGCTCCTCTGGACGCAGCGCTTCGCGCCGGCGGCGCAGGAAGTCCGCAAGCTCGTCGCGCCGCCGCGCGTGCTTGCGCGCGCGGGCGCTGTGCGCGCTCGCCTGAGGGGGTGATCCTGACACAGCGACTACCAGGATAACAAAACATCTTCTACCCGGATAGAAAAGAGGCCATACTGCCTCGCATGAATGCACGGGCAGAGCAACATCATTTGACAGAGGGCGTCGGCGCGAAGCGCCCGGGGACGAGCACGACGCTCCTGATCGCGCTTGTCTGCGTCGCCCAGTTCATGGTCATCCTCGACGTCTCGATCGTCAACATCGCGCTGCCCTCGATCGGGCGAGGGCTGCGCTTCTCGCCGGGCGCCCTGCAGTGGGTCGTCAACGCCTACACGATCGGCTTCGCGGGCTTTCTGATGCTTGGCGGGCGCGCCGCGGACCTCTTTGGGCGACGCCGCCTGCTGCTCGGAGGCGTCGCGATGTTCGTGCTCTGCTCGATCGTCTGCGCGCTCTCTGACTCTCAGGCCACGCTGGTCTCCGCCCGCGCGCTGCAGGGGCTCGCGGGCGCGCTGCTCTCGCCGGCAAGCCTCTCGATCATCACCAGCTCGCTCCCGGAGGGTCCGGAGCGCAACCGCGGCGTCGCCCTGTGGGGCGCGGTCGGCGGCCTGGGCGGCTCAAGCGGCGCGCTGCTCGGCGGCATCCTCACGCAGGCGCTCGGCTGGCGCGCGATCTTTGCGGTCAACGTCCCGATCGGCGCCGCGGTGCTGATCGCCGGGCTGATCGTGATCGAGCGCGACCGCCCAAGCGAGCGCAGGGGCGGGTTTGACCTCGCAGGTGCGGTGCTGATCACGGCAAGCCTGGCGCTTGCCACCTACGGCGCCACGCGCGCGGCGACGCTCGGTTTCGGGGCAGCAGCGGTGCTGATCCCGCTGGCGCTATCGCTCGGCACGCTCCTGGCCTTCCTCTTTGTGGAGGCTCGTATCGCAAGCGCGCCGCTCGTGCCGCTGCACGCGCTCACCCACGGCCGCCTGCGCGGCGCCAATGCCGTGATGTTCCTCCTCTACGCCGCATCCTTCCCGCTGTGGTACTTCCTGACGCTCTTCCTGCAGGACGTCAGCGGCTTCGACCCCCTGCTGACCGGGCTGGCGTGCCTGCCGATGACGCTCGCGATCTTCACCGCCTCAGCGCTTGCCCCGCGCCTGCTGCGCTCGCTGCCCGCGCGTGCGCCGATCGTCGCCGGGCTGGCGCTCACCGCGCTCGGGATGCTGTTGCTGCGCGATCTCGCCCCCCACGCCGACTACCTGCTCGCGGTGCTCCCCGGCTCGATGCTGGCGGCGATCGGGATGGGGCTTGCGCTCGTGCCGACGACGCTCCTGGCAACGGCTGGGCTGCCCGCCTCCCTGGCGGGGCTCGGCTCGGGGCTGCTGAACACCGCACGGCTGATGGGCGGCGCGGTCGGGCTAGCTGTCTTAGCGAGCGTAGCGGCGCCCGCCGCGAGCGCTCCTGGAGGCGCCGGCGCCGCGCTCAGCGCGGGCTTCGACCGCGCCTTCCTGCTTGCAGCAGCGCTCTCCCTCGCCGGCGCGCTGATCGCAGCGCGCTTCCTGCGCCACCCCGCAGCGCCGAGCGCCGGCGCGCCCCGTGCTGCCACGCAGGAGCCGCTAGTAGAGTTGGCGCCGGCAGTTCCCGACCTGAGCGACCGTGAAAGCGCAGGCAAGCACGCTGAGCTTCTCCGCAGCAGCCACCGAATCAGCCGCCACGAGCGCAGCGTGGGATGCGCTCGCCCGCCACTGGCTGAGGCTGCGCGCGAAGACGCTCGCTGAGCTCTTCGCCGAGCAGCCGGAGCGCGGCAGACGGCTGACGGCGGAGGGAGCGGGCATCTACCTCGACTACTCCAAGCAGCGCATCGACGCTGAGGCGATCGACTCCCTCTGCGCGCTGGCGCGCGCAAGCGGCCTGCCGGAGCGCATCGAGGCGATGTTCGCCGCGCAGCGGATCAACGTCTCCGAGGATCGCCCGGCGCTGCACATCGCGCTGCGCGCGCCCGCGAGCGAGCCGATCCTCGTCGATGGCAGCGATGTCGTGGCCGAGGTGCACGCCGTGCGCGCCCGCTGCGAGGAGCTCGTGCGCGCGCTGCACACCGGCAGCTGGCGCGGACACACCGGCGAGCGCATCACGAGCGTCGTGAACATCGGCATCGGCGGCTCGCATCTGGGCCCGGCGATGGCCTGCGAAGCGCTTGCTGACTTCGCAGTCGCTGAGATCGCGGTGCGCTTCGTCTCCAACGTCGATGGCGCGGACCTGCGGCGCGCGCTCCTCGGCCTCGATCCGGCGCGGACGCTCTTTGTCGTCTGCTCCAAGAGCTGGCACACGCAGGAGACGCTTGTCAACGCGACCGCTGCGCGTCGCTGGCTGCTTGAGGGCCTCGGCGCGGGCGAGGAGGCGGTAGCTGCGCACTTTGTCGCGGTCTCCACCAACGCGCAGGGCGTCCGGGAGTTCGGGATCGAGGAGCGCAACATGCTCCCGATCTGGGAGTGGGTCGGCGGGCGCTACTCCTACGACTCGGCGATCGGCCTCTCGCTGATGGCCCTCATCGGCCCCGAGCGCTTCGCGGAGATGCTCGCGGGCTTCCGCGACGTGGACGAGCATTTCCGCAGCACGACGCTGGAGCGCAACATTCCTGCGCTGATGGGGCTGCTTGCCGTCTGGAACGCCGACATCGTGGGTGCCGAAAGCAGAGCGATCCTCCCCTATGCGGCACGCCTGGAGCGCTTTCCGGCCTATCTGCAGCAGCTGGAGATGGAGAGCAACGGCAAGCACGTGACGCTCGCTGGCGACCCGGTCGCTCACGGCACCGGCGCGATCGTCTGGGGACAGCCGGGCACGAACGGACAGCACGCCTTCTACCAGCTCCTGCATCAGGGCACGCGGATCGTGCCCTGCGACCTGATCGGCTTCGCTGAGCCGCTCTCAGAGCACGCCGATCAGCACGACCTGCTGATCGCAAACCTCTTCGCCCAGGGGGAGGCGCTTGCCTTCGGGCGCTCCGCGCAACAGCTGCGCGAGGAAGGCGCCCCCGAGCAGCAGATCCCACACCGCGTCTGCGCGGGCAATCGCCCGACCAGCACGCTGCTGCTGGAGCGCCTCGACCCGCGCAACCTCGGGCGGCTGGTTGCCCTCTACGAGCACTCCGTATTCACCCAGGGGGTGCTCTGGGGCATCGACTCCTTTGATCAGTGGGGCGTGGAGCTGGGCAAGATCCTTGCCCGGCGCATCGCGGCAGAGCTCAGCGCCGCCGAGGGCTCAGACCAGCGCCACGACTCCTCCACGAGCGAGCTGATCCGCCGCTATCGGCGAGCACGCGGACGGCAGTGATGGCGGGAGCGCCCCACTACAAGTGGATTGCGCTCTCCAACACGACGATCGGGATGCTATTGGCGACGATCAACTCCTCGATCATCCTGATTGCGCTGCCCGACATCTTCCGGGGCATCCACATCGACCCGCTTGCGCCCGGCAACACCAACTACCTGCTGTGGATGATCCTTGGCTTTCTGATCGTCACCGCCGTGCTTGTCGTCGCGCTCGGCCGCCTCGGCGACATGTATGGGCGGGTGCGCATCTACAACCTCGGCTTTGCGGTCTTCACGCTCTTCTCGATTCTCCTTGCCGCGACGCCGATGCGCGGATCGGGCGGTGCGCTGTGGCTGATCGGGATGCGTGTGGGCCAGGGGGTGGGCGGCGCGATGCTCTTCGCCAACTCCGCAGCGATCCTCACCGATGCCTTCCCGGTGCACCAGCGCGGGCTCGCGCTCGGCATCAACGGGGTCGCGGCGATCGCGGGCTCGTTCCTGGGGCTGATCATCGGCGGCGTGCTGGCGCCCGTGGACTGGCGGTTGGTCTTCCTGGTCTCCGTCCCGGTCGGGCTGTTCGGGACGGCTTGGGCCTACCTGAAGCTGCGCGACCTGCGTCCACGCTCGCATGTGCGCATCGACTGGGCGGGTAACTTGACCTTTGCGGCCGGCCTGATCTCGCTGATGGTGGGCATCACCTACGGCATCCAGCCCTATGGCCGCCAGAGCATGAGCTGGAGCTCGCCGAGCGTGCTCGGTGAGATCATCGGCGGCGTGGCGGTGCTGGCGCTCTTCGGCATGATCGAGCTCAAGGTGGCAGAGCCGATGTTCCACCTGCGTCTCTTTCGCATCCGCGCCTTCGCCGCCGGCAACCTGGCGACGCTGCTCTCCGCGATCGCCCGCGGCGGCATGCAGTTCGTGCTGATCATCTGGCTGCAGGGGATCTGGCTGCCCCTGCACGGGTACTCCTTCGCGGAAACGCCGCTGTGGGCGGGCATCTACATGCTGCCGCTGACGGTCGGCTTCCTGTTCGCGGGGCCGCTCTCGGGCTATCTCTCCGACCGTTTCGGCGCGCGGCCATTTGCCACCGGTGGCATGCTCCTCGCGGCGCTCTCCTTCGCCCTGCTGACGCTGCTGCCCGTGAGCTTCTACTACCCCGACTTCGCGGCGCTGCTGGTGGTGAACGGGATCGGCATGGGGCTCTTCGCCTCTCCGAACCGCGCCGGGGTGATGAACAGCCTGCCGCCCTCCGACCGCGGCGCGGGCGCGGGGATGAACGCAACCTTTCAGAATGCCGCGATGGTGCTCTCGATCGGCATCTTCTTCTCGATCCTGATCGCCGCGCTCTCATCGAGCCTGCCGGGTGCGCTGCGCAGCGGCCTGCAGGCACATGGCGTGCCCGCGACGCAGGCGGCGGCGCTCGCCCACCTGCCGCCCGTCGCAAGCCTCTTTGCGGCCTTTCTGGGCTACAACCCGGTCAAGATCCTGCTTGGGGGCTCGCTTGCGCACTCGCTGCCCGCCGGCCAGCTCGCGACGCTGACCGGGCGCGCGTTCTTTCCCCACCTGCTGACCGGCCCCTTCGCAAGCGCGCTGGGCGCGGTCTTCGCCTTTGCCGCGGCAGGCTGCCTGATCGCCGCCGGCGCCTTCTGGCTGCGCGGCGGCCGCTACCACTACGGGCCGGATGCAGAGCGCAAAAGGGGCATGCAGATCCCCGCGGACGCGGCGATCGCCGCCGGTCCGGGCGGCTCGCAGCCTGAGCGCAGCGCGCGCGCGAGAGCCCCCGCGAGGAGGGGAAGATGACGGTGGTCGCGATCTCAGCGAGCTATGGCGCCGGCGGCAGCCGCATCGCCCCGGCGCTCGCCAGGCGCCTGGGCGTGCCCTTCCTTGATCGCGCGATCCCAGCCTCGGTCGCCGCTCAGCTGCAGGTTCCGCTCGATGAGGCCGAGCGCTGCGATGAGCGCGCCGAGGCGGGTCTGCTGGCGCGCCTGCTTGCCTCCTTTCGCGCGGCGGACGCCTATGTGCCGGCCGCCCTGCCCGCGGAGGGGCCGCTCGCCGAGGACTTCCAGCAGGCCACCGAGGAGGTCGTGCGACGCCAGGCGGCGAGCGGCCAGGGAGTGATCCTCGGTCGCGCCGCCGCCTTCATCCTGCGCGAGGAGCCCGGCGTGCTGCGCGTGCGGCTGGACGGGCCGCGCGAGCGGCGGGTGGCTCAGGCGATGGCGCTCGAGGGGCTCGACCGCGCAGACGCCGAGCGTCGGCTGCGCGAGAGCGACCGCGCGCACGGCGCATACGCCCAGCGCTTCTACGGCGCAGACATGCGCGACCCATCCCTCTACCAGCTGATGATCGACTCCACGGCGCTTGCGCTGGAGCGCTGCGTCGAGCTGATCGCGATCGCTGCCGGCGCGCTGCAGCAGGGCGCCGCAGGGGAGGGCGCAGGCGTTGTGTCACCATGAGCAGCGTCAGCAGTCGAAACGATCCCGGGGAGCCCGCCTGAGGGCTGAGAGGGCGCAAGGCCGCGCCGACCCGTGGAACCTGATCTGGATCATGCCAGCGAAGGGAGCGAATCATGAGCAACGAGCACCGAACGCAGTTTGATGGCAGCGAGCGCTGCGTCACGCAGATGCACCTGGCGCGTGCGGGCACGGTGAGCGCCGAGATGCGCCGCGTCGCCGAGCGCGAGGGCACCGACGCCGAGCGCATCCGCGCCGAGGTCGCACGCGGGCGGATGATCATCCCCGCGAACATCCACCACCGCGCCCTTGACCCGATGGCGATCGGCTTGAAGGCGCGCGTGAAGATCAACGCCAACATCGGCAACTCGCCGACCTCCTCCTCGCTCGATGAGGAGGTGGCGAAGCTGCAGGTGGCAGAACGCTACGGCGCAGACACCGTCATGGACCTCTCGACCGGCAAGCGGATCGATGCCACGCGCGAGGCGATCATCGCAGCGGCAAGCGTCCCGATCGGGACGGTGCCGATATATCAGGCGCTTGAGCGCGTCAAGCACATCGAGGATCTGACCGCCGACATCCTGCTTGAGACGATCGAGCACCAGGCACGCCAGGGCGTCGACTACATGACGATCCACGCCGGCGCGCTGCTCGAGCACCTGCCGCTCTGCCGCCACCGCGTCACCGGGATCGTCTCCCGCGGCGGCGGCATCCTCGCCCGCTGGATGGTCCACCACATGCGCGAGAACCCGCTCTATGAGGCATTCGATGAGATCCTTGCGATCTGCGCCGCCCACGATGTCTCGATCTCGCTCGGCGACGGCCTGCGCCCGGGGTCGATCGCAGATGCCTCCGATGCGGCCCAGTTCGCGGAGCTGGCAACGCTCGGGGAGCTGACGCAGCGTGCCTGGGAGCGCGACGTGCAGGTGATGATCGAGGGCCCCGGTCACATCCCGCTGCACCAGCTGGAGATGAACGTCCGCCGCCAGCAGGAGCTCTGCCACGAAGCCCCCTTCTACACCCTCGGTCCGCTCGTGACCGACATCGCCCCCGGCTACGACCACATCACCTCGGCGATCGGCGCGGCGATCGTCGGCTGGCACGGCACCTCGATGCTCTGCTACGTCACTCCCAAGGAGCACCTCGGGCTGCCCGACGCCGACGACGTCAAGCAGGGGATGATCGCCTACCGGATCGCCGCCCACGCGGCCGATCTGGCGCGCGGCGACAGGCGCGCCGCCCGCTGGGACCGCGAGCTCTCCGAGGCGCGCTTTGCCTTCGACTGGCGCCGGCAGTTCGAGCTGGCGCTCGACCCGGACACCGCGCGCTCGATGCACGACGAGTCCCTCGCGGACGACTACTTCAAGAGCGCCGAGTTCTGCTCTATGTGCGGCCCCAAGTACTGCCCGATGCACAACTTCCGCGATCTGGACTGGGAGGCGCTGCGCGAGGCTGTTGAGGCACGCAAGGAGCAGCGCGAGCCCGTCGCAGGCTGAGCGCCGGGGCCCTCAGGCGTCCATCGTGCGCGTGCGCCAGGCGCCCAGGGCGGTGAATACGACAAGCCAGAGAGCGAGCACCGCCAGGGCCGTGCCCTCTGACATCGCCACCGACCCGCCATGAGCGCCGCCGACCGCGATCGGGCTGAAGTTGGCGATCGCCTCGCTGAGCAGTGGCTTGCGCGCGCTGCCAAGCGAGCTGACGGCGGCGAGGATCGGGCTGGCGACCAACTGCCAGCCGATCAGCACCGTCAGTGCCGCCGGCCGTGAGGCGCTGAGCGCGCCGAAGCCGACAGCGACCGTCGCGACGACCAGCGTCGCAAGCACCGAGAAGCCGTAGCCGTTGAGCATCAGCGTCGCATCAGGGGTCGCGGAGCCGGAGGCCAGCGCATAGGTGCAGATCGCAAGCAGCGCGTAGGAGATCGTCGTGATGAGCAGCGCGATCAGCAACGCGGCGGGGACGCGCGAGGCAAAGAGCGCCAGGCGCGAGCGCCCGGTGGCGACAAGGTCGCGAAAGACCCCGGCGGCAACGTCGCCGGCGCCCGCCTCGACGCCGATCAGGATCGCGGCAAGCGGACCGAAGAAGAGCGCCAGCAGACGGATGCTGTCATGAAAGCCGCTCATGCCGCCTGCAGGCGGGTACTTGGCTGCGTTTGAGGCGTGCTGTGCGGCCCTGACGATGAAGAAGATCACAAGCGGGCCGAGCGCAAGCACCGACGACCAGATCATTATGCCCAGCTTCTTGCGCAGCTTGAGCACGTCGGCGCCGACCATCTGTGCCGCCACGGCCACATAGGAGGGGCGTCCAGGCGCCCCGCCCCGCCCTGCCGAGCGCCTCGCTTGCTGGTCTGTAGCCTGCACGGCGGAGGGCTCCGTGCTCATCGCCCTGCCCCTCCGTCCTCACAGCGCTGCAGCCCCTCAGCTGCCCGGACCTCATGCGCGCCGCCTTGCTCCGGGGCGCGCAGTCCAGAGACCACCTCCAGAAAGCGCTGCTCGAGGCTCTGGCGCACCGGCTCCAAGCGCATCACGCCGACGCCCGCTCTCACCAGCTCGGCATTGAGCGCCGCAGCGCAGGAGGGATCGCCGCTGAGCGCCACGCGCAGGGCGCCTTCCTCGGAACGCACATCGGCGACCAGCGCGCTTGCCTGCAGCGCGCGCAGCGCAAGCGCCTGGTCATCGACGCCGATGATCAGCTCCTGGCGGCTTGCGCCTGCCGCCAGCTCGGCGATCGGCCCCTGAGCGACGACCCGGCCGCGGTCGACGATCGCCGCGGCGTCGCAGATCTTTTCAACCTCATCGAGCAGGTGCGAGGAGAGGAAGACGGTGCGGCCCTCCTCCTCGACCATCGCTCGGATCATCTGCCGGAACTCCTGGATGCCGCCGGGGTCAAGGCCGTTGGTCGGCTCATCGAGGATCAGCAGCTTGGGGTCTGCGAGCAGGCAGCGCGCGACGCCCAGGCGCTGGCGCATGCCCAGCGAGTAGCGCTTGACCTTCTCATCGCCGCGGGCGGCGAGCCCGACGCGCTCAAGGGCCCCGCCGATGCGTGCGCGCACCTGCGCGCCGCGCGCAGCGGCGATGATGCGCAGGTTCTCCTCGCCGGAGAGCTGGGGGTGAAAGCGCGGCTCCTCGACGATCGCCCCGACCTGGGCGAGCGCCGCTGCGCGCTGGGCGGGGAGGGGCCGTCCGAGCAGCGCCATCGTGCCGGAGTCAGCCTGTGTGAGGCCGAGCAGCATCCGGATCATCGTCGTCTTGCCCGCGCCGTTGGGCCCGAGGAAGCCAAACGCGCTGCCGGCAGGGACGCGCAGGTCGACGCCGTTGATCGCCGTCCGCTCACCGAAGCGCTTGGTCAGGGCGCGGGTCTCGATCGCGAGCGCCCGCGGCGCGCCTGCGGCGCCCTGCTCGATAGGTGGTTGTTGGCTCATCGGCGTCATTGTGCCCGCGCTCCCCATCCAGGCCAACTGGGAATGTCCCCTAAGGGCGCTGAGCGTGCGCGCTTGGAGGAGACCAGCCTCAGTCCCAGCTCACCAGCCTGCGCTGGTGCGCCCAGCGGCTGAGCTCATGACGACTTGAGAGCTGCAGCTTGCGCAGGACCGCGGAGACGTGCGCCTCCACCGTCTTGACGGAGATCCCCAGCTGCTGCGCAACCTCTTTGTACATGTACCCGCGCGCGATATGACGCAGTATCTCCCGCTCGCGCGGCGTCAGCCGCCGCAGCTCCTCGCCTGTCTGCGCGATCGCGCCCTCCTGCGCGAAGGCGTCGAGGACGAAGCCGGCAAGGCGCGGCGAAAAGACCGCATCGCCCTCGGCTACGCGGACGATCGCTTCGGATAGCTCCTGCGCGGAGATCGACTTGGTGACATATCCCCGCGCGCCCGCGCGGATCAGCGCGATCACATCCTCGGCGGCGTCGGAGACCGAGAGCGCCAGAAAGCGCACCTGCGGGTTCTCGGCAAGTGTCGCAGCGATCACCTCAGCCCCGCCGCCGCCGGGCATGTGGACATCGAGCAAGACGACATCCGGGCGCTGCGCCGCGATCTCGGCGATCGCCTCCTCGACGCTGCGCGCCTCCGCGACGACGTCGACGCGATCCTTTATCTCGGCGCGGACGCCCGCGCGAAAGAGGTCGTGATCGTCAACGATCACGACCCGCACGCACGCGCTCATCGGACGGCCGACCTCGCACCTGCGGGCGCGGCCGGGATTCTCAGCTCGACCTCCGTCCCGGCTCCGGGTGCGCTGCGGATCAAAGCCTCGCCCTCGTTGCGCTGCATGCGGGCGAGGATCGACTCGCGCACGCCGCGGCGATCGGGCGCGATCAGGGAGGGATCGAAGCCGGGACCGCGATCGCGCACGAACACCTCCATGCCCTCGGGCGAGAGCTCGGCAAAGAGGTCGATCCGTGCGCCGGCGGAGAACTTTGCCGCGTTGGTCATCGCCTCGCGCGCGGCTGCCACCAGCACCTCAGCCTTCGCGTCCAACGGCCTCTGGCCCACGATCACGACCTCGATCGGGACGCGATGGCGCTGCTCCACCTCCTCGGCCGCTGCGCGGAGCGCATCCTCGGCCGAGCCGCCGGCAGCGCTCGGTGGGCCGCCGTAGAGCCAGTGACGCAGCTCGCGCTCCTGGCGACGTGCGAGCGCTGCGACCTCGCGGGCGTCGGGAGCCCGCCGCTGGATCAGCGCGAGCGTCTGGAGCACCGAGTCGTGCAGGTGCGCTGCCAGCTCGGCTCGCTCCTGCTCGCGGATCCTTACCGCGCGTTCGGCGGCAAGGCTGCGCCCGAGCGCGATCACGCGCGGCGCGACCACGAGCGCAAGCACCGAGCCGATGATCAGCGCACTGTCAAGCGCACGGCCAAGGTTGCGCTGCACGCCGAAGCCGTGCAGCAGCGATACCGCGATCGCTCCGGCGAGGAGCAGCGCGATCAGCGCCCGCAGTCGCTCGAGCAGGCGTGCACGCGCGCCGGCGCTGCCTTGCGCGGCTGTGCGCTCCATGCCTGCCGGCCGATAGAGGCCGAGCTCGCGCCGCCAGATCGTTGCCATCGCGATCAGCCCGATTGGGATCGACCACATGAACCAGTCGCCGATCGGCAGGGCGCCGACGCCGATGAACACCATCATCGCGATCAGCGCCGTGATCAGCGCAGCTGCTGCAGCCAAATCGCGGCCCGAAGCGTGCGCCTCACCCTCGCTCTCGGCGCTCGGCATCAGCGCCCAGGCGAGAGCGTAGCCGGCCACGCCGACGCCGCTCGCGGCAAGCGTGACCATCACCAGAAAGCGAGCGGCAAGCGGGCTTAAGTCGAAGCGCTCGGCGATCCCCGCGCAGACGCCGCCAAGGACCGCGCGGTCAGGGACGCGGCGCAGGGGCCTCGCGCCGCGCCGGGCAGCTGGCGACGTCATGTCCCAATGATGACAGCGCCGGCGGTCCGGGCGACCCTGCGCGGGTGCTCTGAAGAGGCGAGCCCGCGCAGGGTCAGCGTTGCGCCTCGACCCGCGTTGGGCTCAGTCGTCGCCGCCCGCCCCGACCGCGCTCCCGCCTGCGGGCTCGCCGACGCCCGCGGGCGGCCTGAAGTGGCTTGCCAGGAATTCCGCCCCCTGCGGGTCTTCGAGCACGGTCAGGCGCACCCAGGGAGCGTCGAATGGAGGCGCGATGACCCTCCCGCCGAGGGACTGCGCGCGCTCTGCCGCCGCGTCGGCGTCGTCGACTGCGAAGGTCACGCTCCAGCCGGCCGGCGCCGCGACCTGCTCCTCGGGGATCAGGCGAACCTGCGCGACGACATCCTCGAATCCGGGCACGCCGTACTCGGCTGTCATCTTGCGCAGCCCGGGATTGTCCCGCTCGAGCTCATCGCCATAGCCGGGTAGCGTCCACATCTCCGCGCCCGGCCCAAAGCTCTTGAGCTCCCAGCCGAAAATGGCGCCGTAGAAGGCGGCAGCGCGCTCGACGTCGCGCGTCGCAAGGGTGTTGAAGTTCACCGCACCGTGCTCGTTGACGATCTGCGCGCCCCGTTGGGCTCGTGGCTCCCAGACCGCAAACGCCGCCCCCTCGGGATCGGCGAGGATCGCGCTGCGACCGGCGTCGAAGACGTCCTTCGCTGCGACGAGGACGGCGCCGCCCGCCGCGTGCGCCCGCTCGGCCGCCTCATCGGCGCTCTCCACGCGGATGTATGTGCACCAGGTGCCCGCCGGCAGCCCGTCCGGTGCCGGCGTGCCGATCCCGGCGACGGTGCCGCCGCGCAGGCGTGCGATCAGGTACTTGGCGGGGATCTCCGGCGGTATCACGTTCTGCGTCTCCCAGCCGAAGAGCCCTTCGTAGAAGGCTGCGGCCGCATCGGCGTCGGCGTGGGCCAAGTCCGCCCAGCAGGGCACCCCGGGCATGTATTCATCTCGTTCTGGCACTGCTGCTCCTTTCGCTCATCGTTGACTTCGTCGCGCAGCAGGCTAAGGAGCAATTAGGTCAATATCTGGCCGCAATGCTCAGATCATGGAGCTCCGGTGAGTGAGGTCGCAGGCAGGCTGCTCGAGCTGCTCTCGCTCCTGCAGGGACGTCGTGAGTGGCGCGGCGAGGAGCTCGCGCGTCGCCTCGGCGTATCCAGGCGAACGCTGCGGCGCGACATCGAGCGTCTGCGCGGCCTCGGCTACCCGGTGCGCTCCGACGCCGGCATCGCCGGCGGCTACCGCCTGCGCGCCGGCAGCGCGCTGCCGCCGCTGCTGCTCGACGACGAGGAGGCGACCGCGATCGCGCTCGGGCTGCGGATCGCCGCCGGCAGCGCGCTGGCGGGCATCGAGGAGACCGCGGTGCGCGCGCTCGTCAAGCTCGAGCAGGTTCTGCCGTCACACCTGCGCCGACGCGTGAGCGCGCTCGACCGCGCGATCTCGACCCTGCCGGTCGGGGGCGCTGACGTCCAGCCGCGCGACCTCGTACAGATCGCCGCCGCATGTCGCGATCGCGAGCGCCTGCGCTTTGACTACATCCGCCGCGACGGCGCGCAGAGCACGCGCGACGTCGAGCCGCACGCGCTCGTCAACCACGGGCGCCGCTGGTACCTGGTCGCTTGGGACCTCGCGCGCGGTGACTGGCGGACCTTCAGGGTCGATCGCGCCACGAGCCCGAAGCCCGCAGGAGCGCGCTTCGAGCGCCGCGCGCTGCCCGCAAGCGACGCCGCGACGTTCGTGGCGCGCTCGCTGGCCGGTATGCAGGCTCGCCTCGCTGCGGTACTGACTCTGCACGCGCCAGCGGCGGAGATCAAGGGACGGCTCTGGGGTGCCTCTGCCGCGACGCTCGAGGAGATCGACGAGACGCGCTGCCGGCTGCGCATCGTCGATGATGACATCCGCTGGCTTGCGCTGCGCCTGCTGATGCTCGGCATCCCCTTTGAAGCCCATGAGCCCCCGGAGCTGATCGAGCATCTGCGCGTGCTCGGCGCCCGGCTGCAGCGCGCCACGAGGCCGACCCCTGCGCCGACCGGCACCGCCAGGAGGCGCCCCTGAGATGCGGCGGGCGCCCTGATAGCCTCCGCGCATGGAGCTCGTGCGCGTCGACCCCGAGCGCCTGGAAGGGCTGCCCGGCTACGACCTCACGAGGCGCAGCCTCGAGATCGGCGGCCTGCGCCAGCTCTTCGTCGATGAGGGCGACGGGGAGCCGGTGCTGCTCGTGCACGGGGAGCCGACCTGGTCCTACCTCTGGCGCAAGGTGATCCCTCCCCTGCGGGCGGCCGGATACCGCTGCATCGCGCCGGACCTGATCGGCTTCGGCGGCTCCGACAAGCCCACCGACATCTCCTTCTACACCTACGATCGCCTCTGCGCGAGCCTCGGCGCGCTTGTCGAGGCGCTGGAGTTGCAGGGCGCGACGATCGTCGTCCACGACTGGGGCGGTCCGATCGGGTTGCGCGTCGCCGTCGAGCACGCCGAGCGCTTCGCGCGCATCGTGATCATGGACACCGGCCTCTTCACCGGCCGCCAGCGGATGTCAGAGGCGTGGCTTGCCTTTCGCGACTTCGTCGCGCGCACCGAGGACCTGCCGATCGGGCTGCTGGTCGCGCGCGGCTGCGCAAGCGAGCCGCCGGCCGAGGTGGTCGCCGCCTACGAGGCGCCCTTTCCCAGCCCCGCCGCGAAGGCCGGCGCGCGCGCCCTGCCGCTGCTCATCCCCCTCAGCGAGGATGCGCCAGGCGCAGCTGCGGGGCGGGCTGTGCTCGATGCGCTGCGCGTGGACTCCCGCCCGAAGCTGATGCTCTGGGCCGACGCGGACCCGGTGCTGCCGGCGAGGACCGGCGCGGCGTTCGCGCAGGCGCTCGGCCTGGAGCCGCCACTGCCGATCGCAGGCGCCGGGCACTTCCTGCAGGAGGACCGCGGCGAGGAGATCGGCGCGCGGATCGCCGAGTGGCTCTCTGACCGGCGCGGGCGCTGACTCGGCGCGGGATCGTGAGGCGCAAGGAGTGCGGCGCCGACGGCGAGCGGCGTCGTCACCGGCGCTCACAAGCACGCTGTGGCGCCATGCCCCAAGCGCATGCCGGCGGGAGCTGCGCCCCGCCAAGCGGACACGACCGCGACCCTCGCCGCGGCCCCACGACTGACGCTCGCAACAAGGCGCGGGAGAAGACGGCCCTCTCGCCAGCGGCTGCGGGACTCGCACAGGTCGCCCACGGCCGTCCGTGTGGCTGATCCGAGCGATCCAGGGGATGCGGTGGACAGCACGCTCGATGACCCCGTCGTGGTGAAGGCTGAGACGGCGGTCGAAGTGGTGGCGGAGGTCGACATGGCGGCGGTGGGGGAGCTGGAGGTGATGGTCGATGAGCTCGCGGTCGTGGTTGGGGATGAGGTCGTCGAAGCTATCGATGTGGCGCTTTCGGATTCGATGGTCACGCGTGCGCCCTTGGTTGTCGCAGCTATGGCGAGCGTGCCCTGCGCGACATAGCTCGAGCTACCGCCAGCGCTGGCGACCACGAGCAGCGCGGCCGACTTGAATCCCGCTTCGGACACGAGCCACGAGGCGCCCCCGCCGCCGATGCCACCACCGATCCCCAAGCGCTTTCACGGACGGCGCCATTGCCTCCCACGTCGCCCTTGCAGGGTGCTTTGCCATTGAGCTGCTCTTGCGCTCGGCGGCGGTCTGCGACTCACGGCGCCTCGTCCATCTGGCCGCGCGGCGAGCTCATCTGGGCGCGGCACTCGCCGTGGCTGTATGAATTCGCTCTCGTGGACGCCTCGCCCACCCGCCACGACAGAAGGTTGCAGGCCTCTGCGCTTGCCGCGGCGCTGCTGCTGCTGCTGCAGGCGGCGCTCGGGATGGTGGTCAACCTCTTCGTCACGATCCCCGCGCATCACCCCGGGGCGCGGGCCTCCGACTACGTCGGCGGGTCGATCGAAAGCGTCGGCTGGGCGATCGGCCACGGCGCCGGCGCGCTTGTCGCGCACGTGCTGCTCGGGCTGCTGATCGGGCTCTTCTCGCTGCACGTGGTGGCCGTCTGCGCGCGCAGCGGGCAGCGCGCCACGGTCGCCTGGTCGGCTCTTGCCGCCCTGCTTGTGGTCGCCGCGGGCTTCAACGGCGCGAGCTTCCTCGACTACGGCCACAACGTCAACTCGCTGATCATGGCGCTGTTGGCGCTGGGCGCGGTCGGCTGCTATGCGACCGTCCTCTACCTGACCGGCAGAAGCGCCGCGGCAGCTCAGCTTGCGCCGCCGCGGCGCTAAGAGCCGGTGCGCTCGCTGATGCGCGGCTGAGCGGGCGGCGCCTCCAGCCCCGGCTCTGAGCGGGCGGCACGCAGCTCGTACTCGGCGCGCGCCCCGCGGTCGATCTGGGAGAGCACCGCGTCTGCCTTGGTCAGGCGTGCAAAGACGTCCTGGGCTTCGATCGGCAGCAGGCTATTGAGGCGCTCGCTCACCTTGAGCGCCTTTGGCACGTGCACATCGAAGGTCGGCTCGCGCAGCGCCTGGACGATCGCCTCGGCGACCTGCCGCGGCTCGATCTTGCGGAACTGGCGCTGGCGCGGTTCGGAGAGGCCGAGGCCGAGCTCGGTGTTGACCGCAACCGGGCTGATCACGGTCAGCTCGATGCCCTGGCCGCGCACTTCCTTGCGCACAGCACGACTCAGGTTGATCACCGCTGCCTTGCTCGCGCAGTAGGTGGCGCCGCCCGGCAGCCCGTACTTGCCCGCCTGGGAGGCGACGTTGACGATGTGCCCGGAGCGGCGCGCGATCATCCCCGGCAGCGCCGCCTTCATGCCGTTGATGACCCCGTGGACGTTGATGTCGAGGATCCTCCTGGCGGTCGCCTCATCCTCGTCCAGAAACGGCCCGAGCGGCATGATCCCGGCGTTGTTGACCAGCGCGTAGAGCGACCCCAGGCGCTCGTCGACGCTGTCGAGGAAGGCGCGGAAGGAGGCGGGCTTGGTGACGTCCAGCTCGAGCGCGAGCGTACCGCCGCCCAGTTCCTGCGCGGTGCGCTCAGCGGCCTGCGGGTCGACGTCGCCGATGGCAACCTTCATGCCCGCCTGGACGCAGGCTGCCGCGGTCTCGCGCCCGATGCCGCGTGCGCCGCCTGAGATCGCGATCACCTTGCCCGCCAGGTTGCGTGGATGCTTTGCCATCAATGCTCCTTCCGGTCGTCGATTCCTGAACGCTAGCGTGTTCGGCTGCGCGCTGCGCTCCGGCGCCGCCGCTAGCATCAGGGCGCGATGGGAGCCTTCGAGTACCACGGATGGGAGATCGCCTACCGCGACTTCGGAGGCGGCCCCGCAGCGCTGACGCCGTCGGGAAAGCGCGGGCGTACCGCGGCCAGCTCGCCGGCGCTGGCGCGTCCGCTGGTGATGGCCCACGGCGTTCTGCTCTCCCAGAAGATGGACTGGCCGCTTGCCGAATACCTCGCTGCGCACGGCAACCGCGTGATCACGATCGACTTCCTCGGCCACGGCGACTCCAGTCGCGCGCGCGACCTCTCCCTATGCACGATCGGCTCCTGCAGCCGTCAGCTGGAGGCGCTGCTCGACCATCTCGAGATCCCCGAGGCGGCGATCATGGGCACCTCGATGGGCGCAAACGCCGCGCTCGAGCTCGCCTACCGCTCCCCCGAGCGCATACGCGGTCTGGTGATCGAGATGCCCGTGCTCGAGAACGCCCTGCTTGGCGCGGCGATCGCCTTCACCCCGCTGGTCGTCGCCTACCGCTTTGCGGCGCCTGCGGTGAGCGCGCTCGCGCGCGCGCGCCGGCTGCTGCCGCGCCGGCTGCTGCCCCACTACGGCAATCTGCTGCTGGACTCGATCCCCGAGGACCCCGCCTGCGCGGCGGCGGTTCTGCAGGGCCTCTTCTACGGCCGCCTCGGCCCCGATCGCGATGTGCGCCGCCGGCTTGAGACGCCCGCGCTGATCTTGGGCCACCGCCGCGACCCGATTCACGCCTTCTCCGATGCCGGCATGCTTGCCTCCGAGATGCCCAACGGGCGGCTGATCGAGGCCTCCTCGGTGCTCGAGCTGCGACTGCGACCGGAGCGCCTGAGCGAGGAGATCTCCGCCTTCTTGGATGAGATCTGGCGAGCCCCCCGCAGCAGCGAGCGCCCGCGCGCCGACCGCTCGCTCGGCGCCTGAGCGTTCAGGCGGCCGGGAAGACCGCCACTTCTTCGAGCTTCAGATGCCCCGGCTCAGCTGTGCTGCCGGCAAGCGCGGCGGGAACGCTCTTGACCCACAGCAGCAGGTAGCGAAGCTGCCGCTGCTGGTGGATGTGGAAGGTCTCGGTCGCCTTGATCGCCTTTGTGCCGCCGAGCCTCAGCCAGCGATTGCTCGTGCGCTTGCTCGGCAGCGGCGGCTGCGTGGCCCCGAGCACTTCGATCGCGAAGCCGGGCGTCTGCGTGCGCACTTCCACCGCACCGATGCTGATCGCCTGCTTGAGGTCAACCAACAGCCCGACGCCGACCTTGCGCGAGCCGCCCGGCTCGACCGTCACCTGCCAGAGCACGCTTTCGGCTTCTTCGTAGGCCTTCCTGGGGTTGTTGAGGGCGCTTGCGGGGTAGCTGCCGCGGGGGTCGTAGTTGGAGAGCTCAGAGCCCTGCAGTTCGATCGCTTCGGAGCCCGCAGTCGCGCCGGTCGAGCCGCTCGCTTCGCTCGCTTCGCTCGTGGTGGTGCTCGTCTGGCTGCTTGCGGCGCTTTCGGCGCGGGAGCTCGATTCAGCGCTGCTCGTCTGGGTGCTGGTCAGCGGCACCCCCGTGCCCGCCCGACGCGGCAGCTTGAGCGTTTCGGGCTTGCCCGGGTTGACCGGCTTGGAGGTGGCCGGGGGCGTGCTCGGCGGCGGAGCGACGGGCGTGCTCGTCGGGCGCTGGAGGGCAAGCTCGCTGTGCGGCCCTTCCTTGGCGGAGCCCTGCGTGAGCGCCGCCACGCCCGCCGCTGCAGCGCCGCTTGCCAGCAGTGCGCTCAGCCCTGTGAGCGCCCCTGCGGAGTACCAGGAGGCGCGCACGCGCATGCTTCGCGAGGGGTTCGTGCCGCACTGCACGCACCAGTCCTGGTCTGCGGCCATCGGCGCCTTGCAGGTCGGGCATGCCCTTGCGGGCGCCTGCGCGGGGGCGCCCGCCTGCTCGGCGGAGGCCCCGGCGCCTCGATCGCCCTTGCGCTGCGGGAAGATCCTCATCGCCGATCCATTCTTGCAGCGTTTGCCTGCGGAGACGGCGGGCCCCCGGGCACCAGCTCGCGGCCGGTCGGGCGCAGCCGCTCGTCGAGCTCGAGCTGCCAGTAGTAGCGGCTGAAGGTCAGCGGCGCGCGGAAGCGCCCCGGGTGGGGTGCTATGCGCTCGCCCGCGGCCATCCGCACGATCAGCTCCGGATAGCTGCGCCCGGGCAGCGCCGCATATGCGGGGCCCGGAAAGGCCCCGCCGAAGCGCGTGTTGAAGTCGGTGATCGCAAGCCCGAGCTCGGGGTCGCGAAAGACCTGGATCGTGGCTGGGCCGCGCACGCGCAGCGCCTCCATCGCGCGCACCCCCAGCTCGATCAGCTCGCGATCGGCGATCACGGTGCCCTTGATCGACTCTCCGCCGCGGGACTCGAGCATCTTGCGCGGGATCGCATTGATGCAGCGACCCTCCTGGTCGCCGAGGCAGTCGATCGAGAGCTCTTCGCCGAAGAGCGCGCTCTGCACCATCACCGGCTCGCCCACCGGCGCGCGCACGTCCGCGTTCAGCACGCCCGCGGGCGTGCTGATCGGCTCCTGACCGTGGGCGCGCCCTTCGAGGTAGTCGACGAAGAAGCGCGCCTCCTCGCAGTTGCGGGCCAGGTGGATCGAGCGTGCCCCCGATCCGCGGCGCGGCTTGACGACCGCCGGATAGCGCAGGCGATCGAGCTCATCGCCGGGAAGCATCGTCGGCGGGGAGGGCAGCTGCAGCCGGCCGAGCAGCAGGTGCGCCTCGTACTTGTCGAAGGTCGCGCGCGCGACCTCAGCGGAGGGCACGAGCGCGGGCAGCTGACCGCGCTCGTGCGCGATCGCGAGCACCTCGATGTCGAGGTCGGTCAGCGGCAGCACCGCGCCCGCCTGATGCTCTGCGCAGAGCTCCTGCAGCACGGGAACGTAGCCGGGGTCTGAGATCGGCGGCGGCGCGAAGTGCCGGTGGGCGGCATAGCGCGCCGGCGCGAGCGGGTTGGGGTCGGCCGCGATCGTCTCCGTCAGCTGCGCGAAGCAGGCGACGATGTCGTAGCGCTTTCCGACCCCCGTCAGTATCACCGCCGGGGGGCGGCGGGCGCGCGGGTCGCTCACAGGCTGCCCTCCCATCCGCCGCGCTTGCCCTTGTAGAGGCCCGAGCCACCGAGCACGAGGAAGATCGTGCGCCAGATGATCCTCAGGTCGAGCGCCAGGCTGCGGTGCTCGATGTAGTAGATGTCAAGCTCGATCCGCTCCGCCCAGGGCAGGGAGGCGCGGCCGTTGACCTGCGCCCAGCCGGTGATGCCAGGGCGGATCTCCAGGCGCCTGCGCTGGCGGGGGCTGTAGCGGGCGACCTGCTCCGGGATCGTCGGGCGGGGGCCGATGATCGACATCTCGCCACGCAGAACGTTGAGGAGGTTGGGCAGCTCATCAAGCGAGGTGCGCCGCAGGATCGCGCCGACGCGGGTGATGCGCGGATCCCCCGCATCGACCTTGAGGCCGGCCCCCAGGCGCTCGGCCCCGACCACCATCGTGCGCAGCTTCAACAGCTGGAAGGGGCGACCGCCGCGCCCCACGCGCCGCTGGCGATAGATCACCGGGCCGCGGCTCTCCAGGCGGATCGCGATCGCCGCCGCGGCCAGCAGCGGGCTTGAGAGCACCAGCAGGGTCAGGGCGACCACGATATCGATCGCGCGGCGGATCATCGCGTCCCCTCCGCCGGCGTCCAGCCCGGCGCGGTGCCGTGCGCCAGCCAGTCGTAGAGGCCGAGCGCGATCGCGGCGGTCGAGAGCACATAGTGGCGGGCCAGGCGCAGAGGGCGCCACCCCAGCCTGCCGCCGAGCGCTGCGCCGAGCAGGATCGCGCCCTGCAGGCAGAGCGTCGCGATCAGCGGCGCTCCGGAGCCGAGCGCGACCGCGGCGATGTTCGCCCCGAGCGCGATCAGGTGCAGGAAGGGCGTCGCGTAGCGGAGCAGGCGATGGGAGATGATCATCAGGTAGTAGCCGAGGGGATAGCCGCGCGGGGAGAGCAGCCCGCCGCGCACGACGATCGGCCAGGTGTGCGCCATCATCCGCCGCTTGCGCGCGAGCTCGCCCTCGATCGTCGGCACCATCTTCTCGACCGCGACCGCGGCGGGGAGGTAGCGGGCGCGCAGCCCGCGCTTCACCATCCGGTAGGGGAGGGCGAGGTCGTGCCCCATGATCGGGTCGACGACGATATAGGCGGAGCGGGGCAGCGCATAGATCGCGCCGTTGCCGGCCGTGATCGAGCCAAGCCGCGACTCCAGCGCGCGCAGGGCAAGCTCATAGCGCCAGTAGACGCCCTCCTGGCTCGTTGCGTCCGGCTCGCCTGTGCTGTAGCGGACCTGGCCGCAGACATAGCCTGTGCGCTCCTGCGCAAGCGCCCCGACCAGCAGCGCCAGCGCGTCCGGCTCCCACCTGGAGTTGGCATCCGAGAAGGCGAGGATCTCCCCGCGCGCTCGCGCCACCGCCTGGTCCTGCGCGCGCACCTTGCCGCAGCGCTCGAGCTCAAGGACAAGATCGGCGCCCGCCGCGCGCGCACGGGCGGCGGTCTGATCCTCGCAGCCGTCGCAGGCGACGATCAGCTCCAGGCGCTCGCGCGGCCAGCGCAGCGCGCGCAGGTTCGCGACGCGCTGCTCGATCACCGCCTGCTCGTTGTGCGCAGCGACGATCAGCGAGACCAGCGGCAGCTGCCGATCGGCGCCCTCCGGTGCTGCGAGCGCTCCCCCTGGCTCAGGCGCGCGCGCCAGCGCGGCGATCGCCGCCAGCAGCAGGAAGTAGCCGAGCTGGGTGTAGAGGATCAGCCCGGCAGAGACCCAGAAGAGCAGCTCGAGCGCGCCCCTCATCGCTGCTTGCCCTCACGCCCGTGTCGATCGCCCTCCTCGAGCAGCGAGCGGTAGAGGGCGAGCGTCGCTTCGCCGATGCGCTGCCAGGAGAAGCGCCCCGCCGCCGCCGCGCGCGCGCCGGCCGCCAGGCGCTCCCTTGCGCCCTCATCGCCGAGCAGCTGCGCAAGCGCCTCCGCGAGGGGCTCAGGCGCCTCGATCCCCACGCAGCGCGCGGCGCCCGCCTGCTCCAGCTCCGGGAAGGCGCCGCGGTCGCTGCACAGCATCGGCCTGCCCAGGCCGAGCGCGAGCATCGCAAGGCCCGATGACTCAAGCTCGCGGTAGGGGAGGACGACGAGGTCGGCAGCCTGCAGCAGGCCCGCCAGCTCTGCGTCGGTTAGAAAGCGCGCGAGCAGCCGCGTGCGCTGCGGCAGCGAGCGGGAGAGCGCTCGCAGCTCCATCCGCGGCATGCCCGCGATCCAGAGCTCGCCGGGTGGCGCCTGCGGGCGCTCCTGGATCATCCGCCAGGCGTCAAGCAGCACGTCCAAGCCCTTGTAGGGGCGCAGCAGGCCGGCAAAGAGCACCAGCGGCACCGCCGGCCTGCTGCCGAGCTCGCGTGGCAGGCGCACCTGCTCGCCGGCGGGCAGGCGCACCTGCAGCGCGCCGTGGGGGATCACGTGCACGCGATCGGCTGCGTCGGGCAGCTCTGCGAGCAGGCGCCTGCGACCCTGCTCGCTGTGGACGACGATCGCCTCAAAGCAGGCATAGAGCGCACGCTGCGCCGCCCGCTGCCCTGGCAGCGCCTCGCGCGGGAGGATGTCGTGGGCGCTCAGCACCAGCGGTGGCAGGCGCCGCTTGCCTCTACGCGCCAACAGCCGCCAGGAGCGCAGCGCGATCAGGTCGAGCGGCTGGGCGGGGAGCCACTGGAAGTGGGCGACATCCACGTGCGGCAGCTCCGCGCCGTAGCGGAGCATCTCCGGCAGGTGCCAGGCCAGCTTGGCCGCGCGCGAGCGCGCGTGGCGGTAGAAGCGCTCGTTGCGGACATACCCCTCAGGGGGCGGCAGGGGGGCGTAGGCGAAGCGTCCGGTCTGCAGCTCCACCTGCGCGCCAAGCGCCGCCAGCGCCCGGCAGAGGGCATCGTCGTAGGGTGGCGTGTAGGAGGCCGGGTCGATCACATGAACGCGCATCTTCCGGACAAAATATGGGGGTGAGCAGAGAGACCGGCTCCTCGCCGCCGATCGAGGTCAGCTTCTGCGTCGTCAACACGCAGCAGCGCGACCTGCTCGCGCGCGGCCTTGACGCGATCGCGCGCGAGCGTGCGGAACTGCCTGTGCGCTGCGAGGCGCTTGTCATCGACAACGCCTCGACCGACGGCTCCGCCGCGCTGGCGCGCGCCCACCCCGCGGTGGAGCGCGTGATCGCGCTGGCAGAGCGGCGCGGCAAGGCGCACTGCGACTCGCTGCTCCTACGCAGCGCGCGCGGGCGCTTCGCCCTGCTGCTGAACGAGGACTCCGAGCTCCTGCCCGGCGCGACGCGGGCGCTGCTGGAGGCGCTGAGCGCCGATCAGTGGGCGGGCGCGGCAGGTGCGGCGCTGCTGCGCCCCGACGGCAGCGCCCAGGCCTGCGCATGGCGCTTTCCGACGCCCTGGACGAGCCTGCTGGCGGCGCTCGGGCTGGCCCGGGCGCTGGTGGTGCAGAGCCGCGGCGAGCAGACGCGGCGCGTCGACTGGTGCCAGTCCTCGGCGCTGCTGGTGCGCCGAGATGCGGCCGCAGCGGTGGGGTACCTCGACGAGCAGTTCTTCGTCTACTCCGACGAGGTCGACTTCCAGAAGCGCCTGAGCGTTGCCGGCTACCACACCCTCTACGTGCCCGCCGCGCGCGCGATCCACCACGAGCAGCTCTCAAGCGCGCAGGACTCCGCCCCGCGGATCGTCGAACTGGCGCGCAACCGCGACCGCTACATGCGCAAGCACCACTCGCGCGCGGGGGCGTTCGCGGTCCGCGTGCTGAGCGCGCTGGGCTACCTGCTGCGAGCGCTCCCGGCGGCGCTCACGCCCGGACGCTCGCCCACGCGCGCGCTGCGCCACGCGCGCGCATCGCTCATGCCCGGCCGCGGGAGCGGCCTGCGCGAGCGGGCTGAGGCCCATAACCGCGCGCTTGCCAAGAGCGCCAGAGCGCCCGCGCACGAGCAAGCTCGCCCGCGCTGAAGAAGCGCGTCAGCGCCAGCCCGAGCGGGATCAGCGCAAGCCACAGTAGGCGCAGAAGCAATCCCAACAGCGAGGTGGCGGGCAGCAGCAGCGCGCCGGAGACCGCGACGCCGGAGAGCAGCGCGATCAGCATCGACAGTCGCGCCCACTCGAAGCGCACGGGCATCAGCGAGCGCGTTAGCGCCACCATCGCCACCAGCATCGCGATGTAGGCGCCGCAGAGCGCGATTCCCGCCCCCGCGATGCCAAGGTGCGCGCCAGAGCTCGGCACGAGCGCGAAGAGCAGCCCCACGTTCAGCGCCAGCCCGAGCAGGGCCGCAGGCAGGTTGCGCGCGGTGCTGCGCGCCCTCGCGGTGATCGTGATCATCACCAGGTAGAGGCCATAGAGGCTCCAGGCGAGTGCCAGCCAGGGCAGCGCGCGATAGGCGCCGCCGTATTCAGGCGCGGCGAGCAGGCGCACGAGGTAGCGCCCGAGCAGCGCCACGGCGCTGACCACAACTCCCGTCAGCAGCGTGAAGTACGTTGTCACGAGCGCATACAGCCGCGCGGCCTCGCGCTCGTCGCGGACCGAGTAGGCAAGCGGTGGCCACGCGTACTGAAAGCCGCGCACGATCACAAATACCGCGGCTGCAAGCTGCAGCGCGACCGAGTACTCCCCGGCGGCGGCGGGGCTGTAGTCGCGGTAGAGGAAGAGCCGGTCGGCGACCTGCAGCGCGTACACGCTCGCGTCGGCGGGCACGGTCGGCAGCCCGAATGCGAGCATCGGCCGCAGGTCGGCGATGCGCATGCGCAGCGAGAAGCGATCGCGCAGCACCCACCAGAGGGCGAGCACGACCAGCGCAGAGGCGCCGAAGTTCCCGAGCAGCAGGCCGCGCGCGCCCTGCCCCGCAAAGACGACAAGGCCGACCGTGAGCGCGACCGTGAGCGCGACGTTCGCGCCCGAGGCCTTCAGGTAGGTCAGCGCGCGCTCGTCGACGCGCAGCTGGGCATAGGCCATCTCCAGGTTCGTGAACGCCCACAGGCCGAGCACCGCGGCGTCGAAGAGCGTCGGGCGCGATGCGCCCAGCAGCAGCCGTGAGAGATCGCCCGCGAAGATCGCGCACAGCAGCGCGGCAAGCGTGGTGCTCCAGGCGACAGCGGCAGTCGCACTGCGCGCGACGCGCTCTCGACGGGCGCGATCCCGATCGTTGAAGTAGAAGCGCACGAACGCCTCGCCGATGCCTGCGCGCAGCAGGATGCTCGCGAGGATCACAGCGGTGAACAGCGCCTGGTAGGCGCCGTAGCCGGCGCGATCGACATGACGCGTGTAGATCGGCAGCGTGATCAGCGCGATCGCCTTGGCGATCAGTTCGGCCGCCTGGTAGGCCGCTCCAGCTCGCAGCAGGCGCTTGAGGTACTCGACCACGGCCGCCGATCAGCTCTGCGGCGCAAGCTGAGGGCCGAGCCCCTGTGCGCTCTGCCGCTGCTCCCCGTCCACGCCGGCAAGGCCCTGCGGGCGGGTGGCGAGCGCGCGCTGCGCCAGCGCCCGGCGCGCAAGCGAGAGCCCGATCGCCAGCAGCGCCCAGGTCGTGGGATCTTCGAGGAAGTCCGCATATGCCCATGTGTGCAGCACCAGCGCCGCAAAGCACGCTGCGATCGCCAGCCGCGGCGGCGAGCGCCCGGCGCCCTGGAAGAGCACGATCAGCGCGATCACGATCAGGGCGAGGTAGGCGAGCAGCCCGATGGTCCCCTGCTCGGCGGCGACCGTCACAGGGATCGTGTGGGAGGCGGAGACGGCGCTTGCTTCGTCGCCCTTGCGGTGGCGCTTGTATGCAACCTCGAAGGAACCGGACCCATAGCCGTAGAGAGGGCGCTGCGCAAAGAGGTCGATCCCGCCCGTGATCAGGCTCACGCGTCCGCTCGTGGCATTGTTTGCCGAGCCGCCTTCGCCCGAGAGCCCAAAGTGCGCCGATGCCGGCGCGAGCAGCACGACTGCAAGCGCCAGGATCCCGCTCGCGATCGTCACGAGCGCCGTTGTGAGCGCATCCCAGCGCCAGGCAGCGAGTATCGCCAGCCCGAGCAGCAGCGCGGCCATGCTCGTCTCCGAGAAGCTCGTCAGCAGGCCGCCCCAGAGGATCGCCAGCAGCACAGCGAACCCGAGCAGCAGGCGCCTGCTGCGGGTGGCAAAGAGCGCCGCCATCAGCGCGATCATCACCAGCGCCAGGAAGCGCCCGTAGATGTTCGGGTCAAAGAAGACCGAGTTGACGCGGAAGAACGCCTCGTACTGGTCTGCGGCGATCAGCTTCGGGTTCAGGAACAGGCGCCCGCGAGCGTACTCGACAAAGCCGACCAGCGCGAAGATCGTCCCCAGCGCCCCGAGCGCGCCCAGGCAGCCCCGCAGCAACGCGCTCGTCCAGCGCACCTCGCGCAGCAGCACGAAGAGCAGCGCAAAGGGGGCGTAGAAGAAGGTCACGTTCTCAAGCGCCTTGGCGAAGTCCGCGGAGTAGGCCGCCTGCAGGCCGTAGAGCGCCAGCACCGCAGCGAGCGCATGCTCGAGCGCCCGCGGGGTCAGCGCCCACCGCAAGCCCCCCGCCCCGGAGTGCTCGCCCGGCTGCGGCTGGGCATGAGCCTCGGAGCGCTCCGCCGCCGCCCGGCGGCGGGGGGAGAGCATCCTTGCCGCCGCTGCCAGCGTGCCCGCGCCGATCACGACATAGAGAGGCACGAGCAGGTTGGCTGTGGAGCCGCCCGCGGCGATCGGGACGCGAAAGGGCAGGGCGATGAAGGCAAGCAGCGCCAGCAGCTGTGGCCGTGCGCGCATCAGCGACGCGAGCGCAACGACAACGATCGCTGCTGCCGCGAGCGCTGCTGCCGCGAGCGCCGGGTGACGGCGCAGATGGGCAAGCTGCGAGCTGTGCCAGATGTCGATCACCAGCAGCACCGGCGCCAGCAGGAGCACCGCCGCCATCAGCCCGGCGCGCAGGCGCGGCGAGGCGCTCGGGCGCGCAAGCAGCAGAGCGGCGCAGAGCGCGACCAGCGCGATCACGCCGACCTTCTCTCCGGCCGCCGCAGAGCCGGTTATCGCCGCAGGTATGATCGCCATCAGCCCTTCGCGCTCCCGGCGCGGCGCACTGTGAAGGCGACCGGGGAGATGATCGTCCGCCCTTCGTGGCGCAGGTCCACTCGCACGCGGTATTCGCCCGCTTCGGCAAGCCGCCCCCGAGGCTGCGCCGCCACGGGCGCTTCCTGGCAGAGCGCGAGCGGGTGCATGACCAGCGCCCCATCCCTATAGATGGCATGGCCGATGCCCCGACGGCCGTTCCACTGCAGGCACAGGCGCAGGTACGGGGTCACAGGGATTTCGTGAACGAGCTGCGCAACCACTTCGCCCTGGCTGTTGACGATCTCGACCGAGACGCGTTCGCGCTGCGTGACCTGAAAGGAGAGCTGCTCAGCGGCGCCTGGCGCGCTCTCGGAGAGCGTCAGCGCGCTGGGGCTCAGGATGAAGCGCTGCGCCGGCGTCGGCACGTGCTTGGCGCGCTGGGCGATGAAGAGCGCTGCGATCGTGAGCAGGACAAGCGCTGCAAAGACGACCGTCTTCAGGGCGCTCAGCGCACGCGGCGAGGCGCTCCCGGCGCCGTCGGTTGCTGCCGCGGTGATCCGCTGCCGGGCGTCGGGCGCGCTCACGCCGAGCCGGCTCCCGGGGCGAAGTGGGGGAGCGTCTCCGAGCGCAGTCCCAGGCGCAGGGTCTCGAGCGCGACGACGTCGGAGGGCGCGATGTTGCCGAGATTGCATTCCGGGCCCAGCTGCGTCAGGAACCAGACCTGCTGATCCTTGCGCGGCGCCTCGAAGATCAGGTGCTGCGGGTCGACCGCGTGCACGATCTCATCGACCAGGCCGCTCCTGACCTCGCCGTTTTCGCGGAAGATTCCCGCCGTTCCCGACTCGCGCGCCTCTGTGATCACGCGCGCGGCGCCCGCCTCAAGCTCCGCCTGGATCTGCGCCACCCAGCGGTAGGGGGCCATGATCGTGCGCGCGTCCTTGGAGCCGACCTCCGAGAGGACCGTCAGCTCCTGCGCAAGCTGCGCGATGATCTCGCACTTGCGCTCCTGCTCGAGCGCGAGCGTGCCGTCAGAGACCTCGATGTGGCGCAGCCCCAGCGTGTGCAGCCACTCGACATAGGGAGCGAGGCGTCCCTGACGGATCGCAAGCTCGGTCAGTGTCCCCCCCAGCATGACCGGTATCGAGCGCTCTGCATAGAGGCGCAGCTTCGCCGTCAGGTTGGCGCTCACCAGCGCTGTCCCCCAGCCAAGCTTGACGAAGTCGATGTGCGGGGCGGCGACTTCGAGCATGCCCTCGACCTCCGCCAGCGACATGCCCCGGTCGATCACGTGCGTGAGGCCGTTCTTGCGCGGCTTTGCCGGGCGGCTGCGCAGCTCGATCGCGGGGTGCCCAGCGCTGCCGGCGGAGCCCGACTGCTCGCTAGCCACCGGTGGTGCTTTCGCCTTCACGCGGCGCACCGGCGGAGCCTTCGGTCGGCGTGCCTTCAGCGCTGCCCGTCGCTTCCTGACCGGTTTCTGCGCCCGGCGCCGGGGTTGCGCTCGACGCGCCTTCGGCGCTGCCTTCGGAGCCGCTCTGCGTGGCTTCCCCGGCTGTGCTGGAGCTGGCGGCGATCACGACAACATCTGCGCCGGGCGCAAGACCGCCGGTTTCGCCTTCAAAGGGCTTCACCGCGCCGCCTTCGATCGCAAGCTCACGCGCCACCCGTTCGGCCGCAGTGCGGTAGCCGGGGGCATACTCGACGGCGCTCGTGGAGAAGCTGCCCGCCGGTCGCGAGCTCAGCGCCTCGGCGTGGGCGTACCCTTCGCCCTGCAGGCGCGAGGCGAGGCGGTGCGCGAGGCCGTTGATTTCAGTGGCGTTGAGCACCGCGACGCGCACGCTCGCGGGCGACTGGGAGGGTGCTGAGCTGGAGGAGGCTTGGCCCTTGGAGGCGCCCGCTGTCGGGTGCCGCTGGCCGGTTGCGCCCGATGGCGCGCTGCTGTTGGCTCCGATCAGCGCCGCCGCGATCGCCACCGCAGCGATGATCACGCCCACCGTGAGCGCGATCAGAAGCCCCCTGCGCCGTGGCGGTGGCTCATCGCGGAGGAAGCGGAATTCGGAGGGGTCGGGCAGCTCGCGACGCCGCTGGCGAGCACGTGCGGACGGTGCCCCGAAGGCACCGCGCTGCGCCCTGGCCGCACTGCCGGAGCGCTCGGGCGCAGGCGGGAAGCGCGGGCGTTCGGGCGGCCTGTCGGCGACCTGCGAGCCCCCGGTCTGTGCCGGGGCGGCAAGCGCGGCGACCCCCACAGCGACGGGCGCTGCGATCCCATCGGCAAGCGCACCCGCTGACTCGCCCGCCGAGGGCGCTGCCGTGGCGGGCGTCTCCTGGCTGCGCGCCGAAGCGGCGGCCGTCAGCGGCGCCGGGGCCTGCTGATCGGCCGGCTGTGAGCTCTCAGGGGCGGACTCCTCTGCGGCCTTGCCGGCCTCATCGGCAGCTGCGGGCGCCTCCGCCTGCTCGCCGTCTGTTGAGGGCTGGAGCGCTCCGTTCTCCGCGGGCGAGCCCTCCTGCGCTCCCCCGACCTCGGCCGCCGCGGGAGCTGCCGCAGCGGAGGCCACGGCCACGGCGGGCGCGGAGGCCGCTGCCGCTACCGGCTTGACGACCACGCGTGGAGGCTGCGATGCGGGCGCCTGCAGGCGCTGCGCAGCGTCGGCGGGCGCCATCTGCTGCGCGCCGGCGGGCGCGACCTGCGCGGAGCGCTCAGCGGCGCGCTCAGGGGCGCGTCCAGCCCACTCGCGCAGACGCCGGATCTCCCGGCCCTGAACGGTGAAGATCAGGACCAGCAGCGCGATTGCCGCAAGGCCGGCGAGCGCAACGAGCGCACCAAGCTCGCTGAGCGAATGGGTTAGAGAGAGGGCGATCGTTGCGGTCCTCATCTGGGAAGCGCCTCCGTGCGGTGCTCGATCGGGGCCTCCAGCGAGTCTAGGTGGATTGCGCCGGCAAGCTCGTCGCATTCGCGCACCAGCTCAAAGAGGCGGTTGCAGAGCGCAGCCTGGTCCCCTGCCCCCGCGAGCGCCTCGATCTCAGCCAGCCAGGCCTCAACCCGTGCGGCCGGGAAGGGACGGCGGCGGGCGAGCAGGAGGCGCTCCGCGGGTGTGGGCTGGGCGTGCTCATAGCTGTTGAAGAGCTGCTCGTCAAGCTTCTCGCCGGGCCTGCGCCCGACGACCTCGATCTCGATGTCCTTTTCGGGCTCGAGCCCGGAGAGCTCGATCATCGTCCGCGCCAGCTCGATGATGCGGACCGGCTCGCCCATGTCGAGCACCAGCACCTGTGCCGCACGGCCGAGCGCGGGCGCCGCCTCCTCTCCCGGCGTCGGGTCGAGCGACCCCGCGCGGATGATCAGCTGCACGGCCTCCGGTATCGTCATGAAGTATCGCCGCATGCGCAGGTCGGTGACGGTCACCGGGCCGCCGCGGGCGATCTGGCGCGAGAAGATCGGCACGACGCTGCCTGAGGAGCCGAGCACGTTGCCGAAGCGCACAGCCTTGTAGGTGGTGCGCGGATGGCGCGCGGAGGCGAGGTCCAGCGCCAGCTCCGCAAGCATCTTCGAGGCCCCCATCACCGTCGCCGGCGCGACCGCCTTGTCCGTCGAGACCAGCACGAAGCAGCGTGCCCCGAAGCGGCCGGCGCATTCGGCGATGAAGCCGGTGGCAAGGGCGTTGTTTGCGATCGCCTGGTCCGGGTTGCCCTCCATCAGCCCCACATGCTTGTAGGCGGCGGTATGGAAGACCACGCCGGGGCGGTGCTCGGCAAATAGCTCCTCCATGCGCGCGCGATCGCGGCAGTCGGCGAGCGCGACAGCGAGCGCGTCCGGGTGAATGTGACGCTCCTCGACCAGCTCACGCTCGATCGCAAAGAGGTTGCCCTCGGCGTGGTCGACGAGCACGAGCCGTCGCGGCGCCACTCGCGCGATCTGCCGAGAAAGCTCTGAGCCGATCGACCCGCCCGCGCCGGTTACGAGCACGCAGTCGCCCGCCAGGTAGGCGCCGACGCGTTCGAGCTCCATGTGCACCGGCTCGCGCCCGAGCAGGTCCTCGACGCGCACCTCGCGCATCTGTCGGGCCAGCGGCGAGGCGCCGCGCGTCTGCAGCAGCTCGAAGACCGTCGGCAGGGTGCGGACCGGGATCGAGCGCTTGCGGCACTCCCTGACCACCCGCGCGCGCGTCGCGCCGGGCGCCGAGGGGATTGCGATCAGGACTTCGTCCGGCTCGGACTCCTCGAGGATGCGCGGCAGGTCGGACTCGGTGTTGCCGCGCACGCGCACATCGTCGATGCGCAGGCCGCGCTTGCGCGGGTCATCGTCCAGGAAGCCGAGCGGCACCAGGCCCAGCTCGCGGTTGCGCAGGATCTCGCGCAGCACGAGGCGACCGCCGTCGCCGGCGCCGACGATCAGCACGGTGCGGCTGCCCTGCGGCCCGCCGCGCACGCCCGAGAGCAGGCGGCGCTCATGCAGCGTGCGCACGAGCACGCGCCAGCCGACCAGGAACAACAGCGCGAGCAGGAAGAAGAGCGCCGTCACGGAGTCCGGCAGCGAGACCGCGACGAGGCGGTGGCCTTCTTCAGGTTGCACCGGGCGCACGACCGCGATCAGCCCGACCAGCAGGATCGTCGTCAGGAGGATTCCGCGCGCGATCGCCATGTAGTCGCGATGGGAGGAGAAGCGCGGCGCGCGCTGGTAGGCGCGCAGCAGGATCAGGATCAAGAGCCCCGCCAGGGTCGCCCACCAGATCGTGCGATCGCGCAGCACCGCGTAGCGGAAGGGCAGGCCGTTCTCGAAGCGCAACGCAAAGGCGGCAAAGTAGGCGAGCGCGAGCGCCACCGCGTCGGCGGCCAGCTGGGGCAGTGAGTGCCGGTGCAGAGGCAGGGCCGCTGCGTTGATTGCTCGGCGCATCACGAGGATTCTAAGGGCGAGCGGGGCGAGAGGAGCCCGGGCGCCTGCGCCCGGGCTCCGCCGGCGCCCTCCTCGCTCAGGGCTTCTTCGTGATTATTTCGCCCGACGGTGCGATCACGTACCAGATGCCGCCGTTGAGCGGCAGCGCCTGGCCGCTTGCCATGCCCGCCGCGGAGTCTGCGACGTAGGTGTAGAGCGGCCAGCCCTTGTAGGTGACCACGCTCCCGCCTTCAGGGTCGGGGTCGCTGCCGAGCAGCGACTGCTTGACCACGCCGGTGGCCACCGGCTTTGCGCCGGCTTCAAGCTTGAGCGGGGGCCAGACCGCTGCGCATGAGGAGGTGCAGGTCACCTTGCTCGCGTTGTCGGGGCTGAAGGTGTAGAGGGTGCGCCCGCTGCTGTCGACAAGCACCTTGCCAAGCCCGGAGACCGAGGCGGTGGCGATCCGCACCCCCGCCGGCGCCGCAGTCGTCTTGCTCGCCGCCGCGGCGGCCTTGGTCATGCTGCTTGCGCTCGTGGTCGTGGCGTAGGTCGGCGCGTATGCACCAGTCGTCGCCTTGGCGTAGGCGCTCGAGCTGGTGCTCGTGCTTGCGGCGGCCTTCTTTTCGCTTGAGCCGCAGCCGGCGATCAGCGCTGCGGCCGCAGCCACCGCCAGCAGCCAACAGCTCTTGTGCGCGGTCATCTCTCTGCTTCTCCTTTGCTCTTTGAACATCAAGGTCTGGACGTCGGTAGGGGGTGCAGCCACCCTGGGTCAGGGCGCTCGCCGACAACTTCCCGGCGGCTGCACGCGCCTGCCAGGTCGCTTCATCCTACGCCTGCGCGCCAGCGCCGGTCGCAGCCTGCAGCGGCGCCAGCAGCAGCTCAAGCAGCCGGTGCGGGTCGCGTCTGACCCTGGGCGCTGCGGCGCCGCGCTCCTCGAGCGCAGGCAGCCCTTCAAGCAGCCCGCGCAGCTCGCCAGGCGCGCGCACCAGGCGCATGCGCCCTTCGCGGACAAGCGCCTCATCGACCGCTCCCAGGGCTCCGCCGAAGGTGCTCACCACGGGCGTGCCAAGCGCCACAGCCTCGCGATTCATCGTTCCGCCCGCGGAGATCACAAGGCTCGCGTAGGCGATCAGGGACTGGGCGTCGATTGCGCGCTGCGGAACGATCAGGCCGGGCGCCCGCGCAAGCTGCGCGCGCTGCTCTGCGGTGCGCGGCAGCACCACGCTCTGCACGCCCTCGGCCTGCTGAGCGCGGGCGAGCTCGTCGATCAGCGCGCTGAAGAGCTCGTTCTCAAAGCGGTGGTAGAGCGCGGCCGCGGGCGGCGTGCGCACCACCACCAGCGGTCGGCTCGCCTCGATTGCAAGCTCGCCCAGGACCGCTGCATCGGGCTCGAAGTCGGCCAGGTAGTACTCCTCTTTGAGCCCCTCGTAGGGATGGATCTTGCCGGCCGCCCCATAGCGACGCAGTCGCTGCTGTGGGATCGCGGCCGGCACGACCACCGCCTGCGCCAGGCGGCAGTTGATGTGATGCTGAAGCGCCGCCGCCTCGTAGTCGAAGGCGGTCGAGGAGGGAATGCGCAGCAGCGCGGCTGCGATCGTGACGTCATTCGAGCCGTGCCCAAGGGCGATCGCGAAGGGGCCGTGCGCGCGCGCGAAGCGCACGAGCGCGAGCGAGCGCTGCAGCAGGCCCGCCGCCTTCGCGCTCGCGCGGGCGCCGCGGTGGGCGCCGATCACCGTGTGCTCGATGCCGAAGCGCTCGAGCAGCTCCACCGTCTGCGCATAGCGGCGCGCGGTCACCGTCACCCTATGACCCTCTCCTTCCAGGGCTGCGATCAGTGGCCGCATCACGAGCACGTGGGGGGAGTTTGTGAGGTCGATCCAGACGTTCACAGCCTGCACGCTACCTGCCCGCCGGATACCTGCGAGCGGCTATCGTGAAGTGCCTATGGCAGCCGCTCTGATCAGCGCCTCGATCACCGAAGGGATCGTCAACGGCATCTCGGACTTCGTCCGCGAAGGCGGGTGGCCGGCGATCTTCGTGCTGATGGCCGCAAGCGCCGCCTGCATCCCGATCCCCTCCGAGGTCGTGATGCTCTTCGGCGGCTTTGCGGTCGCCGATCCGGGGCGCGCGGGGGCACATGCGCAGCTGACGATGGCCGCAGCGATTGCAGCAGGCACGCTCGGCGCGCTGGTGGGATCGTGGGTCGCGTATGCGATCGGCTACGGCGGGCGCATCGAGCTGATTGAAAGGCACGGGCGGCTGCTGCACATCTCGCCCGCGCAGATCGCCCGAGCCGAGCAGTGGTTTGGGCGCTTCGGCAAGGCGACGGTCTTCTTCGGACGCTTTGTGCCCTTCGTTCGTGCCTTTGTCTCGCTGCCGGCGGGAGTTGCGCGGATGGGGATCATCAGCTTCAGCGTGCTCACAGCGCTTGCATCGGCGATCTGGGCTGCCGCGCTCGCCTATGCGGGCAACGCCCTGGGCAGCGAATGGCAGTCGGTGCGGCGCGGCTTCGAGTACGTCGACTATGTGGTCGTTGCGGCGATCGTGCTGGCGCTCGTCTATGCGGTGGTGCGCCGACGCAGGAGCGTGCGCGCGACGCGCGCAGCTGCGCTCGATGCCACCGAGTGAGACGCTGAGCCGATCGCGGGCGCTCGCGCTGGGGCTGCTGCAGGGACCGGCCGAGCTGCTGCCGGTCTCCTCCTCCTCGCACACCGCGCTGCTGCCCGCGCTGCTGCGCTGGCCCGCCGGCGCCCTGCCGCTCACAGACCGCCGCACGTTCGAGGTGGCGCTGCACGGAGCGAGCGCGCTCGGTCTGCTCACGCAGTCACGCGCGCTTGCCGCCCGCACGCCGCCGCGCGCGCTCCTGCCTGCGTTGCTGCTCCCCGCCGCGGCCGGCTATGCGCTGGAGGACCGTATCGACCGGGCGCACGGCGGCGAGCTGCCGATCGCATGGGGGCTGCTTGCGGGGGCCGCCGCGATGGTCGCGGTGCAGTTGCGGGCGCCCTCCAGCGCGCGCAGGCAGCGGCGCATCAGCGAAGCGGGTGTTCGCGACGGGCTGGCGCTCGGGGTGGCGCAGGCGCTCGCGCTGGCGCCGGGAGTCTCGCGTCACGGCGCCGTACTCAGCGTCGCGGCAGCGCGCGGGTTTGCCCCGATCGAGGCCGGCGCCCTCTCATGGACGGTCGGGCTCCCGGTGATCGCCGGCGCCACCCTGCTCAAGGCGCGCCGCCTGCTCAAGGCGCGCGCGACGCCGATCGCCGCGCCGGCGCTCGCAGCCGGGGCGATTGGCGCGTTCGGCTCCGCAGCACTCTGTGCGCGTGCTCGGATCGGCCGAGGTGCGGCTGGGAACCTGATCCCTTACGCGGTCTATCGCGGGCTGCTTGGAGCGGGCGTGCTGCTGCGATCCTCTCGCGCGAGCGCCAGCGCGCAGAGGCGCTCGAGCAGCCCTGCGTAGCGCAGCCCCTCGTGCTCGAGCAGCCGCGGGTAGACGCTCGTGGGCGTGAAGCCGGGCATCGTGTTGAGCTCATTAACAAGCACCTCCTCGCCGCAGACGAAGAAGTCAACCCGCGCCAGGTGGGCGGCACCGACCTGCTCGAACACCGCCAGCGCCTGCCGGCGCACAGATGCCAGCAGCGCCTCAGGCAGCGGCGCCGGGACGCTCAGCTCCATGCCCCCCGCCGAGTACTTGGCGCCAAAGTCATACCAGTCTCCCTGCGGGTGCACTGCGCCGGGCGTCGAGACCAGCGGGGGCCCTCCGGCCGGGTCCTCCAGCAGCGCGCACTCGACCTCGACCCCGCTCGCCGCCTGCTCGATGATCACGCGGCGATCGTGGCGCAGTGCGCCCGCGATCGCGCCGGGCAGCTCGCGCTCATGATCGACGCGTGCGATGCCCAACGACGAGCCCATCCGCGCAGGCTTGACGAACAGCGGCAGCCCGAGATCGGCGATCGAGGCGCGCAGCGCGCTGAGGCGCTCGGCAGCCTCGGCGGGATCCGAGGCGCCCTTGGGCGGCGCCGCGCCGGCCAGGGCCTGCGCCCAGGCGCCCTCGATGCCGACGTAGCGAACCTGCGGCACGCCGTAGGCGCGCATCAGGTCCTTGAAGCGGATCTTGTCGATGCAGATCGCCGAGGCGGGCAGGTCCGAGCCGACGTAGGCGATGCGCAGCGTCTCGAGCACCCCCTGCACGGTCCCGTCCTCGCCGTAGGGCCCGTGCAGCGCGGGGAAGGCGAGGTCGGCGTCAAGCAGCCCCTCGCCCGGGTGAAGCGCCAGGCGCTCGCCGCGGTGAAGCCAGCTGCCCTCCTCAGTGATGGTGATCGGCATCACGCGGTGGCCGGCCCCCTCAAGTCCTTCGCGGATGCAGCGAGCGGAGGCGAGCGAGATCTCCCGCTCGGCGGAGGTCCCCCCTTGAAGCAGGGCGACGCGCAGGCCTCCTGCGCGCAGGCCGGAGGGCTCGCTCTCTGCTGCGCCTGGGGCTCTCACAAATCGCCTGCTCAAGCGCTCAGTGTTCGTGCGCCGCAGGCGCTTCGCCGGCGGTGCCAGTGGTGGTTGTGCTCTGGGTGCTGCTGAGCGTGCCGATCACGATCGTCACGGTCGATCCCCGCGCGGCGCGGCGTCCAGCGGGTGGGATCTCTTCGATCACGATGCCCGCTTCACCGGGGCTGCTCACCGCTTCGCTGCGCGCGACCGGCGAGAAGCCCGCCGCGCCCAGAGCGGCTGCGGCCGCGGTCTCGCTCTTGCCGATCACGTTGGGCACGGTCGGCTGGCGGGGCGCCGCCGCGATCACAAGCGCCACAGCCGTCCCGCCCGCGACCGCGCTGCCTGCCGCCGGTCGCTGGGCGACCACCGTTCCCGCGGCCTTGCCCGGCGCTTCACGGCTGCTGATCGCTCCGGTCGCAAGGCCCGCTGCGCTGAGCGCTTCTTCGGCGCTGCCTTCGCTCATCCCGATCAGGTCCGGGACATGGACCAGCGCCGGCGCTTCCGAGGAGGAGGGTCCGCTTGAGACATACAAAGTGACAAGAGCGCCACGCTGCGCCTCGACGTCTTCGGGCGGGCTGGTGCTGATTACCGTTCCCACGCGCCGGCTCGGGCTGCTCTGGCGCGCGACCGTAGTCTTGAAGCCGGCGGCGGAGACCAGGGCGAGCGCACGTCTTTCGGCGAGCCCTGCGACCTTCGGGATCAGCGCCGTGCCGGCGCCGGTGGAGATCGTCAGGTATACGCGGCTGCCCACCGACAGCGTCGTGCCGGGCGCCGGGCGCTGGCTCACGACCGTGCCCGGCGGCGCGGTTGAAGCCGCCGGTTCGGCGATCGCCACCAGGTGCAGCGCGCGCAGCGTCTGCACGGCGACCGCCTGGGACTGGCCGGCGAGCGCCGGGACGCTGACCGATTCCGCGGGCGCGGAGAGCAGCAGCGCGGCCGCGATCGCGCCGCCCGCCAGCAGAGCGAGGACAAGCGCGATCGCGGTGCGCCGCCTTCGCCAGGAGGATCCCCCTGTGGCCTGCGCTCTCTCCGCGGGCGTGGAGCGGCCGTTGGCGGCCGCTGCCTCAGCGCTCGCCATCCCGCTTGCATATGCCTGCTTGGGAATCTCCGGCGGCAGCAGCAGCGCAGCGGTCGGAGGCTCCGCGGCGGCGGCGCCCGCCGGCGCGCCCGAGCGCGCCTGCGCCAGCGCGGCGATCAGCTCCTCGGCGCTCGCGTAGCGGTCTCCGGGAGACTTCGCAAGAGCGCGCATCACGACCGCTTCAAGCTGTGGGCTGACAGCGGGGTTGCGCTCGGCGATGCGCGCTGGAGCGCTCGAGAGGTGCTGCAGGGCGATCGCGACCGCGCTCTCCCCCTCGAAGGGGACGACGCCCGTGAGCAGCTCGTAGAGCAGGACGCCGACGGCGTAGATGTCCGCTGCGGCCGTCACCTCAGCGCCCTGCGCCTGCTCGGGGGAGAGATATTGGGCGGTCCCCATGATCGAGCCCGTGTGGGTCATCTCGGAGTTGCCCGCGCGCGCAATCCCGAAGTCGGTGACGGTCACCCGACCCTCCTCGCCGAGGATCACGTTGTGCGGCTTGATGTCGCGATGGATCACGCCGTGGCGATGGGCAAAGCTTGCGGCGCGTAGCACCTGGATTGCGATCTCGATCGCCTCCTCGGCCGGCAGCGGCCCGCGCTCTCTGATCAGCTGCTTGAGTGTCCGGCCGGGCACGTACTCCATCGCTATGTAGTAGGTGCCGTTCCAACTGCCGCGATCGAAGATCGCGACGATGTTCGGGTGCGAGAGCTGTGCGGCCGCCGAGGCCTCGCGCCGAAAGCGCTCGACAAACTCCTCATCGCTGGCGAAGCGCTCGTGGAGGATCTTCACCGCAACCTCGCGTCCGAGCAGCTCGTCATGGGCGAGGTAGACGTCGGCCATGCCGCCCGCGCCGATGCGGTCGATCACCCGGTAGCGCCCGTCGATCATCGTTTCCGGCGCGATCACGCTCATGTCGACCTCATCCGATCAGGCTTTCCAGCACGCGCTTGGCCACAGGCGCAGCGTAGGTCGCGCCGTAGCCCGGGACCCGTTCGACCGTCACCGCGACCGCAGCGCGGGGCGCGCGTGCCGGTGCGAACGCTATGAACCAGGCGTTGTTGGTCGCCGAGCCGAACTGCGTTTCGGCGGTGCCGGTCTTCCCCGCGACCTGGACGCCCGGTATCTGGGCCGGCACTCCCGTCCCTTCCCTCACGACAGCTTCCATCATTTCCGTTATCTGCTCTGCCGTGCTCGCGCTCATCACATGCGACTGCACTTCCGGCCGGATGCGTTCGATCGTCGCGCCTTCCGAGCTTAGGACGCGTTCTGTCAGGCGTGGCACCATCAGCGTGCCATGGTTGGCTACCGCCGCCGCGACCTCCGCCATCTGCAGCGGCGTGACCTTCAGCTTGTCCTGCCCGATGCCCATGCGCCCGACGTCGACGAGCGGGCTTGTGACGGGAAGCAGGTGTTCTTCGTAGTACTCCCCGCTGGCTGAGAGCTCTTCTGCGGGCAGTTCGATGTGCGGCTTGGCGTCGAAGCCATAGCGGGCCATGTACTTGGCCATCAGCGCCTTGCCCACGCGCACCGCGACCTGCGCCCAGACGGTGTCGATCGAGAGCGCGAGCGCCTTGGTGAGCGTCACTTCACCGAAGCTTTCATTGTTGTCGTTGTGCATCGGAACGCCGGAGATCGGGATTCCATTGCGCCCCGAGAGCATCGAGGAGGGTGTGAAGAGACCGGAGCTGAACGCGGCTGTGGCGGTGACGACCTTGAATGTCGAGCCGGGCGCATAGCCGAACTGGACCGCGCGGTCGACCAGCGGCGAGCCGCTTTCGGCGGCGATGCGGGAGTAGCCTTCGCTGCTGCGCAGCGCATTGGGATCGAAGCTCGGCGAGGAGGCCATCACGCGCACTGCGCCGGTCTGCGGTTCGATCGCCACCACCGCGCCGCGGTAGCCGCGCAGCGCTTCGGCGGCGACCTGCTGCGCGTGGACGTCGAGAGTCGTGACGACCGTGTCGCCTTCCGGTTCCTTGCCCTGAAGCGCGTTCAGGAAGCTCTGAATGGTTGTCCCCGTCTGCCCATTGAGCTGGCCGTTGCGGTAGCGCTCGATGCCAGTCTCGCCGAGGTCGGTGAAGGCGTAGCCGACCGGGGTGGCAAAGAGCGACCCGAAGGGGTAGGAGCGTTCGTAGAAGCCTTCCCGGTTGCGGACAGAGCGCGCCAGCACGGCGCCGTCGGCGGCGAGTATCGAGCCGCGTGCGATCCGTTCCTGGAGGATCAGCGGACGGCGGTCGAGCGGGTTGCTGCGCAGCGCGCTTGCTTCAAAGACCGTCCAGCGCGAGGCAAAGGCGATCAGCAGGGCGAAGAGCGCCACGATCAAGGCGAAGACCCGCGCGATCGGGCGGTTCACCGCACGCCCCCGACTTCAAGTTCGACTTCGCGCACGAGCGCGCTGACGTCTTCCTGGGACCGCCAGGAGTTGTCGAGCAGGCGCGCTCGCCGCGATGGCGGGATGGCGCTCGCGGGCACTCCCGAGACGTAGTACTTGGAGTAGAGATCGAGGCCGCCGGGGAGGCTGTAGGGAACGCCGGAGTAGATCGTCAGCAGCCCACGGCCGTTGGTGCCCAGGAAGTAGACCGACTGGCTGGCCAGGTAGCCGCCCGCGACAAGGATGCCGATGAGCGCCAGGAGCACGATCGCGGCGGGAACAAGCCGCCGCGCCGCACGGCCGCGACGCGCCCCGCCGTGTGCCCCTGCGCTCTGCATCGGCGCTCGCGGATGCAGCCGACCAGGGCGCCCGGCGGCGCCGTTGGCGCCCGCGGGCGCGAGCGCCGCCAGCCTGCCGGCGCTCGCAGCGGCGTCCGAGCCCGCCTCCTCCAGCCGCAGCAGGATCACCGTGATGTTGTCGCGCCCACCCGCCTCGTTGGCCGCCTCCAGCAGCGCCTCGCCCGCCGCCCGCAGGCTGGCATGCGCGGTCAAGATCCGCTCGAGCTCCCTGTCCTCGAGCATCGTCGTGAGGCCGTCTGAGCAGAGCATGTAGATGTCGCCCGCGCGCGCCTGCAGCACGCGCACATCCGCGCGCACCTCCGGCTCGGGGCCAAGCGCGCGGGTGATAACCGAGCGCTGGGGATGCTCCTGGGCTTCCTCCGGCGTGATCCGCCCCTGGCGGATCAGCTCGTCGACAAGCGAATGATCCTCCGTCAGCCGGCTCAGCCGGCCCTCACGCAGAAGATAGGCGCGACTGTCGCCGACGTGCGCGAGCGTGACCTCCTCGGGCCCGACGAACAGCGCGGTCAGCGTCGTGCCCATGCCGGCCTGGTCGGCGTTGCGCCGAGAGAGCTCATGGATGCGAGCGTTAGCCTGCTCGATCCACCGGCGCAGCGTCTCACCGGGGTCGCGCTCGGCGTCCGTCTCGGCGCCCTTGCGGAAGCTCTCGACGGCGATGCGCGAGGCGACCTCGCCGGCGCGCGCGCCCCCCATGCCGTCCGCGACCACGAACAGCGGCGGACGCGCAAGCAAGGCGTCCTCGTTGGCCCGCCGCTGGCGGCCCGTGTCGGTGCCTGCGTACTGCTCGCTGACGCGCACCATCAGTCGGTCTCGAAGGCGAACTCGCTTTCCCCTATGCGCAAGCGATCGCCAGGGTGCAGCGGCCGGGGCGTCTCGAGCAGCTCCTCGTTGAGGTATGTCCCATTTGTCGAGCCAAGGTCTTCGATTGCAAGTATGCCTCCCTGCACGAAGATGCGCGCGTGGCTTGCCGAGGCGTAGGGATCCTCGAGCCGGATCTGGGCGCGCGGTCCCCGCCCGAGCAGCAGCTCGGAGCCGTCGAGGTCGTAGATCATCCCCGGCTCGTGCCCTGGCGCCCGCTCGACGACCAGGCGCGGCGCATGGCGGCCGATGTCGTAGCGGTGCAGCGCCGCCGCCGGATACATGCCGGTTGCGTCCGCGGCCGGGGCGCCGCCAGCGCCCCCACCGGCGCCGCGCGCGCGCCGTGAGCCGTAGATGTCGCGCAGCGCGGAGCGTGCGACCCAGAGCAGGAACAGGTAGAGGATCGCAAGGAAGCCGTACTTCAGAGCGACCGCGAGCGGCTCAAGCGTGTTCACGACCCCTCGAAGACGAGCTCCGTTGCACCGAGCTCGATGCGATCGCCGGGCGCCAGCAGCGTGCTGCCGGCGATCGGGGCGCGGTTGACGTAGACGCCGTTTGTGGAGCCCAGGTCGTGGATCTCAAAGCCTCCCGCCGCGGGCCTGATTTCCGCGTGGCGGCGGGAGATGCCCGGGTCGTCGATGGCGATGTCGCAGCCGCTCGAGCGTCCGATCAGCACCGCGGTCGGGCCGATCTCGATCCTCCTGCCCGCAACGAGCAGCACCGCGCGCGTGGGCGCCTGTCGCTGCGCGAGGGGAGCGGCCAGCCGCTCTGCGGAGCTGTAGATCATCGTCCCGCCGGACGGGGGCGCCTCGACTGGCGCAGGTGACCGATCGATGCGGGCCCCTGCTGCGGGCGGCTCGGGCTCGCCGTCGTCGCTCAGCTTCACCAGCCGCGCCTGGATGCCGAATTCGCCGAGGCGCAGATCCGCGTCGGTGTTGAAGCTAACAGTGGGCCGCGAGGCAAGCGTCAGGGACTCGCGGCGGGCGTGCTCGAGCAGGTAGGCGCAGAGCTCATCGATCAGGTCCTCCTCGACCGCCGCCCAGCGGGCGCGATCCTCGGGCGAGAGCCAGACCAGGAACTCGTTCGGCGCATAGACCCGCGAGACCGAGGTCGTGCGGTGCTCGTCCATCTCGCGAGCGAGCTTGTGGGCGATTTCCATCGGCCGCACCTCGGAGCGGAATAGGCGCCCGAAGGTGCCTTCCAGGAGGCCGCCAAGCGTGGACTCGATCGACTGCAGGATGCTCATGCGCTTCCATCATGCTACGTCACACATTGCACGCTTCGCGCACCCGGGGACGCAGCGCTCGCCCGGCAATCGCAATCAGCGCGGCCGCTGCTGCGCCGAGCAGAGCGCCGCGGGGCATCGTTCCGCCTGCGATCGCCCCGGTCCCGCCCACCACCAGCGCCGACCACACGATCGCCGCAGCGAGGTCGTGCAGCGGCCTGCGTCCTCGCACGACCCAGGGCAGCAGGACCGCGGCCAGCACCCACACGGCCAGCACCTCCGCGGTCACCGGGCTGGCCAACGCTGCCAGCGAGTGCAGCGCAGCGCTCCCGCCGGAGCTTGCGTGCAGACGCGGTGGATGGTCGGGGCGGGGCGGCCAGACCCACAGCAGCCTTGGTGCCAGAGGCTGAAGCGCGAGCGTCCACCAGGCTCCTAGCAGCGCGATCGCCGCGCGGCTGACCCACCGGCGCGCTTGGCCTGCCAGCGCCGGAAAGGCGCCGGCCAGGCCGACGACGCCAAGAGCAGGCGCAAGCAGCGCAAGCGCGGGCGCCGGCGTGGTGCGTCGCGGCAGCGCTACGAGCGGCAACGCTCCGGCCAGGCAGAGGAGGGCAAGCGCGCTCTCGCCTGCGAGCGCCGTGAGGATCACTGCGCTCAGGGCGGCTACCCACCACAAGCGCCGGTGGATCCTGGGCCCGCTGCGCAGAGCGTTCTGCGTGTGCTCCCGCGCGAGCACGGGCGCAGACGCGGGTGCAGGCGCGGCGGCGGTCGCCGGCGCTGCGATCGGCCTGTGGCGACCTGCGCGCTTCACGGCCTCGCGCGGGACCACTCGCGTCAGCGGCACCGCCTCGCTTGCAGCCGCCGATGGCGCGCGCCGCTGCGCAGCGCGCTCAGCCGATCTCCCCAGGGCGATCGGGTTGCCGGCGGCCTCAAGCTGATCCGCAGCGCGATGCAGCGCTGCGCGCAGCTCGCCGATGCCGCCCCGCAGCTGCGGATCGCCAGCGAGCGCTCGCTCGAGCGCTGCGGCGAGGGGCTCGGGAAGGTCGCTGCGCCGGCGCGCCAGCGGGGGAAGGTACCCGCAGACGCCGGAGCCCGCCCGGCGCTCGTGCAAGCGCAGCGGGTTCTCTCCCGCGAGCGCCACGTAGATCACGAGCGCGGCGGCAAAGAGGTCTGTGGCGGGCCCACAGGGCCTGCCGCCGCGCTGCTCCGGCGCCATGTACGCGAGCGTCCCGACCACCGCCGAGGGCTCCCGCAGCGTCGCTGCCGGAGTCGGCGGGGGGCCGCTGCGCCACTCGATCAGGGCGCTCCCGAAGTCCGTCAGCTTCGCAGCCGGCCGAGCGCCGCGCTCGGCGCGGCCAAGCAGCGCCGCGGGCGTCACGAGCACGTTTGCAGGGGTCACATCGCAGTGGACCACGCCGCGCTCATGGGCGTGCTCGAGCGCCTCGCAGAGCGCAATCCCCACCGCGATGATCGCGCGCTCGTCAAGTGAGCGATCACGGATGTGCTCCTGCAGCGAGGCGCCCTCGACAAGCTCAGAGATCAGGAACAGGGCGGCGCCCTCGACGCGTGCCTCATAGAGTGCAGCGATCGCCGGGTGAGAGAGGCGCGCGGCGGCAAGCGCCTCCTGGCGCGCCCGCGCGAGCGCGAGCGCGCCGCCGGCGTGCGCGGTCAACCGCGGCAGCTCGATCTGCTTGACAGCGACCTCGCGGCCGAGCTCTTCGTCGTAGGCGCGGTAGACGACGCCGAAGCCGCCCGCGCCAAGCGTCTCAAGCAGGCGGTAGCGCCCGTCGAGGATACGCCGCTCCTGATCGGGCGCGGGCGCTCTGCGCGCGCTTTGCGCGCCCGCCGCATTGCCGCCCGGCGCCTCCCGCGCTGAGAGGGTCCTCGTGGTCTGCATCGCATCGGCCTTCGCCTGCCGCGCTCCGTTCCCTGCCCGTTCGCGCTGGCAGCGAGCTTGCAGCTTGATCGCGCCAGGCGCCGCAGGATAGTCATACTGAGCCTTTGCAGAGCGTACAAGGAGCTTGACTTTGTCGTTTTTCGATGAGGAGGCCGATCAGCCGCGGGAGCAGCGCACCCGCCCGCATCGGGTACACGTGGGGGCACGCACGCCGCCCAGGGCGCCCACGCGAGCGCGGGCGCACCCGGCGCGCCCCGATCCCCATGCGCTGATGGTTCGCCGGCGCATCCTTGCCGGCGCGGGCGCCCTCATCCTCATCCTGATCATCCTCGCGCTGGCAGGGGCGCTGAGCGGCGGCGAAGGGGAAGCGGTGGCCGCGTACACGCGCGAAGTCAGCCGCATCGGCAGGGAATCGGCCGAAGGCGTCGGCACGCCTCTCTTTGCCGCCCTGGCGGGGACGCGCTCCGAACAGGGCGGCGGCGGCAGCGTCGAACAGAAGCTCAACGAACTGGCCCAGGAATCTGAACAGGAGGCCGCGCGTGCGCAGCGACTGAGCGTCCCGGGCTCTGTCGAAGGGGCGCAGCGGGCACTGCTGATGGCGCTTGACATGCGCTCGGAAGGGATCCGCAAGATCGCCGCGCGCATCGGCACGGCGCTCTCCGGACAGGGCGAAGCGCTGACCGCCTACAAGCAGATCGCCGGCGCGATGGAGATCTTCCTCGCCTCGGACGTGATCTACTCCCAGCGCGTCGTGCCGCTGATCGACGAAGCGCTCGCCCAGGCGGGGGCCTCCGGCCAGAGCGTCGGCCCATCGCGCTTCCTGCCCAACCTCGGCTGGCTCGAAACCGCGACCGTCGTCGAACGCACCGGCAGCCACCTCTCCGCGGGGCGCCAGTCGAGCGCCGCTACCGGCAGCGAGGCGGCAACGATCGAAAGCGTCGCTGTGGGGTCAAACGTGCTGGCGGCGCCGCCGGAACTCAACCACGTCCACTCCGGCCCCAACCCGATCTTCACGGTCAAGGTCACAAACCCGACATCGGTGCAGGACACCAACGTGACCGTCGAAGCGGCGGTCGAAGCGGCGGGCAAGCGCTACAGCTCCTTCAACGTGATCGGCAAGGTCTCGCCCGAAGGCAACGCGACCGTAGAAGTGCCGATCGAAGGGGTGCCGCTCAACGCCGGCGCAAAGGTGACGGTGCAGGTGCAGCCGCCGCCCGGCGGCGCGACGCCGGAAGGCGCTAAGGCAACCTACGAAGCGGTCTTCAGCTGAGGTGGTGGAGCGCGACGCCGCCCAAGGCGGCAGAATTGCTCGTCGATGAGCGCGACGATCACCGACACCCAGGGGGTCATCGCGATCGCTGCCGCGGCGGTCGCGGTGATCGCGCTGCTCGGAGCCGCCTACCTTGCATTCAGGCTGCGCGCGCTGCTTGAGGCGCAGCGTGCGCTGCTTGGCGCATCGGGCAAACGCGACTTGGCCGAGCACGCGCTTGCCCTGCAGCGCTCCTTCGCGGATTTGCGCGAGTACGTCGAGGAGGCTTCCGCGAACGTCGATCAGCGCGTGCTGTCCGTCGAGCGCGCGCTTGCCGGGGCGATCGCAAACCGCGCGCTGGTGCGCTACGACGCCTACAACGAGCAGTCCGGCCGCCAGTCGCTCTCGCTCGCCCTGCTTGACGCGGAGCACTCGGGCATCGTGCTGACCTGCATCCACCATCGCGAGCAGGCGCGTGTCTATGCAAAGCAGGTGGTCAACGGGCGCGGCGAGCTCGAGCTCTCTCCGGAGGAGGCGGAGGCTGTGCGCCTCGCAGCCGTGCCGGAGCGCCACTCGCCTCCGGGAGCGCCCCGCTGAGGCGACCAGGGCACCGTGGCTGAGCGCATAGCGGTGGGCTATCTGGGCCCGCGCGGGACATTCAGCGAGCAGGCGCTGCTCTCGGCGCTGATCGCAGAGCGCGTGGCGCCGGTTGCCTGCGAGACGGTCTACGACGCCGTGATGGAGGTTGACG
>JAJPKQ010000029.1 GCA_021323635.1 bacterium | reverse complement strand
GACCGCGGCGAGGCGCCGGGGCTCAACACCGAGGGACAGATGCAGCTCGCTGCCGCCAAGCGGCGCATACGTCAGCTTGAGACCGAACTGGCCCTCTCGCGGAAAGTAGATGAAGTCTTTCTCGACCAGAATCTTGCCCCAAAAGCCTCTACCCGGTGATCGCCTCCCTGACCGGGCAGGGCTTCGACGTCCAGCGGGCCTGTTAGTAGCGTCCGCGCACGTGGTGTAAGGCCCGACCCTCGCGCACGCTGCGGCGATTGAGGCGGATGTTCCGGGAGCAAGGCACGCACTGCATGCGGCGATCCTCACTTTGCTGATCAGCCGGGGTGTATTCTGAAGATCTGCCGATGCTGATATTGCAGACCTGCCGACAAACGTCTCCTGCCACGCGATGATTGAGCGCCACTTGCGGCCGCTGGTGATCGAGGCGCTGGGCGACACTCGTGTTGTTGTGGTTTTGGGTGCTCGGCAGGTTGGCAAGAGCACCCTTGTGCAGCAGATCGCCACGACAGATTGGCCTGCGACCGTGCTCACGCTAGACGACCGGGCAACGCGTGATGCTGTGCTGGACGATCCGACGGGATTCGTCGCCGGGCTTAAGGCTCCTGTAGTCATCGACGAGGTTCAGCGGGCCCCCGACCTGCTGTTGGCGATCAAGGCGCGCGTTGATCGCGACCAGACACCGGGTCAGTTCCTGCTGACAGGCTCGGCCAACATCCTGACCGCCCCCCGGATTGCGGATGCGCTGACCGGCCGTGCCGAGTATCTCTGGCTTGCGCCATTCAGCCAGGGCGAGCTGGCGGGCGTGCGGGAGTCCTTCGTGCCCACGTTGTTCAAGGGAAGCTGGCCGAACCTGACGAGCGAGGACGTCGGGCGTGCCGCGTTCGCTAAGCGTGTTGCGACCGGAGGATACCCCGCGGTGTCCGGACGCACCGCTGGCCGGCGCGAGCGCTTCTTCACGAGCTACGTCGAGACGATCACCGGTCGCGACCTTCGCACGATCGCCCAAGTCCACGACAGCGCCAATGTCAGGAGCCTGCTCTCCGCGCTGGCTGCCACGTCATCCACTCTGCTGAACGTCGAGAGCTTGGCGCGCGACCTTGCGGTCGCCAGCAACACCGTGCGTGCACACCTGGCGCTGCTCGAGACGCTGTTTTTGAGCCAACGCGCGCCTGCGTGGAGCTCGAACTTGCTCAGCCGCGTTGTAAAAGCGCCCAAAGCCTACATCACGGACAGCGGCTTGTTGTGCCACCTGATCGGCGCCGATGAGCAGCGCATTGCAATGGATGGTGCGATTGCGGGACCGATATTCGAGACGTTTGTCGCCACCGAGCTCACGCGGCAGATCGCCTCGCAATCAAATGCGCCGAAGCAGTACCACTACCGCGACCGCGATGGACGTGAGGTGGACATCGTGCTTGAGCGCCGTGACGGCTCGGTCGTCGGCGTCGAGGTCAAAAGTACTGCCTCGGCTTCGCCACGCGACTTTCGTGGGCTCCGCCACCTGCGCGACAGACTGGGCGAGCGGTTTAAAGCTGGCGTCCTTCTCTACACCGGACCAAGCACAGTTCCCTTCGGGGACCGCCTCGCGGCAGTGCCGCTGGCGGGACTCTGGTCCGACGGGGCCTGAGCAAGAATGTCAAGATGCTAGTGATCGACAGGTCTGCAAGCAGCGTGCAAACCGTGTCCCCAACCGTGTCCCGAGCTGAGCATTTCTGAGCGCATGCAGGCACGCTCAGGGGCTCTGAGATCCCCGCAGCGATGGGATAGGCGCACTCCATGTGTCCCTTCTAATCCGACGGTCGCAGGTTCGAGTCCTGCCGGGGGCGCTTGGAGGCGTCCGCCGGTGCGCATTCCGGTCTGCTCGCCGCAGCCTGCGGGTCGCGCGTGGAGCGCGTAGGAGCGCATCGTGCTGGCCGCCGCGTTCGCGCCTGTGGACGGGCGACGCTTCCGGTTACCATCAGTGTCGTGGGGTCTGCGTAAGGCATGAGGATCACATCCAGCAGCTGCGCCCGGGAGGGCGGCAGCCGTGAGCTTGGCCGGCGTGTAGCACGGCTGCGCAGGCGGGCGCGAGCTGATCGCCAGGTTGAGCGCAGGCCGCTGCCGGGTGCGCCGCCGATCGAGACCGAAGGGCTGTGCAAGAGCTACGGCGACAAGCAGGCGCTTTTGAACCTCGATTTGGCTCTGCGGTCGGGTGAGGTCTTCGGCTTCATCGGCCCCAACGGCGCTGGCAAGACCACGACGATCCGGATCCTGATGGACCTGATCCGGCCGAGCAGCGGCTGCGCTCGCGTGTTGGGAGTGGAGCCCCGCGCGGGCGGCGTGGAGCTGCGGCGGCGCATCGGCTATCTGCCGGGGGAGCTTGCTCTCTACGAGGAGCTGACGCCGCGGCGCCTGCTTGCACATCTTTCCGCGCTGCGCGCGGGCGCCGGGCAGAGATCGATCGAGCCGCTCGCAAAGCGACTCTCGCTCGAGCTCGACCGGCCGATTCGAACGCTCTCGCGGGGCAACAAGCAGAAAGTCGGCCTGGTCCAGGCGCTCATGCACGAGCCTGAGCTGTTGATCCTCGATGAGCCGACCAGCGGCGTCGACCCGCTGGTCCAGCACGAGCTTCACGCTCTGCTGAGCGAAGCACGCGAGCGCGGGCAGACCGTGCTCATCTCCTCGCATGTGCTCAGCGAGATCGAGCGCATTGCCGATCGCATCGGGATCATTCGCGACGGGCAGCTGGTCGTCGTCGATGACATGGGCGCCCTGAAGGCGCGGACTGCGCGGCAGGTGGAAATCCACTTCTCGGGGCGCGTGCCGCCGTCGGCCTTCGAGGGGCTCCCGGGCGTCCGCGAAGCCCGCTTTGAGGGCGATGCGGCGCGCTTTGTGGTGATCGGCCCGATCGACGCGCTGGTCAAGGCGGCGGCGCGCTTCGAGGTGTTGACGATGACAAGCCGTGAGCCTGACCTTGAGGAGCTCTTCCTGACCATCTACGCCAGCGGCCAGCGTGCGTAGCCTGCTCTCGAAGACGCTCTATGACCAGCGCCGCGGCCTGATTGGCTGGGGCATCGGCCTTGCCGCGCTGGTCGCGCTGATGCTGGCCTATTACCCGACCGTACGCAACAGCCCGGAGCTGAACAAGTTTGCGCGTGAACTGCCTCAGGGCGTCAAGGCGCTGATCGGCGGCACGGTGGAATACACCTCGCCGGCCGGCTACCTCAATGGCGAGCTCTTTGCCTTCATGCTGCCGCTGCTGTTTCTTGTCTACGGCATCGGCCTGGGCAGCCGCGCGATCGCCGGCGAGGAGGAGCGACGGACGATCGACCTGCTGCTCGCCAACCCGATCTCGCGCACCCGCGTCGTGCTTGAGAAGGCGGCGGCCGCTGGGCTTGGGATCGCTCTGCTCGGAGTCATTGTGGTGGTCGTGCTGCTTGTAGGCGGGCGGGCGGCGGGGATGAGGATCGGCGTGGAGAAGCTCGTGGCGGCGGGCGTCAGCGTCGTGCTGCTCGGCCTCTTGTTCGGATCGCTTGCGCTCATGCTGAGCAGCGCGACCGGTGCGCGCCGCTCGACGCGTGGCATCGCCGCTGCCCTGGGTGTGGCAGCCTACTTCCTCAATGCCCTGGCGCCGCTTGCGTCGACCCTCAAGCCCTATCGCAAGCTCTCGCCCTTCTACTGGTACGCCGGCAACGAACCGCTGCGCCACGGGTTGAGCGCCGCACATGCAGGAGCGCTGCTCGCTCTCACTGCGGTGATGGTAGTGGCCGCTGTGGTGCTGCTCAACCGGCGCGACATCGCGGTCTGAGCGCGCTCTGCCGGGTCTCAGCGGGCGACTACGACGGGGTAGTCGAGATTGATCGTCACCCCTTCACAGACTATTGCCGCTCGGAATTCGAGCGGGTAGCCGACCGCCGAGGAGGGCCATTCGATCTCGTCCGAGAAGCGTCCGGTGAAGCTGTGCTGGGCACGTCGAGCGACAACCTGGCCGCCGAAGACGTACTCATAGGTGACGGTGGCCTTTGCCGGCCTGCCGTGGTGCGTGACGATGATCTGGAAAGGCCAGCGCGCACCGACTCGGGGCTGGTGCGTTCCGCCATGCATCGTCGCGAGGACCCCCCCGGCGCCTGCGCTCACCTCGTTGCGCTGGCCCGCCGAGACAGTTGCTTCCCTTGCCGCTCTGGTCGTAATTGCGGCGCTAGTGGTCGTTACGACGTGGATGGCCGATCGCGAGGAGCGCGCGTGGACAGCCGGTCGCGGCGAGCTGCCGCAGCCAGTTGCGAGGAGCGCTCCGATCGCCAGGGCCAGGAGCGCCTTGGTGGCATCCCCGGCGCGCTTTTGCTCGCTGACTTTGGAGCGGTGATACCGGCGCGGGATGGAGATGTGTGTTGTTGGCAAGGCCGTCACCTCGACTGCGTCTTCGTCCGCGGATCGCACGTGGCATGCGATCTCCGGTGCGCTGCTCGCTTGGACCCTTTTTCGTCGACGCTGCCGAGGCTAGGCGCGCACAGCGGCGGCGCGATCCGTGCAGGGTGGGGAGAGCGCTGCGGATAATCCGCATCTCGCGTCGGTCGATCGGCGCGCAGGGCGCGATCGAGAGCCGTGAGGGCTGCGGACGGGCGCGACCGCGGCTAGCGCTCGAGCATCCAGCAGTTTTCGGTCCAGTTGAAGCGGTCTGAGTGACCGAGCAGCGGGTGGGGCAGCTCGATGCGCGCCTGGTTGCCGTGCACGATCACGACCGCGTGGGCGATCGCGCGCGCGTCCGCCTGCAGTGCCGCTCGCATGCGAGGGGAGCGCAGCATCGCGGCCAGGCGCTTCTGCCACCGCTCAGCGCAGCTGCGGCCATCGACGGTTGTGCGCAGGGGCGGGTTGAGGATGGCACAGGCAGCTGCGCTGTCGCGCGAGAGCTCAGCAGCGACGAAGCGCTGCGCGGCGCTGCGCACCCAGGAGATCTGTTCGGGCGTGCCTACCGAATGGGCGGCAAGCGCGTCGCCGGGAAGGCCGAGCGCAGCGACAGCGAGGGCAGCCGCCAGGGGTGGCGCGGTCCGAAGCGGAGCTCTCATGCGAGCAGTATCGGTCCGTCCCTCCAAGCACTCAAGCGGGCGGCCGTCAGGCTGGACGCGCTCAGCGATCCACCCTCGCCACCGGATCCGCTGAATCTCCGGTCCCCAACGAGCATGAGCCGCAGGAGCCGCGCTCCTAGACGTCACTGCTCGGTGCCCGCGCGACTGATATTATTTCTCAGGGATGGGTGTGGAAAAGAAGCATCGCCGCTCATGCCGCTCGCTGCGCCGGCGCCAATACGGCCCTCACGCGCACGGCAGTCGGAGGGCCGTGGGCACTCTGCTGATTGGCATTGCGATCGTCGGCTGTGCCAATCAGGCCACGAGCGGGTCGGCAACGGCGGGGTCATACTCCGCGCACGCGATCACGATCGAAGCCGATCCGGGTGGCGCGCTGCGCTACGTCCAGAGCCACGCACGTGCTGCGGCGGGAGCAGTCACGATAACGTTTCGCAACAGATCGGGCGTGCCCCACGATCTGCACATTGTCGGTCGTGGCGTCGAAGCGCGGACAGCGACGATCACCGACGGGTCCTCGACCATCAAGGTCACGCTCGGCTCCGGCTCCTACGCCTACTATTGCGATGTGCCCGGCCATCGCGCGGCGGGGATGGAAGGCACGCTGAGCGTGCGATAGGGAGGCGCCGGCGGCCCAGCGTCAGACAGCGAATGCGTTGACCTGCTCCTCACCCTCCGGCTTCGGCGGCAAGATCTTCACGGACGCTTCGGGCGGCGCTGACCATGTTTGCGAGCGCTCCGCGCACCTGCGCCGGACTGCGCGTCTTGAGGCCGCAATCCGGACAGACCCAGAGCAGGTCGGGCGGGAGCACTGTGATGGCCTTGCGCAGCAAGGTCGCCATCTCGAAAGGTGAGGGTACGCGCGGGGCGTGCACATCGAAGACGCCTGGACCCACCTCTCGAGCGTAGCCGGCGCGGGCGAAGTCATCGAGGCGCTCCATCTTCGTGCGTGCCGCCTCGATCAGGATCACGTCAGCATCGAGCGCCTTGATCTGCTCGATCATCGCGCCGAAGTCCGAGTAGCACATATGGGTCTGCACCTGCACCTCGGCTGGCACGACGGCGGTCGCAAGGCGAAACGCGCGCACCGCAAAGCGCAGATACTCCGCCTGCTCATCGCAGCGTAGCGGCAGGCCCTCGCGGAAGGCCGGCTCATCGACCTGCACGATCGCGATTCCCGCCTGCGCAAGGTCAGCAAGCTCATTGCGAATCGCAAGCGCCAGCTGCAGACAGGTCTCTTCTCGCGGGCGGTCTTCGCGAGGGAATGACCACTGCAGCATCGTGACCGGTCCGGTCACGATGCCCTTGACGGGTCGCTCCGTGAGCGACTGGGCGAAGGCGACCTCCCCAATCGTCATCGCAGCGCGGCGCTCAATGTCCCCATAGATGATCGGCGGGCGCACGCAGCGGAAGCCATAGGACTGCACCCAACCATTCTCGGTCACGGCGAATCCGTCGAGTCGTTCGGCAAAGTGCTGCACCATGTCGGCCCGCTCAGGCTCGCCGTGAACCAGCACATCGAGCCCTAGGCGCTCCTGCAGACGTATCGTGCGCTCGATCTCCTTGCGCATGCGCAGTTCATAGGCGCGATCGCTGATCTCACCCCTTCGGAGCGCAGCGCGCACAGCGCGCAGCTCCGTCGTCTGCGGAAAGGAGCCGATCGTGGTGGTAGGCAGCAACGGCAGCGAGAGTCGCTCCTGCTGGGCGGCGCGGCGCTGCTCGTATGGCGCAGGGCGCGCCGGAAGCGCGTCGGGCTTGGCCAGCTCTGCCAGGCGCGCGCCGACGGAGTCCCGCAGGATGCGCTTCGAGCTGCGCCGTTCGGCCAGCGCAGCGCGCCTGCGCACAATCTCCTCGCAGATTGCGCCAGTGCCCTCGTTCATCGCCCGCTTCAGCAACGCCAGCTCGAGCACCTTCTCACGCGCGAACGCAAGCCACGAGCTCAGCTGGGGGTCGAGCCGCGTCTCGAGCGCAAGCGCATGCGGGACGTGCATCAGCGAGCATGCGGTAGAGATCACCAGCTCGCCACAGACTGGGCGCAGATGATCCAGCAGTCGCAGTGATGCCTCCAGATCATTGGCCCACACGTTTCGTCCATCGACGACGCCGGCGAACAGCGCCTTGCCCGGCAGACCGCGCGCCTGCAGCCGCTCGACGTCGGCGACGCCTCGCACAAGGTCGAGCCCGACTCCCTCGATCTCCGACTCGGACAGAACGTCGAGCGCCTCGGCAGCGCGGGCAAAGTAAGTGCACACGCACAGCCGTGGCCTGCCTGGTGCGGTCGCCAGCAGTTTCAGCGCGCGTGCAAGCGCCTCAAGCTCAGAGGTGGAGCGGTCCTGCGCGAAGCAGGGCTCCTCGAGCTGCACCCATTCGGCTCCATGTGTGCCCAGCTGCGTGAGCAGCTTCACGTAGACCTCCAGCAATGAATCGAGCAGATCGAGCGGATTGAAGCTCGCTGGCGCTGCCTCGTCCAGCCGTGAGAGCAGCAGGAAGCTTACTGGCCCGAGCAGCACCGGCTTGGTGATCAAGCCCAGCTCCGCCGCCTCGATGAAGTGGTCCAGTGGCTTGCTTCCGGATAGCGCGAAGCAGGTCTGGGGCGAGAGCTCCGGGACGATGTAGTGATAGTTTGTGTCAAACCACTTGGTCATCTCCATTGCGCGCGTGTGCTGCCCTCGCGCAAGCTCGAAGTAGAGCTCAAGGGCGCGCCCGCCGCCCAAGCCATCGCTGTCTGCGGCCACGCGTGCCCGAGGCGCACGACTGCTGCGCACGATGGCCGCCCGAAAGCGCATCGGCAGGGCCCCGACCAGCGCTGCGGTGTCGAGGACATGGTCGTAGAGAGAGAAGTCCCCGGATGGCACGAGATCGATCCCGGCATCGCGCATGAAGAGCCAGTTCTGCCTACGCAAGGCTCGCGCGGTCTTTCGCAGGCCTTCTGCTGTGATCCTGCCGGCCCAGTAGCCCTCGAGTGCGGTCTTTAGCTCCCGTCGCGGACCGATTCGCGGATAGCCGTGAACGCTGGCTCTGATCATGCCGGGGCGCGCGCTAGCACTACGCGGTGATCGCGCTATCGTCGCGCGCCGCTGCCGGGGCATCTCCGTGTGAATGCAGGCTGTTGCTGGCCGCCACGGGCTCGGTGTTTGCCGCGGGAGAGATGAGGACGCCCCTGCGCAGCGGGTGAGCTGCCCGGAATGGCAGGATGCCAGAGTTGCTGCGCATCCGGCTGCATTCGCGCCGGGCGGGCGGCGATCGCTCCTCGCAGCCCCCGTCCCAGACCTGCTGGCGGCTTGTGGCGCCGACCGGCTCGGCTGGGGCCCTCGAGGCTCCGCGCAGCCTCTGACTACGCTTCATCGCGCGCAAGGGTCCGACCCCGATCGTCGAGCAGGAGCGCAATCGCCGGCAGGCCGAAGTGCGCGCGCACGCGCTCTGCGAGGTGCAGCTCGCGCCAGCTCTCGGCGTTGCCTGCGGGTGCGCTGAGGCGCATCACGACCAGATCGGCCTGGAAGGCACTGAGCGCCTCACCGATTGCCGCGATCGGGTCTTGGTCTCGCGCCTCGCAATGGGCGCAGTATCCGCAGGTGCAGATGTGATCGAACGCGCCATTCAGGCGACGTTCTGCCGACTCGAGGCTGAGGTCATCGGTCGGCGACCCTGCGGCTGCTGCCGGCGCGATGACGTAGAGATCGTCGGCGTGGTCGATAGCTGCACGGATGGGCTCCGGGACTTCGTTGCCCTCCTCTAGGTTCTCATCGGTTAGCACCAGCACATGTTGAATGGACATCAGGCTCACCTCGGTTCTGATTGGCACATACTGCCGGGAAGGCCGGTCACTGCTTACGTCGGCTGACATTAGCAGGTGATGCGCCATTTTTACAGTGCAGCTGTGAAAATCGCTTGATGGCGCCATCGGAAGATAGGGTGCGGAGGTGCGAGCGCAGTTCGCAGCGCCGGGCATGCCCCGGTAAGAGGCTCGTCGGCGTCGACGCCGGAGGAGATGTGCTGGCGCGCCGAACACATAGGAGGATTGCGGCGAGGCTTGCGGCGGAGGCGCAATGACGACTCGCTTCACGATCAGGCCGCGAGCGCCGTTTCGCCTCGACCTGACTGTATGGGCGCTGCGCCGACGCGCGCACAATGCGATTGACCGCTACTCGGGAGGCGTCTACCGGCGGGCGCTGATCTTTGATGGAGAGGCGCTTGCGGTCTCGGTGCGCCAGACCGGCCCGCCGCGGACGCCGCTGCTCGAGGTTGCCGCTCAGCGGCCGGCGCACCTCTGTTGCGATCGAGCCAGCGAGCAGTGCATCGCGCGCTTCGCGCGAGAGGCCCTCGAGCGCATGCTCGGCCCGCACATCGACCTTGGCGGCTTTATGCACGCAACGCGGAAAGACCCTGTGCTAAGCCCGCTTGCGATCGCTATGAGGGGTCTCAAGCCGCCGCGCTTCCCGACCGTATTCGAGGCGCTCGCGAACGGCATTGCTTGCCAACAGCTGTCGCTGGATGTTGGCATCCACTTGCTCAATCGCCTTGCATCGTCATTCGGACCGGCGCCTGCCGGTGCTGCGGCGGAGCTGCACGCGTTCCCCGGCCCCGTCGAGCTGGCGGAGGCAAAGTCAGCCTCTCTGCGCCGGCTGGGCTTCAGCGCCGCCAAGGCGCGCGCGCTCGTCGGTGCCGCCGGCGCTGTCGCCGCCGGCGCACTTGATCTCGAGGGGCTCGCAAGCGAGCGGCGGGAGATCGCGATGGAGCGCCTGACCGACTTGGAGGGCGTGGGACGCTGGACGGCCGAGTATGTCCTTTTGCGAGGTCTGGGCAGGATCGATACCTTCCCGGTAGACGATGCCGGCGCACGCAACAAGCTGGCCCGCGTGCTGCGCGTCGAGCATCGCCTTGATGCTGCTTCGACCGCGAGCATAGTGGCGCGATGGCGGCCATACGCTGGCATCGCATATTTTCACCTGTTGCTCGACTCGCTGTCGCAGGCTGGATTGGTTGAAGGGTAGCTCCCGCTGGAGGAGGCGCCACTCAACCGGCCGGCATCGGCGCGGTCTGGCTTCGCAGCGCCAGCAGCGGTGCCCGGCGCTCGTGCTCGCGCTCCCGGAAGATCGCCGCAAAAAGCTCGTGCCCCGCGGGTGTCAGCTCGAGCAGGATCACGCGCGCGTCTTCGGCAGAGCGCTGCCGGCGGATCAACCCGGCGCGCTCCGCCCGTTCGACGAGCTCGCTTACCGAATGCTGTGCCGGCTTGAGTCGCTCCGCAAGCTCACCGACGGTGGATCGCTCACTGCGGTCAGGTGCACCTTTGATCATCAGCAGCAGTAGCGCTGCGGCGTGAGGCTGTGTTCGCGCGCCATCTGCTCACTTGCGTGCTCGAACGTGCGCAGCGCCGTGCGCAGCGCCGCTGCTGCTCGCAAAGCCTATGTGCTTGGAGCGGACATTGCGTGCTGTGCTCGCCTCCAGTGGGCGGAGGGTCGCGCGCGTATGGACTTTGCAGGCTCAAAGCTCATGAGGGCCACGAACAGCCTACTCTCGCCGGAGCGTCGATCCTCGCGAATGATCGCTCCTGTCAGTCGACGCTATATAGATCGTATGGCGATCCATCTACCACAGAATCGGAGGTTGTCATGAGAGCCGACTACAGAAGTGTGCTCCCGGAGGTGGTCGAGGCGATGCTGGGACTGGAGCGCGTGGCGGGCAGCAACATCGAGGACGAGCGTCTGGCCCATCTGATCAGGCTCCGCGCCTCCCAGATCAACCATTGCGCATTCTGCGTGCGACTTCACGCGGCCGAGGCGCGTGGGGCGGGGGAGAGCGAGGAGCGGCTGCAGATGGTCGCAGTTTGGCGCGAGGCCGAATGCTTCACCGCCGCCGAGCGCGCGGCGCTGGCCTGGTGTGAGGCGCTGACGCTGTTGACCGAGCGCGAGGTCTCCGATGAGCTTTACGCGGAGCTTGCGCGCCACTTCTCTGAGCGCGAGATCGTAGCGCTCACGCTCGCAGTCGTCGCGATCAACGGATGGAATCGCCTGAACGTCGGCTTTCGCACGCCCGCGAAGGAGGCGGCGCGGGTTGCCTCTGGGGAGTTGAGATCCTGATCGTCGGCCTCAGAGCGCCAGTGTGGTAAGAGCGTTGGCCTCTCCGACGCAGAGGTTGTGAGGACCGCGTCAGCCGCGAGGTGCGTGGTGCGGCGGCGCCTGTTCGGAATGATCTTGGCGCGCCTCGCAGTGGAGCCTCTAAGGAGGTAAGTGCAGCTGTGCATGTAACCCTTCAAGCGCAAAGGAGCAAGCAATGGCGATAGCAACAAGGCAAGCGGACGTCAGCTGGGAGGGATCGCTTGCAGCAGGGGAGGGCGCAATCTCGAGCGCCAGTGGCGCATTCGATAGGCTGCCCGTCACCTGGGCCTCTCGCACGCAGCAGCCCGAAGGGCGGACTAGCCCGGAGGAGCTGATCGCCGCGGCCCATGCAAGCTGCTTCGCGATGGCGTTGGCATTGGTGCTGGGCCGATCCGACGCTCCACCTGGCCAGCTTGCGGTGAGCGCACGCTGCACGCTCGATGAGATCGACGGCGCTCCGCGCATCACGGCGATCGATCTTGCCGTTGGCGCTCGGCTCGGGGGCATCGGGAAGGAGCAGTTCGAGCGCTGCCTGAGCGAAGCCGCGCAGCTGTGCCCGGTCTCGAATGCGCTGCGCGGCGCGGTGCAGATCAATGTGAGCGGCGAGCTGGAGCCGCTGGCGGCTGCCCATTGACGTATCGATCAAGAGGTAGACGCCCGATCGTCGGCGCGTTGCGGATGCGCAATCTGCCACCAACCGCAGTCGGCCTGCGCAGGCGTCGGCGGCCCGCACGCTGACGCTCGCGGCTCCGACCGGCCGGTACTCGGGGCGCCCCGGTAGAGCAAGATGGCTACCGCTGCATCAAGCATCTGCTGTCCGACGTGGCGCAGCGTCCGCGACGGCGACGTTGCGGAGCTCAATTACGCAGCCGGCAATGTCGGGGTCGTGGGGCACGAATGCAGCAAGTCGAGCGCGGGTTGTCAGCACGTCGAGCAGGCCGCGCGTGATGCCCCGGTGAAGCGCACAGATGACAGGCTGGCACTCACGTGCCACATCGCGGTAGGGGCAGTTGCCAAGGTGGTAGGTCAGCCGGCCGTCTCTGCCCCTCGTCACCGTGGGCTGGTAGCCGAGTGCGGCAAACGCGGCCTGAAGCGCCTCGGCTTCGCCGACTGCCCGGCCGGGTGCCAGCTCCCGGCCGATCTGACGCCCGGCGGCCTCGACACCGCGTTGCCCGCTGCGGCCGGAGCCGATCGCGCGTGCCAGCCAACGGCCGAGATCATGGTATGCGTGCGGAGCCTCGCCGGCTGGGCGGGCGCCCGGAGCGACTGTCCAGAGGTCACGCGGTCGCCCGCGTGCGGCGCGCGCTCGCGAGCGGGCGATGAGGCCCGCCTGCTGCAGTCGTCCCAGGTGCATGCGCACTCCATTTGGATGTAGGCGCAGCAGCCTGGCAAGCTCAACGGTGCCGGCGGGACGCCTCAGCTCGCCGAGCAGCTCGAACAGCTGCGCCCTGGTGGGCTGGGCGAGCACATCATGGGGATCCAGCGCAGTGGGCGAATCGAGCATAATACGAGTTTTGCATAGTCGTCATATGCAAACCAAGCTCCGACCCGGCCACGACCGCACGCCGGGCCAGGGTGCCGACTCGCCAAAGCCGACCTCACGCTCGTGGCCGCAACCCGGCAGGTCGCGCGCCGGTGACAGGGCGATGGCGCCGGGCACTGGCCTGTTCCGCTACCCACTCTTGGCAGCGGCGCGGCAACCTCTCACGCCTGGCCCCGCCATCGATGCGGTCAGAATGGAGCGTCAATGCCTTTGCTCTTTGCGCGCCCGGCCTCATGGGCGTGTTGCTGTGCGCGATCTCGTCCGACGGTTTGTCTCAGGTCAGGCGCATCTGCAAAGATAGAATGGCGTAAACTAGCACTCGGCCAGTTCGGCTGCCGGCGATGCCGCTTGCAGCTTGCGCCGGGCGTCGTGAAGGGTTTTGTAAAGTGCCCCCGGGCTGGAGTGCATCTTTTGCGCCAGCTCGCGGGCCGGGGTTCCGTCGATCGCAAGCGCAACCAGCACAATGCGCTGGCGCGGGGTCAGCTGACTGGCGATGACGCTGCCGATGCCGCGCGCAAGCTCGCGCGCCTCACAGCTTGCCAGCGGGTCCTCACCGCCGGCAAGCTCCTGCAGCACCTCATCCTCGGTGGGCGTCTCCCGTGAGTGCCCGAGACGCCGGCGGATCTTGCCGGGGACCTCGAGCACGACGAAGCGCCGCGCCCAGGTCGTGAACAGCGCGTCGCCGCGAAACTGCTCGAGCTTTGCGAGGATCGCGACCAGCGCATCGTCGGCCGCCATCACGGCCAGGTCATCGAGATCGCCGCCGGACGGGTGCTGCAGCCCAGCGGTCCGGCGGCGCACCTCGTGGCGCGCCTCGCCTAGCAGCAGCGCATGCAAGCGTCTGATCGCCGCTTCGCGCCTCGGGCCGGCCGATCTAAGCGCATCAAGCCACGCGCGTGATGCACAGTCCAGGTGTTGCTGTGCGGCGCCGATGGATGTCCCTGCTTCATGGTGCATCTGAAACCTCCTGCGCTCGGACGTACATCGCAATACGATACATATTCGGCCACCAAACAACTCTGTCAGCGGTAGGCTTTCGCGCCTCGATGGCGCGCCACTGAAGCCGAACGCAGCGGTCGTGTCCACGCCGGCTCATTTTTACAAGTATACTGTAGAAAACATAGAGAAGGCGCCCCGACCACGACATAGCCTCGAGACCGGTCGGGGCGCCCCGGCACCAGCGGAATCGCTAGCTTCAGAACGGGCTGCGGCCGCAGTGCCGCTCATCGTGACCCACGGCACATTTGCGGTTGGCATTGGCTGAGAGGAGGATGCCGACGAGGCGCCTGGGCCCCGCGCGATCCAGATGCGCACGCTCAGAGTCAGCGCACGGAACGCTCCTCGGCCGACTGCCGGCGTCGGGCGCTCAGGAGGGGATCCGGGCAGGGATTCCGCGAATGCGCCGCGAGACACTCGCGATCGCCCACCGCGATTACGTCGACGCCATACGCCGCCGCACGGTCGGCGGCAGTGCGCCGGGTCTCGTCGCGCAGCGCACGAGCCAGCTGCCGCTGCGTTTATGCTCGCGCTGCCGCCGGGCAGGGTCGGCGACGTGATGCCACCGAGCGCTGCGCCCATGATCAGCAGTTGTGCCAGGATGCGCCGCTCGTGCCCGAGCCCAGCGAAATCGACCAGAAGACTGGCTTGACAAGCAGCGGTGCAACAAGCGCCTCGAGCGCAAGCCGGCCCAAGGGCTCATCGCCGATGCTCGCGTAGCCGACGCCCAGCGCGCGGGTCGATCAGTTCACCCGGACCGACCTCGAAGCCGCCGATGGCCGGCCAGCAGCTCCAGGGATCGGCAGCTTCTTGAAGGCGTCCTCGGCGCCGTAGGCGGCGCCGGCCAGCACCCATGCAAGCACCGGCCCGATCAGGCAAGATAGAGGCCGAGCGCGACCACGATCAGCGCCTCGCCCGTGCAGGTCCATCCCAGCATCGTATGCCGCGCGCCGAGCACGGCTGTGCCGGCTACAGCGGTGAATGCCGCCGACATGCGACGGTCGACGCGCAAGCGAGCCGGGTCCCGCAGGGCACGCGCCGGCAGCAGAAAGCCGAGCATGACCCACACTACGGCCATTACCGCCAGCAGCAGGCGCGAGGAGGTTTTGTAGCGGTCGAGCGAGAGCGCGATCGAGACGATTCCCGTCCCCATGACGACCGCGCCGGAGGTCGGCAAGGCGGCATCCAGGAGCAGCGCGAGCCCGGCATCGGCGGCGCGCGGAGCCGCATCAATCGGCAGCGTAGCGCCTGCGGTAGAGCGCCACCAAGCGGCCGCGGCGGTGCGTTGGGAAGCGCCGCCGGTAGAGGATGTACGGGCGCCCGAGGTACTGCAGCGGGAAGCTCCACACGTGCACCAGACGGCTGAAGGGGAAGAGCGCGAAGAAGACCCATGCGGCGACCGCGTGTGCCTTGTATTCAAATGGCGCGTGCACCATCAGCGCGACGTGCGGTTCGAAGGAGAAGATGCCGCGGAACCAGACAGCGACCGACTCACGGTAGTTGTAGCTGCTGCCGATCGTGTTGGCGCCCACCGTATCCGCCATTCCCAGCCCGATCATCACCAGCAGCATGAAGTACACGAGCAGATCGACGCGCGAGGTGGCGTGCGTGATCCGGTCGACCTTCACTCGCCGGTAGATCAGGATGATGAGGCCGATCGCACAGATCCAGCCGCTCACATTGCCCGCATACATCGCGATCAGGTGGTAGGCGTGCTCGTCGATGCCGATCGCACCGGTCACGCTCGCAGGTATCAGGATGCCGAGGATGTGGCCGCCGATGACCGCGAGCGCACCATAGTGGAACATCGGGCTTCCCCATGCCAGTAGGCGGCGCTCCAAGAGCTGGGTCGAGCGCGACGTCCAGCCGAACTGATCGCGACGGTAGCGCCAGATATGCCCAACCACGAAGATCGCAATCGAAAGGTAGGGCAGCGCTATCCAGAGGAAGACCTGCGCGTTGGTCATCGTCACGGCGATCGAGCTCATGCGCGCGCAGCTCCCGCCTTCGGAGACATCACCGGCGCGGGCATCCCCGTCGCAGGCATCATCGCACGAGGCATCGCCGTCGGTGGCATCCCGCCGGGCTCCAAGCCGACCAGCTCGAGTGGCGGCCCCTGCTCGGCCAGCAGCGCGGCCTTTGCGCGCTGCAGAGCGGAGGGCTCGCCGAGCGTGGCGCACAGCGCATCGAGCACGTGCGCATAGGGCGTCGAGCGCTCCCCGAGTGCCGCGCGCAGCAGCTCCAGCGCGGCCCGGTGCTCGCGCAGCGGCACCTCCCCATAATGCGCGGGCGCAGCGGCCGCGAACTCGAGCATCACCGGCAGATAGTCCGGCAGCTCGCCGCTTGCCATCGGCAGGCCGGCAGCCCGGTAGAGCTTGCGCAGCCGCACCAGCGCCAGGCCGCGGTCGCGACGCTCGCCAGCGGTGTAGTAGGTGAGGTACAGGCTGCAGCGCTTGCTCATGTCGAAGGTTTCGACGTAGTGCTGGCGCAGCGCGAGCCGCGGCTCCTGACTCCACCAGCCCGTGAAGCTCCCGAGCCTGAGCGCAGCCGGCGAGCGCCCCAGCGCGGCGGCGCTGTCAAGCAGCTCCTGGCGCAGTGCAAGCAGCTCGTCGTCGGGGTACTGGAGCGCCAGCGAGGAGAGCTTGTAGGCCATGCGCCGCTGCGTCTCGCTCGCCCGGTCGCTGTGGCGGGCACGACCGGCCCCTGCGCGCGGGCGTCGGCGATCAAGCGCGCCCCTCATGGCTTGAGCCCCTCCGTCCGCCGGCGCTCTCCGAGCATCTGGATGATGTCGATCCCGGTCGGCCCGCTGGCATCGCCGATGCTCGAGGGCTCGCCCGGCGCGGCATGGTCGGCCTCGAGCATGAAGCCCGTGGTGTCAGCCGGCCCCTCCTGGTGGGCGTAGGAGTCGTAGCCCGCCACCGCGCAGCTGTCCGCCGCGAAGTCGAGCCCACCGGCCCCCTGCTGGGTCATCAGCGCGTCGCCAATCTCGGCATGCGCCTTGGGGATCACGTAGCGCTCGCCGTACTTGCCGATCGCAAGCAGCCGGTACATATCCTCCAGGTCCTCGGTGCTCATTCCAACGGCGCGGGCGCTTGCCTCGTCGCCTGAGCCCAGAACCTCGCGCTTGCGCATGTGCGAGCGCATCGCAGCGAGTCGCCGCAGGACGTCGCGGATGACCTCGGAGTCGCCCGCGGCGAGCAGGTTGGCCAGATAGTCCACCGGGATGCGCATCGTCTCGATCGCGGGGAAGATGTCGTCGGGGTCGGCCTCGTAGCCGTCGGTCTCAAGCGCGCTTACGATCGGCGATAGCGGCGGCACGTACCACACCATCGGCAGCGTGCGGTACTCGGGGTGCAGCGGCAGCGCAACGCGGTAGCGGTGCGCGAGCGCCCAGACCGGCGAGCGTCGGGCGCTCTCGATCCAGTCATGGGGAATGCCGTCACGCGCAGCCTGCTCGCGCACCGCTGGGTCCTCCGGGTCAAGAAACACCTCATGCTGCGCTGCCAGCAGGTCGCGCTCGTTGGGGACCGACGCTGCGGTCCAGACACGGTCGGCGTCGTAGAGCACGAGGCCCAGGTAGCGGATGCGTCCGACGCAGGTCTCCGAGCAGATCGTCGGTAGGCCGGCCTCGATGCGCGGATAGCAGAGCGTGCACTTCTCGGCCTTGCCCGTGCGGTGGTTGAAGTAGACCTTCTTGTAAGGGCAGCCCGAGACGCAGAAGCGCCAGCCCCGGCACTTGGCCTGATCGACCAGCACGATCCCGTCCTCCTCGCGCTTGTACATCGCCCCGGAGGGGCAGGAGGCGACGCAGGAGGGGTTCAGGCAATGCTCGCAGATGCGCGGCAGATAGAACATGAACGCCTGTTCGTAGTGGGCCTTTACCTGCTCCTGGATGCCGCGCACGAGCGGGTCCTCCGCTATGCGCTCATAGGTCCCCGCGAGATTGTCATCCCAGTTGGGCCCCCAGCGGATCTGGTCCATCCTGGCGCCCGACAGCTGCGAGCGTGCGCGCGCAACCGGATCGTGCTCGGAGAGCGGGGCGCTGATGAGCTTGTGATAGTCGTAGGTCCAGGGCTCGTAGTAGTCGTCGATCGAGGGGAGGTTGGGGTTGTAGAAGATGTTGAGCAGCTTCCACAGCCGCCCGCCCGCCTTCAGCCGCAGCTTCCCATTGCGGTCGAGTGCCCAGCCGCCGCGCCAGTGCTCGTTGTCCTCCCAGCGCTTGGGATAGCCGACGCCCGGCTTGGTCTCGACGTCGTTGAACCACATGTACTCGCTGCCGGGGCGGTCGGTCCAGACCTGCTTGCAAGTCACCGAGCAGGTGTGGCAGCCGATGCACTTGTCGAGGGCCATCACCATCGCCATCTGCGCGCGCACTCTCACCGGGCTCCTCCGATCACTCGAACCTCAGGGGCGCAGAGCGCTTGCGCAGGACCACGACCTCGTCGCGCTGCGAGCCGGTCGGCCCGTAGTAGTTGAACGCCCACGAGAGCTGTGCGTAGCCGCCGACGAAGTGCGTGGGCTTCATCACGATTCGCGTAGTCGAGTTGTCGGTGCCACCGCGCTTGCCTTCAAGCTCGGTCAGGGGCACGTTCAGGTGGCGGTCCTTGGTGTGGTACATCATGCAGGTCCCCTGCGGGAGGCGGTGCGTGACAGCTGCGCGGCAGGCGATCACCCCGTTGCGGTTGTAGGCCTCGACCCAGTCGTTGTCGCTGATCCCGAGCGCCTCTGCATCCTCCCGGCTGACCCACAGCATGCCCCCGCCGCGGAACAGCGTGAGCATGTGCAGGTTGTCTTGATACTCGGAATGGATCGACCATTTCGAGTGAGGTGTGACGTAGCGAAGGGTGAGCTCGTGCCCCGGTGCGCCATCGCCGGCGCGCTGGTCGCCGAAGGTCGCGCGGTGGTCAAGCGGCGGCCGGAACGCGGGCAGGGCCTCGCCGAGCTCGAGGAACCACTGGTGGTCGACGTAGAGCTGCATGCGGCCGGAGAGCGTGTGCCAGGGCTTGTCGTGCTCGACGTTGATTGTGAATGGCGCGTAGCGGCGACCATGTGCCTCGGTTCCCGACCATTCCGGCGAGGTGATGACCGTCCGCGGCTGGACCTGCGCGTCGGCCAGGTCGACTCGGTCATCTGCGCGCGGGCCAGCAAGGTCACCCAGCGGCAGTCCCGTCGTTGCTTCCAACGAGCGGAACCCGGCGTGCGCGAGCCGTCCGTTGGTGGTTCCAGAGAGCGCCAGTATCGCCTCGCAGGCGTGCTCGACGCGCTCGAGTGACGGTCGCCCGTCGGCGACGCCGCCGCGGATCCGCCCGCAGCGCGCGCCAAGCTCCGCGACCTCCTGCTCTGCAATCCACCGCGCACCCTTGACCTGCGTGCCGGCCTGCTCGACGAGCGGGCCGAGCGCGCGCCAGCGCTCGAAGGTGCGCGGGTAGTCGCGCTCGAGCACGATCAGCTTGGGCATGGTCTTCCCCGGGAGCGGCTCGCAATCTCCCGCTCGCCAGTCGCGGACCTCGCCCATCGGCTGGGCCAGCTCGTCGTCGAAGTCGTGCTGCAGCGGTGCGGCGACGATGTCCCGGCGCCTTCCCAGGTGGCGCTCGGCCAGCTCCGAGAAGCGCCTTGCGATCGCGGCGAAGGCGTCCCAGTCGGTGCGCGCCTCCCAGGGCGGCGGAACCGCCTCGTTGAACGTGTGCACGAACGGGTGCAGATCTGTCGAAGAGAGATCCACCTTCTCATACCAAGTGGCCGCGGGCAGCACGATGTCGGAGAAGAGCACGTTCGAGGTGATGCGGAAGTCGATCGTGGTCAGCAGGTCGAGCTTGCCCGGTGGCGGGTCATCGCGCCAGACGACGTCCCGCGGGCGCAGCTCGGTGGGCGTCTCCTCGGCGCGCACCGCGGTCTCGGGGGCGCCGAGCAGGTGCTTGAGGAAGTACTCGTGGCCTTTGCCAGAGGAGCCGAGCACGTTGGCGCGCCAAACGGTCATCACGCGCGGGAGGTTCTGCGGCGCTTCGGGATCCTCGCACGCAAAGCGCAGGCGGCCAGAGCGCAGCTCCTCGACGACGTGCGCCGCGGGATCGCGGCCGGCGCGCTCAGCCTCGTCGACCAGCTCCAGCGGCGAGCGGTCGAAGCTTGGGAACGAGGGCAGCCAGCCCAGGCGGGCCCCGAGCGCATTGACGTCGGCAATGTGGAGGTCATCTAGGAGCCCGCGCGCCAGCGGCGTGGCAAGGTCGGCGGGGCGATATCGCTCGTAGCGCCACTGCCCGGTCGCAAGGTAGAACCAGGGGGTGCCCGACTGCTGGCGGGGCGGGCGCAGCCAGTCCGCCGCGAATGCGACCGTCTGCCATCCGGCCAGCGGGCGGACCTTCTCCTGGCCGGTGTAGTGCGCCCAGCCGCCGCCATTCTTGCCCTCGCATCCGCAGAGGATGACGAGGGCGAGGAACGTCCGATAGGTCTGGTCGGCGTGAAACCAGTGGTTGGTGCCCGAGCCCATCGCGATCATCGAGCGCCCTTCGGTCAGCTCCGCGTTGCGCGCAAACTCGCGTGCCACGCGCACCACGAGGCCGCGTTTCACCGAGGTTATCTGTTCCTGCCAGGCCGGCGTGTGGGGAAGCGGGTCGTCGTAGCCGGCCGGCCACTGGCCAGGCAGGCCCGGTCGCGCGACGCCGTACTGCGCGAGCGCCAGGTCGAGCACCGTCGTGACCAGATGCCCGCCGACCCGCATCGCGGGCACGCCGCGGCGCATCGTCGCGCCGCCTGCGCCGCCGAGGTCAAAGCGCGGCAGGTCCACTGCGACGTACCGGACTTCGCTCTCGGCGCGCTCTTCATCGCCGTAGAGCGTGAGCGCCGGCTCTGCGCCTTCCAGGCGCAGATTCCAGCGACCCTCGTCGCCCGCCCCGTAGCGGTGCCCCACCGAGCCGCTCGGCACAAACGGACGGCCCTCGCGCGCGTCGAGCATAACCGGCTTCCACTCTGCGTTCTCCTGTGCAGCGGCCTCGCCGCCGAGGTCGCAGGCGCGCAGCAGGCGGTCCGGGACGAAGACGCCTGCGCCGTCCTCGGCGCCGTCGGGGCCCAGCGGCGAGTCGCGCAGCGTCACCAGCAGCGGCAGATCGGTGAAGCGTCGCGCGTAGTCCTGGAAATAGGGGGTCTGCCGCTCGACATAGTGCTCCTTGAGAATCACGTGGCCCATCGCCATCGCCAGCGCCCCATCCGTTCCCGGCTGGGCGGCTAGCCAGTGGTCGGCGAACTTGACGTGCTCGGCATAGTCCGGCGAGACGACCACGACCTTCTGGCCTCGGTAGCGCGCCTCGACCATGAAATGCGCGTCGGGCGTGCGCGTGGTCGGCAGGTTTGTTCCCCATATGATCAGGTAGCCCGCGTTCCACCAGTCGCCGGACTCCGGAACATCCGTCTGATCGCCGAACGTCTGGGGCGATGAGGGAGGCAGGTCGCAGTACCAGTCGTAGAAGGACAGCACGACACCGCCGATCAGCGACAGGAATCGCGTGCCCGAGGCGTAGGAGGCCATCGACATGGCTGGTATCGGCGTGAAGCCCACGCAGCGGTCTGGGCCCCAGGTCGCAATCGTGTGCACGTGCGCTGCGGCGATCATCTCCACGGCGTCCTCCCACGATGCCCGGACGAAGCCGCCGCGACCGCGCTCGCTGCGGTAGCGACGTGATCGCTCAGGGTCGGAGACGATCTCCGCCCATGCCTGCACCGGGTCGCCCAGTCGCGCGCGCGCCTCGCGGAACATCTCCAGCAGGCTGCCGCGCACGTAGGGGTACTTGATCCGCAGCGGCGAGTACTGGTACCAGGAGAAGGACGCCCCGCGCGGGCATCCCCGCGGCTCGTAGTCGGGCATGTCGGGCCCGGTAGAGGGGTAGTCGACCGCTTGCGACTCCCAGGTCACCAGCCCTTCTTTGACATAGACGTTCCAGGAGCACGAGCCGGTGCAGTTGACGCCGTGCGTGGAGCGCACGACCCTGTCGTGAGCCCACCGCCCGCGGTAGGAGCGCTCCCAGTCGCGGTCCTTGGCTACAAGCTGGCTCCAGCCCTCAGCGTTGACCGGGCCACGACGCAGGTAGCGGTGCGCGCCAAGCAGCGGGTTTGGATATGACGAGCGGGTGCGTGCCCCGGCACTCATCGCCACTGCGCCTGCCGATCCAAATCGGGAAGGACAAGAGTTGGCCGGCTCACGAAAGCTTTTAGCGCCGCGCTCGCGCAATCTCTTACCCCTGCGCTTATACGCTCGTTGGCGCGCTCTCGATCTGTCGGCACGCTGGCTCATCGGCCGCGCGGGCTGCGCACAGCAACGTCTCGTGGGAGACCGCATACCCGCATCGCAGATCGCGCTGTGGTCGACCGCGTCGACGTCAGGAAGCGAGGCGTCGATCAGCTGCGCGCAGAGGTCCGAAGCGATGTATGTCTGCGAGCCGCTGGCGACTCATGCGAGCGCGGCCGAACGGCGCGGCCACCGTCGCCGGCCGCGACGGGCTCGGGCGCGATCGACGGCAGCGTCAGCTCGACCTGGCCTTCGGCAAGGTCACGCAGTACAAGGAGCGCCTCTGGCGCGGCGCAGCGTCGGTTGGATCGAGCGGTGCACGGGTAGCGCTCAGCCCTCTCTTCTCGCACCGCCAAGCGCCTCGATCCTGCGATTGAGGCAGGTGAGCAGATCGCGGTAGGAGGCGCAGAAGAGCTCAACTCCGCGGTGCTCAAGCGTCGCGGTCAGGCTGGCCAGGTCGATGCCCTCTGCCTGCAGCGCGGCGAGATCGGCCGCAGCCTGCGCGGGATCGGCCTCGAGGGTGGGAGCGATCTCGCCGTGGGCCGCAAACGCTTCAAGCGTCTGCTCGGGCATAGTGCTGATGACATCGGGGCCGACCAGCTGCTCGACATAGCGCACGTCCGAGTAGGCGGGGTCCTTCGTGCCGGTGCTTGCCCACAACAGCCGCTGTGGCCTCGCACCCAGGGATCGAAGACGCTCCCAGCGTGCACCAGAGAAGTCCCGCAGGTAGTGCTGGTAGGCGACCCGGGCGCTCGCGACTGCAGCGCGTCCTCGCAGTGGGGAGCTTCTGTCCAGCAATGCGTCAGCCTCGGTGTCGATGCGCGAGAGAAAGAAGGAGGCGACCGAGCAGATGTGCTCCAGCGGACCGCCCTCCTCCGCACGCCTGGTGAGTCCGCGCAGATAGGCCTCAGCGACCGCCTCGTGGCGCTCCAGCGCAAAGAGCAACGTGACGTTCACGTTCACTCCGCTGCGCGTCAGCTCCTCGATCGCGCGAATGCCGGGAATGGTCCCCGGCACCTTGATCATCACGTTCGGGCGATCGAGGCGCCGCCAGAGCTCGTTCGCCTGAGTAATCGTGGCGTCGGTGTCATACGCGAAGTCGGGAGTGCACTCGAACGACACGAAGCCGTCACGTCCTGAGCTCCAATCTTAGACGTCGGCGAGCTCATCGGCGGCAGCGCGCACGTCGTCGAGCGCGAGCTCCAGGAAGAGCTCGCGGGGGTCCTCGCGGCCAGCGGCAAGCAAGCACGCCAGCTGATCGTCGTAGTGGGCGGACTGTGTGATCGCGCGCGCGAAGATCGTAGGGTTGGAGGTGGCGCCGGTCACGGCGTAGTCGGCGATCAGCTCCGCGAATCTGCCGCCCTGCAGCAGCTCGCGCGAAAGCGTGTCAAGCCAGATCGACACGCCGCTCTCATGAAGCTCGCGGAGCCTCTGGTTTGCGGCCACCGGGCAGCCCCTCAGCCTCTCGGGGATCGTGCGCCGAGCAGCGCCTCGAGTGGTGTCCCGGTGTCAAGGAGCGCTGCGCGGTCGACCTGCTCACGCGAGCGGATCAGCGCCTGGATGTGCTCGTTGACGTCCCAGACGTTGACGTTCATGCCGGCAAGCACGCGGTCATCGGCCAGCCAGAAGGCGATGAACTCGCCCGATTCGGGCCTGCCACGAAACACGACCCTCTCCCAGTTCGCCGCGTAGCCGGTGTACTCCATGCTGACGTCATACTGATCCGAGAAGAAATAAGGGATCTGCTCGTAGCTTGTCGGCTGGCCGAGCATCGCCCGTGCTGCGGCCGCTCCCTGCTCTGCGGCGTTTGCCCAGTGCTCGACACGGATGCGCTGCGAGAGGAAGGGGTGCCAGGCATTTGCGACATCGCCTGCGGCAAACACGCCCGGTGCCGTCGTTTCGAGCCCATCGGTGACGAGGATCCCGTTCTCGACCGCGAGGCCGGCGGCGGATGCAAGCTCGCTGCGCGGCGTGACGCCAACCGCGACTACCGCGAAGTCGCACTCGACCGTCCGGCCTGTGGCGGTGCGCACGCGCTCGACCGCACCCGCGCCTTCGAAGGACTCGACCGCTTCGCCCAGGAGCAGCTCAACGTTGTGCGCGCGGTGGACGTCACGGTAGAAGGCGCCGATCTCGGCACCGAAGACCCGCTCGAGGGGCAGCGCCAGCGGGTCGATGACTGTAACCTCCAGACCGCGCATTTGCGCAGAGGCGGCAAACTCTGAGCCGATCCAGCCGGCACCCACAACCGCCACCCGGCCGCTGGTCGCCATACGAGCGCGAAGCACGTCGCAGTCCTCGAGCGTGCGCAGGTAGTACACGCTGTCGAGCTCGGCGCCCGGAATCGAGATCCGCCGCGGCTCGGCGCCGGTCGCCAACAGGAGCCTGTCATATGCAAGCTCGCGCCCGTCGGCAAGCGAGATCCGTGTGCTGCCGGGGTCGATTGCGGTGACCTTCACGCCGGTCTGCAGCTCGATCTCTTGCTCAGTGTAGAAGCCCTGCTCGTGCACGTAGGCCTTCTCGCGCGGGGACTCACCGCGCAGGTAGTCCTTGGTCAGGGGCGGCCGTTCGTAAGGGCGCTCGGGCTCGTCGCCGATCAGGACGACGCGCCCGTCGAAGCCCTGCGCTCGCAGCTCCTCGGCGGCTTTTGCGCCGGCGAGGCTCGCGCCCACGATCACAAATGCCTGCTTGCTCATTACATCCTCCTTGTTGTCAGGCTCACCAGCTTCGCTCCCGGAACGCTGCTGGTCACGGTCGAGGCGATCGAGCCGTGCTCGCGGCCTGTGCTTTGCCGACCTCTCACCGGGGCCAGCCTCTGGCGCTCTCACGGGAGCGGTGCAGCCGGCCGCCGCGCTCGGGACGCGGCCCTCTGATGCTCATGATTGCTCCAGTGCTGCGCTGGCGCGATCTCTTACCTGCCGGCGCATCAGCTGCCTCGGGGGAGCTCCGCGCCGGCTGGGCTGCAGGCAGGCTGGCAGTGCGGACAGATGCGCGAGGTGCGCCCCGCGACGTGCAAGCGCTCGATCGGAGCGCCGCAGAGCGGACAGGGCTGGCCTTCGCGCGCGAACACGCGGGCATGCTCCAGGTAGCCGGTTGCGCGTCGGGGCCGGCTCCGGCTGGCGGCGACGGTCGTCCCGCCGCACTCGATGCCGTGCCTTAGCACGCTGCGGATCGCGGCGTGCAGGCGGCGCGACTGCGCGGCCGTGAGGCTGCCCGCCCGACATGCGGGATGGAGCCGCGCAAGGTGCAGCGACTCGTCGGCGTAGATGTTGCCGATCCCCGCCACGACCGATTGGTTGAGGATCACCGCCTTGACCGGGGCGCGTGCGTGGCGGAGCAGCTGTGCCCGATAGCCGGCAAGCGTGAAGGCGTCCTCGAGCGGCTCGGGCCCGAGCGTGCACAGGAACGGATCGGTCGCAAGCGCGCTGGAGCCCACCAGCCTGATGCGGCCGAGCTTGCGCGGGTCGTTGAAGTACAGGAGCAGGTCGCCGTCCAGCCGAAGGAGCGCGCGGGTGGTCTGGTTGGGCATCGGCTCAAGCAGGCTGCGCGAGGGGTGCCCACCCGCAAACAGCGTCCGCCCGCCTTCGACCACCACGAGCTGCCCGGTCATCATCAGGTGGATCAGCAGGTGCGCACGGCTGTCGAGGTCGACGATCAGCAGCTTACCGCGCCGTCGCACGCGATCGATCCTGTGCCCGACGAGCAGGCCCCCAACCGCACGGGAGGGCACGGCGAACGAGCGTGGGGAGGTGATCTCGACCGCCTCGATCCGCTGGCCGATCACCGTGGCGGCCAGACCGCGCCTGGCTGCCTCGACCTCTGGAAGCTCGGGCATCGCTAACGGCCTCAGCGTCCTGGCAGCGGGCGCTCTTACCTCGGGCGCTCATGACCACGCCCGCCCGCAGCTCGCCTCCGCGTGCGCCCGTCAGGAAGGATGGAGGGCATGTCACAGCGCCTCTGGAGCATTGGACACTCCACCCTCGCGCTGGAGAAGCTCGTGGGCCTGCTCCACCTGCATCAGATCGGGCTGCTCTGCGACGTGCGCACGGTGCCGCGGTCGGCACGCCACCCACACTTCTCCGCGGATGCCCTGGCACGGTCGCTGCCTGCCGAGAGCATCGAATATCGTCATCTTCCCGGGTTGGGCGGCTGGCGCCACGCGCGCCCAGATTCCCCGAACTCAGCCTGGCGCAATGCCGCCTTTCGCGGTTACGCCGACTATGCGCTCGGCGAGGAGTTTTCAGCTGCGCTGGCCGAGCTGTGCGACCTCGCCACCCGCCAGCGCACCGCGATCATGTGCGCAGAGGCGCTGTGGTGGCGCTGCCACCGCCGCCTGATCGCCGATCGCTTGCTCGCTCTTGGCTGGGAGGTGTGCCATATCGCCTCCAACGGGCATTCGACTCCGCATCGGCTGACGCCGTTCGCCGTGGTCCAATGTGACGGCTCCGTGGTCTATCCGGAGGCTGCGACCGACGCCGGCTCCGCGGCTCCCGCATAATCGAGCGATGGCCGACGGCATCCTGACCAGGGAGAGCCCGCACAGCTTCGGTGAGACGCTTGCTCGTCTGAAGCGCGCGATCAGCGACCTCGACCTGATCATCTTCGCAAGCATCGACCACCGCGACGGCGCCAGGCGTGCCGGCCTCGATATGCATGAGGCGACCGTGCTCACCTTTGGGAACCCCTGCGGCGGGACTGCCGCGATGCTGCAAGAGCCGCTTGCGGCGCTCGACTTGCCGTTGCGCGTGCTCGTCTGGGAGGCGGATGGACGCACCCGGGTGAGCTTCCAGGACCCGGCTTTCGTGGCCAGACGCTTTCGAATCCCGGCGGATATCCCGATGCGCGCCCAGGCGGTGGTCGACGCCGCGCTCTCAGCCTGACGCTGGCCCGGACTCAGGAGCCCACGCCACGCGATAGCTCGGCAACGGCCTCCGCGGCGGGGAGGATCTCGTGGATCGCACGCGCGCTCTCGCCTGCGTAGAGGGGTGTCACGTCGACGACGCGATCCGGCATACCTGCAAGCGCGGGTGCCGGCGAGTACAGCGGCAGCGATCGAAGCTGAAGTCGCGCTGCAGGCAGCGAGAGCGGCATCCGGCGCCCCAGCGGCCCGCTCAGACGGTTCATCAACGCCACCGCGCGCGGCCCGGCGGCCCTGGCGGCGCACCAGCGATCGGTGCTTGCATTGGGCGCCACGCGATGGCGCGCGTACCAGCCGAAGCTGAACAGCAGCGTCTCGATGGTCCGCTCGGCGCCCAGCACTCGCTGCTTGTAGAGCGGATGCGCGGCGCACTCCTCGGTCAGCAGGAAGCGCGTGCCGCAGAGGACGCCTGCTGCGCCTGCCGCAAGCGCGCGACGCACGCCCTGCGCGTCATGAATGCCGCCAGCAGCGAGCACCGGTTTGCCCTCGGCAAGCGCGCATGCCCGTGGCAGGAAGGCAAAGGTGTCCAGCTCGGCCAGCAGGTGCCCGCCGGCCTGTAGGCCCTGGGCGATCAAGCCGTCGGCACCGTCGGCGAGAGCACGGCGCGCCTGAGCCTCGTTGCCGACCTGGTGGAGCACGAGCACACCGGCCGCGTGCAGGCGCTCGACGGCGGCTCGGTTAAAGCCGTAGAAGAAGATCGCAACGTCGACTTCGGCGGAGATCAGCGCCGCGACGTGAGCAGGGCGCACGAAAGGCATCAGGAGGTTTGCGGCGAGCGGGCGTCCTGGCGAAAGCGCGCGAGCACGGCGCAACTCGGCGACAAAGCGCACCGGGCTGAAGATCCCCACGGTGCCGAGTCCGCCAGCTCGCGAGACGGCCGCCGCCAGCTCAGCGCCCGACAGTCCGCCGCCGAGGCCGGCCTGAACGATCGGCAGCTCCAGGCCGAGGCGCTCGAGCAGGCTCATCTGCACACGCTCGCACCGGCTCCAAACGCACGGTAGACAGCGGTGCTCTCGGCCAGCTTGCCGATGGCCTGCTGAAGATGGTTGGTCGTGATCTCCATGGCTCTCATTTCAGCGTGGGGCCGGACTCTAGAATTCTACGGCCAGCCGCAGATAGCACCCGGCCGCTTCGCTATCGCAGTTGCCTGCGGTAGCGGCTACCAGACCGCGCGTCGCAGCAGCCGTGCTCGCAGGGACGCGCCCAAGGCCATGACTCAAGACTCTCTCAATCGATCTTCCGTGTCTCCGTGCCCCGCGATAGCTCGCGGTGACGTGCGCCCGCTGGCTCGCGCTGCCGGCAGGCACCGCCGCGAGCTGAGGCGTCATCTCGCTTCGACCTGACGATTTCTTGCTGCGAGTGCTCGACCATGCCCCTCACAACCGGCAATAGTTGCACATCTGAGGTATTCGCAAGCGTCCGCGCGACGCCGACGCAAGGTTCATATGCGCTTCACAGATGACACGCCCGAACATCCGGCAAAGACAGATTGGGACTCGTCAGGCGCTGTCGATCCGGGCCTGCCGGAGGTCGCCTCGGCAAGTGCTGTGCGCGGCACGCTGCAGGCGGCAGCGGGCGGACGCCGCTGGAGTGGAGGCGATCGGGAGCTCTACTACGTCGGGTGGCACTGGCGCGAGCCGCGTGTCAGCGTAGAAGGCGTATCTCCTCGATGGCGCCGACGTCCGCCCCCTCGCGCTGCGCGCGCACAGCAGCGAGGAGACCTTCGGCTGGGGCCGTGCGAGCGCCGGTGCGCTGAAAGCTTGCCCACGCGATACTTGCCGACTGCGCATCCCATAGCCCGTCAGAGGGGCTCTGCAAGGGCCTCTGCTCGGAGGTGATCGCGGAGCTGGAGCCCGACGGCTTCGTGTGGGCGCGCCGCGAGGTCGCAAGCCGGCGGAAGCGCATGGTCCCGCGCTGCCAGGCGCTGCTTGGCCCCCGCCGCGTGCGCGAGGCGCGGAAGGGCGTGTTCGGACGTCTGAGGGCCCGGTTGCGGCCACGCCTCGCCCGCACCACATCGCATCGCGATGCGGATCGCTAGCCGCCTGCGGAGCGTCCTGCTGAGCCTGGTCGGTCCGCGCCGTCGCACCAACCTCGATCGCTGCTTCGCCGAGAGGTAATAACGGCGCCGTCCTCCTGCGCTAGGGATGTATGAGCCTCACTTGGACCGCAGTCACCGCTCCCACCGCGACGGGCCTCGCGGCATCCGTTTCCGCTCGCGCCGGCCGCGCGCGCACGGCCTTCCGACGGCTTGTGCCCGGTCGCGGCCGAGCGGAGTGCGCGCAGGACCCAATTGCGCCCCCGGCCCGCCGCAGTGCGCGTCGGCGCGGCTGGCCCGGGCGCGCAACCGACGTCCAGCGTCTAGCGCGCTTCGTCGTGCGCGCGCGCTACGGTCAGCTTTCGGCGCAGGCGGTCGAGCAGCTCAAGCTGCGAGTGCTGGACTCGCTGGGCTGCGCGCTGGGTGCGCTCGGCGCGGAGCCTGCGCAGATGGTCCACGAGCACGTGAAGGAGCTTGGCGGAGCCCGGCTCTGCACGCTGATCGGCGGCGGTCGCTCGGCCCCCGATCGCGCCGCGCTCCACAACGGCGCGCTCGTGCGCTACCTCGACTTCAACGACTCCTACATGGCGCCGGGGGAGACCTGCCACCCCAGCGACAACTTCGCGCCGGTGCTGGCGGCGTGCGAGTACGCGCACGCCAGTGGCACCGAGCTCATCACCGCTCTTGCGGTCGCCTACCAGGTGCAATGCCGACTCTCCGAGGTCGCGCCCGTCCGCGCGCGGGGCTTCGACCACACAACGCAGGGCGCCTACGCGGTGGCAGCGGGCGTCGCCAATGCGCTCGGCCTGGATGAGCACCGCACGGCCAACGCGCTTGCGATCGCTGGCACCGCACTCAACGCGCTCCGTGTCACACGTACCGGCGAGCTATCCAACTGGAAGGGGCTCGCCTATCCGTTCATGGCAGCAGCTGCGACGCAGGCGACGCTGCTTGCGATGCGCGGCGTGAGCGCTCCGAGCGAGGTCTTCGAGGGGAGCAAGGGCTTCATGGAGTCGATCGCGGGCACGTTTGAGATCGATTGGCAGCGCGAGGACCTCGAGGCGGTGACGCGCACGATCCTAAAGAAGCACAATGCCGAGATCCACTCTCAGTCGGCGATTGAGGCGCTGCTCGAGCTGCGCGCGGAGCACGGGCTGAGCGCTGCGGAGGTCGGACGCATCGAGCTCGACACCTTCCAGGTTGCCTTCGACATCATCGGCGGTGGCGAGGAGGGTGACAAGCACCTGGTGCGCACGAAGGAGGAGGCTGACCACTCGCTGCCCTACCTGCTTGCGGTTGCGCTTTTGGACGGCCAGGTCATGCCCGAGCAGTACCGTGCCGAGCGGATCGCCGCGGAGGACGTCCAGCGGCTGATGCGCCGGGTGCACGTGCATCCCGACACCGCGCTCTCGAGTCGCTTTCCCGCGCACCACAGTGCGCGCGTGCGCCTGTACTTGCGCAATGGGCGGGTGCTCGAGCGCGAGCGCCGTGACTATGAAGGCTTCCTGACGCGGCCGATGAGCAGTGACGCGGTCGCCGCGAAGTTCGACCGGCTTTCCGCTCCGCATGTGCCGCAGGAGGCGCGCGGGCAGATCCGCGAGGCCGTTGGCATGCTTGAGGAGATCGAAGCCCGCAAGCTCGCCTCGCTGCTGGCGCTCGAGGGCGCGCCGGCAGGGGCGGACAACATGTCGGCTACGCGCCGACCCGAGCAAGGAGGTTCCAGATGAACGCTCAGACGATCACGAGGACGGATGAAAACCGGCAGACCGACGAGCTCGCGTTCGCGTTCCTGCGCTCCAACCGACGGCCCCAAAAGCCGCGCCGGACCGGCCTCACCGAGATTCGCGGGCCCTACTACTCGCCGCTGGGACCGCGCTACCTGCGCGATGTGCTTGAGACGATGGGCCCGCACGTCGACGCGCTGAAGTTCGCGGGCGGCTCCTTCTCGCTCATGCCGGAGCGCGCGCTCTGCGAGATCATCGAGATTGCCCATGCAAATGACGTGCTGGTCTCGACGGGAGGCTTCATCGAGCATGTGCTGACGCTGGGGCCCGAGGCGGTCGAGAGCTACATCGATGAGGTTGCGCGCCTGGGTTTTGACATCCTCGAGGTCTCCGCCGGCTTCATCAGCATTCCGAGCGACGACATGCTGCGATTGGTCGAACGCGTCCAGCGCGCCGGCCTGAAGGCGAAGCCCGAGGTCGGCATCCAGTTTGGCGCGGGCGGCGCAAGCACGCCACAGGAGCTGGAGCAGGAGGGCACGCGGGATGTGGGCTACGCGATTGACCTTGCGCGCCGCTGTTTGGAAGCGGGCGCCTACCTGATCATGATCGAGTCCGAGGGAATAACTGAGGAGGTCACGACCTGGCGGACGGACGTGGTGGCGCGCATCGCTCGCGAGCTGGGGCTTGAGCATGTGATGTTCGAGGCTGCCGATCCCGAGGTGTTCGGCTGGTACATCAAGAATTACGGACCCGAGGTCAATCTCTTCGTGGATCACTCGCAGATCGTCCAGCTCGAGTGCCTGAGGCGTGGCATCTGGGGCACGAAGAGCCTCTGGGGGCGGGTGGTCACCTACTCGAGGACCGAGTAAGCACCGTGTCCGCGCCTGCCACCACAGCTGCAGGAGTCAAGATCAAGCGGGTCTACGACGCCGCACAGCAGAGCGACGGATACCGAGTTCTGATCGACCGCGTATGGCCGCGTGGTCTCTCGAAGGAGCGCGCGAATGTCGACGAGTGGGCGCGCGAGCTTGCCCCAAGCACGGAGCTTCGGCGATGGTTTGCTCACGAGCCCTCCCGCTTTCAGGAGTTTCGTGCTCGCTACCGCGCGGAGCTTGACCGCCAGCGCGGGCGCGTGCAGGAGCTGCGCCGGCGTGCAGAGGCGGGACCGCTGACGATTCTCTACGGGGCCCGCGACCGCGAGCACAACAACGCCGTGGTGCTGGCCGAGCTTTTGCGGGAGGGATCAGCGTGACCGTCGCTATGGCCAAGGACCGAAGCGCAGACAATGACAAGCAAGCACGCGAAGGAGGAATGCGATGAACAGCTGGGATCTGCAGGCTCTGGCGCTCAAGCCCCGCTTACCCGAGATCCTCTCATCCTGCGCGGCCGGACGCGCCATCGTCCTCGACCTGGCGGCCGGCGAGAGCCTCGCCGAGCACGAAGTCCACGAGCACGCTTGGCTGGCTGTGCTCGATGGGCACGTCGAGATCGGCACCGCGGCCGGAGCGCGGGCAAGCGGTGGCGCCGGGCTGCTCGTCGAGCTTGCGCCCGCCGAGCGCCGCGAGGTGGTCGCCTCGACCAAGTCGCGCTTGCTGATGCTGCTGACGCCGTGGCCCGGGAACGGGCATCCGGGCGCAATGACGATCCGCGAGAAGCTCTACGCGCGCCGGCACTCGGCCAAGCGCGCGTGGGGCGTGAAGGCCGCCGGGCGGGCGGTGGGTCACTGAGGTCAAGCCGCCGCAGGCGCACACAGCGCCAGCAGACAGGAATCCAAACGACTGGAGAGCCGATGTCAGGGACAATAGAGACAAACAACAATCGGAGCGGTGCGCTTCACGGCGTCTACCCCGAGAGCACCAGAGAGCTCGCGGAGCGGCGCAAGCAGGCAGCGCCCGCCGCTCACGATGCCTTCCACGCATTCAGCAGGCAGGTCTTCGCCGATGGGGAGCTGCCGGTGAAGACCAAGCAGTTGATCGCGGTGGCAGTGGCACACGTCACCCAGTGCCCGTACTGCATCGCCGGCCATGCGCGCCTCGCGCAGCGCCATGGCGCAAGCGAGGCGGAGATCATGGAGGCGATCTGGGTAGCCGCCGAGATGCGTGCCGGCGGAGCATACGCGCACGCGGTGGTCGCGCTCGACGCTCTGGAGCAATCGTGAGTCCGCACGCGCGCTGGCGCCGCTTGCGTGCTAGGAGCTGCAGAGGCAGCCGGGCTTGGGCGATTTCTGCAAAGAGACCTGTGCAACCGGATTGGCGTGAGGCCAGTCTCTGATGGCCTATGTGATCAACGAGCCCTGCATCGGGGTCAAGGATGCAAGCTGCACCGAGGTGTGCCCCGTCGACTGCATTCACCCGACGCCCGATGAGGCGGACTTTGACTCGGCCGAGCAGCTCTACATCGACCCCGAGGAGTGCATCGACTGCGACGCCTGCGTCGAGGCCTGCCCAGTCGATGCGATCACCGCCGAGGACGCTGTTCCGCCAGAGTGGCAGCACTACATCGAAAAGAACGCAGCCTACTATCGGCAGGCACGACCGGCCTGACAATCCACGGCCGCGGTGCTGCGGGGCGCTGCAGCAAAGCCCTGCGGTGAGTGGCGCAGATCGCTTGAGCTGCGCTGATTGGTGACTGCCGCTGCCCAGCTAGAGGCGCCTGTTGTCCAGCGCTGCGGGTAGGGTCCGACTGTGCGCGCTCTCGTCATCCAGCACGCCTCATGCGAGACTCCGGGCGTCTACGAGCGCGTGCTTGAGGAGCAGGGCTGGTCGTGCGCGCGAGTGCAGGTGGACGAGGGCGAGGCCCTGCCCGGTCGCTGCGGCTTCGACGCGCTGATCGTCATGGGTGGCCCGATGGGCGCACACGAGGAGGCGGCGCACCGCTGGCTCAGAGAGGAGAAGGCCCTGATCGCCGAGGCTGCCATCTCCGGGGTACCGGTATGGGGGGTCTGCCTGGGGGCGCAGCTGCTTGCGGCAAGCCTCGGCGCGCGCATCTTCACCGGTGTGGTGCCAGAGGTCGGCGTCTGTCCGGTGACGCTCACGCCCGCGGCGGCAGCGGACCCCGTCTTCGCCGGTCTGCCGCCGACGCTGCCGACGCTGCAGTGGCACTCGGAAGGCTTCGAGCTCCCTGCAGATGCGGTGTTGCTCGCGCGCTCGACGCGCTATCCGAACCAGGCATTCCGCGTGGGGAAGGTGGCATACGGGCTCCAGTTCCACCTCGAGGCCTCCGCCGAGATGGCAAGCAGGTGGCTTGCGCTGCCCGCCTACAGCGAGGCGCTCGAGCGCGCGCGTGGGCCCGAGGGAGCGCTTGTGCTCGCCGATGAGCTCACTCGCGCCGCGGCTTCGATTCTGGCCCACGGCCGTGCTGCGTTTGCGCGCTGGCTGGCGCTTGCGGAAGCGTGCAGCCCGCGCTAGCTGCCGGCCTGGCATCGGCGCCAGGCGCCGCAGCTTGCACCGATGCGTGTCGTGCGCCGCTGGCGTGCAGCGATGCGACCGCCTGCCGTCGGCGCGATCCGGTATCCTCTCGCGCGCCTAATTCGCAGCACGTGCTGCGGAGCGGGGGACCCACATGGTTGGGGCGAGTCCCGCGGTGATCCGCGGGAGGCGCACAGCGCCAGCCCGTCAGCTAACCCCGTCGGCCGAGCGAGAAAGGCAAGCAGATGCGGCAATTTCGCACAGCGTGCGTGGTGGTGCTGCTGTTCGGCGCCCAAGCCGGGCTCGGCGCCGCGGTCAGCAGCGCGGTCAGCTCATCCTACGGCGGCACGGCTGCCAGCGCGGCCCCTTCGGAGCGGGCGTCATCGCCGGGAGCAACACCCAGCGCGAGCGCATCCGGCGGCACTGCTCCGGAATCGGCTGCGGTGCAGCGCACCGGCGGCGAGTCGGTGGCCACCGGCGGCTGGGTGTTCCCGCTCTCGCCGCTCTCGCGGGTGGCCGGAGTCAGCACGTGGAGCCTCGACCAGGGCGTCGATCTGGGCGGCAGCGCCAATCAGTGCGGTGCCCGCATGGTTGAGGTCGCGGTCGCGAGTGGAACGATCGTCGCCGAGGGCCTTGAAGGATTCGGTCGCTGGGCGCCGGTGCTGCGCATCGAAAGCGGAAGCGACCGCGGACGCTACGTCTACTACGGGCACGCTCGACCCGATCTGGTGCCGGTGGGGGCACACGTAACAGCAGGTCAGCCGATCGCCGACGTGGGCTGCGGCGATGTCGGCATCTCGTCAGCGCCGCACCTTGAGATCGGTTTGCTGCCGAAGGGCGCAAGCAGCCCCTACGACCTTCCCGCGCTCGGCGAAACGGCCCACGAAACGCTTGCCGACCTGCGCGCGGCGCTGCAGATCGCCCGCAGCGCGCGCTTGCGCCTCACCCTGCGGCCGCGTAGGAAAGCGCAGCCTCGCGGTCCACGCAGCCCTTCAGCTCGCTGATCAGCGCGCTGCGGAAGCTCACCACCACATAGCGCCTGCCGTGGTCAAGCGGCCATGTCGGCTCATGGCCCCCGCCGGGCCGGAAGGCCACGACGACGCGATCGCCGACCTCAAGCGCCTCCTCGAGCGCCCCTGAGCGGATGCGCTCGATGTTGGCGCTCAAGACCTCAATGATCCTCGGGCGGCCCGAGCAGTTCCAGGGGCCATCCTCGACAGCGCGCCAGCACGCATCCGGCGCCAGCGCCGAGGCGAGCGCATCGAGCTCGCCGCGGCTGACGGCTTCCCAGAGCGTGTGCAGCATCTGTGCTCGGCCCACACGGAGGATCTTTCCATGTTTTTCATCCGCATCTCGGCGGGCCTGGTCCGGAGGGCCGACGAGAGGGCGCCCAAAGCGGTCCGACCGGCTGCGCCCTCTCGTAGCGCAGCCGGTCGGGGTAAGGCGGGAGCGGTGGCCTGGCCTATGCTCCGGCCGGGTGGGGAGCGGAGCCGGCGCCGCCGCTTGCCGGACGGGTTCTGGCCGGCAGCAGCTCCTCTTCAGGGGAGGTGCGCCGGGCGTGCCAGAAGCCCAGGCCGACAAGGATCGCCATCAGGACTGCCAGGATGTAGGCGATGATCGAGCTGACGAGCATCACTTCGGCGATCGTCGAGAAGGCGTAGGCGTCGAGCAGCAGGCTTCTCAGCGTGGTGCCCTGGAACACGGTCGACTCAAGCGCCGCAAGCTGCTTGTTACCGGGTTCCTTGCGTGCAGCCGCGCTGACCTTTGAGTAGATGCCGTGGTATGGCATCTCACGCAGGTGCACCGCCATGAAGTCGTTCGCCCAGACTCGTGCCTGTTCGCCGGTCAACAGCTGCTGCCCGGCAAAGCGCGAGACGGACGGGATCATCGATGGAGTGATCTCGGTGCCGGGCTTGGGGTGTTCGAACGCAGACTTGGGCGGGAAGTAGATCTGCTGCGCCGCAAGTTCGTTGTGCACGTTTTCGTTGGCAAAGGTATAGCCCCACATCAACAGCGAGCCAGCAGCCAGCAGCGCGACGACCACCATCGCACCACCTGCGCTGACGATAATGTCAAAGACCTTGCGTTTCATCTCCGCCTTCCTTTCGATCGGAAACCTGATGGGTCATGTGTTAATTGATGGGTCATGTGTTCAGAGCGGATCCCTATGTTTCTGCCGCGCTCTGATTCGAGGTTCACGCACCGACTGTGCGGTCCCATCGTGGGGAGACCCTCTTGAAGGTACGGAGAACTACCGAACTGGCAGTGGGTGCTCAACCGCGGGGCGATCCGCGCGCTCTTCGCGCGCGAGCGGATCATCGGGGCGCTGCAGATGTGGCCTGATGGCGCGCTCGGCGCAGAGCGCAGCCATCCTGGCTCGCTGGGGCGAGAGGGCGAGCAGTGCGGCGGCCAGCCGCCGCTCGCCCGTCCTGGTCAGGCTCAGATACCTCACGCGGGCGTCACCGCTTGAGACCTGGCGGCGGAGCAGGTGCGCATCTTCAGCGCGGCGGACCAGCTGCGTGACGCTGCTCTGGGCAACGTTGAGCACCTGGGCGAGCCAGCCGACGGTCGCAAGCTGCCGGCGATCTGGCGCGGTCTTGATAGCAAGCAGCAGCTCATAGCGCTCGGGCGTCAGCTTGTGCGCGCGTAGGATGCGCTCGCCCCACTTCAGGAGCTCGCGCAGCTCCGCCCGCGTCTGGGCGGCCTCCAGATAATCGTCGGGCGACAGCCCCTCGCTGCTTGCCCGGGCGCGCCTGTGTGGCGCGTTGTGCGGCTCTCCATCGGGCTGGTCGACGGTCACGGTCTGCCCGCGCTCTCGAGGATGAGGGCTGCGATCGCTGCTTGCAACCATTGACCCTCAACCTCCCTCGTGCGCCGCATCGCGGCAGGCGTGGCAGGCGTCGACGTCGCGGCGGAGCGCACGGACATGCCGCATGCTCATGTGTGCGGCGGTCTGGTTGGTCGTGCTGGTCAAGGTTGTCCTCTGGTCGTGGGCTCGCTGCGCTTGCCAGGGCCGACGCGCGGGCCTCACCGATGATGGTGAGCATCGCCGCTCCGGCATGCATCCGCTGATCGACGCAGCAGGCGAGCGCGCAAACTACGGAGCCGCGAGCGAGCGTGCGGCGCTCGCGCCGGCTGGCTAGCATGACGGCGGTGATGCCGGTGCTGCTGGTGGATGACCCCGCTCCGCACGTTCGTCGACTTGCGATGAACAGGCCGGACCAGCTCAATGCGATGACGGCGGAGCTATGCGAGGCATTGCATCAGGAGCTTGCGCGCACTGCAGCGGAGCGAGAGATCCGTGCGGTGATCCTGACGGGCGCCGGACGCGGCTTCTGTGCGGGAGTCGATCTGCGCGGCTACGGCACGGCGCCGGGCAACGATGGCAGCGACCTGCCGCGCGACCGCCTGGCCAACCAGGAGCACATGTCGCGGTTGGTGCTCGCGCTGCGCTCCTTGCCCCAGCCGGTGATCGCGGCGGTGAACGGCCCTGCCGCCGGGCTTGGGCTTGCGCTCGCGCTCGGCTGCGACATCCGCTATGCGGCAGCAGAGGCGGTCTTTCGCGCCGCCTTCATCAACATCGGCCTCTCCAACTGCGACATGGGCACAAGCTGGCTGCTTCCGCGTCTGATCGGCGCTTCGCGCTCGCACGAGCTGATGCTCACCGGTCGGCGCCTCGATGCGCAGGAGGCATTGCGAATCGGCCTGGTCGCGGACGTTGTCGCGGCCGATGCGCTGCTGGAGCGCTCCCTGGCGGCGGCGGTCCAGATCGCATCGCTTGCGCCCTGGGGCGTGCGATTGACCAAGCAGGGCATGTGGAGCGCGCTTGAGATCGGATCCGAGCAGGCAGCGGTGGAGTACGAGGATCGCCAGCAGATCATGGCGACCTTCGGTCGCGCCGTTCCCGAGGCGATCGACGCGTTCCTGCAAAAGCGCCCCGCAGAGTTCGCCGACTGAGCGGGCGGGTCGAGAGGAGCGCTGCGTAGCGCTGTTCGGCGGCCGCGCGGCTGGACGGGTGTTCGAGCCAAGGCACCGCGCTGAGCGCGGCTTGCGCCGTTGCGTCCAGCGATTCCCGTGTTTGCGTAACGATTGGCGCCACAGTCGCCGATCATGGCTGTGATGCCTGGTCAGGACGCATTCGAGGGTTCGACCCCGCGCGCCGCGCTGCCTCCGGTCGCAGTGACAGCGCTGAGCGAGGAGGCCCATCTGCTGGGCGCCGCGCTCCTCGAGCGGGTCGCGGAGGTGGTTGCGCGCACGGGCGCGCGCATCCGCGAGCTGGGCTATGGCGGCGATCCGGACACGCAGAGCGCCTTCGAGCGCATAAACCGGATCTCGACGACCGGGATCGCGCGCTGGCTCTCGGGGGAGGGGTCGGAGGCTGCCCGCGAGGCAGGCCGGCAGTCCTCGCAGCTCTACTCAGAGCTCTTTGCGCATCGCAGCGCGACGCTTCAGGAGATCGGCGAGCGCTGGCTTGCCTGGCGCGACGCGACTGCAGCAGTCCTGCGTGCGAGCGCAGCTGAGCTTTGCGTTCCCGATCGGGCGCTGGCGGAAGCGCTGAGCGTGCTGCAGGGCGCGCTGGAGGTGAGCTTTGTGCGACTGTGCCGGGCGGTCGACCACGAACGACAGGACGCGGACGCGCAGCTGGCGCAGAGCAAGGATGAGCTGGCGTACGTCGCCACGCACGATGCGCTGACCGGCCTGCCCAATCGCGCGCTGATCCTCGACCGCACCGAGCAGATGCTGGCCCGGGCCGGGCGCAACGGCACGCCGGTCGCGGCGCTCTCGATCGACATCGACAACTTCCGCGCGGTCAACGAATCGCTCGGTCGCGCGGCCGGCGACCAGCTGCTGCGGGCGCTTGCAGCCAGGCTCGATGACACCCTGCGCGGCAGCGACACGCTCGGGCGCCTCGGCGGCAACGAGTTTGTCGCGGTCTGTGAGGGCGCCCTGCTCGAGGCCGGGCCGGAGCTGATCGCGGAGCGACTGCTCGAATCCCTCCGTCCTCCCTTCGCGCTTGACGCGGACGGCCAGAAGTCGGTCAGCGTGAGCGTGAGCATCGGCATAGCCGCCGGGGTGCGGCCCTCGGCCGAGGAGCTCCTGCGCGACGCCAACGCCGCGCTCTACGCGGCCAAGCGCAACGGACGCAACCGCTTCGTGCTCTATGAGCGCAAGCTTCAGGACGCCATTCAGAGCCGCGCGGCGCTTGAGCTTGCACTGCGCGATGCTCAAAAGCGCGATGAGCTGTTTCTCGTCTACCAGCCGATCTTCGACCTCACGCGCTCACACGTCACCGCCGTGGAGGCGCTGATTCGCTGGAGGCACAGCGAGCGCGGGGTGGTCCCGCCCAACGACTTCATCCCGCTGGCCGAGGAGTCGGGTCTGATCGTCGAGATCGGTGCGTGGGTGCTGCGGGAGGCCTGCGCGCAGGGCGCCGCCTGGGCGCGTGCGGGCTATGCGGGCCGGATCGCGGTCAACGTCTCCGCGCGCCAGCTGGACAGCGACCGACTGCTGGGTGACGTGGAGGCAGCCCTCGCCGAGAGCGGGCTGGATGCGCAGCGACTCGTGCTGGAGGTGACTGAGACCGCGTTGATGCGCAATGTCGATGACACCGTCGAGCTCTTGCGCCGGATCAAGGGGCTTGGAGCGCGGATAGCAATCGACGACTTCGGCACCGGCTACTCCTCGCTTGCGCACCTGCAGCGCTTCCCGGTCGACGCGCTCAAGATCGACCGCGCGTTCGTCTCGAGACTGGGGGCGGGGCGTGAGGCTCTCACCTTCATGCGCACCCTGATCGGACTGGGCAAGTCGCTCTCGATCGAGACCGTCGCCGAGGGCATCGAGCACAAGGAGGAGCTCTTCACGCTGCGGTCCGAGGGCTGCGACCTCGGTCAGGGCTTCCTATTTGCCCGTCCGCTCGAGCTGGCTGATGCCGAGGCGATGTTGCTTGGGGCGCCCCGCGCGCCGGCTCTCGACGCAAGTGGCCTTGGCGAGATGCAGGCGACGCCCAAGAAGGCCGCCTGAGCCGCCCGGGCACGGCTGCCGCTGCTGGCCGACAGGCGCCGGCCAGCGGGTGCGCGCGGCCGCTCGCAGCCCGGCTGCATCCGTGGAGCGCGAGCGGGATGCAAGCGATCAGGCGCGCGGAAGCGACCCGACAGGAAGCGTGCCATCGACGTTCGGGAACAGCGCAAGCGCAAGCTGCGCGCACGGCCTGCCCTCGATCAGCGGAAGCACGTCGGCGGCGGTCATCAGCAGGCGGATCGTCGATGCGATCTGCAGGTCGGCTGCGTTCGGGTGCTCGAGATCGCCGATCGTTGCATCGGCGATCCAACGATCGACGCGGTCAAGCTGACCGGGCAGCGCCTGGAGGTCGGCCCGCGCCACGGCGTCTCCGGTTCGATTGAGCAGGCCCTCCAGTCGCGCGATCAGCGGGGCGCTCAGGCGGATGGCTGCTGCCGGCAGCCGGATCTTGGCGTGCTCGGCATAGCTGACCAGCGCCTGCGGGCTGCGACGCAGGCCTGTCCAAAGCAGCTCCCGGGCGACAGGCTGAAGAACCTCCTCTCCCCACGCCTCCGCCTCCTCGACCAGCCGACGTCGCTCTGCATCGCGCGGGAAGAGAGGCGGGTCGGGGACAAGCTCATCCAGCCGGCGCATGATCGTCCTTGAGCCGGTGAGCCTCTCGCCCTCGAACTTCAGCCCCGGCACCGTGCGGACGCCGAAGATCACCCGCTGCAGCGGCGCGTGCAGCGGCGGCAGCCACTCGACCACGTCGTATGAAAGACCCTTCATCGCCAGTGCCCGTTCGACGGCGGCGCAGGGGTGCGAGCCGTGGACGACGTAGAGCTTCAGCCGCACGCTACTCGCCGCCGCTGGTGAGGTGTTCTGATGCAGAGCATGATCAGGCCGAGGGCGTGGGAGTCTACAGCTCGCCGCCCAGCCGCTCAGCGTGTGCAACGCCCGCGTGGAAGAATCGTGCGATGCCGCAAGTCCGCGTGCACGGGCCTCTCAAGCGCCTTGCCGGCGATCGCTCAGAGCACCGGCTGGATGGTCGCAGCGTCGGCGAGGTGCTGCGTGCGCTGGAGGTGGAGCACCCGGCGGTGGCAGGCTGGATACTTGACGAGCGCGGTCTCATTCGTCCGCACATAAACGTCTTTGTGAACGGCGAGCGCAGCGGCAAGGCGACAGCGCTCCGCAGCGAGGACCGCGTCGAGGTGCTGCCGGCGATATCCGGCGGATGTCCGCAACCAGATCGACGTGAAAGGCAAGGAGCGAGATGACCGAGCTGCTGGTCGGAACCAAGAAGGGCCTGTTCGCGCTCAGCGGGGCGCCGGAAGACGGATTCAGCGCAAGCGCGCGGGCGTTTGCGGGCGAGCCGGTCGACTATGCAATGCGCGATCCTCGCAGCGGTCGCGTGCTTGCGACCAGCACCTCGCCCTTCTACGGCCCGAAGATCTGGTACACCGATGAGGAGCCGAGCGCGTGGAGCGCTGAGCACCCCGGCGGAGCCTGGCGCCAGGCGCAGGGCGTGGCGCTGCCGCCCGGAGGCCAGCAGGCGCTGCAGCGCGTCTGGGTTATCGTCGCCGGGCAGCGCGACGGCCTGCTCTATGCAGGTGGCGACCCGGGCGTGCTCTTTGAAAGCGAGGACGGCGGGGAGAGCTGGTCTCTGAATGGTGCGCTCTGGGAGCATCCCACGCGCTCCTGCTGGCAGGCCGGCGGCGGCGGGCTCTGCCTGCACTCGATCTCCACCTGGCCGGGTGACCCGGAGCGGATTGCGCTGGCTGTCTCCGCTTCAGGCGTCTGGCTCAGCGAGGACGGCGGCGCCTCCTGGCAGCAGGGCAACAGCGGTCTGGTGGCCCGCTACCTTCCGGATGAGGTGCCTGAGGAGGTCCGCGAGCGCCTGGAGCAGAGCGGTCGCGCTGCCGAGCAGGCCGGTGTGCCGCCGCTGTGCGTGCATCGCCTTCACCGCGCCCCCCTGGCGCCGGAGCGGATGTTCATGCAGTTCCACGGCGGCGTTTATCGCTCTGACGATGCCGGTAGGAGCTGGTGCGAGATCGGTGCCGGGCTGCCCTCGGACTTCGGCTTTCCGCTGGCGATCGACCCGGCGGACCCCGACAGCGCCTTTGTCATTCCGCTCAGCGCCGACATGGATCGCGTCACGCCTGATGGTCGTGTCCGCGTCTTTGAGACGCGCGATGCCGGCGCCAGCTGGATGGCGCGCGGCGAGGGCCTGCCTCAGGAGGGTGCCTATCTGACGGTGCTGCGCCACGCCCTCGACTGGACCGGGGAGGGATCGGCGCTCGAGCTCTATTTCGGCTCCACCTCGGGCGAGGTGTTCGGCTCTGGCGACGGGGGCAAGAGCTGGTTCACGGTCGCCTCGCGGCTGCCGCCAGTCTTCTCGCTGGTCGCCAGCAGCTGAGCGGGGGAGAGCGCAAGCGATCGCTTTCGGGCTGCGACCGAGTCGCTTCGTGGCGCCCGTCGGCGAGGGCCTCAGGCGAGCAGCCGGCCGCCGTCGACGACGATCTGGGCGCCGGTCATGTAGCTGGAGAGCTCGGATGCCAGATACAGCGCAGCGCGCCCGATGTCGTCGGGGTCGCCCATGTGCCCCATCGGGATCTGAGCCTCGAACTCCCTGAGCGCCTCGCCGCCCATGTCGCCCGTGCCTGGCGTCGCGATCCCGCCGGGGGCGATTGCGTTGACCCAGATGCGGTGCGGGGCGAGCTCGAGCGCGACGCTCTTTGTGAAGCCCCAGGCGCCATGCTTGGAGGCGTCGTATGGAGCAAGGCCAACCATCGAGGGATGCAGCGCGTCGATCGATGTGACGTTGATGATGCGGCCGCCGCGCCCCCGGGCGATCATGCGCTCTGCGGCCGCTTTGGTGCATAGATAGAGACCGGTGAGGTTGACGTCGATGACGTGCCTGAAGGTGCTGAGGTCGAGCTTCTCGAGCGGCGCCATGGGATAGATGCCGGCGTTGTTGACCAGTATGTCGAGGCTGTCGAAGCGCTCCAGCGCGGCGCTCACCATCCTCTCCACGCTCTCCGGATCGCTCACGTCAGCACCGACCGCATGGGCGCTGCCGGGCCTCCGCTCCACCAGCGCCTCGCGGACGGCTTCGGCAGCTTGCAGGTCGAGGTCGGCGATCAGGATGCTTGCGCCCGCCTCATGCAGGCGACCGACGATGCCAAGCCCGATCCCCATTGCACCGCCGGTGACGATCGCGGTGCGGCCGCTGAGATCGATCAGCTCGGTCAGTGGCGTGCGCAGTGATGGGGCTCCCGATCGGGCCATGTCGTGAAGTCTGCGCAGGGCGCACGCCGCGGTCATCCGCGGCGCGCCGCGGGGCGCAGCGGGGGACTACTGATCAGGAGCGCTGCCTGCACGCGAGCCCGAGCGCATTGCCGTCCGGTGGGGCGCTGCGCACGGCGGCTGCGGAATCTCGATCTGGCAGCGCAGGCCGCTCACTTGGGCAAGGCGTCGATCGAGCGTGAGGAGCGGCGCGCCAAGCGCCTCGGCAAGCGCCACGTAGAGAGCATCCGGCGCGCTGAGGCAGTCGCGAAGCTGCCATGCGCGCCCCAGCAGCGGCCGATGGTCGACCCGCGTAGCCGGCCAAGACCCGAGATCCCTGATCGCGTGGCCGGCTGCAGTCCGATCGATCTCTCCACGCAGGTGCGCGCGCCGCACCACCCCGAGCACCTCGGCGTCGACGAGATGGGGCGCCACTTGATCCGGCTCGTCCGCAAAGCGCTCCCGCACCGGCTCGGCATCAGGTCCGGCGAGCACGACCTCCGCCAAGCAGGATGCGTCAACTACGAGCATCGCGCAGCTCGTCAAGCGCCCGCAAGACCGCCGCAGCGCCGAGCTCCGACGAGCGGCTCCGCGTTGATGCAAGCCAGGTCGCGATGCTCGGTCGGGCCGCCAGCCGCGCAGCCTCGGCGCGCAGCAGCTCGGGGACGCTGACGCCCGCCTCTGCGGCCCGGCGCCGCAAGCCGAGGTAAACCTCATCGTCGATGTCCCGAATCTGAATTGACTTGGGCATAGACGCATCGTATCATGCATACACGCATGTGGACCGATGCCCGCCGGCACTTGCGGCGCGTGCTCACAGTGGTCGCCGAGCTCGCCGCCCCGCTCGATGTCGCCGGGCGCAGCGAGGGAGGCCTTCGGGACACCGTTCCGCAACCCCTGTCGGTCTGAAAGCCATCGCTTTGCAGGCAGTTCAGAATGGGCTATTGAGTGTGGATTCGGACCACTGGTCCTAGACCCAGGTGATAGGTCTCTGGTGAGCCGGGACATGCGTCTCACCCTGGATCGGCATAATCTTGGGCGCTGTTAGTGAAGCGAAGCACGAGCGCACATATTTGCCCTACATAGTGCCCTATACTGCCGGTATGCGAAAGACGAGCGTCTACCTCGAGGACGAGCAGGCCGAGCGGCTTGCCCGCCTCGCGCGCCAGGCGGGACGTCCGCAGGCGGAGATCCTGCGCGCGGCAATCGACGCCTACGAGCCCGCTCCCCTGCGCGATCGTGATTTTGCGCTCGCGGCCGGCTTCCCTCGGATCGATCGCGACTGCCGCCCGATCTCGGAGATCCCCGAGGAGGAGCTGCTGGAAGGCTTCGGAGGTTGACGCTGCTGATCGATGCGGCGCCGGTCGTTGCCCTGGCCGACCGCGAAGAGCCGCGCCGCAGCGCGATTCTCGAGCTCATCACCTCCGAGACGGGAGCGCTGGTCATCCCGGCACCAACTGCGGCAGAGATCGACTACCTGCTCGGGCAGCGCTTGGGCCAATCGGCCCGCCGCGCATTCCTGCGAGACCTCGCCGCCGGACGCTTCATCGTGGCTGCGCTTGACCGCGAGGACTACGCGACGATCATCGACATCGACGCTCGCTACGCCGACCTGGCGCTCGGCCTGGCCGATTGTGCGCTTGTCGCGCTCGCGGGGCGATACCGCACCACCCGCATCCTCAGCTTCGACGAGCGGCATTTGCGCGCAGTTGCGCCACTCTACGGAGAGGCGTTCACGATCCTCCCGGCCGATAGCTGAGCCGGTGGGGTGCCTCGGTTCTGCCGGCGCAGAGCTGCAAGCGAGCAAACCGCCCCGGCAGACTGGAGGCCCTGTTCCGCTCCGGGAGAGCTCATGCGATGCCAGGGCGACCCTTTTTGGGCCGCAACGCGAGCCACGTCGCCCGTGCCGTGGCCGGGCGCATCGATCGCCATCCCTCCTCGCTCAAAAAACCTGCATTAGCAGGGCATTCTTGAGGGGTGAGCGAGGGTGTGTGGGTTCAAGACATATGTCCCAGGTGATAGGTCTCTGGTGAGTCGAGACATGCGTCTCACCCTGGACAGGGATCTCGCTGGGCACTGG
>JAJPKQ010000020.1 GCA_021323635.1 bacterium | reverse complement strand
GACCGCGGCGAGGCGCCGGGGCTCAACACCGAGGGACAGATGCAGCTCGCTGCCGCCAAGCGGCGCATACGTCAGCTTGAGACCGAACTGGCCCTCTCGCGGAAAGTCAATGAAGTCTTTCTCGACCAGAATCTTGCCTCAAAAGCCTCTACCCGGTGATCGCCTCCCTGACCGGGCAGGGCTTCGACGTCCAGCGGGCCTGTTTGATGCTCGGAGTCTCGGTCTCCGGCTACTACGCCTGGAGAGGCAGGCCGCCGTCGGCGAAGACACTCAGGCACACCTGGCTCGCCGGCGAGATCGCGCAGGTTCACAAGGACTCCGGCGGAACCTACGGCGCAATGCGCGTGACAGCGGAGCTGCGCCTGGGAAGAGGCATCCACGTCGGCCACAACCAGATCGAGCTGCTGATGCGCCGATTAGGACTGAAGGGCCTGCCCAACAGGCGCCCGCCACGCACCGCAAGGCTCTCGAAAGGCAACACGCTTGACCTGGTGCGCAGGCGCTTCGGAGCGCAGGAGCCAGATCGGCTATGGATGACCGATATAACGGAGCACCCCGCGAGAGAGGGCAAGCTCTACTGCTGCGCCGTCCTGGACGCCTTCTCGAGGATGGTCGTCGGCTGGTCGATCGACAGCTCCCAGACGGCGCTGCTGGCGACCAACGCGCTCGGCATGGCCCTGGCGCAGCGGAGTCCTTCACGGCAGGCGATAATTCACAGCGACCAGGGCGTGCAGTTCGGATCTTGGGTCTTCAGCCAGAAGGTCAAGGACGCCGGCTTGGCACCCTCGATGGGCGATGTCGGCACGCCGGTCGATAGCCCCCACTCCGAGGCGCAGTTCAAGACGCTGAAGTACAGGCCGGAGTTCCGGGAGCACTTCGACTCGATCGAGCACGCCCGGGCGCACTGCAGGGCGTTCCTCGGCTGGCACAACCACGAGCACCGCCATTCCGGGATCGGCCTGATGACCCCTGCCGCTTTCCACCACGGCCACGGCAAGCAGCTCCACGCGGCGCGGGCCGCCGTGCTCGAGGCCGCCTACGCCGCCCATCCCGAGCGGTTCGTCCGCAAGCAGCCGGTCCCGCCCAAGTTGCCGACCGCCGCGTGGATCAACAAGCCAAAGGAGGCCGCCGCCGCTCACTAGTTTCGGACGCGAACCGTCTCACCGGGCTTGACGGGCTCCGGCGCCGCGCGGCGCTCCTCTGCCCCCCGTTACAATCGGCGCTTGTGGAGCGGCTGCTCGAGCGTGAGGATGAGCTTGCCCGGCTGGTTGAGATCGTAGATGCGGCCCGTGACGGCCGAGGCGCGCTGACGCTCGTCGCTGGAGAGGCGGGCATCGGCAAGACATCGCTCGTGCGCGAGCTTCGAGATCGCGTCGCCGGCGATGCGGTCGCGTTCTTCGCGGGCGCATGCGAGCCGCTGTCGGTGCCTGCTCCCTTGGGCCCGCTGCGCGAGCTCTTCGAAGCCGCAGACGGCGGAGACCTGCTCGCGCTGGGAAGCGAAGACCGCCTGACGGTCGCTCGCGCGCTGCTCGACGCCCTTGGCCGGCGAGCCCCGGCGCTGGCGGTGATCGAGGACGTTCATTGGGCCGATCCGCTGACGCTGGAGCTGACGCGCGTCCTGGCGCGGCGGATCGAGGAGCTAGGTGTGGTGATGGCCGTGACGTACCGGGATGACTAGGTCGAGGCGCAGCCGGAGCTCCGGCTGCTGCTGGGCGACCTTGCAACCGCGCCCGCTGTCACTCGCATCGCGCTTCGCCCATTGTCGGAGGCGGCGGTGGCCGATCTCACGCGCCCGGCGGGGCTCGACGCGGCGGATCTGATGCGCGCGACCGGTGGCAATCCCTTCCTGGTCGTCGAGTCGATCGCAGCCCATGGCCGACTGCCGGCCTCCGTCCGGGACGCGGCGCTCGCGCGCGTAGGAAGGCTCGGCATGGCGGCGCGGGAAGCGCTCGACGCAGCGGCGGTCATGGGCCCCCGTCTCGATCCGGCACTGATCGAGGCGGTCATCTCCACGCACCCGGTGGCACTCGAGGAGGCGCGCGCGCGTGGAGTGCTGGTCGCCGACGGGAGCGCTCTGGCGTTCAGGCACGAGCTCATCCGTGAGGCGATCGAGAGCTCGATCTCCCCGCAGCGCCGAACCACGCTTCACGCGCGGGCATTCGCAGCGCTCGTCGCAGGGGGACATGCGGAGGACCACGCGCAACTCGCGCACCACGCCGAGCTTGGCGGCCTCACGAAGGAGGCCACGCGGCACGCAATGCTCGCGGCGGCCGAGGCCGAGCGCGTCGGCGCGGTGCGCGAGACCTATCTGCAGGCGGAGCGCGCCCTGCGACTCGGCGGCGACCTGGCTGGTCCTGATCGATTCGAGCTGCTCGTGCAATGCTCGCGCGCGTCGAACTTCGCCAATCCACGTCTTGAGGACGCAGTGGATGCCGCAGAACGCGCCGTCGCGCTCGCGGAGCGGCTGAGCGATCAGCGCAGGCACGGGCGCGCGCTCGTGGCGCTCTCGTACGCGCTGTGGTCGCTGGAGCGCGTAGTGGAGGCACGGGCGGCGGCCGTGCAGGCGATCACCGCGTTCGAAGAGACCGGCGACATGGCATCGCTGGCCTGGGCGTCCGCCACCTTGCTGCGCATCGAGGCAACGGCCTTCGATCCGGCCTCGGCGCTCCAGATGGCCCCACGCGCCCTGGCGCTGGCGGAGGACGCCGGACTGGAGGAGACCTGCATCGACGTGGCAATCAGCACCGGCCTCGCTCGGGGCCACCTCGGCGAGCGCGCGGCGCTCCGGGCCCTGGACGACGCGCTTGCGGCGACAAAGCGGAGCGGGTTCACGATCCGCATGGTCCGCGCGTACGTCAACCTGACGAACGTTGGGGTCGCGCTGCGCGCACACGAGCGCGTGGACGAGGTCGCAGCGGAGGCGCTGCCGCTGCTGGAGGAGCTGCACGTCTCGGCGCTTCCGATCATGGCGATCCGCATCTTCCGCGCGCGCAGCTTGCTGGACAGGGGACGCTGGGAGGAGGCCATGGCGATCGCGGCGCGCCGGGAGCGCTGGTGGCAGGGAGAGTTCCATGTCGCGTGCGCGCTCGAGGCTCTGATCAAGGCAAGGCGCGGCGAGCCGGATGCTGCCGAGCTGCTGCAGCAGGCGTGGGAGGGAATCGTCGAGCTGGTCGCCGCAGAGGGCTCGAGGCACGGGATGGTCCGCCTGGCGCTCGTCGAGGCGGCATGGCTGCGCGGCGACCGCGCGGCGGCGCTGGATCTGCTGCGAGCCGCGCGGGAGACGCCGGCGGTCGCGCGTTTCGCGCGCTGGGGCGGCGAGCTGGCGCTCTGGGCCTCGCGACTGGGCAGCCCGATCGACCCTCCGGCCGGTGCACCCGAGCCCGTGCTGCTCGAGCTCGCCGGCGACTGGCGGGGCGCGATCGCGGCCTGGCGAGCCGTGGACGCGCCGTACGAGGCCGCGCTCGCGTCGCTGGCCGGCGACGACCGTGCCGCTCGCGACGCGCTCGCGTCGTTGCACGGGCTCGGCGCCCGTGCGGCAGCGAGAGCCTTCACCCGCGAGCGGGCGGCGCGCGGTGAGCGCGCCTCGCGGGGCCCGCGGCGCTCGACGCTCGAGAATGCGGCGGGGCTCACGCGGCGCGAGCAGGAGGTGCTGGAAGCGCTCGCCACCGGGGCCACCAACGCCACCATCGCGCAGGCGCTCCATCTCTCCGAGCGCACGGTCGGTCATCACGTCTCGGCGATCCTGCGAAAGCTCGATGCCCCCAACCGCACGGCGGCAGTCGAGCGCGCGAGGGCACGCACGCTGCTCGCCCAAGATGGGCAAGCCGCCCTGCAAAGATAGGCAACTCGACCGATGTGAGCCGAACGCCGCATCGCTACCCTGCTGCCATTCACGACAAGGAGGCGCAGATGATCAGTACACGGCAGGGGGCCGGATGGCCCGGTTTCGACGAGCACGCAGGAGACTCGAGATGAGCAGCGTGATCGTCAAGAGCCTCGAGGATCCGGAGGACAGCCGGGCGACCGCCGGGCACGGCCGGATCGATCTCGTACGACTCGGTGGGCTCACGGTCGGCCGTGCGACCTTCCAGCCTGGCTGGCGCTGGTCGGAGCACGTCAAGCCGCAAGCGGGGACCGAGTTGTGCGAGGCGGCCCACACCGGCTACGTCGTCTCCGGGCGTCAGATGGTTCGGATGGCCGACGGCAGCGAGTTCGAGCTGAAGCCGGGCGACGCGTTCGTGATCGGCCCGGGCCACGACGCGTGGGTGCTGGGCGAGGAGCCGTGCGTGACGGTCGACTTCAGCGGCAGCGCGACGCTCCTGCAGGCAGCGGCGCGATGAGCCGCTACACGATCATGGCGATCGGCGACATGGCCGCGTTGCATCACGGCGCCGTCAGGCTCGCCGCTGCTGAGCTGGGGGTGGAGTCCTTCGGGCTCCAGGTGCTCGACCTCCCCGCCGGCTTTCGCGACTACCCCGAGCACAACCATGCCGCCGACGGCCAGGAGGAGGTCTACGTTCTCCTGCGCGGCTCGGGCGAGTTCGAGATCGACGGCGATCGGGTGCCGATCGATCCTGGCTCGATGCTCCGCATCGACGCCGCGGCCACGCGCATGTTCTGGCCAGGAGCCGAAGGAGCGAGGGTGTTGGCGATCGGCTGCGCGCCCGCGGGCGCATACGAGCGCCCCGAGCAGTTCTCCGGCGGGGTGCGCCCATGAGCGCACAGACGTCGATCGCAGCGTGCGCCGATACGGCCGAGCCTTGCGTGGTCAGCGGCGGCGAGAACCTGTGGTTCCTGGGCACGCTGGCGCGGATGAAGCTAGACGGGTGGCAAACCGGTGGACGGCTCGGCCTGTGGGAGGGAGTTCTTCCCCACGGCGCCGCGCCGCCGCTCCACTCCCATCCCCAGGACGAGACCTTCTACGTCCTCGAAGGCGAGCTGACTGCCTGGCTCGTTGAGCTGGAGCTCACTGAGGACTCCGCAGATCCTCCCTCCTGGGTGGCCACGCGCGGGCGCCGTTGCGGGCCGGGGGCCGTGGTGTTCGCGCCCGGAGGAACGCCGCACACCTTCCGCGTGGAGTCCGACACGGCGAGGATGCTGGCGCTCTCCACGCCGGCGGGCATCGAGAACATGGTTCGCGGGCTGGCCGAGCCCGCGCAGTGGCCGTGGCTTCAGCCGCCGCCCGACGGCCCTCGCGTGCCCGCGGACCGCGTGGCGGCGGTCGAGCGCGAGACGGGGATGATGCGCCACGGCCCCCCGCCACCACCGATCCAGAGCGGTGATCGAGCGTGACGGCCACGAGTCAGGGATAGACCTGCTCGCCGGTGTCCGGGTCGACGAGCGTGATCGCCTGCACCGGACAGCCCTTGGCCGCCGCAAGCAGGAGCTCGTCGGGCCCGCTTCCCAGGACCACGGCGCGATCCTCGAGCGCGAAGACCGCAGACGCGGTCTCTACGCAGTCGCCCTGGGCGATACACGCCTGCTCATCGATGGTTGGCTGATCGCTCATGCATCCCTCCTATGGTCGAGATGGGGTGATCGCAGCGTGCGTCGAAAGCCCGCCTGCCGACGCGCTCCTCGGCGCCTCCGCGCTCATGCGAGCGCCTCGTCGATCGCGCGCCGCGCCCCTCGGAGCTCACCGATAGGCGCGCGGGCCGAGCGGGCCGGGGCCAGCGCCGGGGCGAGCCCGGGCGCTCTAGATGAGTAGTGCCACGGAATTACGCCGTGTAGCAGACCAACGAACGGCTGGCGCGGCCGAGCTGGTGGTTGAGCGCGACGGCGGCAGCCCGCGCGGCGAAGCGGGCACACAGCCGCACGCGCAGGTTGCGAAGGGTGCGGGCGCCGTGGCGCTCAAGCGTGAGGATGTCCTTGAAGGTCCAGAAGATCGACTCGATCCGCTGGCGGATGGGCGCGAGCTGCGGGCCACGCCCGCTCTCGTCCTTGCGGGGCGGACGCATGATCCTGGCATCGAGCGCGGCCATCTGGGCCTCGAAGCCCTTGCCGCGGAAGCCCTTGTCCCCGATCACGATCAGCAGCTGCCCGGGCCTGCGTTCGCAACGGGCGACGAGCTTCAAGCAAACCTCGCGCTCGTCGACCTTCGGCGGGGTCAGCGCCAAAGCCCTCGGGGTGCCGTCGGCCGCGAACAGGGCGTGCAGGCGAAAGCCGAAGAAGTGGCGGCTGTGGCTTGCGCAGTAGCCGTAGTCGGCGGCGTCCGTCAGCGCGACGGTGAGACTCGAGTCCCCGCCGCGCTTGACGGTCTCGCGGGAGCGGGCACACTCCACCGGAGTGAAGTCGACCAGCAGCAGATCATCGAAGAAGCCGGGGCTCTGGCGGGCGAAATGGGGGTCTCCTGACGGATGTGTGGGTCATGCACCCTCGGCCGGCAGCGGTGGGCACAGACCGCCGAGTGACAGCATGGCCATGGCAATCAGCGCCTGCGGTGAGCGAAAGCCGAAGGCACGCCGCGCGATCAGCCTGATCTGGGTGTTCACTTGCTCCACCCGAGCGTTCGAGAGGCTCCATGCAAGCGCCGCCTCGATGCCCGAGCGCTGCTCTTTGATCGTCCTTGAATCCCCCCGGGAATCTTGGAGGCCCAACCCAGTGAGAGGATGGGCAGATGCCAGATACCAAGAGCAACAGGAGCAAGCGCTACTCGCCTGAGCTCCGCGAGCGCGCGATCCGCATCACCAGAGAGGCCCGCGGGGCCCACAGCTCCGAATGGGCCGCGATCACTTCGTTAGCGGCGAAGCTCGGGATCAAGAACGAGACCCTGCGCCGCTGGATCCGCCAGGCCCAGATCGACGAAGGCTCCCGGCCGGGTATCTCCACCGAGGAGGCAGCTCGCATAAAGGAGCTTGAACGCGAGAACAAGGAGCTCCGCAGGGCCAACGAGATTCTCAAGCTCGCCTCAGCTTTCTTCGCGCGGGAGGCAGGCCCGCAACCGAGGAGATGACCGCGATGATTGACACGCACCGAGAAGAGCACGGAGTCGAGCCGATCTGCAAAACACTCCAGATCGCTTTCTCCACCTACTACGCCGCCAAGGCCCGTGAGCAAGAGCCCTCGGCGCGTTCCATGCGCGACGAGATGCTCACCCGGGAGATCCAGCGGGTCCACGCCAAGAGTCGCAGCCTCTACGGCGCCCGCAAGGTCTGGCTTCAGCTGCGCCGCGAAGGCATCGACATCGCGCGCTGCACGACGGAGCGGCTGATGAAGAAGGCCGGTCTTGAAGGCGTTCGTCGAGGAAAGCGCCGTCGCACGACGATCCCCGAGCAGGCCGCAGCGCGCCCGGAGGACCTCGTCAAGCGAAACTTCAAAGCTCACGAGCCGAACCGAATTTGGGTCTCCGACTTCACGTATGTGCCCACCTGGGCGGGCGTCTGTTATGTGGCCTTCGCGATCGACGCCTACTCAAGGCGGATCGTCGGATGGAAGGCAGATCGACAGATGAAGACCGATCTCGTGCTCGACACGCTGGACATGGCGCTCTTCGCTCGCGATCACGAAGGCATGCCGGTGCTCGAAGGCGAGCTGATCAAACACCACGACGCGGGCAGTCAATACATCTCATTTGCCTTCACCCAACGGCTCCTTGACGCAGGCATCGACGACTCGGTTGGATCGATCGGAGATGCTTACGACAACGCCCTGGCCGAGAAGACAATTGGCCTATACAAAACGGAGCTGATCGAACGCCTTGGTCCGTGGAAGAGCATGGAGCAGGTCGAGCCTGCAACGCTGGAATGGGTCGATTGGTACAACCACCAGAGGCTTCACAGCGCCTGCGGCGACAGGCCGCCGGTGGAGTTTGAGCAGTTGACCCGCAACACAGACAGGCAGTTGGTTTCCCACACGAAATAGCCTCCAATGAAGCCGGGGTGATTCAGAGCGGGAGTACTACGGGTCAGTGTGACCAGTGTCAGGGCACCTCCCTTGGAACGGGCTCGACAGGCTGCATACCTATTCGACTGGCTGCTGCGTCTTTGCCACGCAGTTGCGGAGCGACAACCGCGCTGTCCAGCCGCGGCGCCCTCTGGCCCGCCGGTCGGTCGGGCGGCTATGGCGATCTCGTCGCATCCTGGGGAACCCCATTTGGGAACCCGACCGCGATCATCCCAGTTTGGTTCGCGCCCAGAAGCCCTGCAAACGGGTGTCATGCGCGGCCTGGGACTCGAACCCAGCCCGCCGGATTAAAAGTCCGGTGCTCTACCCGATGAGCTAGCCGCGCGGGTGGAGTCTCGCACAGCCTCGGCTAGCGCGACGCGCCTCAGGCACGCTGCAGCGCCGCGCTGATCTCCTCCTCGGAGCCCGCCTTGGCGGCAACCTCGAGCAGCTCCTCGATGCGGGCGAGCTTGGTGCGCGGGCGCCCCTGCGCTGCGCCACGCGCACGCTCATGGTGATCGATCGCACGCCAGCCGGCGTAGGTGACGAGGTTGGGCTGGCGGGCGCGCAGCAGCGCGAGCGCCTGATCGGGAGAGGGCTGCTCGGGGCCGGGGAGACGATCGGCTCGCAGATCCTCGAGGATCGCGGAGACCGTCTCGTGCGCGTCTTTCTTGTTTGTCCCGATCACCCCGGTCGGCCCGCGCTTGATCCAGCCGACAACGTACTCGCCGCGGCGAGTGCCGCCGCCCGCCGGATCGATCACGCGCCCGCGCTCATTGGGGATCACGTAGCGCTCGGCATCGAATGGCACGTCCGGCAGCGGGCTGCCGCGATAGCCGACCGCGCGCGCGACCAGCCCCGCCTCGATGCGCTCGCGCTGTCCGGTGCCGACCGCCCGCAGCCTGCCCGCCGCGTCGGCCTCCAGCCTGTTGCGCACGAACGTCACCGCCTGCACGCCCCGCTCGCCGCCCTCGATCGCAAGCGGCGAGAGCAGGAAGCGCAGGACGATGCGGCGGGGCGCTGCAGCGCCCTCATCGCCCGCAGCGCGCTTGCGCCTGCGTGCCGCGGTCGCCTGCGCGTACTCGCGCAGGGTCTCGACGTTGCGCTTCGCAGTGGGGTCCGCATGGGGATCCTCGACCGCCAGGGCGTCCTCGAGCTCCTGGCCGTCGACCTCGACCTCGACGCCCTCGATCTCGGCAAGCTCGCGCAGCTCAGGGTTGGTGAAGGCGGCCTGCGCGGGTCCGCGGCGACCCGCGACGAGCACCTCCTCGATGGCGCTCTGCTCCAGCGCGGCAAGCGCATGGTCGGCGATGTCGGTCCGCGCAAGCTCTGAGATCGGCAGCACGAGCATGCGGGCGACGTCGAGAGCGACATTGCCGTTGCCGATCACGATCGCGCGCTTGCAGGAGAGGTCGGGCGCGAGCGCGTGATGGTCGGGGTGGGCGTTGTACCAGGCGACAAGCTCAGTCGCCGGCAGCGAGCCGGGCAGCTCTTCGCCGGGGATGCCCAGGGGCCTGTCGGCAAGCGAGCCCGTCGCATAGACGAGCGCGTGGTAGTGGCGGGCAAGCTCCGCCCGGCTGACATCGACCCCGACCTCGATGTTGCCGAAGAAGCGAAAGCGGTCATGTTCGGCCGTGCGCTCGTAGATGCGCGTGACGGACTTGATCTTGGGGTGGTCGGGGGCGACGCCCGAGCGCACCAGCCCCCAGGGGGTGGGGAGGCGCTCGAGCATGTCCACCTCGATCGTCTGGGGCCCCTCGGCGAGCAGGTGCCCGGCGGCGTAGAAGCCGGCGGGGCCGGAGCCGATGATCGCGACGCGGATCGGGCTGGCGGCGTCTGTCATGTGGTTGGGCTGGTTGCGTCTGTCATGTGCTCTTCTTGAACGGCGCGCGCGGCTGTTGCGATGGGCGCGGCCCGACTCGAACGGGCGACCCCCTCGGTGTAAGCGAGGTGCTCTGGCCAGCTGAGCTACGCGCCCACGCACCTAAAGCGTAGGGCCTCAGGCGCTTGCTGTGGCGTGTGAGGTGCAAAGCTTGAAGGATGGAGCAGCGCATGGAGCCGGAGGGAGGGCTGGAGCAGCCGATTGCGAGGGCGCCCGTCGCCTCGCCCGCTGCACCTTTGGGAAGCACGGGAGCTCCCACGCGGCGGCGGCGCCGGCGTCTGCTCTATGTCGGCGGGGCGCTGCTGTCGCTGCTGATCCTGCTCGCAGCCCTCGGAGAGCTGCTGCTGCCGGGGATGGCGGCGCAGCGCGCGCGCGAAGCGCTGGGCCGCTACGGCCACGTGGAAGCCGTGAGCGTGCAGGCGAGCCCAGCGCTGGAGCTGCTGCTCGGCGAAGCTCAAAGCGTGAGCGTGCGCGCCGGCGCCCTCAGCGCCTCGCCGGCCCAGCTGATCGCGCTCGAGCAGGAAGCGTCAGGCGTCGACAGCGGGCTGATCCGTTCGCCGGCTCTCACGCTGCCGCTTCCAGCGCCCCTCTCCGGGACCGTGACGCTCCGTGAAGTCACCCTCTCCAAGCGCGGCGCTCAGCTGGAAGCGGACGGCCGACTGGGCGCGAGCGATGTGCACGCGACGCTGCCGGCGGGCGCAGCGCTCGAACGCATCGGGGTGCTCGAAGGGGAGCCTGAGATAAGCGGCTCAGCGGGGCTTCCGGGCGTGCGCATCGCCGGCGGCCTGGTGCTGAGCGCCGAAGGCGGGAGGATCGTGGGGACGCCGGTGGGCATCCCGCTTGCATCGCTTGCCAGGATCACCCTGCTCGCTGACCCGAGGGTCTACTTCGAGTCGCTCGGCGCGCGGGAAGCGGAAGGAGCGGTGTCGATCAGCGTGCGCGCACGCGCGCTGCACTAGGCGGCAAGGCGCTCAGCGCCGGCGGGCCCGCCGGCGTCCAGGCGGCCCACCCGCGCGGGCGCTCGCGGCGGGTCGCACACCCTCATCGGCAGCCCGCGCGGGCCGATCGTGGGCGCCTCGCGGATGCGCAGCTCAAAGCCCTCGGGCAGCTCGAGGGCGCAATGGGCTAGGAGCATCGACGCGATCGCCCTGATCTCCACCTGGCCGAAGCGCATGCCGATGCAGGTGCGCGAGCCGCCCCCGAAGGGGACGTAGGCGCCCCGCGGCAGCGCCGCCTTGCGCTCGGCAGTGAAGCGCTCCGGGTCAAAGCGCTCAGGCTCCGGGTAGAGCTCGGGCAGGTGGTGCGTGACCCAGGAGCTGTAGTTGACGTAAGCGTGGGCGGGAACCGTGTGTCCGGCGAACTCAAAGGGCTCGACTGAGCGGCGCGGTCCGATCCACGCCGGCGGGTACTTGCGCAGCGTCTCCTCGAGCACCATCTCCAGCTGGGGCAGCCCGTTGCCGTTGAGATCCGCAGCCGCCGGCAGCCGTCGCGTTGCGCCGCCTCCGAGCACGGCTTCCTGCTCGGCGCGCAGCGGAGCCTGCAGATCGGGGTTGCGGGCAAGCTCGTAGAACATGAAGGAAAGCGTCGCTGTGGTGGTGTCGTGGCCTGCGAAGAGCAGCGTCATGACCTCGTCTCTGACCTGGCGATCGCTGAACGCTGCGCCGTCCTCGTCGCGCGCGTCAAGCAAAAGGCTCAGGACGTCCAGCCCGCGCTCGCCGGAGGCCCGTCTGCGGGCGATCTCGCCGTAGATCAGCCGGTTGAGCTCCGAGCGTGCGCGCTGCATACGCGACCATGGGCTTCCCGGGCCGCGCAGCATGCGCGGCAGCGGCCCGTGCGAGTAAAAGGAGAGCGCCTGTGGAAAGAGCGCTGCGGCGTCGACTGAGCGGGCGAGCTCACCGTCAGGGTCAAGGCCGAAGATCGCCCGCATCGCGACGCGCAGCGCAAGGCGGCGCGTCCAGGCGAAGAAGTCGAAGCGCTCGCCCGGCTGAAGGCGCTCGATCGCCCTGCCTGCCTCTGTGACGATCGTCGCAACCGAGCCCTCGATCTGCTCGCGATGGAAGGCGGGCAGCATGATCCTCCGCGAGCGCCGGTGGAAGTCGCCGTCGATCGTCAGCAGGCCGTCGCCGAGCAGCGCGGTCAGCTCGCGGAAATGGCCCTCTCGCCAGATGAAGCGCTTGGCGTTGGAGAGCAGGATGAAGTGGTTGGCCTCAGCCCCGATCATGAAGACAATGCGGGAGTGGAGGATGCGCAGCGTGAAGATGGGGCCGTGGCGCTCGTAGGCATCGAGCAGCGCCGGCAGCGGGTCCTTGGCGATCTGGGAGGCGCGGCGTAGGCTGAAGGAGAGGTCGCCAGGCGGATAAGGGACGGTCGCCGCTCGCTCCTTGCGCACATCGTCGAGCATCACCGCAAGCGGGTTTGAGCTCAGAGGTGGGGGCCCGATCAGCGACATGCTCCTGCTCCAGGCGCAAGGATAGCGAGCGTTATCCAAGAAGGGTGGCCACGGTGCCTGAGAGCGCTTGTGCGTAAGATGGAGGGTGGCAGGCGTCCGAGAGCGCTTGGACGCCGTCTCGCGGGGGCGTAGCTCAGCTGGTTAGAGCGCTGCCCTGTCACGGCAGAGGTCGCGGGTTCGAGCCCCGTCGCTCCCGCCTGGAGGTGCTCGCGCGCTCAGCGGCTCTTTGCGGCCGCCTCCACCATCGCGCAGGCCAGGGCCGCCGCCTCGCGGTCCGCGAGCGCCTGCTCGCGCGCGAGCGAGCGCCAGGTGTGAAAGGCGAGCGCGTGGCCGATCGCAGCATGCGTGAGCCGCCGCCGTGCCCCGCGCAGCCCGCGGCCCGCCATCAGCGCCGCGCGCGCGGACTCCAGGTAGGCGCGGTAGCCGCCGAGCAGCTCGCCCAGGATAGGCACCACGGGCTCGTCGCGGAGCAGATTTTCCATCATCTGCCCGGTGCGCCGGTAGTGGGCGTAGAGGTCAAGCAGCGCTGCGCGCAGGCGCTCCTGCACGTCAGCGATAGCGGTCCACCTCTCGTGGTCCGGCAGCGGGTTTGCTGCAATCCAGTGCGCCGAGCAGGCTCCGAGCAGCGCAGCCTCATCGGGGAAGTGACGATAGACCGTGGAGCGCCGCACCCCGGCGTGCTCTGCGATCGCGCTGATCGAGGTGCGGGCCGGGCCGAGCGTCCCGTGGAGGGCAACGGCGCTCTCGGTGATGCGCAGCCGGGTGCGCGCCTCCGCCTCGGCTCTGCGGCGCATCCGATAGGGGCGCTTGCCCGCCGCTGAGGAGCGCTCGCTCGCAGCTGCATCGCGCGCGCTCGAGGACCGGCGCTGCGAGCTGCCCTGGGTCCCTGCCGCGCCGCCGGCTGAACCATCTTCATCGATCACTGCTGTCTATCCAATCTTGACAGGTGCCGACTGCCGGCATATAATCCGTGCAACATTGATGTTCGATGAAAAGGAGATGACATGGAGACTGCAAGAGACATGATTACCGGCGCGCGGGCGCTTCGGTCAACGGAGGGCAGCGGCGGCTCCCTTGGCGGCATCGGCGTGCGCTTCATGATCGACGGGTCAGAGAGCGGCGAGCGCTTCTCGCTTGTGGAGCATCCGATGCCGCCGCGCGCTCTGGCGGCCCCGCTTCATCGCCACAGCCGCGAGGATGAGTACAGCTTCGTGATCGAAGGACGGGTCGGTGCGCTGCTGGGGGATGAGGTGCTGAGCGGCGAAGCGGGCGACCTCATCTTCAAGCCGCGCGGCCAATGGCACACATTCTGGAACGACGGCGATGAGCCCGCACGGATCCTTGAGATAATCTCCCCCGCGGGCTTCGAGAGCTTCTTCGCCCAGCTTGTCCAGTTGCGCGGCGCAGCGCAGATGCGGGCAGCAGAGCTGGAGCCCGCGGCCTTTGCGGCGCTCTGCGAGCGCTACGGCCTGGAGATGCGCCCCGAGACCGTGCCCGGCCTCGTGGAGCGCTTCGGGCTGCGCGTCGACGGATGGGAGGCCCCTGCCGGCTGAGCCTGTGCAGAGCGGTGCGCTAACGCGAGCGTGCCGGCAAGAGGCGCTTTGCGCTGACCGGTGTGAGCATGACATCGCCGCACTGAAGGTGCTCAACCGAGCCGCCATAGGGCGTGATCCGCGCCCCTTTGCCCGCAAGCGTGATCGTGCCCTTCAGCTGGGGAGGCGTGAAGCGCAGCCGCGTGGCGGTTGGGCATGTGAGCGTCCCGTAGCCTGTGCGATCCGCGTAGTAGACGCCGAACCACGCCTGCGCTCCCGCGCCCAGAGTGACAACGCCCTCCCGGACGCCGTCGAAGCCGGGCGGAGCGTTTCGGTCGCTGGTCTTGAGCGCGCGCCCTGCGCGGCCAAGCATCGTCAGGCGCGGATATCCAAACAGCCGGCAGGCGCGCGCACCGCGGTTGACAAATGCAAACTCCGAGAGCTCGCTCCCGGCGGCGATGCCAGATCCTTCAGCGTGAACGCGAAGCTGGTGGATCGAGCAGCGAGCGACCGGCATCTCGGCGGCCGAGGCGGATGCGCTCGGGAGGAGGGCGATCGCAGCAGCTGTCAGGATGGCGGGTGCGGGGGCGAGTGTCGGCATGAGAACGATCCAGCCTGCGGGGGGTGCGCGGCGCGGTGCGCTTGGCAGCGGCTAATCTCTAGCAGATCGCGCTATGAGCGAAGCTCGCAGGCACTTCAGCAGCGATGAGGCCAGAGCAGCGGGGGCCGCAATCGGGATCGACTGGTCCGCTGCGCCCTTCGATGTCGAGCAGCTTCGCATGGGCATGGATGTCGAGCTCGAGCACGGTCTGCAGAGCGCCGTGACGAACGTGACCGACGACGACCCGATCTTCACCGCCAAGATTGCGCTCGCCCATCTCAACGAGTTCCCCGACTACTACACACGTCTGGCGCGCATGGAGCAGGAGGCCGAGCGTGAGCGCGGAGGCTCCTCCTAGCGGCGGCAGCGCGCGGCGGCCGCCCGGCCTTCCCCGCTCTCTCCGCAGCCGCCGAGCCGGTCCGGTGCGCCCGGCGGGGCTCCTCGCGGCGCTGCATGCCAGGGAGCCGTCGGAAGGGGCGGCGCGGCACTTCAAGAGATCGCGAGCATGCGCTCCAGCGGCCTGCGCGCTCTGGCGGCGATCTCCGTCGGCACCTGCACCTGCGGGCGCAGGTCGCGCAGGGCGTCGCGCAGCTTGGGCAGCGTGATCAGCTTCATGTGCTGACAGAGGGCGTCCTGCCGCGCTGGAATGAGCTGCTTGCCGGGGCTGTGCTTGCGCAGCGGGTGAAGCATGCCGATCTCGGTTGCCACGATCAGCTGCGGCGCATCCGAGCGCCGGGCGTGCTCGAGCATGCCGCCGGTCGAGAGCACGTGATGGCGGGCCGCCAGCGGGCCGCCCTCGGCCAGCAGCTGCGTGACATCAGGGATGCAGCGGCACTCGGGGTGGATCATCAGCTCCGCCTGCGGATGCGCTTCGCGCAGCTGCGCAAGCTCAGAGAAGCCGATTGCTCCATGCACGTGGCACTCGCCATCCCATAGCTGCAGCCCCCGGCCGGTCCGCCGCCTGACAAACGTCCCCAGCCATCTGTCGGGCCCGAAGAGGACCTCGACGTCCGGGCCGTGCTCCTCAAAGATGTGCTCTACCACGGCTGCCGCGTTCGATGAGGTGCAGCAGTAGTCGGCCTCGGCCTTGACCGCAGCTGTCGTATTAACGTACATCACGACAATTGCTCCGGGATGCGCGGCCTTCCAGGCGCGGAGCTGCTGCGCGGTGATCGTCTCGGCGAGCGAGCATCCGGCATCGATATCGGGAATGAGCACTGTTCTGTCCTGAGCGAGAATCGCAGCGGTCTCGGCCATGAAATGCACGCCGCAGAAGACGATGACCTGATGCTCGCTGGCGGCAGCCTCACGCGAGAGCGCAAAGGAGTCACCGGTGCGATCTGCCACATCCTGGATCTCCGGGCGCTCGTAGTTGTGGGCAAGGATGAGGGCATCGCGCTCGCTCGCCAGCATGCGCACCTCCTGCTGCAGCGTCGCGATCTGCCGGAGGCTGGGCGGAGGCTCGACTGGAATCGCCATCGCGCGCTCGCGCGCGCGCTCGCTCGCCGATGCGCCGGGCATCGGCGCCGGCGCCTCAGACATCGAGCACCACCGTCGCGTGGACGCCCTCGCCGCGTCGCTCGAAGGAAAGGTCGCTGTAGGTGACCCCCTTGACGAGATGGCGCGGCCGGCCGCGGCGCGCGGCAACGGTCGCAGCCAGGTGGCTGTTGTCGAGCGTCAGGTCGCTTACCTGCTCTGGCAGGAGGTCCTCTGTCTCGGCGATGTAGACGAGCTCCTCAAGCCATGCTGCGAGCAGCGCCGCGCGGTCGCTGGCGGCAACCTCCACACGGCGCGAGACGACGCTGCGCTCAGGGAGGTCGGCGGGCCCTGCCGTGAGCGATCGGCGGGTGCTTGGCGTCTCCCCATCGTCTTGGAGGAGCTCGCGCAATGCCAGCATCGCATCCTCGAACGCCTGTGTCTCCCCGGGTGCGTCGATCTCGAGCGCCACCTCGGCCGTGTGCTCTGCCCAGCGGTAGCTCATCGACCGTGCGCTGCCGCCTTTGCTGTGTCTTCGAGCGCGGGGGAGGGGCGGCGCATGCTGTGCGCAAACCAGTCGACTGACAGCCGCGCCACCTCCTCGAGCGCGCCGGGCTCTTCGAAGAGGTGCGTAGCCTGCGGGACGACCGAGAGTCGGTTGGGGCAGCGCAGATATTCCTGGGCCTCGCGGTTGAGCTCAAGGACCTGCCAGTCGTAGCCGCCCACGATCAGCAGCGTCGGTGCGGTGACCTGCTCCAGCGCTGGCAGCACGAGGTCGGGCCGACCACCGCGCGAGACGACCGCGCTGACCCGCGCGCCAAGCTCGGCTGCGGCAAGCAGCGCGGCCGCCGCGCCGGTCCTGGCGCCGAAATAGCCGAGTGGCAGGTCGCGCGTCCGCGCCTGCGCGGCAAGCCAGCCCGTCGCGGCCAACAGCCGCTGCTTCAGCAGCGGGATATCGAAGATGTTGGCTCGATCCAATGCCTCCTCCGGGCTCAGCAGGTCGAAGCGCAGCGTGCCGATGCCGGCCCTGTTGAGCGCCAGCGCGACGGGCCGGTTGCGCGGGCTCAAGCGGTTGGAGCCGGCGCCATGAGCAAACACCACCACCCCGTGCGCGCAGCAGGGGAGCACGAGGTCGCCGCTCAGCCTGACCCCCTCAGCGTCGATCTGCACTCTGTGCGCCGCTGGCTCGGCGGGGGTCGCGCCACCGTCGATCGGACCACGCTCGGCAAGCGCCGTCTCCACCTCCTCCTCGCGGGTCGGGCTGAGGTCTCGGTAGGAGGAGCCGATCGACCGCAGCGCGGCGGGCGGCTTGACCCTCAGGTTGGCGCGCGGATTGACAATCGCTCTGCCCGCACCGCTGTTGATCATCTGTGCCTTGCCCATCCTGATGTCCTTTCCAGGTTGACGGCTCCGCAGTCGGCAGCTCTAGACAATCCTTGCGCCGGCGGCGCTGGGCGGCATCGGCAGAGGTCGCGGATCGCCGATGTATGCAGTGCGGATCTGATGGCGTGAGAACTACTGAGGCCGCGCGCCATCCGCGCGCGCCACGCTAGGGCCACGCTAGGGATGCGCTCGCCGGCGGTGGCTCTCCGGCCAGCCCGCGGCCGCTGGCGGCGCGAAGAGCGGCTCGAGCTGCTCTGGCAGCTCGGCGCGGACCCTCTGCAGCTCGTGGCCCGTGACCGCTTGGCGCAGCGCGTCGATTACCGCACGCGCGTGATCGAGCGCTTCGGAGCTGGATACGCCCTCCAGCTCCGCGATCTCCTCGAGCAGCTCGGTCAGGGAGAGCGCCTCCTGCCGGCCGCTCGGTGGGCCAGACAGGTAGCGCTTGGCACCAAGCGGCAGCTGGTCGGCAAGATCTGCCGCCAGGCGCTCCGGGAGGCAGCGGCCGAGGGTCGTCAGGGTTGCGGCAAGCGCCCTTTCGGCGCCAGCGCGGTGCAGCCCGCCTGCGGCCAGCTGCTCGACTTGGCGGATCAGCTCCTCGTAGCGCATGCGCCCTCACCACCCTCCGCCGCCTGCCAGCGCGAGCGGAGCCCTGAGCTCGCCGTGCGCTGTGCGCGCGCGCCCGACCGAGGCGGAGCGCTCAGGCCAGGCCGGGGCTCCTGCAGTTGGCGGCTGATGCTCGAGAGCTCCGCTGAGAGCTCCCTGATCGTCTGCTCGAGCCCCGGCCGGGCCCGGCCGGGCCTTGCGGAGGCGCCCGTGCGCTCGCGCAGCAGTGCCAGCACGATCCGGACGTGCCTGGCTCGCAGCTGCAGGCGCGAGCGCTCCAGATCGGCGCCGATTGTCGCGCTCCGATGGACGCTGAGAGGGGCCGCGGAGGCCATGGATGATTAATCCCAGCCCATCGCCCGGCCGCCATCGTAGGGAGACCGAGCGCCCGCTGTGGGCAACTACGGATCAGCCGGCGCAGGCGATCTACGCATGAGCGCACCTGCCCGGTCGCCTAACGTGCGCTGGTGAGCAGCGGAGCAGCAGAGCAACCGGATGCGACGCCCGCGATTGCGGTGTTTGCGCCGAGCCCGTTGCTGACGGTCACAGCCGAGCGGGACGGACCGCAGCGCGAGAGCATCCATTTCCACGCCGGTGGACAGGGTGTCTGGGTGGCCCAGATGGCAGCGAGCATGGGTGCCTCTCCACTGCTGTGCGGCTTCATCGGCGGCGAGCCTGGGGCGCTGCTCGAGCCCCTGATCAAGCGTGCCCTCGGCAGCGGACGCGCGAGCCTTGTGCGGACCGCGAGCGCGAGCGGGAGCTACATGGTCGACCGGCGCAGCGGCGAGCGCAAGCTGCTGGCGATGGCGGTGAGCGATGCACCGTCGCGCCATGAGCTTGACGAGCTCTTCTCGCGAACCTGCGCGCAGGCGCTGGCGTGCGGCTGGCTTGTCGTCACTAACCCCTTTCCGGGTGAGCTGCTGCCGCTGGAGATCTATCGGGATCTGGTTGCCGACGCGCGGGCAGGCGGCTGCCGCACGCTGGTGGATCTCTCGCCGCCGCGCTTGGAGAGCGCGCTTGCGGGCGAGCCCGATCTTGTGCGCATCAACGACTGGGAGCTCGCCCAGCTCGTGCGCGGGCCGGTCGCGACGCCCGCGCAGCTGCTGGCTGGCGCGAAGGAGCTTCGCGAACGCGGAGCGAGACGGGTAGTGATCAGCCGTGGTCAGCTCCCGGCGCTGGTGCTGGACGGGGAGAGCGCGGCTGCGCTGCGCTCGCCTGGCTTTGAGCACGGCTACCGCGAGGGCTGCGGCGACTCGATGATGGGAGCGCTTGCGGCCGTCTGGGCGCGCGGCGAGAGCTTTGAGCGTGCGATCGTGCTCGGCGCGGCGGCGGGCGCTGCGAACTTCCTGCGCCGCGGGCTGGGCCATGCCTCGCGTGAGGTCGTCGAGCAGCTGGCCGGCAGCGTTGAGCTTTCCGCGTGGCCCGTCGGGGAGGGGAGCTGAGGATCACCAAGGCGGCGTGAGCAGCTCTCCCCGCAGGATTGCAGCGGGCGCGACCTCGGCCATCCATGCGACCTGCTCAGGCGTGCAGACCGCGCGCAGGCGATCGAAGCCCGCGCGCAGCTTCAGCGGCCGACCGCCATGAGAGGAGTGAGCGTCGCTTGAGAGCAGGTGCACAAGCCCTTCACGCGCCAGCCGCAGCACCAGCGCGCCAGGGTCCTCCGGGTCGGCACGTGCGACAAAATCCGCCGTCCATTGCAGCAGGCAGCCGCGGTCACGAAGCGCACACAGCTGCTGCACGATGTTCGTGCCCGCATGGCGCTCGGGGTGCGCGACGATCACCCCCGTCGTTCGTGCTGCGAGCTCGCCTGCGAGCGCGGGCAGCCGCTCGGCGATCGGCCCCGATGCGGGCTCGAGCAGAATCCAGCCTCCGCCACCGAGCGAGAGCGTGCGCAGGTGCCGGTCACTCAGCGTTTCAGCTGAGAGCTGCGAGATCTCTGCGCCCTGGGCGATCCGCACGGGCACGCCGCGAGCGTCGAGCTGACCCTGCAGCTCCTCGATGCGCTCGGGCAGCTGCTCGATGCGCACGTCATGGTCGGAGCGGATGTGCGGCGTTGCGCACACCACCTCGATGCCGTCCCGCGCGGCTTCACGCGCCATCGCGACGCTGTCGCTCATATCCAGCGCGCCGTCGTCAAGGGCGGGCAGAATGTGGCAGTGCAGGTCGATCAGAGCTGCTCCATCCATCTGGGAGATGCTCTGTGCGCTTCCGGCACGTCCACGATCATGTCGACCGCGCGCGCGGCGCTCATCAGGGCAGGCGCGCTGATCGGCCACGGCGAACTACGGAGCGCGCCGTGATCCGCTGCGTGCGCCGCAGGCGCCTGTGCTCGCTAGGGCGCCACCGCCGCAAGCGGACATGCGCTCAGGGTTAAGCACTGAACGCGAGAGGCGGTCAGCACGGATGTCGGCCGCCGCGGCGGCTGGCAGGTTGGGCTAGCGCAAGTCTGGTCGAGGCAGAGTCCTTCCAGAGCGAGCAAGGAGCTTTGAGATGGCAGTCAGCAAGAGGCACGGCATACATGAGGGCCAGGAGAGCTCCGGCGGCACGGTGGAGGTCAAGGAGCGTTGCGATAGCTGATGATCGCGCGGCGCGCACAGGCGCACACGAACGCGCTTGCCTCCCGTCGGGCGGACGGGCCCGTGAAGGCGACCCCACGGGCGCTGGCGCTGATCGAGCGCCTGCGCGCCGAGCACGGGTCGCTGGTCTTCGTCCAATCTGGCGGACGCTGCGCCAGCAGCGCACTGATCTGCGTGCCCGAAGGCGAGCTGCCGAGCGCTGAAAACGACCTGCGTCTGGGTGAAATTGGCGGTTGCTCGTTCTTCATCGACGCCAACCAGTACGAGCGCTGGGGTCGGCCGGTCTTCCAGATCGATGTTGCGCCCGGCGTCGAGGAGGACCGCTCGCTGGAGTCTCTGCTCGGCGCTCACTTCGTTAGCCGTACCGAGTGACGGTCGACGACCGTAGTTGTCCGCTTGCAATGGGGGCCAAATCACCGATGCAGCGCAGCGGCGCTCGATCCTAGCCTGGGATGTGCCAATGACCGAGAGCGGACAGCCATGAGCATCGCCCAAGGATCGCCGCACGCGAGCGGGGCCGGTGACAGCGCGAGACCGGGCAGCTTTCGCCTGCCGCACCTGGCGCACGCGCGCGTTGAGGATGCAATGCATCCGGGCGTGATCAGCGTGCCGCCCGAGACGCCGCTTCGTGACCTGGCGCGCATGCTCGCGACGCGCCACATCCACTGCATCGTGGTGGCTGGCCCGAAAGCGGGCGCTCTCGATGACTGGGGCCTGATTTCGGCGCTGGACCTCGTTCGCGTTGCGATGAGCGGTGAGGGGATCCCATTCGAGGATCGCACGGCCGGTGAGGTGGCGGTGCGCAATCCACCCACGGTGAGCAGCGCAGAGCAGCTCGAGCTCGCGGCTCAGCTGATGGCCGAGCACGGCGCCGAGCACCTGATAGTGGTGGGCGCCGAGCACGGCCGGCCGGTAGGGCTGCTCTCGACGCTGGACATCTGTGGCGTCATGGCCTGGGGCGAGGCCTAGGGGCAGCGGCGGTGCTACGTAGCTTTCCACGTGCACCCGGCGGTAGATCGCTGATGCGTGCGCACCACGAACGCAATAGCTTGCGTTGCGTAGTGACATCAGCCGGCCTCCGGCCCCGCTGGTGCCGGCCAAGTTGGAGCATCACTCCTCCCGTGCAAGCGCCCTCCGCAGCAGAATGCGCCGCTCCTCCTCCCGGCGCAGTGCGGAGGGCGCTGAGCGCTGCAAGCGTTCGAGCTGCAGGCTGATGGCAAGCACCGCCACACGGCTGCTTGACCGGCTCTCAGCGCTCCCCTCGAGCGACGAGAGCATCCTGAGCGTCTACCTCGACCTCGATCCTGGGCGCTTTCCACACGTGCGCGACCGCCGTGCCGAGCTGGACTCGCTGCTGGAGTCAGCGCAGCGCCAGCAGCTTGAAGCGGGCTGCCGCTCGCGCTCAGAGCGGCTCGCGCTGCTGCGCGACATCGAGCACCTGCGCGAGCGACTTGCCGGCAGGGACGAGCTTGCTCCGCCCTCCGCGCGCGGGCTCGCGATCTTCTGCTCGGAGGCGGCCGGCATCTTTGAGGTCGTCAGGCTTCCGCGTCCGGTTGCGCCGGCGGTGACGGTGGGGCGCCGGCCGTTCATCGAGCCGCTGATCGAGCTCACCGCAGCCGAACGCTGGGCTGCGCTGCTGATTTCTCGTCGCTCAGCCCGAGTCTTTCGCGGCACGCGTGAGCGCTTGACCGAGGTTGAGGGAGCGCTCGATGATGTGCACCGCCGTCATGCTCAGGGCGGCTGGTCGCAGGCGCGCTTCCAACGGGGGATCGAGCGCGAGGTCGAAGAGCACATCACAGCCAGCTGCGAGGCGATCTTCGGCCACTTCCAGCGCGAGCCCTTCGAGCGGCTGCTGATCGGGGGGCCCTCGGAGCTCCATGCGCGCGCGCAGCGGGCGCTGCACTCCGAGCTGCGCAGGCGTCTTGCGGGCCACTTCGAGATCGATGTCGAGCGCAGCTCAGCAGACGAGGTGCTCCATCGCGCGCTGCCAGCAATCGAAGCCTCCGAGCGCGAACATGAGGACAGGGCGCTCGTGCGCCTGCGTGAGGGGATGGCGCCCGGCGACCATGCCTCTGCGGGCGCCGATGAGGTATTGGCGCTGCTCAACGAGCGCCGCGTGCGCGCGCTGCTCATATCGGAGTCCTACAGCGAGCCCGGGCTCGTCTGCCCGCGCTGTGGATGGCTGACAACAAACTGCGATGTGACGTCATGTCCGGTAGATCACAGCATGCTTGAGAGGCGTGAGGATGTCGCGGGCGCGGCGATCGAGGCTGGGCTCGCGCAGGATGCCGAGGTGCTGGTCTTCCATCACCGCCGCGCTGAGCTTGCCGACTTCGGCTCGATTGCCGCGCTGCTGCGCTACTGAGGGCGTCCGACGCAGTCGGCGCACGCATCCGTCGGCGCCTCAATCGGCGTGCGCTTGCCACCGCGCATCGCCACCCTCAGGCGGCCGGTCGAGGACCGGCTAGCGGTGCCAAAGCCGGCTGCCAAGCAGCTCCAGCTGAGATGGGCGGCGCCTGCCGATGCGCCTCAGCCGCTCGGGCACGAGCAGGGCTTGCCTCGGGGCCGAGCGCCGCGTGTGCGCCCGCCGGCGACTTGCGATCAGCGCAAGCGCGCCGCCGCCGGCCAACGCACCGCCCGCGATGAGGCCCGAGCGCAGGCGCCTGTCCGCATGCGCTTCGGAGCGCGACTCTACATCAGGCGTCCACTCACCCCAGGGCTGTGGCTGGCCACCAAGCTGCCCTCCTGCTCCCTCGCTCTGCTGGGACTCGTCCTCGGGAGCGACCGGCTGGGGATCCGGCTGACCCCCGTTGCTGACGTCCTCGGGCTGGATCTCGCTGCTGGGCTGTTGCGCCATTGTGCCTCCTTTGTCGGCTCACTGAGATGTCAGGCGCGGCTGCGGCTTGCGTTACCTGCCGGCGGAGGTCTCATCCACCGCAGTTGCCGGAGCCCGTGATGGTCACCGTCAGGAGGCTATTAGAGAGCGCGGCATGGGCCTTGCGCCGTTTGCCACAGTCCTTCCCTCGGTTAACTACTGGCCGGCCCGGGATCTGCCGGCGCCCCTTGGATGCCGCTGGCGCATGTGGGGTTGAAAGCAAGGCGAAGCCGCAGCGGCTGCCGGCTGCTCCAGCGTCGACCGCGACGAGGGCTGAGCAGACTAATGATAATATCGTGATATATCGAGATACACCGATTGCAGAAAGGAATGATCGAATGCAGGCACATGCGATGAGCCTCGGCGAGCGAGGCTGTGGCAGGCGCGATCGGGATGCGCTGAGGGCGGCTTTGCACGCGATGGGCGCGCGAGGCGGCGGAGCGCGCCATTGGCGCGGCGCGGGCGGCCCAGGCGCCGGAGGGCTCGGCGGCCTTGGGGCTGGCGGTCACCGGCGCGGCCGCAAGGCGCGCCGCGGCGACGTCCGCTCAGCAATCCTGCTGCTGCTGGCTGAGCAGCCGCGCAACGGCTATCAGATCATGCAGGAGCTGGAGGAGCGCAGCGGCGGCCTGTGGAGCCCGAGCCCGGGATCTGTCTACCCCGCACTCCAGCAGCTGGAGGACGAGCAGCTGATCAGCGCCGAAGAGGTCGACGGCAGGAGGCTGTTTGCGCTCACCGACGCGGGGCGCAGGCAGGTTGATGCTCGCGGCCCGGAGCGCCCGGCGCCCTGGGAGGAGCTCCGTCGCGATGCCGGCGACCACGTCCAGGAGCTGGCGCAGAGCATGCGTGCGGCCGCAGCGGCGGCCGTCCAGGTGCTGCGCACGGGCAGCGACGTGCAGCTGGCGCAGGCACAGAGGATTCTGACCCGGGCCAGGCGCGAGCTCTATCGAGTGCTCGCTGGTGACGATGAGGAGGAAACGCCCGCGGGCGCCGATGAGTGAGGCATGCGCCCCTCGGGGCGCTGCCCGCAGCGCTGCGGGCAGCACCTGCGCGCTGCCGCGCAGGAGCGCAGCCGCTGGTAGTAGCCTGCCGGGATGTCGCGGGGCCCGATCAGCACGTGTGCTGCTGTTGCTGCGCTTGATCGGATGCGCCTCGCGCGCCAGCTGGCGCCGGCTGGGATGCTGGCGGTGGGCGCTGTGCTGCTGCCAGGCGCTTCGCGGGCGCTTGCGGCGCCGCCTGCCCCCAAGCTGATCAACTGCAGCGCCTACCACGCCGGCAGGTCGCTGGCAGGCGGCCGCTACTCGCGCGGCGCGATGCTCACGGCGTGCGACATCGCCTGTGGGCGCGCGCTGGCCTTGGTGCGCCCGCACTATGGCTGGGTGATCGCCGGAGAGCGCCGCGCGCGGGCGCGGCGGAAGCTGCGCTTCCATCTGGGTCGTTTTCGCTGCCGCCCGGAGCCTGGCGGCTCGCACGTCCTCGTGCACTGCGCCGCGGGCAAGGCGAGCTTCACCTTCGTATGAGCGCTGATCGCGGCGCCCTAGAGCTTGCGCTCCCCACAGACGAGGCCCTCCTCGGCCCTTCGCGACAGAGTGAAGCCATGCGAGCGCATCACCGCGATCATGCCGAGGTTCTCAGCGCCTGTCTCTGCATAGACGCTCTCGAGCCCCCAGCTGCGGGCGATCTCCAGACATCGCTCGGTGATCAGGTCGCCCAGCCCCTGCCTCTGCCAGGGGTCGGCGATCAGCAGCGCATATTCGGCGCGCTGGCGATCTGGATCGGCTACCAGTCGCCCGACGCCGGCAAGCCTGCCTGCGTCTGGCCCCTCGAGCAGCTCCGCAACGATCGCCAGCTCGCGGTCGTAGTCGATGAAGCAGAAGCGCGACGCGGCCTCGTGCGTGTGCTTGAAGGGCGCGCGGAAGCGTCTGAAGATCGACTCGGCTGAGCAGGCGTCGAGCATCTCATGCCAGCGCGGCTCGTCCTCGGGCATGATCGCCCGCAGGCGCACGTGCAGGCCGCTGCGCGTGAGCGCCTCGCGGGTGTGCTCCTCCGGATAGGGGCGGATCGCCAGATGCGAGAACGGGGCAGGGGGATGGGCGAGACGCTCTGTGTCGACGAGCGCGCGCGCGTCAAGCGCCAGGACATCGTCGCTGCGAACCGCGAGCGGGTTGATCTCGACCTCGAGCAGCTCGGGGTGATCGGCGACCAGATAGGAGAAGCGGATCATCACCTCCACGAGGCGCTCGACCGCCGCTTGGGCTCGGCCGCGATAGCCGCGCAGCAGGGGCCAGACCCGCAGCGATTCGAGCGCCGCACGCGCTAGCCGCTCGTTGAGCGGCGGCAGCTCGAGCACGCGGTCACTCAGCAGCTCGGCTGCCGTCCCGCCAGCACCGAGGAGCACGACTGCGCCGAAGGTCGCGTCCTGGCGGGCGCCGAGCAGCAGCTCCACCAGCACGTCCCTGACCATCGGCTCGAGCGTGACGCCGCGCACGGTCGCCTGTGGGCGCAGCTCGCGCACGCGGGCCACCATCTCCTCATAGGCGGTTGCCACCTGCTCGGCGGTGCTGAGTCCCCTGATCACGCCACCGATGTCGCTCTTGTGCGTGATCTGCGGCGAGTCGATCTTCATCACGAGCGGAAAGCCGATCCGGTGTGCAGCGGCGGCTGCGCTTCGCGCATCGCTCGCGCGAACGCTCTCTGTGACCTCGATTCCGTAGGCGTCAAGCAGCCGCTTGGTCACGTGCGCGCTGAGGGCGCCATCGCCCCGCTCCTCGCCGAGCCCTTCCTGCGCGAGCACGCTTGTCGCCCGACTCCGGTTCAGATGCAGCGCCGCCGGCACCGCGCGCGGCGTTTCGTGCAGGATCGCGAGGTTGCGGGCGTAGGCGACAAGGTCCATGAAGGCGTCGATCGCCTGCTCCGGGTAGGCATAGCTTGCGACTCCGCCCTGCGCAAGCAACGTCGCTGCCCTTTTCACGCTGTCGCCACCCATCCACGCCGCAAGCACAGGCTTGCGGGCGATCTCGGTGCGGCCGACGGCCTCCAGCAGCGCTGAGGCCGATCCGATCGGGTCGCTCATCGCCTGTGGCGTCAGGATTGCGAGCACGCCGTCGACGCCCGGGTCTGCAAGGGCTGCGCTGACAGCGGTTGCGTAGCGCTCGCGCCTCGCATCGCCGAGCACGTCGATCGGATTGCCGTGAGACCAGGGCGCGGGGAGCGCCGCGTCGAGCTTGGCGAGCGTCTCCTCAGAGAGCGATGCGAGCGTCCCGCCGCGTGCCAGCAGCGCGTCCGTCGCCATCACCGCGGGGCCGCCCGCGTTGGTCACGATCGCGAGGCGGCCGCTGCGAGCAGGCTGCTCACGCGCGAGCAGCCCGGCGGTCGAGAAGACTTCCTCGATGCGGCTGACCCGCACCAGCCCGGCGCGCCGGAATGCGGCTTCATAGACGTCATCAGCGCCCGCCAGCGAGCCGGTGTGCGAGAAGGCGGCCTGCGCAGAGGCGGCGAAGCGCCCGGCCTTGTAGACGATGATCGGGCGGTTGCGCGCAAAGGCACGGGCTGCGGACATGAAGCGCCGCGCGTTGGTCACTGACTCGACATAAAGGATCAGCCCGCGCGTTGCCTGATCCTCGCCCAGATAATCGATCACGTCGGCGACATCGACGTCGAGCATGTTGCCGAGGGTGACGACGTAAGAGAAGCCGATGCCCTCGCTGTGCGCCCAGTCGATGATCGCGGTCGCAAGCGCGCCGGACTGGGAGATGAAGGCAAGCTGGCCGGCTGCGGGCATGACTGCGCCGAAGCTCGCATTGAGCGCGCGCCGTGGCACGATCAGCCCGAGGCAGTTGGGCCCGAGCAGCCGCATTGCCGGAAAGCGCATGAGCTCGGAGCGAAGCTCGGCTTCGAGCCCCTTGCCCTGGGCACCGGCCTCGCGGAAGCCGGCAGAGAGGACGACGAGCGCCCGGACGCCCTGCTCACCGCATTCGCGCACGACCGCCGGCACGGCCGCCGCTGGCGTGCAGATCACCGCAAGGTCCACCGCTGTCGGCAGCTCTGCGACGGAAGCATGCGCGCGAACGCCGGATATCGCACCCCGATGCGGGTTGACCGGGTAGACGACGCCCGCAAAGTCGCCGTCGACGAGGTTGCGCAGAACGATGTGCCCGACCTGCTCCTGCTGGGCACCGGCGCCGATCACGGCGATCGCCCGCGGCTCAAAGAGGGCTTCCAGTCCCTTGACGCTCATGGCAGCAAGCTACGCGGTCGGCTGTCCTGAGCAATCCGCTCGATCCCGCAGAGTCGCAGCTTCGCTCTGGACTGAGCGCAGGTCGCGCCGGCGAGGTTGCCATGCAAGCGCCGCGGGCGCGACCGCCCGGCCGGCAAGACGCTAGGTTACGCCCCGTGAGGAGAGAGCATCAAGGCGATGCTGGGCGGCTGCGGGTCCCGCCGAGGCCCCCGGCGGGAGAGGCCGCCGGTCGTGATCTGCCCGGTCGGGCGCGAGCTCGGCTTGCCGCGCTTGGCGAGCAGATGGCGCCGCTGCGGCGCCTGCTCGCGGACCCGATGGCTCCGATCGTTGCTCTCTGCGTGATCCTCGTGCTCTCGTTCGCGGCGCGGATGATCGATTACAACGAGCCGTGCTCCTCGCCATGCAAGACGCCTGCCTCGCACACGCTGATCTTCGATGAGGCCTACTACGTCAACGCGGCGAAGGTGATCGATCACATCAACCCGGGGTCGGGCGAAAACTACCACAATGCGCCCCTCGGAAAAGACCCCAATGCTGAGCATCCGCAGCTTGCAAAGCTGATCATCGCGGGCGCGATCGAGCTGTTCGGCGACGGCCCCTTCGCCTGGCGGATTGGCTCGATGCTGTTCTCGCTGATTGCGCTCTGCGCCCTCTATGCGCTCGTGCGGGGGCTGGGCGGATCGGGGTGGCTCGCGGTCGGGACCGTCGGCGTCGCCTCGCTTGACAATCTCTTTCTGGTGTCAAGCCGCGTCGGCACGCTTGACATCTATGCGCTGACGCTGATGCTGATCGCGATGGCGCTGTACGTCCGCAGGCGACCGCTGCTCGCAGGGATCGCGCTGGGCGTCGGGATGTGCATGAAGGAAGTTGCTGTCTACCTGCTGGCGGTGATTGTGGTCTACGAGCTGCTGGCGCTGATCAGGCGCTGGTGGCAGACGGGGTCGCTGCAGGGCTTCCTGCGCGAGTACGTGCGCCCGGTGGCGATCGCGATCGGCGGGACCGCTGTCACCTTCCTGCTGCTGCTGTTGCTGCTTGACGTGCTCGTGCCGGCATATGACACGGGAACGCACATCGAATACGCGGGCAACCCGTTTGCGCATTTCTTCCACATGATCCATTACGCGACGCTGCTGAAGGCCGAACCGAGCAAGCCGGGAATCTCATCGAGCCCCTGGGAGTGGCTGCTCAATGAGAAGGTGATCCCGTATGCGAAGACGGTGGTGACCACTAAGGCAAACGGGCATGTCGTCGGGCTGCATCCGATCTATCTGTTCCTGGGCGAGATCAACCCGTTCATCATCTTCCTTGCGATCCCGGCGCTCTTCTGCTGCCTGGCGTGCTGGTGGCGAAGCGGCGACAGGGTCTGCCTGCTTGGCGTGGCATGGTTCCTGGGGACGTTCCTGCCGTCGGTGCTCGAGAGCGAAGTCTATGACCGGGTCAACTACATCTACTACATGCTGATCGTCGTTCCGGCCATCTACGTCATGCTCGCGCGGGTCTTCGGCGATCGCCGCGTTCCGCGGGCTGCGCTCGTGGGCTGGGTGATCATGCTTGCGTTCGGCTTCGGCGACCTGTATCCGATCAGAACGCTGCTGTAGCGCGCTGCGTCGCGGGCAGCGCCGAGCACGGGCGGGAAGCTGCAAGGCATATGTGATGACCGCCACGATCACCTCGGCGCAGCTCCCGAGCGGACACGCAGATCGACGCCACGCGGCTCCCCGCTTGCCTGTCTGGCGACGCAGCCGCCGATCGGCAAGCCGGCCGAGAGGAAAGCGCCGGGCGTCGGTAGGATGTTGCTGCTGCGCCCGTAGCTCAGCTGGATAGAGCGTCGGTCTACGGAACCGAAGGTCGGGAGTTCGAATCTCTCCGGGCGCGTGAGGAATAGCCTGCTAAATGAGCGTAACGCTTTAGCGGTAGACATCACAAAGACTGGGACGTGTCCCGAATATGTCCCGACCGCGTTGGACGCCTGGCATACTTGACGCCCAGCACGGCGAGCTCAAGCGGCCCCCCGCGGCGCACAGGCAGCCAGCGTTGCGTCGCGCCGATCGGCCACCTCTTCGGTGTGGCGCTCTAGCGCGGTCCGGTCTGGTATGCCAAGTCTCGCCTTCCTGACGGCCGGCAGGTCCAGCGCAAGCTCGGGGCAGCCTGGGGCGGGCGGGGATGTCCTCCGGCATGGTGCTCCACCAAGCGACTGGCCGAGGATGCGCTGAAGCGCACGTGGTCGCCCAAGCGATGGTGCGGGATCTTGCCCGCGTGCGCCTGGGCGAGCAGCCAGGTCGGGGGAAGGCCCGGCATGTGGCCGGCGGCCCTGGCGTCGATCAGGGCGGAGCCGCGGCCGATCGCCTGCTCGCCGGTGATGCCGGGCGCCTTTGCGATCAGGCGCTCGTGCGCTGGGGCGAGAGCGTGGCCGACGGACTGCTCGCGCTCTCTCAGACCAAGCTGATCCTGAGAGGCATCGCCGACTGGAAGACCTTGGGGGCGGTTTCGCTGGTGGCCGCGGAATACAACCGCCAGATGGCAAGCGTCACACAGCGGCGTACCGAGGGCCACGACTTCTTCGCGCCGGGCACCTTACAGCGAATCGGTGACCCACAGCACCCAGCGCTGCCGCATCCCGTTGCCCGGTGGGATAGCGCGACCGCCACACGGACGCGAGTGTGCTGGCACTCGAAGTCAGCAGCGCCGAGTGTCCATGCCACAGATCGATTCCCCATCGCAATCAGTGCCGAAACTCGTGCGAGGAGTTTCCGTCTTCCGGTTACCGCGTGGAACGCTTTGTTGGCTCCCACCGCTCTCGACGGCTCACTCACCCTGGCAGGCAGGCCATCTCGGTCGACGCTCGCCAGTCACCGGCGTGGCGGCTGGGTGCAGGTGGGTCCCTCGTAAGGATGCCGTGGCTCGTCCACCCTCGACAATCCAAGAGCCCGTTGCGGTTCTGATTCTGCACTCCTCAAGCGTTGGGATTCCGCTCGCTCTCTGGCTTCACACTCGCGCCTCGCCGGCATGCCGCGAATCAGCGACCTCTCATCCGGGCGCTCGTACGGCCTGAGCATGTTGCCAATGATTTCGTCGAGCTCTCCGGTTTCGCCTGGGCTGTTCTCAACCAGCACCCTGCTGCTTGTGTGGCCTTGCAAAGGCCTGGTCGACCTCGCCGCTCGCCTCCCGGCTGATTTCTTCGGTCATCCGGCCCGGCGGAGCGCCCGCGAGCACATTCTGGCATTCCGCTCTCACGTGGGCCACAAAAAGGCGTGAACCGCCCCCTGTGGCACCGCGCTTTATTCCTGGTGTCCATCCCCCGCACATCTATGCGCGGGGTGTCGACCGATCCCGCCTCCCGCGCCGGAGAGCCGACGCTCCATACATAAGATCTAAGCTGGCGATCCAGCTGCGACTTCGACCGAGACCACCCGGTTGGGGGCGGCGAGCGCCGACCGCGCGGCAGCCTCCAGGGCTTCGCGGTCAAGTTCGTAGCGCTTGGCCACGGCAGCGAGTGGCTCGGAGATTCCCATGTCAGGATACAGGAGCTGGACCTCGACGGGCTTGCCCGCCGCGAGAGCCACGACGGCCCGTGGATGCACCTCGTCGCCGCGTTCGGCGCTCGGCGCATCGGTGATCGCGATCGAGATGGCGTTCGCGCTGGTGTCATAGTCCGCTCGCATGTCAGCTCCGAGGAAAGACGGTGATCACAAAGCCAGGATCGTCTCTGGCCACCACGACAAGGATAGAACGGCCATCGCCCGACTGGCCGCTCAGGCGGGCATTTCCGCGTTCATCGGCCTGCCGGCTGACGGGATCGGCCACCGTAGCCTCCACATCCTCGGCGCTGATCCCGTAGAGCCGCATCTCGTTCTTGGCGTGCCGACTGAGCTTCATCGCAGCCATGAATCCTGGCGCCCGCAGCGGCGGATATGCGAGCGCCTGCGAACTCCGTAGCGATCGAAGCAGGAGCGGGCTGTGTCGTCTGCGGGGCGACTGGTGGCGTTCCGGAGGCGCTCTTTCGATTCATCCTCGCGCTGCCGATCCTCGTCGTTCGCTACATAATGGGCCTGCTGCTCGAGGTCGGCGCGTTCGCGGCCTGGTTCGTGATCGTGATCACCGGCAAGATGCCGCGCGGGCTATTCGATGTGCTTGTGCTCGCAAACTCATACACAGCCCGCTCAGACGCGTATCTGCTGCTGCTGACCGAGACCTATCCGCCGTTTCAGGACGAGCAGACGTGCGCGGCGGGAACGCCTTACCCGCCGCAGGAACCGCCGATCACCTGATCGTGGTCGCTCGGGATCGTCGGTATGGGCGAAAGCTCGCTCACGGCGCCTGCTGCTCGGGTCGCCTCCGTGCCGCACCGCGCGTAACCTTGATCGTACACTACGTCGTCCGATGTGAAAACCGAAAAGCGAACCTGCACGGCCCTGCAAGGCAGCGACTTTGAGCGCCGGCAGCGACAGCCGCGCTACCGCCGCCGGGTCCTGACGCGCCAAGTGGCGGCGGCGTTGGTCATAGTCGCCGCTCTGCGCGCGGCCGCGCATCACGCCCGCGCCGGGCGCTCATTCCTCGGGTGCCTGCTCCTGGATGGACGGTCCGGCCTCGGCGTGGCGCTCCGCATCGGCTCCGGCGCCGGCGCCGGCCTCGGCAGAGAACGAAGACTCGCCATGGGCGACGTGCACGTCTGCATGCGACGCCGAGCGCGCCTTTGAGCGTGCTTCGGCTGCGCGACTCCTGAGCGCCTCGGCGACCCCTTTTGCATTCTTGATCAGATCCATTGCAGCTTCCTTTCACCTCGTCATGTTGCCTTGACGCAGTTGACCTTAGCGCCAAGGTGGGGCGGCGCGACCGTCGGAAGACCCGCAATCTCAAGCGGCAAAGTACGGAGCGGCCGCGGCTGTGCGGGTTGAGATGCGCTGCATCAGCTCGGCCAGCGCTTTGACGAGCCGCGCTGGCGCGCCAGTGGTGCGCTCAGCCGCGCACGATCCAGAACTTCGCCGTGGCGCGGGCGTTCCTCCTGCTGCCAGGCACGCTCGTTTCGGCGATCAGGAGATAGGCTCCGGGGGCAAGCGGACGCCCGCCGAGCAGGCCGGTGAACGGCATGCTGTTGCTCCCGGCGCGATCCCTGTGGACGAAGCTCGAGACCACTCGGCGCAGGATGCAGCGCGCGCCTTGGGCTCCCCGGCGTGCGAGCACACAGCGCTTTCCGTGGCGGATGCCGCGGACTGTCTGCTGGACGCTGACGGGCACCCTGACCACGCAGGGGCGACCGCGCCGGCCCCCGCGCGCGCCCGGGCGCCGCAGCGTGCCCTTGACCGCGATGCAACTACGACCATGCTTGACGCCGGCGACCAGGCGCTCGATGTGGAAGAGCGTGCTTGCGGCATGCGCGTCGCTCCAGGCGATCCGTGCGCCGACGTGCAGGGCGCGGCGGTGCGCGCTGCGCTCGGCGGCGGGCGTCTGAGCCGCGAAGTGCGTGGGCGTGATCGTCAGATGCGCAAGCGGGGAGCGGCCGCTTGCGGTGGCGCCTTCGCCTTCTGTGCCGCTACCGGGGGCGCAGCCGGCGACGGCGATCGCAACCTGCCTCGCCAGCTGCGCTCCGCTCTGTGCGCTCAGCGTTGCGGGCATCTGCAGGGCACCGCTGCAGAGGCTGCCGTTGGCTGCAAGCAGCGAGGTCGGCCCGGCGGGGAGCACGAGGTCAAAGCGCTTGATCGGGACGTCAGGCAGGCCGCTGAAGCTCGCGCTGGTGGTGCCTGCGTGAATCGCTGTAGCGCCATGCAGGATGATCCGCACGCCATCCGCTGAGAGCACGAGGTCGAGCGCCGGGAACGCGGCGCCGTCAGAGACCAGATAGGCAGGCCCGGCGAGGGTTCCCGGCAGCACCGGCGTGAGAACCGAGGCGGAGCCCACACGCGCAGCAGCGGGGCAGGATTCGGGATTTGCCTCGAAGGTGGCTTCCGGGCAGGCGTCGCCGAGCGTGCTCGTGCGCGCGACAAGCTGGGCGGGAAGGCTGACGCCTACGGACGCCAGGTTCGCCTCGCCTTCGGAGGGGTAGGTGATGACCGTCTCCAGGCCGGCCCCTTCGGTGCGGCTGCTCGGGCTCTGCGTCGATGCGCTGATCGTCGGCGCAAAGGCGAGCGACTGGCAGCCGCTTGCCTGGAAGGGGCTGCTGGCGGCGGACTGCGCGCCGGCGGCGGAGGTGACGAGCGCGCTCAGCGTGAGCGCTGCGCAGCTGGTCGGGTTGACGATGAAGGAGGGTCGCTGGAGGCTGATCCGCACGCCCTTCAGGCGCAGGGGGATGCCACCGAGGATGGTCGGGAAGGAGCTGCTCTTGATCGTCAGCTGCGCGCTTTGGGGGTTCACCGAGATCGCCGCTCTCACCACCACCGTTCCCAGGTTGTAGGGGCCGGCGGCTGCTGGGATGGCGATCGAGAGGCCGAAGGGCGCGCCCCCATAGGGGCCGGTCAGGTAGACCGGGCCGCTCAGCTGTAGCGGTTCGCTGCCGATGCCCACGATCGCGCTCGCCGTGCCGACCTCGCTTGCGCCGGGGCAGGTGCCCTGGCCGGCTTCAGGTTCGCCGCAGAGCGCGACATTTGCAATCTCGCCGAGCAGCCCTGGCGGCAGCGTCGTTTCAAGCGCGCCCAGCTTCTGCTGACGATCGCTGCCTTCGACGCTGAGCGCGAGAGCGTCAGGGGCACCGGCCGCGGCCGAGCTCGGCGTGAGGCTGAGAGCCGGCGCGAAGGGCAGGCTTGCCGGGCAGCCTTCGCCTTCGCCGTTGGCCGAGATCGCGATCGCTGCGCCGGGCGCGGCGCTTGCGCCGCTGGTGGCGATGAGCGAGCTTGCAAGCTGTGCGGAGCCGCAGGTCGAGGGGGATGCAAGCGGCGCATGGGCGCCACCGTTGAAGGAGAGCCTCATTTCAGTGAAGGGGATCGGCGGCGTTTCAGCAAATGTCGCTGTCAGGCGACCGCTGCTCGTGTTGGCCGCAAGCCTGCCGATCAAGCGCAGCGGGATCCCGTAGTTGGGGCTTTCTGCGGCGACGAACAGCCGATACTCTTCTCCCGATTCCGGGCTGCTGCTGAGCGGAGCGCCGATGTAGATCGCGCCGGTCAGCGCTTCAGGCAGAAGCGGCGAGGTGATCTTCACCGATCCGATCTGCGATGCCGGTGGGCAGGCGACCGGCACGTCTTCGCCGAGGTGCAGCTGCTGATCGCTGCAGCCTTCAAGTCCGGAGGCGACGGAGGGGTTGATCGAGACGCCTTCGGGCAGGGCGACGGTCGCCTGGTGAAGCGTGGAGTCTCCGCTTGGCAGGGCAAGCGCGATTTCGAGGGGCAGCGCCGATTCGATCGCGGCCTGACTCGGAGTCACCGTGAAGGACGGGTCGAAGGCAAGCGTCTTGCAGCCTTCCAGCTGGAGCGCGTCGGTGAACGATGAGCCCTGGCCGCCGCTAGAGGCGAGCGTGCCGGCGAGCGAGAGCGGCGCGCTGCAGGTGCTCGGGTTGACCATGAAGCCGCTGCGGCTTATTTCAACCTTGAGATTGCGCAGGCGCAGCGGCAGGCCGTCGACGACCTGTGGCAACGGGTCGGTCTTGATCGTGATCTGGCCGTCCACGGTGTCCACGATCACCGCTGCTCTGACGACGACCGTGCCGGCGTTGTAGGGGCCGACGCTTGCGGGGATGGCGATCGCAAGGCCGAGCGGGCCGCCGCCGTAGGCCTTGGTCAGGTAGACGCTGCCTGCGAGCGAGAGCGGTTCGGAGCCCGCCCCGGCGCTGACGCTCGCGCTGCCGACCTTGCTTTCGGCCGGGCAGCTGCCTTCCGCAGCCTGCGCTTCTTCGCAGAGCTTGACCCCGTTCAGGTTCGCAAGCAGCCCTTCGGGAAG
>JAJPKQ010000031.1 GCA_021323635.1 bacterium | reverse complement strand
GCTCTGCGCTGCCGACCCTATGAACGGGGTGATGGTGTAGGAGGTGATCGGTTCCCCGCCGTCGAGGGAGGGCGCGCTCCAGGAGACGAGGGCGGAGTGACCAGCCGGCCGCGCCAAGACGGCGCGCACCGCCGAAGGGGCGGCATACGCCGGCGGCGTGATCGCGGCTGAACGCGCGGAGAGTGGGCCCTTGCCGTTCGGATTTGCCGCTTGCACCGCAAAGGTATAGCTCTGGCCGGGCGTCAGACCGCTCACGACCGCCGTCGCTTCGGGTGGCGTGCCGCGCACGATCGTCGGTGCCAGCGCGCTCGTGCCAGCGTAGGGTGTGACGATGTATTCGGTCACAGGGCCGCCTTCGGCGGGCGGCGACCAGGAGACGATCGCCGCACCGGCCTGCGGAGCCGCAGCGATTGCCGTGGGCACGCCGGGAAGCGCGGCGGGTGTGAAAAGCGGATCGACCCAGTAGTTGGTCGCGTTGTAGCTTTCCGTCGGCTCAGCGGGAGAGCTCGTGTAGAGGTAGAGGCCGTTGCTGCTTTGGCTGGTGGCCTGAACCGCCTGCAGCGGCGGGCTGCCGAGCGTCGCCGAGCCGGTCGCGGGGGGAGAGTAGAAGTAGTAGGGATCGGCCGAGTAGTGGCCGTGCGGCGCGAAGTAGCCGGCAATGTAGGTTCTGTGCGCTTCGATCTGCACTGGCGAGGGGAAGTCGACCTGCTCCCATCCCGCTTCGCCTTCGGCGGTCTGCGTCGCTGAGGCGAGCAGCGCGCCCGCTTCGCTCCAGAGGCCGACGATGTGTGCTCCGCTGTTTGCCGCCGAGCGGTAGAAGCGCACCCCGTCGATCCATCCGTATTCGTCGGCGGTGAACTTCACGCCCAGCTCGACTGAGCTCCCGTCCCCGGAGTCGACGTTGGCCGGCTTTTCGCCAATGCCCCAGATCGAGCATGGGCAGCGCACAGTTGCATTCACCGGCGCTGAAGGCGAGCCGATCTCGCCCTCTTCGTCGACCGCACGTGCCTCGATCGTGCTCGTCGGCGCGCCGTGCGCGACCCACGGGTACGTCCAGCTCACGCTTTCTTCATCGGCGCCCGTGATCGTCGCCGCATGCCAGCTCGCGCCGCCGTCGGTCGACACTTCAACCGCCGCGACAGCGCCGCCAGCGTGGGCTTGCGCTGTCCCTGCGATCGTCTGCCTGGTGCCGTCTTCGAAGCTCGCGCCTTCGGAGGGCTGCGTGATCGTTGCACTCGGCGGGGCGCCGGGCGCGGCTTTCGTGCCCGGGAGCAGGCCCGCTATCAGCGATCCCGGCTGCGCGCCCATTTCGGCGAGCAGGTTGACCGTGAACTGCTCCATGTTCGGATCGGGGGGGTTGCCCGAGGGGTCGGTGGTGAGCGACGACCACGCGTTGACGTTTGCCAGCCCCCAGGACCACTGAACCGTACCGGCCCCGAACACCAGTGCCCCGCTTGGCGCGCGGTAGAGCGTGAGGTGATGGGTCGCGGTACTCGGTTCGGTGACGTTGCTGCCATAGTCGACGAACGTCTGCAAGCCGCTCACGGTCGTTTCGGAGAGCTCGAGCTCGCCGGGTGGCCGAAAGCCGTTTTCAACGGTCTCGTCCCACTCGTAGCCCAGCGTGCCGGTGCCCGGGGAGAGCATCAGAGACTGACCGGGCACCAGCGCGGCGACCGCTGTGTTGCGCCACAGGCGGAGCTTGCTGTAGCGGTAGGGCACTGTCAGGTCGGCGGTGCCGGAGTTGACCAAGAAGTATTGCCCGGTCAGCGCGCTTTCGGGCTTGCCGCCGTCGGCTGGCGGGCTGAAGCGCGGGTCGCGCCAGCTGCCCGTCCAGGTCGGCGGGTCTTCGGGGTCGACGGGGGCATTGAAGTGGGTCTCCTTGTAGGTGATTAGCGTCCGGTCTGGGACATTCGCCCCTTCGGTGCTCGGTGCCCAGCGCGTCTTCCAGAACATCTCGTTCCCCGAGAAGAACGCCAAGCTCACGCCGGCTGCGAGCGCTTCTTCGACCGCCTTGCGCTGGCTTGCCGACCAGTACTCGTCGTGCCCGCTGGAGATGAAGATGCTGTGGTTCTTGAGCAGCGCCGGCTGGCGCCCGACTTCAGCGGAGGTCGTGTAGCTGACGTTGTAGCCGTTCTCCTCCAGCCAGTAGATCAGCTGGTATTCGGCATACCAGAGATAGGAGCGGCCGCCGTCGATCGCAAAGGAGCCCTCCCAGGGGCGGTTGTAGGAGACCGCATACGCCGCCTTGTAGCCTTCGGGATCCCCCGGCGGGCAGTCGACCGCGCACGAGTAGAGGCTGTTTCCGCCCCAGTCGTTGTATGCCTCCCAGGTCGCGTCGGAGGTCTGCAGGAGGATCGACGCGTGGCTTGCGTCGTTGCGGACGACAAACGGGATCTGGCTCTGCCCGCCGGTGTCTTCGCGCGTCAAGAGCGCGATATAGACACCAGAGACCGCCCCTTCAGGGACCCGCCATGAGGCCGAGACGGCCCAGTTGCCGCAGTCGATCAGGCCGGTCGAGCTGTACTTGAGGCATTCCGGCTGGCTCTGCGGCAGGCTCGCGCTCGGGCGCAGGGTCGTGATCAGGCGTGCGCCGTCGCCGCCGTAGTAGCCCAGACGGAGTATTTCGATCCGATAGGAGCGCGCGTCGGTCGCAATCTTGAAGTACTCGGTTTCACCGACGTTGACACTGATCGCGGTTGCAAAGCCCTGGATGGTCGGGTCGCCTGTGCCTTCTATCTGCCAGTTTGCAGGCGGGTCGCCGGGCAGCGCGTTCTCGCAGACGATCGGGTTTGCGGCGCTCGCGCAATTGTCGGTTTCAGCGGCGGCGCTCAGCGGTGCCGCCGCCGCCGACAGCATCAGAACAAGCGCCAGCTGGCAGCTCCGGCATAGCGCCCGCGACGCAGCGCTCGCCAGCGCGGCAGGCGGCCGCCGGGTCGACCGGCGCGCAGAGGCCAGGCTGATCATGAGGCGCCACGCATGCTGAGGACCACGGGCACCGTGCGCAGAAGGATGCGAAGGTTCAGGGCCAGCGAGCGCTGGCGCACGTAAGCGAGGTCGAGTGCGAACATCTCCGGCAGGGTCACCTCGCCTCTCCCGCTGACCTGCCAGAGGCCGGTCAGGCCGGGGCGGACAGCAAAGCGCTCGAACCACTCCGGCCGATAGTGGTCGACCTCGTAGGCGATCGCTGGCCGCGGCCCGACAAGCGACATGCGGCCGCAGATGACGTCAAGCAGCTGCGGCAGCTCGTCGATGCTCGTGCAGCGCAGGATGCGCCCGACGCGCGTGATCCGCTCGTCGTCTGAGGGCTTGAAGCGCGGGCCTGAGCCGGCGGCCGGCAAGCGCTCGCCGGCGATCTGTCGCAGCACGTTGCGGCGATGGCGCTCGTGGCCTGCGCCATCAACCATCGTCCGGAGCTTGTGCACGGTAAAGGGCACGAGAGCGCGCCCAAGACGCCGCTGGCGATAGATCACGGGGCCTCCCGAGTCGAGGCGGATGGCAAGCGCAGCGACGGCGAGCAGAGGAAGCGCTAGAGCCAGCGCGGTGATCGCAAGGAGGAGCTCAAGAGAGCGCCAAAGCCGCTCTCCGCGCATCGCCGCGCCCGCTTGTAGGGCGACGCTTGGCAGCCGCACCGCGACCTGCGCTGCGACCTGAGCGTCGACCCCCCCGGAGACCTGCAGCTTCGTGGCAAAACGTCCTGCACCTCGCTCGTCGCCTTCCTTGCTTGCGACCGCCATGTCATATGAACGATCCTCGAGCTGCGCAGCTTGCGGCCGGGGCGGCCCTGGAGCGGCGTGACTGCGTGCTTCGACGGCCGTGCAGGTGCGCTAGCAGCCGCTCGATGACGTAGCTCTGACGGCCCTCGTCGAGATCTGGGTAGAGCGGAAGCAGGAGCGACTCGCGCGCGGCCGCCTCGGTGTTCGGCAGCATGATGCGCCGGTCACGGTAGGGCGGCTCATGGTGGATCGCGGACACGCCCCGTCTCGTCGCGATGCCATCATCGAGCAGCAGCTGCATGAGCTCGGTGCGCCTTGCCGCCAAGTCGGGCCTGAGGCGAATCGCGTAGGACTGCCACGAGTGCACGTGGCCGGGCGGCTCGTAGGGGAGCTCGAGCAGCTCGCTTTCGCGCAGTGCCTCGCTGTAGCGGCGGGCGACCTCCCGGCGGCGCGCAAGGATCCGATCGAGGGCCCCCAGCTGACAGAGGCCAAGCGCCGCGTGGATGTCGCTCAGGCGGTAGTTGAAGCCGACGTCCACGTAGGACTCGAAGATCACCCGCCCGCAGCGGCTGCGCTCGAGATCTGAGACGTCCATTCCGTGATGGCGCAGCCGGCGCAAGGCAGCCGCAAGCTGCGGATCGTCGGTGGTCACGATCCCCCCCTCGCCGGTCGTGATCACCTTGCGTGCGTGCAGCGAGAAGCACGTGGGGCATCCGAGCTCCCCCATCTCGCGACCGTTGAGCTTGGCGCCGACGGCTGGCGCCCCGTCGGCAAGCAGCAGCAGGTCGTAACGCTCTGCGAGCCGCGCGAAATCGTCCATGTCCGCTGCCAGTCCGATCTGGTGGACAGGCATGATCGCGCGCGTGCGCGGCGTGATCGCCGCCTCCGCGGCCACCGGGTCGAGGTTGTACGTGCGCGTCTGAACGTCGGCGAAGACCGGTCGCGCCCCGCACTGCCGAACGGCGTTGGCGGTCGCGATGAACGAGAGCGACGGAACGATGACCTCATCGGAGGGGCCGACGCCCAGGGCATGAAGGCAGAGGAAGAGCGCAGCGGTGCCATTGCAGCACGCCACGGCGTGCCTCGCGCCAACCCTTGCCGCGAACGCCTTCTCAAGCTCTGCGACCTTGGGACCCTGCGTCACCCAACCGCCAGCGATCACCGCGCCGATCGCCGCCGCCTCGTCGCCGGCGAAGTGCGGGCGGCTGAAGGGCACGATCAGCTCTCTGGCCATCTCAACCGCCCCTCGCGCCCGCCGGCGCCGCCAGCTCCCAGTTGCGCTGCTTGTCGTGCGCCAAGAGCCGATCGATCTCGTCGAGATGGTGCTCCTTGAACCACGCGACGTAGCGCTCGATCCCCTCCTCGATCGCGACCGTGGGCTCAAAGCCGAGGCGTCCGCGCGCTTTGCGCACGTCAGCGCGGTGACGGCGCACATCTGCCGGGCGCGCGGGCGCGTACAGCGGCGCGCAGTCGCTTCCGCAGGCGCGGCAGACGAGCTCGGCGACACGCTCGATCGAGACCTCGCTCCCGCTGGCGATATTGACGATCTCCCCGACCAGGGCGTCGCACTCGACCGCGGAGAGAAGGCCGCGCACCGTATCGGTAACGAAGGTGAAGTCACGGGTCTGGCGTCCATCTCCCAGGATCACGGGGCGTTGCCCGGCGAGAGCGCGCAGGGTCATCTTGGGTATGACCTCGCCGCTTGGCCCGGAGACGTGCTCCCGATAGCCGTAGGTGTTGAAGGGGCGCACTATGACCACGGGCAGGCCGTGCACCCGCCAGTAGGCGAGCGTGTACCACTCGCCGGCGAGCTTGCTTGCCCCGTAGACCGTGGTCGGCTGGGTCAGGTGATCCTCTGCCATCACGTCCATCTGCGCGGTCCCGTAGGCCTCGGAGCTGGAGCAGTAGAGAAAGCGCGCGACGCCGGCACGCGCGGCCGCTTCCAATACCGTGAGCGTGCCGCCGGCGTTCACGTCGTGGCTGGCGCGGGGGCGCTGAAGCGAGACCCGCAGGCACGAGCAAGCCAGGTGCATGACAATGTCCACTTCGTCGATCGCCGCGGCGACATCCGCCGCGCTGCGGACATCGCCCACCTGCAGCTCCGCGCCGCCGGCGAGTGCACCCTCGATGTTCGCACGGGTGCCGGTCGAGAGGTTGTCAAGGATGCGCACGCGGGCACCGTTGGCGACCAGATGATCGACGAGATTGGAGCCGATGAACCCGGCGCCGCCGGTCACCAGAACGTGCCTGCCTGCGATCTGCATCATCGCGGAGCGCACCCCGCTCGGCGCTCGCCCTGGGCGCCCGAGGGCTCGATCGCTGGCTTTTCGGACCTCATAGGCCCGGACCGTCGCCGCGCAGCTCGACCGCCGCCATGTTCCAGCGGTCTTCGCTTGGCGCAATGTCGTTCAGCGTGACGGCGGTGCCCGCCAGTCCGGTCACCTGCCCGGTGTACTGCGACCAGGTCGTGTCGCCTGTGCGCGTATCGAGGTACTCGTGCAGAAGCACCTGATTCGGCCCCAGCGTGCGCGGGATCGCGGCTTCCCAGTCATGGCCGACGGCAAACACCAGCGACCCTTCTTCGCTGGTCAGCAGGGTCACGCTTGGCGCGCCACTCACAGCGCTGCCCGTGATCGCCGTGCCGATGCCGTTTGACATCTGCATCGCGACCACGCTCAGCGACTGGCCGTAGCCCTTGACCGCCGGAGTCGAGGTGACGGTCGCGCCGCTGAGGGCGCTCGCCGCAGTCGCCCACCAGATCTCTGCATCGCCGAACTGCGCGTTCGCGCGCGCCACGAGGTGCCAGATGAGCCCCGCGCCGGAGACGGTCACCGACTGCCCGTGGAACGCTTTCGGCCCGTCGGAGGAGACGAGCGCAAGCAGCTGCTCGCCGCCTTCGGCTGTTGTGAACGTCGGGGTGGTCACCTTGCCGGTCCCATTGACGGAGACGTTGGCATCCATCACGAAGCACGGCCCTTGGCCACTTGCGTTCTCGACATCTACGTGGATCGGCGTAGAGGTCGCTTCCTGCCCGTCGACGTTCTTGGCGATCGCATACAGCGTGTGTTCACCGTTGGCAGCGACAGTGGTTTCCCAGCGGCTTGCGTAGGGGGCGCTTGTGATCGGCGTGCCAAGCGGCTTGCCGTCAAGGTAGAGCTGCACTTCGGAGATCGTGACGTTGTCGACGGCGCTGACGCTTACCTCGACGTTTCCGGAGACGGTCTGGCCCGTGGACGGTGCGGCGATCGCGACCGTCGGCGGCTGGGGCTGGGGCGGCGGAGACGTTGCAGCGGGGAGCACTTCCACCGCCGCCATGTTCCAGCGGTCTTCGGTCGGCGCGCTGTCGCCCAGCGTCACAGCTTCGCCAGCGGCGCCGGCAGCCGCTTCGCGGTACTGCGTCCAGTAGGTGTCGCCGGTTGCCGTATCGAGGAATTGATCGACCAGCGTCTGGCCGCCGAGCGGGGTGCGCGGCGCATCCCGTTCCCAGTCATCACCGGTCGCAAAGAACACCGAGCCGGAGACGGTCGAGGTGAGCGTCACCTTCTGGGCGCCTTCCGGAGCGCCTGCTGAGCCGGAGGCGCCGATGCCGGCGGCGCCTGCGATCACGATCACATGCAGGTGCTCGTCGTAGCCGCCGATCGCCGCTTCTGAGGTGATCCTCGCGCCGCTCAGCGCGGTTGTGGCGGTCGCGCTCCAGATCTCAGCGTCGCCCGCCTGCGAGTCTTCCCGGCGCACCATCTTCCATTGCAGCCCGCCGCCGCTGATGCTGAGCTTCTGGCCGCCGGCGAGCGGGCCGTCGGAGCCCGCAAATGCGAGCAGCAGCTCGCCGGCTTCGGCGCTCAACGGCGCGGTCTGCGCTTCGCTGCGGCCAGTCCCGCTGGCCTGATCTGTTATCGCTAGCGTGCCGATCCGCGTGGGCACCGTGACCGGAACGTCCGCCGCCGTTCCAGTGAGCCCGTCCGCCGCCGTCGCCTCGACGCTCAGGTAATAGGTTCCCGGCGGCGTCGACCCGATGTTCCAGGTTGTCGTGTAGGGGGCCGAGCTGATCGGCTGCCCGAGCGGCTCTCCGTCGAGCAGAAACTGCACTGAGGTGATCGGCGATGCACCGCCGACTGCGGCGCTGAGAGCGACAGAGCCGCTGACGTGCGCGTCGGCAGCGGGGGTCGAAAGCGAGACGGAGGGAGGCGTCGAGTCCGGGTGAGCCTGTTCGAGGACCGTCACCTTTTCCCCTTCGATCAGCAGCTTCGTGTCGGTTATCTTGTCAGCTTCGGTCGCTTCGCGGAAGTAGTGAAATGGATCGGCTTCCGCGCGGAGCCAGTAAACCCCGTTGGCAACGCTGGTGATGTTGATGTCCTCCCCGCCGTCGGTCGAGTCGTACTGGTCGCCCCAGCCGACCGAGATGCCGAGCGTCCCTTCGGGCAGCGAGCAGGCGCTGTCCGGATATTCGTTTTCCGCGGGCGTTTCTGGCACGCCGCCGACATAGGTGTCTGAGGTCATGCAGAAATCGACTTTCGGGCTCGGAGCAATCAGCGTGCCCACACCACCCCCAGCGCCGACGCTGTAGAGGCCGAAGCGATCGAGCGGGAAGCGATAGTCGCTCGGCGGCTCCCAAACCATCGGGCCGACAATCGGCACCAGTTCGGCAAGCGACACTTCGCCGGAGCGAGGGCTCGAGTAGAGGGCCTGATAGCCCTGCGAAACGCCGCTGAGCGCGTTGTAGCTCGGTCGTATCTCAAGCGGCCCCGGGCCCGCGTCCCACGTTATGTGAGTGAACTCAAGCAGGCGTTCGCCGGCGCCGGAGCGACCGATCGATATGTCCTGAGGCGGCACGAGCACCCGCAGATCGGGGTAGGCGATCGTCGCCGCGCCGGCCGCTGCTGCTGCCCGCAGCGCACTTAGGAGCGCGACCGCTGAAAGCGCGAGCAGTGCCGCTCGGAGCCTTGCCGGCCTGCTCATGCAATCCCCCCGCAGCCGACCGGCGCCGGGCCGGGCGCAGCCGCGCGGTGCGCCGCTGACGCTGGGGGCGAATTGCAGCTGTCGGCGCCCTGACCCTGGGCGCGGGGCGCAGGCGGCTGCGCGAGGCTTCGAACCACGCGCGCAGGGTTGCCTGCGGCGACCGCGTTGGCCGGGATCGAGCGCGTCACGACGCTGCCGGCGCCGATTACCGAGTTTGCACCGATCCGAACGCCTTTGAGGACGATCACCGCATCGCCTATGAATGAGCCCTCGCCGATCTCGACCGCGCCCATCCGCGGGCTGCCGTCGTGCCGGCGGCCGGGCGTCAGATCGTGGAAGTCGCTGTCGTAGATTCGCACGCCTGAGCCGATCAGCGCTCCTGCGGCAATGCGGATCCCGGGGCCCTCGCTCTTGATGACCGCGTTGTTGTTGATCCAGGCGCCGTCGCCGATCTCGACCGTCGAGTCGTTGCTTGCAGCCTCGATGTGGCAGTAGCCGCCTCGAAACCCGCCTGAGGTGGGCCAGCCAAACACCACGCCGTGGCCGATCACGACGCGGCCCCGCCCGCAGATCAGCACCGGCTGCAGGCGCACCGGCGAACCGCTCACCCGTCGGCAGTCAGAGAGCAGCCGGAAGCGCACCACACGCAACGCGTTCGCCAGCCCGGCAAGGCGGCTAGCGCCGCGCATCGGCCCTCCCTGAGCGCCCGCGACAGCCGCCGGTAACCCGTTGTCGCTCGGTTGTGGCTTGCTTGCAACTGCCCACTCCGAGCTAACGACCGGCCCGCTGGCGCGCTTGCACGAGAGTCGATCGGCGCATGCCAAGGCAAGCAGCAGCGAGCGCGAGAAGCGCGCCCACCGGGCCGTTCGTTTAGCGGATGGCAGAGATCACCGTCAACGCACCTTGCCCGCCGGGCCCCGCGCCCGTTCGCGAGCATGCTGGCCCGCGCGGCGCACTCCCGCGCGCAGAGCCGATCGAGCATGCTGGCGACATCCGAGCCGCGGGGCTCGCCGGAACGACCGCGGTATCGGTCGTGATCGCCGCCTACCAGGCCGAGCGGTTCATCGGCGCGGCGCTGGAGTCAATCTTGCGCCAGAGCCGCAAGCCGCTTGAGCTCGTTGTGGTCGATGACGGATCGACCGATCGCACCGCTGAGGTGCTTGCCGGCTTCGGCGGGCAACTTCGCGTCATACGCCAGGAGAACCGCGGCTGCCCGGCAGCGTTCAATACCGCGTTTCAAGCCGCCACCGGCACGCTGATCGCAATGTGCGGGGCGGACGACCTGTGGCTGCCGCACAAGCTTGAGTGGCAGCTTGCCGCAGCTGCGAGCCACCCGGAGGTGGACGTCTTCTTTGGCCATGCCCTGCTTACGGGACGCGTCCAGGGAGAGCACTCCCGCCCACCTGGGAGTGGTGTCCTCGACTCCCGCTCTTTTGCCGATCGCCTCTATCTCGAATGCTGCGTATGCGCGTCGACCGTGATGATGCGCAAAGCGCTCTATCAGAGGATCGGCCCCTTCCGCGAGCGGTTCGGTGCCGACGACCACGAGTACTGGTTCCGTGCGCTGCGCTCAGGAGCCCGCTTCTACTACGACCCGCGCCCGCTCGCCTACTGGCGCCAGCACGACACCAACCTCACGCTGCAGCGCGAGTGGATGGAGTCCAGCGCCCGAGAGGTGCGGCGCTGGTACGCCGCGGATGTGAGCGCACGCGCCCGCGCCGAAGCGGCGTATATGGAATCTCGCCGACTGATCGACGCCCGCGCGTATGGCGCCGCGCGACCGCTGCTCGTTCGCTCTGTAGTGGAAAGCATGCGCAGGCCGAGCGCCATCGCGCTGCGAGCGCTGGTCTGGCTGGCGATCGCCTTCCTGCCGTCGTCGACGAGCGCCCGGGCCGCGCGCGGCGCGGCGTCGCTGCGCTCGCTGATCCGCAGGAGGGGTCTGCGACCGCATCGACGGCGCGCACTTCGGGGCGGAAGATGGCCACACCGACGATCAGCGCAGTAGTAACCGCCTACAACTGCGAGAGCTTCATCAGCGAGGCGCTGGCATCAATCCTCGGGCAGAGCGAGCCGCCGCTGGAGGTGATTGTCGTAAACGACGGCTCGACCGACCGCACGGCCGCTGCAATCGCTGAGCACGGTGGCAGCATCAAGGTCGTCGAGCAGGAGAACGCTGGCCATGCGTGCGCCCTGAACCGTGGCTTCGCAATGGCGCGTGGCGACTACGTCGCGAAGTGCGACGCCGATGATGTGTGGGAGCCGGAGAAGCTCGCATGGCAGCGCCGGCTTCTGCGCTCGCACCCGCAGGTCGACATCGCCTGCGGGTCGGCAAGCTACTTCGGCACAGCGCGCGGTCTGCGAGCGCCGCACTCGCGCAGCGGGGTGCTAGAGAGCCGGCAGCTCATGCGCGACCTCTTCGCAGCGAACTTCATATGCGCCTCGACGACCCTTGTCCGGCGGACGCTCTATGAAGCGCTCGGACCGTTCGACGAGCGCCTTCGCGCCGAGGACTACGACTTTTGGCTGCGCGCGCTCGCCGCGGGGGCGGTCTTCGCCTACGACCCGCGCGTGCTCGTCCGCTATCGGTGCCACGGCGCAAACGTCTCTTCAGACAAGCTCTGCATGCATCAAGCGGAGCTCTCAGTGCATCGGCGTCACGCGGCGAGCGTTCAAGCGCTCGGGCAAGACCGCACGCTGCTCGTGCGCCGCACGCTGGCGCGCGACCTGCGCAATATCGGACGCGCCCTCTACGATCGCAACGAGCTTGGCGGCGCACGCGACGCATTTGTGAAATCGCTTCGCGCCCTGCCGAGCACTCGCGCGCTGGTTTGGGCTGCGCTGCTGTCGCTGCCGGGCCGCTCCTGGACCGCGGTCGCCGACTCGCTGATCTCCATTCGCCGAATCGCGCGCGATCTGCGATGAGCGCGCCGGGCAGCTCCCCCGCGCTACGCGGCGCCGCGCTGCACGGGCTGCGCTGGGCATCGTTGAGCCGCCCGGCCACAGAGATCGCGCAGCTGGGCGCGATGATCGCGCTCGCTCACTTGCTCGTCCCGGCCGCGTTCGGCCGGTACGCGGTCGCGCTAATCGCCCAGGAAGCGGCGCTGATCCTCGTCTCAAGCGGCCTCGGCGCAGCGCTCGTTCAGCGCGCTGCGCTCAGGCGCGAGCATCTCTCCTCGGCGGCAGCGCTTGCGCTGCTTGGCGGCGCCGCGCTCGCCGGTCTGATGATCCTCCTCTCCTACGTGGTGATTGAGCCGCTGTTTGACCCCACAACAGCGCTCTACGTCCGCCTGCTTGCGCCGCTCTGCCTCATCTCGGCTCTAGGAGCTGTACCGTCGGCGATGCTCGGTCGCCGCCTGCGCTTCCGCCGCTTGAGCGAGATTGAATTCACCTCCGCTCTCTGCCGCGCCGGCACCTCTCTCGCCTTTGCGTTGGCGGGCACCGGCGGCGAGTCTTTGATTTTCGGCTCGATCGCCGCCGGCACCTGCTGCACGCTGTTCGCGCTTGCGAGCGTCCGCCCGCCGCTGCCGCGCCTTGAGCGCGCTGCAACCCGCGAGCTCCTGCGCGGCGCCCTTCCGATCTCTGCATCGGCGATCGGCTGGATCGGATTCAGCAACATCGACTACGCGATCGTCGGGGCGCGGCTTGGCGCACTGCAAGCGGGGCTCTACTTTCGCGCTTACACCCTCTCCGTCGAATACCAGAAGAAGCTCAGCGTTGTGCTTGCGCAGGTGGGCTTCCCAGTGTTTGCGCGTAGCTCGGACATCCAGGAGATGATCGCGCTGCGCCGCGCATTGCTTCGATTCTTCAGCCTGGCGATCTTCCCTTCGCTCGCACTGCTCGCGATATACGCACCGACGATAGTGCCAATCGTCTTCGGAGCCCGCTGGGCGCCGGCCGCCACGCCGGCCGCGATCCTGACGCTCGGCGGAGCGGCAACGCTTGGCATCGACGCGGTCGGCGCGGCGCTCATGGCATCGTCCGCAAATGCCGATCTGCTGCGCTTCGGCGTCGGCCATTTCCTCGTATACGGCGCCGCTGTTGCGTTGGCGGTTCCGTTTGGCATCGTCGCGGTGGCCGCTGCGGCGAGCACCGTCCACGTCCTCTTTCTTCTCATCGCCTATCGCCTGCTCGGGGCGCGCTCTGGCGAAGCTGCGCTGCGGGGCCTGGCGCACGACCTGGGGCCGGCTGCCTCCGCGGCGCTTGCGATGCTCGTCGTCTCTGTCCCGCTGCGCCACCTGCTGGCCGCCGCCCACCTGCCGGCCGTCGCGATCATCATCGCGGCCGGCCTGCTCGCAGCCGGAACGTACTTCGCCACCCTTGCGCTGGCGTTCCCCGCCTCGACACGCGCTGTCCGCTCGCTGCTGGGAGAGCTCCTCCGGCGCCCCTCATCTCCGGGCAGCCCGCTTGGCCGCCGGCCGGAGCTCGCCAACTATGCGGAGTCGCCCTGAGCGACCGCAGGAACGCTTACGCGCTGCGGGGCACCGCGCATCTTCATCGAGTGCTCGGCGCTCTCCAGAGCGGCCACGATGCTTAGTCCCAAGGTCATGCTCGATTGCGGCTCGGTGCCCTCACGGATCGAGGTGGCGAAGTCCGCCAGCTCCAGGCTCAGAGGCTCGGCGGGGTTGATCCGCGGAATCAGGACGTCGCCGGTCCGGTACACAAGCTGGTGCTCCCCGAAGCTCCGTGGTGCGGGCGGCAACATGTCCAACCCGCGATCGTAGATACGGACCGGTTCGTCAGCGGCTGTGTCGTCGTATTGGACCATACGCCGGCTGCCGACGACAATCATCTGTCTCAGCTTGCGCGGCGCAAGCCAGGAGATCTGCACATTCGCGGTGGTGCCGCCGGCGAAGCAATAGGTCATGAAGGCGGTCTCGGCGACGCCTTTGCGCAACACGCTGCTGCCCGTCGCCGACACCTCCAGCAACGGCCGCTGCAGCCAATGCAGCAGGATCGACAGGTCGTGCGGCGCCAGATCGCAGATCACGCCCGCGCGCGTGTACTTGCCCAAGTTCATTCGCGAGGATGTGATGAAGTGAATGTCACCAAGGTCGCCACTTTTGATTGCGTCTGATACCGCGTTGACCGCCGGGCTATAGATGAAGGTGTGGCCCGGCATCAACAGGCGGCCGCTGCGCACCGCAAGTCGAACCAAATCTTCGGCGTCCTCGAGGGTCGTCGCCAGCGGCTTCTCGACCAGCACGTGCTTCCCCGCTTCCAGCGCAAGCTTTGCGAGCCTGTAATGGGTGTCCGGCGGCGTGGCGATGACGATCGCCGCGATCCGACGATCTTCAAGCACGTCGGCGATTTGATCGGTAGGTCTCGCTTGGGGGAAGCGATGCGCAAACGCCCGCCGCTGGTCAGGCGCCGACTCGCAGAGCGCGCGCAGATCAAGCGCCGCCTGCTCGCAGACATTGCGAACAAGGTTCGGCCCCCAATAGCCGTAGCCGACGACGGCAGTTCCGATACGCGCGCGTCCGACTGCGACGCGCTTGCGGGTCGCTTTGCTTTCGAGCCTGCTCGTCTCGCCGAGCGAGTCGAAAGACTTGCCGCTCCGCGCCCAATCCTTCCGCGCGCTCGGGATTGGCGCCTGCGGTTGCTCGGCCTCGTCATTCAACATCGCGGCATCCTCGGTGTATCCGCAGCAGCGGCTTCGCTCATGTGCATCAAACGGTTGGCTGCATAAGATCTTGCGAGGCGGAGCGGACGGCAGCAGCAATGCGCTCAAGCTCCGAAAACGTTATGCCCGGAAAAAGCGGCAGCGTGCAGATGGTCGCAGCTCGCTCTTCACACACCGGCAACGGGTGCCGTGAGGAGTGGAAGCGCCGGAATGCCTCGGTTTGATGAATGGGAGTCGGATAATGAATACCTGATTCGATCCCTACCTCGCTCAAGCGTCGCCTCAGCGCATCGCGATGGGCGCTGCGAACGACGTAAAGGTGGAAGACATGATCGCCGCCATCCGGCGCCGCGCTGCAGGTGACGACGCCGTCGATGCCCGCAAGCAATGAGTCCAGTCGGGCGGCGGCATCGCGCCTTTCCTGGTTCCAGCGATCGAGAAAGGCGAGCTTGCGCCTGAGGATCGCCGCCTGCATTGCATCGAGTCGGCCCGTGCAGCCGATGAGCCGATGGCGGTAGCGGGGTCGCTCGCCGTGGCTGCGGAGTAGGCGAACGCGCTCGGCCAGTCGCGCAGCGTTGGTCACAACCGCACCGCCATCGCCCCACGCGCCGAGGTTCTTCGCTGGATAGAAGCTGAATGCCCCGATGTCGCCGATCGCGCCCACCCGCTGGCCGCGATAGCGCGCACCATGAGCCTGACACGCGTCCTCAACAAGGTAGAGTCCAGCGTCCGCGGCAAGCGCACGCACCGAATCAAGATCTACCGTGGCACCGTAGAGGTGGACGACGATTACGCACCGCGTCCGTGGCGTGATCGCCGCTTTGATCCCCTCCGCCGTAACCAAGCCGCTGCGCGCGTCGACGTCGACGAATCTCGGGATCGCACCAGCAAGCACTACGGCCTCGGCGGTCGCCACAAAGGAGTTCGTAGGCACGATAACCTCCGCTCCCTCGCCGATGTCGAGCGCGCGCATTGCCAGTGTCAGCGCATCTGTGCCGGAAGCGACGCCGACGGCGTGGTCCGCTTCGCAATACGCAGCAAAATCACGCTCGAACGCCTCGACAGCGCGACCGAGGATGAATTCTCCGCTCTCGGCGACCTTCTGCACAAGAGCCATCAGCTCTGTGAGCAACGCCGGGTCCGCGGCGTCCATGCGAGCCAATGGAATCGGGTCGATCGGCGCGCGGGCAGCAGGGGGCGACGATTTCGCCTGCTTTGAGCGGTCTGACTCGGCAAGCGAGACGTCGCCAAGCATCAGCCCACCTCGGCGGCGCACGCGCGCTGCGACTGCTGGCAGCCAGCGGTCGCCGGCGCTACGTCAAGCCGGAGAAGCTCTCGTTGCAGCGCCCGTCTGCCTCGGTGATGGAGCCCGTGCACTGAGCTTTCCGTGCGCCCGATCTGGAGGGCGATCTCACGCGGTGTCAGGCCCATGACGTGGCGCAGAAACACGACCCTGCGCTGGTCGAGAGGCAACGTCCTGAGCGCAGCACGAACATCGGACACCTGCTCAAGCAAATCGTGCTCATCTTGTTCGTCACGATGGCCAACGTCCTCCATGAGCTCCGGATGCCTCTTGCGAAGATGGTCGAGTGCAGCGTTGCGTGCCAAGCGCAAAAGCCAAGCCGAGAAAGGGACGCCGCGGTCGGTGTACCTACCGATCGCGGCGAAGAGCTTCAAGAAAATCTGCTGTGTGAGATCTTCAGCCTCGGCATCATCACGCACCAGGCTTCGAATGTAGCCGTAGACGTTCCCTGAGTAGTGGATATAGAGCAAGCGTATCGCCTCTCGATCACCCTCTTTGGCGCGTGCGATCGCCAGGCGTATACGGCGCATCGATTCCGCTGACTCCTCCGGCTGAGAACGCGCGCGAAGTCCAGCTGAGGACGTGCCCGCCGCCTGACGACGGTCGATTTGCGTGATCTGCACAGAGTGCTGCATGACGAACAGAGTCCTCCGAGATCCCATGTGCCGAGCACCGGCGAGGTTGCTTGCTCCGCGATTTGCTAACGACCAACGGAAGCATTGTCAGACCACCTCGGCCGATTCGCAATCCCCGGTTCTTCTGTACTTGTGTTCAACCAGATGAACGTTGGCGTTCAATCGGCGCTTTCGCTCACCGTGCCTTATGAGCACTTGTCGCCGCGAAAGAGAGCCGAGCTCTCGCTCGTTTATCGGTCAGCGGTATGACACGAACTGCTCTGACGAAGACTGCGGAACCTCTCGGTCGCGCGCTCGCTGCGCAACGAGCAGTATGCCGGAGCAAGGGCGGGGTCGGCGTCCGACTCGCCGTCACGTTGCTGATCTTGCTCTCCACGCTGCTGCCGGCGGGCGAAGCATATGCGCAACGCGTTGGACGACGGTCAGACCGTCGCGACGTTCAAAATGCTGCTCGATCGCTGGGCGTCGAGCGGGTAGCCAAAAAGGCTCGCCATCCGCATCGCATTACGAGCAACCGCGGAATCCGCGGCCCGCGCGGATTCCGCGGTGCAACAGGGCCCACCGGTGCTAGTGGTGGGCAGGGAATCCCGGGTGAACCAGGTCTGACAGGACCGAGTGGGCCGAGCGGAGTGACCGGGTCAACCGGGCCCACTGGCGCGACCGGCGCAACGGGCGTGACAGGCGCGACGGGGGCGAGCGGCGCCACCGGGCCGACCGGGCCTAGTGGTCAGAACGGGGCCACCGGGCCGAGTGGGCCGAGCGG
>JAJPKQ010000006.1 GCA_021323635.1 bacterium | reverse complement strand
GCCGGGGCAAAATGCCGCCCCGAGCGCAAGGTTGACCGTGACGCGGACACGAGGCCTTCCGTCCGACCCAAACGTGAACATGACGGTGGGTCAAACGTGAAGACCTCAGATGGCGGAGGGGGAGGGATTCGAACCCTCGTCGGAGCTGATCGCCCCGAAACGGTTTTCGAGACCGCCGCATTCAACCGCTCTGCCACCCCTCCGCGCCGCCACGGAGCACATCCGGGCTCTTGGACGAAAGCTTAGAGCACCGCCTGCTGCGACGGGCAGCTGCCGCAGGCGCTCCGGCGCCGAGTCGGACTCGCGCGGCCTGCTCTCAGCGCCGCTGCGCAAAGAACGCCCTCAGCAGCGCCGCCGACTCATCGCCGAGCAGCCCGCTTTCCACCAGCGGGCGGTGGTTCAAGCGCGGCTCTGCGAGAACGTCGAGCACGCTGCCCGCCGCTCCCGCCTTCGGGTCATCGGTGGCGTAGAGGACGCGCGGGAGGCGCGCAAGGACAATCGCCCCGGCACACATCGCGCAGGGCTCGAGGGTGACGTAGAGGGTGGCGTCAAGCAGCCGCCAAGAGCCGATCGCCCGCGCTCCTTCGCGCAACGCGAGGACCTCCGCGTGAGCGGTCGGGTCGGCGCGCAGCTCGCGCTCGTTGTGGGCCGCTGCGATCACCTCGCCGCCGCTGACCAGCACCGCTCCGATCGGCACATCGCCGTGTTCAAGCGAGCGCTCGGCCTCGCGCATGGCCAGGTGCATGAAGTACTCGTCCTGAGATGAGAATGGCTCGCGCATAGACTGCCGGGCAGATGGGGAGGCTGGTGCGCCAACTTCGGCGGCGACGACCACAGCAGACAATACTGAGACCACCACCCCGCGATGCCCGCCCACAGAGACATCAAGACGTCCGCGTTCCGCCTGCGCGCGCGTGCGAAGCTCCGGCTGCTGCTGCGATCGCTGCCGGCTGTGCTTGTCATCGCAGGCGCGCTTGGCGCCAGCGCAGTGGCCGCGCCGCGGGCGCACGCGCACACCCGTCGCAGCGCTCGCAGCGTGGCGGAGCAGACGCCCGCCGAGCGGCCCGCGAGCAGCGCTGCTGCCGCATACGTGCCCGAAGAGGTCGTCGCTGAAATGACCAGCCCTCGGTCGGATCGTCGCCCAGCCGGTGCGCGCACGGCTCGCGCCGCAGCGCTGGGCAGCGGCAGGGTGCGCATCATCCACCTGCGCCGCGGCGAAAGCGTCCCCGCCGCAGTGGCCCGCCTGCGCTCGGAAGGGCGCGTGCGCTGGGCGGCGCCGAACTACATCGCGCGGACCACCGCCCTTGTCGGGGGCCCGCCGACCGCGCGCGCGAGCGGCCTCGCGCCTGCGGCCGGAGCCTCGGTCGCGGTGAGGAGCGCTGCGACCAGCTCGACGGTCAGCGCCAGGCAAGAACAGCCCACGCCCAGCCCGGTCATTCCGATCAACGAAGGCGCAGCTCATCGTCCGGGCGGCTGGGAGCTTTCGCAGTGGAACTTCGCGGGCAGCTTCGGCGTCGACGCGCCGCAGGCATGGGCCAACGTGATTGCGGATCACGCTCCGGGAGGCCGGGGTGTGACGGTCGCGGTGCTCGACACGGGCATCGCCTACCGCAACTGGCGGCGCTTTCGGCGCTCGCCGGGGTTCAGCCCACGTCAGTTCGTCCCCGGCTACGACTTCGTCGACCCGAAGATGCCGCCGATCGACCGCAACGGCCATGGAACATTCGTCGCGGGCGAGATCGCGGAGGAGACGGGTGTGCGCTTCGGCCTCACCGGCCTGGCATACGGCGTCAAGCTGATGCCGGTGCGCGTTCTTAACTCCTCCGGCGAAGGCAACGCAGCCACGATCGCACGGGGGATCCGCTTTGCGGTCGACCACCACGCGCAGGTGATCAACATGAGCCTGGAATTCCCAGGTGCGATAGTCGCCTCCGATGTGCCTGAGCTGATCTCCGCGCTGCGCTACGCGCGTCGGCATCATGTGCTGGTCGTCGCCGCGGCGGGCAACGACGACTCGCCCGCCATCCCCTTTCCGGCGCGAGCGGCAGGGGTGGTATCGGTCGGAGCGACCACCGAACACGGCTGCCTTGCCGACTACTCAGACTACGGGCGTCGGCTGACGCTGGTCGCACCCGGCGGCGGGCCGGACGCGAGCATCCCGCAGGACCCCAACTGCCACCCTGAAGGCCCGCCCGGGCGCGACATCTTCCAGGTCACCCTGGTCGGATCCTCGGGTCATCGCTTCGGCATCCCCGACGGCTATGAAGGCACCTCGATGGCGGCGCCCGAGGTGTCCGCGACCGCCGCGCTCGTGATCGCCTCCGGCGTGCTTGGTCACCACCCCACGCCGGACCAGGTGATCACGCGCCTGAAGGTCACCGCTCGCCCGTTGGGATCCGCGAAGGATCGCAGCTACTACGGGGCAGGGCTGCTCGATGCGGCCGCGGCGACGGCGGCTGGCGGCCCCGGGGCGCTCAGCGCCATGCGAAAGCGGTAGCGCCGGCCACAGCGCCTAAAGCGCGCAGCGCTCAGCCGCTCGTCCGGGTCAGATGTTCGGCCGCCCAAGCGCCGACCGCGTCTGCTTCAGCTTCGCTGTATTCCTCGTGGCGGGCCAAGTCTGCGCCAACCCCAGGCGCGCAGATGATGTCGCCCTCATGGCAGAGTTCGATCGCATGCCCGGCAAGCGACGTCGGCAGAGAGTGCACGGCCTCGCTTGTGTCAGCAAACGCTTGGGCGTAGATACCTTCGCCCGCGCTGGCCGCGCCGCCCTCGCGCAGGACGCTTGGGTCAGCGCTGCGATGGGCGGGGTCGGCGATCAGGATCACCGCTGCGATGTCAGAGAGTTCAGCCGAGTCAAGCAGCTCTGTGAGCGCGAGATGGATGGCAAGCGCGCCCTGAGAGTAGCCGGCAAGCACGATCTGCAGATGCGGGCAACGAGCTGAGACTTCTTGTATCAGCCCTGCAAGGTTCGCCGCTCCCTGCCAATAGCTGCCTTCAAGCTCCCCGTACGCGCCGCTGATCAGCTCGTCAACTGGAACGCCTTCGGGCAGGGCCAGCGCCGGATAGCGGAGCCCAAGCGCGCTGACTGCATCGGCCGAGCCCAATTGGCTCATCCTGCTCCTGAATCCCCGCAGGGCCGCAGCGACCGGTCCGCCCAATCCTTCTTCGCCGGCAGCTCCGGACCCCTCGACAGCCTGCGGTGGTTCGCCAGAGCCGCGAGCCCCGACAAACAGGATGCCTTCACTGCTTGCGCCGCATGCTTGCGCCGGCTCCGGCTCTGGAACGAGCGCCGGGCGCCGAGCCGGCGTCCAGCCGACCCACGGCACCACCATCGGCCCGTCTCCTTCGATCGCCGGACCGCTCCCTGCGGGCGCCGGGCCGCTCGTGCTCCCCCATTCGACGCCGGTGGCATCAACCCAGGTTTCCGCCGATATTCCCACGGTCGAATCGAGGATCGAGCCGTCAATCGTGACTGCGTCGCCGGCTGCGACGGCGAGCGCCTTGGCGGCGTATTTGATCGTGACTGCGTGGAGATCGGCGCTTGCGCCGGGCGCAAGCTCGATCCCCTGCCAGTCACCCGACGAGGGCGCGCTGCCCTCCGCAGATTCCACTTCCAGCAGCGAGGAGAGCAGGACCGGCTGGGATGCTGAGCCTGCGGCGATCAACACGCCTTCGACCTCGAGGCCGCCGGCGAGCGCTCGGATGATACATCCGGGCTCAAGCGTGACTTGGGCTCCGCGCGAGATGGTCGCCTGGCAGTGTTCGATCACGTATTCGCCAGCGTCCGCGGGTCCCAGGACCTCGCTTCGTTCGATGCGGCCACAGAGATCAACACGCCTTGGTATGTCCACCCATTGAGCCCGCGCCGGCGGTTGGCCTCCAGCCCCTGTCGGGCTCACCGCCCGCACGCTGAAGCTGTGGCGGCCCGCCCGGAGGGGCGGCGTGACGAACGGAGAGCTGCACGGCGCGAAGGCACCTTCGTCGAGACTGCATTCGAGCATGTCCCCAGCCTGTTCTGAGCGGAATTCGAGTGTTGCTGGCCCTTCAACCACGATCCCGTGTGGAGCGGCGGTGATGATGGGCTCAGGGGGACCAGCTGCCGTGGCAGCGCCGCCGGGCGCTTCGAAGCTTTCTGCAGCGAAGGGCTCCGACGGGCGGGCCGCGAAGGCGCCGGCCGCATAGGGGGCCGGCAGGCGCTCCTGCGCGGACGGCGGCGCCGAGGCGCCCGAGATCGCAGCCTGCGCTCCGCCTGCGCGCACGCCCGCGTGGAGTCGGACGATGCCGGCGCGGATGCAGCCGAGCATCCGACGACGTCGCCGCGCGCCGTCGAGGATGGTGACGCAGATGAAGACAACATGTCGCCCTGGCGGCGCGGCAGCGGGAAGGTGAATCAAGAGCCGGACCGATGCTGAGCCGCCGCGCTTGGGCGGGGGAATACGCACGAGCCCAAGGCGTTCTACGGCCGCCGCGCCACCACGCGTCCAGAGCACGCGCGCCGTCGCTGCACGCAACGGCACGCTCGCCGGCTCGGTGAGCGCCATCCGGCCTTCGAGCATGCTCTGGCCATCGCGCAGCGCGAGCTTGCGCAACTGCAGGCGCAGGTGTGCACGTCCGTGCACCGCGCTCGTCGGCAACGCCGGCCGATCTTGCAACTGAGGCCGCGGCTGCGAGCAGCCACCGCGGCAGGCGCGCGCCCTCAGAGCGGGTTGCAGCGCACGCGCAGACGCCGCCGCCGGAGCGATGCCGCACGCCCAAAAGCATACGCAAAGCGCCAGCGCTCGCTGGCGCAGCATGGTCGTTGTGCTCTCATAGCGCATGGTCGCGCTCCTCTGGAAGCCACCCTGCTGTGGGCGCCAAAGCAGAGGCTACTCGAGCACAGGCTCCGGGGACGCTCTCGTAGAAGGCGCCGCCGCGAGCGAGCGGTGAATGCCAGCCATCACGATCAGCTCCTTGGCAGGATGCCGCTCAGCGGCTGCCTCGCTGTTGCTACGGTGGCAGCGATGGTCGCGCACAGGCCGGTGACACTGCAGATCAATGTGGCGCCCACCGATCTCCCCCACGCTGTCGCGACGTTGCCGCACCAGCTTCGTCAGTGGGCTCGTCAGGTCGACGAGATCCTGTTCACGCTTGACCTTCACCGAACAGCGCGCGGAGGGCGCTTTGCGGAGGGATGGGAGGAACGCCGCCAGCCTATGCAGCAGCTGCTCACGTCGCTCTGCGAGAAACACAGCAATGCGCGCATCGACGAGGTCGAGTACACCAGCGATCGGGTGCGTGCCGTGGCACAACGCTTCTTCGCTTGCGATTGGATCCCCGCCAAGGACACCAAGGGTGCCCCCTTCTTCCCGTACTTCCACGGGCTGGACAGAGCCAGGCACGATCTGATCCTGCACCTAGACTCCGACCTGCTCTTCGGCGGCTGCAGCCAGACCTGGATCGCTGAAGCGCGCGAGCTGCTGGAGACCCACGAGGAGATCCTGGCCTGCGGGCCGCTGCCCGGGCCTCCCGCGGCGGATGGCATGCTGCATTCGCAGAACGGCGAGCCCATCGGCCTGGGATCTCCGGCATTCCAGTTCAGGACGATCAGCACAAGACTGTTCATGGTCGACCGCTCGCGCCTGCTCGAGCGGCTGGCACCCCTACGCCTGCGCGGACCGATCCGCACGATCAGCATGCTGAAGGCCCGCCTGCACGGCAACCCTCCCTACGCCGCAGCAGAGATCGTGCTCAGCGCCGCGATGGCCGAGAAGTCGATGTCCCGCGTGGACTTCTTGGGCGAATCGCCCGGGATGTGGTCGCTGCATCCTCCCTATCGCTCCCCCGCATTCTGCGCTGCGCTGCCTGAGCTGATCCGCCGCATCGAGAAGGACGAAGCCCCGGCCTCGCAGCTGGGCCGTCATGAAATCGTCGACGACCTCTTCGACTTCTCAGCGGCGCGGCGTCGCGCTCGCCTGCGCCGCATCTGGGCCTGAGCGCGGACTGAACCCGGACTCCGCAGCTCTCGACGCGGCCATCCTGGCCCGGGCCGATCGAGCACGCGAGCGCAGCTCAAGCTCTGGACGTTTGTCCGGAGCTTGAGCTGCGCAATCAAGCTTGCGCTGCGCGCGGCCGACCGCAGTGGTGCAGGACGGATTGCTGCTTGGCGGACAGGAGGAGCGGTCCTTCCGGTCGGAAAAAGGCACCCCCGCCGTAAGGCGGGCTCGCAAAGCAAGGGGTCTCCAGGAGACAGCCCGGCTACCCACCAATGCGGATCTCGCGGACACGTATCTCAACCGGGGCATTTGGCCGATCAAGCGGTCGGAGGCGCACTGCCAGGGCGCTTGCGCTCCCGGCGGCCGCCCTCCTGCTGATCGCCAGCGGCCCGGTCACCGCCGCGGCAGGCAAGAGCAGCCCCTTCCCTTCCAGCCTGCTTGTCGTGCGGGCGGCAGCGCATCGGGCCCGGGAGGCCGATCGCGCCCTGGTCAGAGCCGCAATCGCCTACCGCGACTGCAAGAGCGCGCACAAGGTGCCATGCCATACATTTCGGCGCAGGCTTCAACGTGCGGGCAGCAGCGACGCCCGTGCGCAGCACGCACTGAACAGGACGGTGCGCCGCTCCGACCGTGCTGCCAATAGCTCCAGCGCGAGGCGCGCGCCCTCACTCAACGTCAGCGGCGACAGCCTGCACTGGTCAGCGGTCGGAGGAGCGCGCTCCTACATCGTCGAGCGCATGATCGGTTCTCAGAGCGCAAGCTTCGAGCTCGTGGATGGGCTGAGCTTCACGCCTCCGCCGCTGCCCGGCCATGTTGCAAGCTATCGCGTGCGGGCTGCCGCTCGCAACGCACGGTGGTCCAACCAGGTGAGCATCTCCTACCAGCCCGAAGCAGTCGCGCCCAACCCGCAGGCCGCGCCGCTTCTGACGGTGAGCGGATACACGCTGCATTGGACGGCGGTGGCCGGTGTTCAGACCTACGTGCTCGCGGCAACGCTGCCGAGCGGTGCGGTAACCTACCTGGAGGTCGGTGGCACCTCGCTCACGCCGGCGCCGATAGCCGGCGCGACCGTCACCTACAGCATCCGCACGGCAGTCGAAGGCAGTGCCTGGTCATCGCCTGTTCAGATCAGCTACCCGGAATCGGCGCCGGGCGAACCCAACGAGGAAGCCAAGCCGACACCCACTCCCACAGAAGAAAAGGCGGTCACCGAAGCCTCCTCCTCCTCCTCGACCACCACTACAACGACCAGCGCTTCTACCTCCTCGTCCTCGGAAGCGCCCCCGACCGAAGTGCCTGTGAGCACCGAAAGCGGCCAGACATTTGAAGCGCCGCGCGCCAGCGGCCATCTTGAAATCGGCTTGATTCCCGAGAGTCTCGAAAGCCACGAGACAACATTGATAAAGGACCTTGGAGCGCGCACTGTGCGCATGGAAGCCGAAATCGAAGCTCCCGCCTCTCAGCTTGCTCCCTGGGTCGAAAGCTACGCCAGCGCCGGCATCAAGATCCTGCCGCTCGCCGGCTTTGAAGGCCGCATACCTACAGCTGCTCAGGCGCGGAATCTCGCCACCTGGGCAGCGGCGTATGGTCCGGGGGGAACCTTCTGGAAGGGCAAGTCGCTGCCAGAAAGCGCCGCGATCACAGACATCGAGTTCGGCAATGAGACGAGCTACGCATATCAGTTCTCGAACAACTCGCCGGAAGCGGTCGCCAGCCGCGCGCAGGAATACGCGCTGCGCTTCAAGGAAGCAGCGGAAGCAATCCATGCTGCCAATCCGCGGGTCGGCCTGCTGGCGCAGGCGGACGAAGGAGACAGCGGATCTTCGATCTGGGTCGACAACATGTTCAAGGCGGTGCCAAATCTCGGCCGCTACGTCTCCGGATGGACGATCCACCCTTATGGGCCCGAATGGGAAACGCGCATGAATCGTCTGGTGCAGCAGACCAGCGAAAATGGCGCCTCTAGCACCATTCCGATCTACGTCACCGAGTGGGGCCTGGCGACAGACAACGGGCGATGCCTGACGGACAACTATGGCTGGAACCGCTGCATGACATATTCCGAAGCTGCGACGACGCTCTCCAGCGTGGTCGCCGGCATGCGCGCCCGCTACGGCAGCCGACTGGCCGCGATCTACCTCTACCAGGCCCAGGACCAATCCGAACCTGGTGTCTCAAACGAACGCGAGCAGTACTTCGGCATCGTTCAGAACAACGGCGCGCCCAAGGGCGCTTACACCGCGACCGCCAGCGCGCTGCTGAACGAAAACCCCTAGCCGCCTGATCGCGGCACCAAGGCTGCGGAGGCGACAGGTCTGGTCGCGCCGATCCGCAGCATACGTCCAAGCAGCCCGAGCTGGAAGGCGAGCAGCACGGTCAGGCGCGCATCCACGCCGGTGAAGCTGGCGGTTCCATCGAGCACCGCGAGGCTTGCGACCGCGCACAGCGACGCCACCGCAAATGCGCGCAGCATCGCATCAGTGCTGCGGTGCCATGCCTGCCAAGCGAGCACGAGGCTGCCAATGATAATGCCCAGGTACGCCACGAGACCGAGGATGCCCATCTTCAGCCAGTACCAGAGAGCCGCAAAGTGCGTGTAAAGGCGCCCTTCGGCGTGTTCCACCGCCAGCGGCTGCGCGGTCGCGTGCCAGGGGGTTGTGATCCCAATGCCGGTGATTGGATTCTTGCCTATTTCCGCGATCACGTTCGCCTCTTCATCGAGCCGATACTCGTCTTGTGCGTTGTTTTCCAGCCGACTCGGGTTGAGCGACTCGACGCGCCTGATGATCGGCGACTGCGATTCGACCGCGATCGATCCTGCCGCCCAGACTGCACCGGCAAGCAGAAGCCCGCTGATCAGAAGCGTGCGCCGGCCCCTTTGCGAGCCGGCGACGATCACCACCAGCACCAGGCCGAGCACTCCGGCGATCCAAAAAGAGCGTCGATATGAGAGCACGAACGACGCCAGCAGCAGCGCGGATACGGGAGCCGTCCAGCGAGGCAGGCGCATCCCGCTCGAGCGCGCCGCCAGCAGCCCGAACATGGTAACCATGATCAGCCAGTTGGCCGCCGGTTCGTAGTAGGTGAGGGTCGCGGTACCGTAAATCGCCTGCCCGTAGTGGCCCGCGATCTCGATTAGGCCGAGCAGCGCCTTGAGTGCGCTGAACGCGACAACGCCGACCAGCAGCTTCTTGATCGTCGCCTCATCGATCTCAAGGTTTGCGACTGCGATTGGAAGCAGAAGAAGGTAGGCGAGGATGTGCTCAGAGAAGATCACGAACCTCAGCTTTTCACCGGCAGCCTGCCCGGTGATTACGGCCACAATCATCGCCAAGAACAGGATTGAGAGCGGCAGCGCCAGCGGCCTGGGCACATAGAGCCGCTCTCGTCTTCTGAGGACATCGAGGAACACCGCCACGACCGCCATGCCGACGAGCACGTCAAGCCTCGAGATATCTCGGTAGAGCTGTCCATAGAGCTTTGCTGTAAAGGTGAACAGGCCGAAGCTCGGGCCCTCACATAGGGCGACCAGCGTCACGGTCAGCAAGACTGTCAGCAACGGACGCTGCAGAAGGAACGCGGCCGCCGCCAGGCCAACGGGGACGAGCAGCGCCAGCAGACCGAGCTTTGCGAAAAGCGCTGCCATCAGCAGCAGCGCAACCCCTAGCGCTGATGCGATGACCAGTTGCTCGCGGAGCGCCCGCATGATCGATCCGCCCTCGCCCGCACGCGCAACCCAGCTGCTCACCGCCATGAGCCTCAGCCTCCTGCCTCCGGCCGTCGCCTTGGGGCTAGGGCCGCTCGACAGCGGTCACTCGCTTGCGCGCCGCTTGACGACGCGCTCTTCTGCCATCAGCGCCTCTGGGCGCCGACGGACTCCCGCTCGATGGAGGAGCAGTTGCTGAAACTGAGTAATGCGAGCCGTAGCCGTAGTGGCGCGAGGCGCGCAATCCTGTCACTGCGATGCCGACTGGCTCAACCTGATGGAGATCCAGGATCGCGCGCGCCCGGCGTACGTCATCGCGAGTCGTCTTGCCAATGCGCGCGACGATCAGCACGGCCTGGATCACCGGATTGTCGATCAACACCTGCGCATCGGACACCGGGATAAGCGGCGGCGCATCGACGACCACGACATCTGCATCGTTCGCCAGCGACGTGAGCAGCTCGGAGATCTTCGCCGAGGCAAGGAGCTCAGCCGGATTCGGCGGCAGTGGTCCGGCCGGCAAGACCGAGAGATTTGGCAGGCTCGCGATCGGATGGGTGATCACCTCGTGGAGCTCAGCGCTGCCGGTGAGCGACATTGTGAGCCCGCTCTTCGATACGCCTGAGAAGTGTCGGTGAAAGGAGGGATGGCGTAGATCGAGCTCCACGAGAGCAACCTTGCGCCCGGTCAGGGCAATCGCGTGCGCAAAATCCACCGCGACGGTGCTCTTGCCCTCTGCAGCGACGGCGCTGGTCACCATAATTGTGTCCACCGGCCGTGTGACGCCGGCGAAGTCGAAGGCCGTGCGAAGAATGCGGTAGGGCTCGAGCTCGTCGACGCGCTTGCTTGCCGGCGCGTCGACGAACGCCGACTGGGGGATCGTGGTCAGGACCGGCAGCCGGTACTCGTGCTCATATTCCTCGGTCGTCTTCACTCGCTGGTCGAGGGACTCGACCAGAAAGATGAGCGCCAGCGCAAGGGCAAGGCCGATCAGGACGCCGATCGCCGCCGTTCCGGTGAGACTGATCCCAGAGGGGGAGCTTGGCGGAGTCGCTCTGCTGATCACGGTGGCGCCGCCGCCAGCAACGGCACGCAAAGCATTCAGCTTCTGAATCGACTGGCTGAGCGTGGCGCTTTCTGCCGAGCCGGGCGGCAACGCAGCGAGCTGCCTGCTCAGCTTGCTCTCCGCGACTTCGATTCCGTTCAGTTGCGTGCGGGCTCGGAACGCGATGTACTGTTCCGCAAACGCATTCGCAAGCGCCGCCGAGAGCTCGGGATCACGAGTCGATGCGGTGATGTTGAGGACATCTGCACTGGGCGCGGTTTCAACGCCGACATCGCCGAGCAGTTCCTTGGGCGAAGCTTTGATGCTCAGCTGCTTGAGCACAGCGGAGGCGACCGCGGTCGAGTGGGCAGTGAGCACTTCGGTGTTGGCTTCGCGCTGAGGTTCTGCGCCGCCTCCCGAGGCCACCTGAAGCGCGGCCTCGGCGAGCGTCCCGCTTTGGAAGGCGACGCTTGCGGTCGCCGAATATGACGCGGGCGACCGCTCGTGCTCGACGACGGCGACGAGGAGTCCGAGGGTGACCATCGCCACGACCGCCCACCAGCGCCTTCGCAACACATCGAACGTGCCGGCAGCCGTCTCGACAGAGCGCGCTCTCGGTGGTGCTTGACTCGTGGTCATCTTGCGTTCTGGAAGGCCTGGAGCTCCCGCAGGCATGGGGCGGACACCGCTTGAGTCTGACACGATGGTACCTCTATCGGCGCCGGTACATCGAAGCTTGACCTCGGCCCTTCCACGGCTGCCCGCTGCGTGCATGCGGCGCCTTAAGCACGAGCGCTCGTTGCAGCGCGCCGCAACGCAGCTTGGGCGTCAATCACGAACTGTTCCTGAGCGTCGAGGTAGGGGCCGAGGCGAAAATCCTCCGCACGTGCGCGCGCGCGCCGCACGCGAGCCTCGGTCTCCTCTGGCATCCGGATCAGGCGCGCGAGCGCTGCTGCTGCACGCTCGGCATCTCCAGGCGGAAACAGCAGGGCATGCTCCTGATCCTGCAGGCCCTCGGCGATCCCGCCGACGTCGGAGGCGACGACGGGCACCCCTGCCAGAGCGCCCTCGATGGTAACGAGCGGAAATGGCTCCCGCCAGAGCGAGGGCACGATCAGGGCGGCCGCGCGCGCAAATGCGCTGGCGATCTCGGCAGGGCCCGCCGGGCCCTCGAAGCTCACGGCCGCTGAGAGTCCCCGCTGCTCGGCGAGCCTGCGCATTTGCAGAGCGTAGTGGGAGTCCAGTGGGCCGACAACGCGCAGACGTCCCTCGAGGCCGAGCCGGCTGCGCAGAATCGCAAGCGCCTCAATCGCCACCGAGACGCCTTTGTAGGCGGTCACCCTTCCCAGAAAGAGGATCTCGGGATCGGGCGCCGGCGAGCGCTGCACCGCAGCGTAGAGGTCACCGTGCAGAGGCACCGAGTGCCCCACCCGCTCCATCACCGCCTCGATCACCGGCGGTGAGCCCGACATCGCGCGAATCGCCTCCGAGTTCCAAGAGATCGCCGCCCTGATCGGCACGGCCGGCTTGAGCTGCATGAACGGCAGGCGGTTCACGGCACGGCAGAGCAGCGACCAGACTCTGCGCGCCGCACCGCGGTCGGCGGGCATCAGCTCGCGCATGAACTGATCCTGCGCAAACAGGCGCGAGAACCAGTGCTCGCAAACCCGGAAGGCAATAGGAGCGCCCGTGTCGGCGATCGTGCGGATCGCCGCCTGAGGTATGTCGCTGCCGTTCCAGACATAGACGAGGTCAGGTCGCTCACCCATCAGCCGCCTGGCCAAGCGGACCGCATCGATGCTCGCAAGGGGGGCGCGCAGAGCTCCGCGCGCGTCGGGGCTGAGCAGGGCGAGCGCTCGCACCACGTCCTTCTCGGCGCGTCGCTGGGACTCGTCCCGGAGCAGCGCAGGCACCTCCTCCCGTTGGAAGGAGGAGCAGAGCACCCGAACCTCGTGGCTCTGACGAAGCCGCTCGACGACAGCGGAGCACTCGACCTCGTAGCCACCGCGCGAGATCGGCGGGTACAGATTGGAGATCACAAGAATGCGCATCGAGCGACACGCTAGCCTGCCCGGGCGCTGATGCAGTGCTTGGGCTGATTCACCGACGAGGCCGGACAACGGCGCCGTGCGCGACAAAATCGCACGACGAGATGTCGCGCAACCGCTCCGCACGCCGGGCGTGATCGAGCTCTCGTGCAAAGATTCTGCGGATGCCAGATCGCCCGCAGCTGCCCAAGCGCCAGGTGCAGCCACCCTCGCCTGTGCCGCTTAGCGCTGTGCCGCTGCCTTCTGCGCCACTGCGGGTGCGGGTATCCAGGACGTTCGATGCGCGGATGCCGGCGGTGGCTGTGCTGCGCAGAGCGGAAATCAAGGGTGCCCGCACGTGGCGCCGCTCGCCGGCGGCGCGTCAGCGCGCACGGGCAAGCATGCAGGCGATCGTCGGCCAGACGGCGCGTGCCGGCGAGTGCGAGCCGCTCGCCCGTCTGCACCTGATCGAGGAGGGCGTGCGCGAGGCGCTGCTGCGGCGCCGCTGGCAGCTGCCCTCTGCCGATCGCCGGTCCCTCGAGCGCCTGCGACGGGCTGTGGCCTCGCGACGAGGCGTGCTGCTGAGCACCGCGCACTTGGGCCCATATCAGCTGATGCCGGGCCTCGGATACATGGTTGGCAGCCCGCTCACGGTGGTCGCCGATCCCTGGCTCTTTGAGGAGCCAAGCCGCGACGAGTGGGGCAGGCGCCTCGCGCACTGGCGAACGCAGCTTGCGACGTTCAGCGCCAGCGCGATCCCCGCGCGCGGCTCTTTCGAGGCCGTGGTCGAGCTGCTGACAAAAGGCAGAGTCGTGCACATTCACTTTGACATGCCCGGACGGCATGAGACCCGGTTCCTGGGCAAGCCGGTGATGCTTGCCGACGGCAGCGCACGAGTGGCGAAGGTCAGCGGCGCCCTCGTCCTGGCCGTGCGGCCGCGACGCATCGGTCACCGCGTCTGGATGGACGTCGACGAGGCAATCGACCCGGAGGAGTTCGCAGATGCGGCGCTGCTGCACACGGAGCTTGCCCTGCGACACGAGGCGTGGATTCTCGAGCAGCCATACGCACTCGAGGACCCGCGTCGACCCGGCGCCTGGGAAGAGCAGGCCACCGCCACCGGCTGGCCGCTCCCGGCCCGCCGCAGCGGCCGATGAGCGCGCGGCCCAACCCTGTACCCGGACGACCCGGCGAGGAGGAGTCGACGTCAGGCCGAGCACTGCAGATGCTTTTCTTCAACGAGGGCAACCTGGGGACGCACGTCCTCGGCCACGGCCAGCTCGAGGTGGCGCTGCGCAGCGGGCTCGACGCAGTGCCGCAGCTCCAGGCCCGCTTCTGCGGCCTGGAGCCGATGGGACGCTTGGCGCACGCGCTCGCCACCCGGCGCATCGGGTCGCTGGCGCGAGCGCACCTTGACGCACAGACCCTCAGATGGCACCTGGTCCAGTCGCTGCGGGCGCGCGCGGCGATCGCCGCCGAGCTCTCTGCGTACAGGCCGGATGCGATCCAGGTTCACAGCCATTCGATCGGGCTTGCGATGGGTGCCACAATGAGGCGAATACCGGTCCTGCTCTCCGTGGACGTCACCGTCCGCGACTGGTGGGCGATGCCGGCCTGGCGACCTGCCGGCCGCCTTGCGGAGGTCGAGATCGCGCCCAGCGTTGCCCTCGAGCGCCGTGCCTTTCGCCGCTGCGCGCTTGTGCTCGGCTGGACCGCCTGGGCATGCCGCGCTGTCGAAGCGCAGGCGCCCTCCGCGCGCGTGGTCGAGCATCATCCCGGCATTGACCTGCAGTGCTTCCGTCCTGCACCGCGGCGCCCGCGTGAGCTGCCAAGAGTCCTCTTCGTCGGTGGTCGCTTTCGCGAGAAGGGAGGCGAGGATCTGCTTGCGGCGCTGGCCGGACTCATCGGCACGGAGCTCGAGGTGGACGTCGTGACGCCGTATCAGCTGGAGCCTTCGCCGGGTCTTCGGGTGCACAGGCTCGCGCCATCGGCTCCAGAGCTGATCGACCTGCTCCAACAGGCCGACCTGTTCTGCCTGCCCAGTCACGCCGACGCCGCCCCCTGGGCCCTGCTGGAGGCGATGGCGTGCGGCACCCCGGTAGTGGCCTCGCGCGTCGGCGGCGTGCCCGACATGCTCGCGCACGGCAGCGCGGGGATCCTGATCGATCACGGTGACAGACGAGCGCTGAGCGGGGCCGTCCGCTCCCTGCTGGCAGACCATGAGCGCTCTGCGCAGCTTGCCGCCGCGGCGCGCCGGCGTTGCGAGCAGCATTTCGACGCCTCCCTGCAGCTCAAGCGCCTGGCTGCGCTGGTGGAGGATCTCCGGCTCAGGCCGCAGCCCCGCGGCTGACCACCGCGCGCAGGTCGCCGACGCCGATCGCGCCGAGGCCGAACAGCAGCGCGGGGTAGAAGATGAGCGCGGCGATGATCAGGCCCGCCAGACCGCCGCCAAGCGCCGCGACCGCGACCAGCACGCCGGCCAGCGCGATTCCGGCGAGCGCCGCGCGCCCGACGCGTCCAGGTCTTGGAGGCTCCAGCTCCAGCTTGCGCCGTATGAGCGCCATCCCTGCGCCGCAGACGTAGATCTCGGTGATCAGCGTCATCCATGCGGCACCGATGAATCCGACCAGCGGAATCAGAGCCGCGTTGCCGACCACGTTGATGACCAGCGCGACGAGGCTGATTCGCAGGAACTGCCGCTGCAGACCAAGCACCACGAGCAGGTTGCCGTTCAGGTAGCCGAAGCTGATGAAGACGAAGGCGGCGCCGAGGATCGGCAGCGCCGGAGCGGCCTGGGCGAACGCGCTGCCGAAGATCAGCCGCACGACAGGGGCGGCGGCGACGGCCGCAAATGCCAGCGCGCCGAAGGATGCGTCAGCCATCAGCTCGGCAGTCTGCCGCGCGGCGCGAAGCAGCCGCGCGCGATCATGCGGCCAGGACGCGGCAAGCACAGGCGCGAGCGTGGTCAGAATCGACATCGGGATGAAGTGAGCCTGGTCAAGCATGTTGTAGACGCTGCCGTAAAGGCCGGCCGCTCGTGAGCCGGAGATGCCGAAGACCATCAACTGGTCGATGCGGGCGTAGGCGATCACCAGCATCCCGGCGAGGCCGACAGGCGCCGCCGCTCGAACCAGGCGGAGGAGGTGCTGGCGCGATGGCCACGGCCGGCGCTCGAGCAGTCGCAGCGCGAGCAACGATTGCACGATAGAGCCGATCGCGTTGGTGATAGCGAGAGCGATCGCAAAGGGGACCAGCCCTCCCCTGCGCAGGAAGATGATCGCCACGGCGACGCCCCAGAGCACGCTGCGCAGGGTCAGCACGAGCATCGGCACGCGATTGTTGACCCGCAGGCGAAAGACAAGCTGAAGAGCGCCGACGCCTCCAAACGGCATCGCTGCGATCAGGATCAGCCCGGCGATGAGCATCTGTTGATCGCGAGCCAGCAGCAGCATCGCAAGCGCCGAGATCACTACCACCGGGACCACGGCGACAAACCGCAGCGCAACGACCGCCGAGAGCCACTCGTGCTCGTGCTCGGGGCTCGCGGCGGCTTCGCGCACAGCCACGCTGTCGGCTCCGAATGTGGCCAGGTACTCGACCAATGCAAGAGTGGCGAGGATGGTCGACCATTGGCCGTAGCGTGTGCTGCCAAGGGTTCGCACGACCAGAGCGGTGACGAGCACTCCAAGCGCCAGGTTGAGCGAGCGCACCGCCACCTGCAGCACGATGTCGCGCGCTGCGCGCTGCCGAGTGGCTACTCTGGCCGCTGACCGCATAGCAACGGATTCGCCGCCAGCAGCCACGGTGCCTTTGGCCTGGCGCTGCACATCACACCCAATCTGCGCGACCGCCGTCGAAGCGCCCGATTAGCTCCCGACGCGAAGAGACTCCAAGCTTTCGATAGACGCTGCGCGCGTGAGTACGGACGGTCTCGATCGAGATCCCCAGCAGCGAGGCTATCTGGGAGTTTGAGAGAGCCTGGCGCAGCAGCCCAAGCACCTGCTCCTCACGCGCGGTAAGCAGCTGCGCCGCCTCGGAGGAGAGGCGCCCCGCCCCGCCGCCGCTCGGCAGCAGCCGCAGCCCCCGTGATGCCAGGTGCACGGCGTTGAGGACATCGCGGGCCTCTGTCGTCATTGCCAGGCAGGCGCTGGCACCAAAGGAGAGCATCTGCACACACCCGGAGGCGCGGAGCTCAGTGGAGAGCAGGATGATCCGCGAATCAGGGTGCGCCTCCCTCAATCGCCCTACCTCGGGGGGGCCCGGAAGACGCTCGAAGTCGAGGATCGCAACCTGCGGCCGATGCGCGCTGAGCGCGACCTCAAGCTCTGCGGGCGCTACGTTCCATGCCAGCAGCCGCACGCTTCGGTCGGCCCTCAGCACGGCGCGCAGCCCATGCGCGACCAAGTCCGGAAACTGCCCGCTGATCACGCTCACCGGAGCGCGCTCAGCCAACCTCGATGCCCCCTGCCAGCGCCATCCCTGGGGAATATAGCACGTCCGGAGTAGTCGTATCACCCAGTAATTATCACCCTTTGACCCACCCTAAATTACCCCGAAATGGTGGAAGAAATGCAATTGTGCCCCTGGTACCATTGACGCTCCGAGAGTGGGTGGCAACCAACCGCAGGAATCTGCCGGCTCAAGACGCCGACTTTCGATCATTAAGCGCCAATCACAAACGATGACCCTGCGCGCGGGGTCGACAAAGGAGCATCATATGAGGAGAGTACGTACAAGACCGCTTGTGGTCCTGCCGATAGCCCTAGCCGTCGCGTTGGCCGCCTCCGGCGCCTTCGCCTACTTCACGCTGACCGGAAGCGGCAGCGGCGAAGCGACCGTCGGCAGCAGCTCGGGCAAGATCTCGATCAATGGCACCACAAAAGGCACGCTCTATCCGGGAGCTGAAGCAGTAGTGGAACTTACCGTAAAGAACGAATCCCCAGGCACGGTCTATGTAAATCAGGTGACGCTGCACTCGATCACGACTTCAGCCAGCGGATGCAAGACCGAACTTGGCACGAGCAGCAGCTGGTTTGAAATGGGAGCGGTGACGGTAGCGAAGACACTCAACGCGGGTGAATCGACAACCGCCACGGGCAAGCTCAAGATGATCAACGCCTCCGAAAATCAGAATGCATGTCAGGGGGCGAAGCTGACGCTCGCGTTCGAAAGCAACTGATCGGGCTACAGCAACTTGTCGCCGCAGGTGCTGGCGCGCGTGCGCTCGCGAACCTGCGGCTGTTGCTCTCACCCTGACATCTGGTGCAGGTGCGATGTGGCGTAAGCTTCGATTGCCATTGAGCGCTGCTGCGTGCGCTGCTACCGCGTGTGCTTGCGGTGCGCTCGCTCTGGCCTCGTCGGATCACACCGGCGGCGCGCTTGCAGCTGCGCGTCGGGCAGGGCGAGTGCCCGCACCCTCCGATCTGCGCGGACCGGCCGCACTGGTCCCCTACGGCGCCCCTGCGCGCTTCACCTGGCGCACTCCAAGCTCAGCGCTCAGGTTTCGCTGCCGCATCGACGGCGGCCGGCCCCGTGCGTGTCGAAGCGGCGTCACCTATCGCAACCTTGCGCCCGGCACGCATCAGTTCGTTGTCTTCGCGCTTGCGGCTGACGGGCGCAGAAGCGCGCCTGCCGCCGGCAACTCGACCGCGGCGCCGCCGTCGTGGCACTGGCGGGTGCGCCCACCACGCGGGCGCCTGGACCTGAGCGGCTCGGTCGCGGGCGCGCTCTTCCCCGGCGATCCGCCGATCCCGATCGACGTGCAGCTGAGCAGCAGCTTTGCTCAGCGCGTGCGCGTGCGAGATATCAGCGTCACCATCACTGCCGTGCATGCGCCGCGGGCAAGCGCCTCCCTGTCCTGCACGAGCGCCGACTTCGCCGTGACTCCGTACCTCGGACCGCCGTTCACGGCCGGGTCGGGCGCCAGCGACCTCATCTCCGACCGGGTCGCGCCCCGCTACTGGCCCACAATCGCGATGCGCAACACCAGCAGCAACCAGGATGGCTGCATGGGCGCGACGCTCACCCTTGCATATCGGGCTCGACTGCAGCTCGGCGCGGAAACGCCAAGCCCCGGCCCTTTAGCGCGCCGACGACCGCACGGCAGCAAGAGGCCTCGATGAGGAGCGCTCGCCTAATCAGCCTGCTGATGGTCGCCTCCTGCCTTGCGCTGCTGGCGCGCTTGACAACGGCGATGGCGTACTTCACGGGCCAGGGGTCAGGCGCCGCGGCCGCGTCCCTAGAATCCCTGTCGGCTCCATCCGGGGTCGCGGCAAGCGCTGTCACCGACACGGCGACGATCAACTGGGACGCTGCATCGATCGGATCGAGCACGCCAGCCTCCGAATACACGGTCGAGCGCTACAACGCGGAAACCGGCGACCCGGTCGGCTCGGCGACATGCGGCAGCATCGCCGCGAGCAGCGGCAGCCCCAACTCGATGGGCAGCTTCACGTGCACGGACAAGCCCGCAGCCGGCAAGTATCGGTACGTCGTGACGGCCCACTATGGAGGCTGGACAGCCAGCAGCGCGGCTTCCGCAGCGGTCACCGTTCATACCTCAAGCACGAGGCTCGAAGCGTCAGAAAGCACTATCCCCTACCAGGCACCGGTGCGCCTGACCGCAACGGTTGAAGGGGCGCCGTCGGAAACGCCCGGCGGCACGGTTGAATTCCGAGCGGGTGAAAGAGCGATCAGCGGCTGCGAACGCCAGCAGCTTGCCGCTACCGCGACAGCCACATGCGAAACGAGCTTCAGCGCGATCGGCACAGTCAGCGTGAGCGCGCGCTACCGCGGATCCGAATACTTCCCGGAATCGACGTCCGCCCCGATTGTGCTCACCGTGGTAGCCGCCGAACAGCAGATCACGCTTGACATGCCAGCATCCTCGTCACTTGGCAGCAGTCCGGTGGAATTCACCGCTTCCGCAAGCTCTGGCCTGTCGGTGCAGGTCAAGTCCCTCAGCGAATCGATCTGCAAGGTCTCCGCGCAGACGCTGATACTGCTTCGCACCGGGACCTGCAAGATCAAGGCAAGCCAGGAAGGCAACCAATACTGGCGCGCAGCCCAGGCAGTCACAGGCACGATGACGGTGTATCAGGTTGGGACGCTGAGAGCGCTGGGAAGCATATCGGCCGGTGAAGGGCCGGCTCGCGTAGTTGTAAGCCCTGACGGCTTGAACGTCTACGTGACGGACCGCAACACCCGCACGATCACGGAGTACACACGCAATCGCGAAACCGGTGAACTTACTGCGCTGGGCACTGTAGACTCCGGCGATAGCCCCGAGGGCATAGTCATCGATACGAACGGAGAAAACGCCTACGTCGCAAACCGCTACTCGAATAACGTCAGCGTCTTCAGGCGCAACTCGACCGGCGCACTTGAATTTCTCGAATCGGTGGATGCAGGTAAAGGGCCGATCGGCATTGCCATCACCGCAAATGGCGCAAATGTCTACGTCGCCAACAGCACCTCGAAGACGATCAGCGAGTATGCGCGCGGGTCGGGCGGTGCTCTGAAGCAAATTGGCGAAGTTGAAGCCGGCGAAAACGCCCATGGCATCGTTGTGGCACCCGACGAAGAAGCCGTCTACGTGACCAACTACAATGCCGGCACAGTCTCCCAGTACAAACGAAGCACGTCTACCGGCCTGCTGACCGCGTTGACGCCCGCATCTGTCGGAGCTGGCGTCAATCCGCACGATCTTGCGATCAGCCCCGACGGAAGCGATGTCTACGTTGCGGCTAACACGCCGCCCGGCCAAGTGTCGGTCTTCCGCACGCTCACCGGCGGCACGCTCGAAGCGCTCCCTGAACTGAGTATCGCGGCCGGAGAGTATTCCGAATGCATTGCGATCAGCAACGGCGGCAATTCGCTCTATGTCACAAACTTCGAATCCAACAGCGTCTCCGAGTACGAACGCGTCGCAGGCGATGGCGCGCTGCAGCCCATCGAAGCCTCGCCGGAAATAGCCTCGGGAAAGCGGCCGGAAGGGATCGCGGTCAGCCCCGAAGGCAACAGCGTCTATGTTGCCAACTATTACGAAGGCACACTTTCGGAGTACGAGCGAGAACGCTAACTACCGCAGCCATAGGCAGGACCGCAGCCGTAAGCGACGCGCCCCCAGCCGTGGCAGCGTCACCCGCCTGAGCTTGTAGCCGTGTGCCGCAAGGCACCGCCGAAGATCGCCGGGCGCGTGCTTGCGCCCGCGTGACTCCAGGAGCGCAATGTGGATCTCGGAGAGCAAGCTGCGCGCGGCTGGGTCGGCCACAGTCTCATCGAGACCGATCAGAGCCTCCGGCTCAAAGCGCTCAACGTCGACCTTGACCAGGTCAGGCGTCAGCAATCCCTCGCTGTGGCGCAGTGCGTCACCGGAATGGACGCTGAGCACAATGGCTCAAGGCGTATCATCGCGCGTGTCGACAAGTGTGTGACTTGTCGCCTTCGGGTCATCGGCAAGATGCATCGAGGGCTTCGCCTCCGCTGCCCAGGCTCCACATTCAGCGCACGCGCTTTCGCGCAGCTAGCGGCGTCCCGCGCAAACGCCACAAACCACGCTTGCGCCGGCTGAAGTGCGACGACCCTGCCCTTCCGGCCAATCCATTCGCTGGCGAGCCGTGCGAACTGACCCACATTGGCACCGATGTCTCAGACCGTCTCGCCGATATTCATAGACTCACTTAAGAACGTCATCACCTTGGGCTCATCGCCAGGATTGCGGCTCAGCCGGGCCTGGGCTCGCTGGATCAGCCAAGTCAGAGCGGCACGCCAAGCCGGTGATCGCGCCTGGAAGTTGAATGTAAGCCATGAGCCCTTCGTCAGAGAATGCTAGCTGTAGCGTGGAGTCAGGGCAGCGCCAAGATCTTCATAGGAGGCAAGGCGCGCATTAGCAAGCGACGCCGCCCAGTGGTCTGAGTAGAGCAGCTCACGCTCAGGCTGGTGCTGCAGATGAACCATCATCTCGACCGCTTCCGATCGCGCAGCGCGCGCCGCCGTCTCAATTGTGACGGCACCCCTGCCGCTGTAGACCTCGGCCGGGCGCCAAAGCCTGTCGGTGGTGGTGAAGAGCCTGTAGAGCAGCTCGTGCCGCGCCCGACCGATCAGCAGGGCAAGATCAAGCCGCTCCAAGGGCGCAACGGGCCTCGGACTCGGCGAGATCGTCTGTCTGACCAGGCTGCCGCGCGCAATTGCTCGGGAAAGAAACACGTCGGGAGAGGTGTGAACGTGGTGGTGGGAGTCAAGATGCGTGGGCTGGCATCCGTAGCGCTCGTGAAACTCGTCCAGCTGATCCCTGATGCAGTCTGCAATCAGGGTGTGGACACGCGGATTCGGGCTGATCAGCAGCCGTCTGCGTCGCAGGCTCGCAAAGTGCGCGCAGGCCTGCAGCTGGCGCTCTCGTACCATCGGGGGCGTCTCTGGAGCAGCGAGCGGCTGCGTGAGGTTGAGATGCAGCCCGATCGGGTATTGACGAGCAAGCGCCAGCTCCGCTGCCCGCCTGCTGTCGGTCATGAACATCATCGCGGTGGCAGACGTGATCGCGCCCCTGATGAAGCACGCGTCGATTGCGTCCGTGAGAGCAGCCGAGCCGCCCCAATCATCGGCGTTCACGATCAGCATCGGCAACCTGCTCATCGGGGCATCTTAGGGCGGACACGGCTTCGCGGCGGCGGTGGGAGGCGGCATCTCAACGCGGCGCAGCAGCGCTCGCGGTCCCGTGGCCGAGCGGGTAGACGCGCATGCGCCACCAGCGGCGCAGAGCTTTGCGCATAAGCCAGACCTCGCGGGCCTCCGCTTGCAGCGGCAGGGCAGCTGAGAGACCTGCGGGCACCGCCGACCCGTATGCGACAGTCAGATGGGGCACAACGCTGTCGAAGCGGCCCTCATACGGAAGTCGCTCAGGCCAGCGCTCAACGACCGCGTGCGTCAACGCAACAAATGGATCGGCGGGGTCCGGCGCAAGGTAGACGACCGATGGGAACCGCTCCACATCTTGCAGGACAAAGTCAAATGGCTCCGCGGCTGCAAAGCACTCTGCGAGCGCGACATCCGTCGCGTCCGCCAGCTTCCGAGCGTCGATGAAGGGATGCAGCACCGTGATGTGCGCGCCAAGGCCGCGCGCGCGCGCATCGCGCCTCACCAGCCGATCCGCGACCGGGACCGGTATCACGAGCGCGGTCGGGCCGTGAAGCCCGAGTCCACGGGCGAGCCTGCGAGCGGCAGCCCCGACGCTCATCGCACCTCCTCGTCGGCGCCGGCGCCACCCCCATCCCGCTCGCCGGAGACGGCGATTCTCTGGAGCAGCGCCGCGTCGGCTCGATCGCGGCGCCGCTTGCGATAGTTGGCGTTGCGGTAGCCCGAGTGCAGGGCGATCTGAGCATCCACGTGGAGGCATGGCACGCTCTTGCCCTCGATCATGCCGGCGCTGAAGGAGAGCTGATCTTGCGCAGAGTCGATCGGATGAAGATCGATCGCGTGCCCTGCCACCGGATGGTCTCTCAGCACGATGCGCGCGCCCATCGGCGCATCTGATCGTGACCGGTACCACAGTGAGAAGCCTAAGTCGGAAAGCGCGGCCTCCGCACGCGCCGCGCCGACAACCACCAGATCGAGATCATCGTGTGTTCGCGACTGCTCACCGAGCAGCGCATCGAGCCCCCAGCCACCGCTGATCCAGTACTCGACGCCAGCGGCCTCAAGCTGCTGGGCAACCTCCCTGACAAGACTGGCCGGAAACGAGGGATTGCGGTACGCCGTGGCGCTGAGCCGGGCGAGCACCCGTGCGGGCAGCGGCAATCTCCAGATCAGGATGTTCAGGTAGCCGCGCAGGAGCATGAGCCGGCCGGGGCGATATGACATGGTCGATAAACCTAGAGGATCTGCGCTGCTGTGCCGATCCATAGCCTCTATGGTGGTGAGCCGGTGAGCAGAGAGAGCATCGCAGCTTGTCTGATTGTTCAGAATGAGGAGGAGCGGCTGGCCGACGCTCTCTCCAGCGTGGCCTTCTGCGACGAGATCATCGTCGTCGATGGGGGCTCCACGGACCGCACCAGAGCGATTGCCGAGGCAGCCGGCGCAACGGTGCTCCTCAACCCCTGGCCGGGGTACGCAGCGCAACGCAACTTCGCCATCGACAACGCTCGCGCGGACTGGATCTTGGAGCTCGACGCAGACGAGCGCGTCAGCAACGCCCTGCGGGCGAGCATCGAAGAGCTGCTCGAAGGCGCGCCCGCCGAATGCGACCTGGCGCTGTTCGCGCTACGCAACCAGTTCCTTGGTCGGGCGATCGGTCCAGCAGCCAAGTATCCCGCCTACCGGGCGCGTCTGTTCCGGCGGGGCGCTTACCGACACGATGAGAGCAGGTCGGTGCACGAGGGCATTCAAGCCCGCGCGCGACCGCTGATCCTGAAGGGAGATCTAGAGCATCTGCTCGCAAGCTCGCTGCGCGAGTCACTGATCGACGTCTGGCGCTACGCGCGCCTTGAGAGCGGCAGGGTCGATCCCCCGCGAAGGATTTCCAGCGCCGCGAGAGCGATCCTGGTGAGGCCAGCCGCCAAGTACGCCTATCGAACGTTGATCGATCAGGGATGGCGCGACGGTTGGCGCGGCCTGCTCAAGATCGCGCTCGACTGCGCCTCTGACGCGCTGGTGTGGATCCTTGCGCTCACGGCACCGCAAGCGCGCGCACGCGGGGTGCCGAGCTCATCCGCCGACCAGCACTTCGGCCGCCACCATGCGGGCGTCCCCAAGGTGATCGCCATCTGCGATGCATCCGCCAGAGCCCCTGTCCTGGATTGGCTCGAGCGACTTGCCGCCGCCGGTGTCGACGCGGCGCTGATCACCGAGGGCCAGCCAGGTGACGAGCCGGCTGCCGATGGCAGCTCGTCAACCGCACGGAGGGCAAGCTGGCGCCCGAACGGCGTAGAGCTTGTGCCGCTCAAGCGCCTGGGTCCGATCTCCCTCCTGCGCGCGCTGGACGTGGAGGATCAGATCCGCAGCATTGACGCTGTGGTGGTGGTCGGCAGGCGCGTAGCTTGTGCCAGGCGCCTGGCTCCGCGCAGCATCTGGCCGCGGGCGGGGGGGATAAGGGTTGGGATGAGCGCAGCGCAGGTCAGCAAGATCATCGCCGCGCGGCGAGCGCAACGGGCCTCGGGAGCAGGCCTGGAAGCGGCCCAGGTCGGTGGGAGCGCCTGAGGCGGCTGAGCGTGGCAGCGCGGCAGCGCTCATGGCGCGAGGATCCGCTCCAAAACCTCAATCGAGTACTTCTCGGCGGCAAGCGCGCGCCCGCGCCTTGCCATGTCGGTCGCATCACTGGACATCACGCGCAGAATCGCCTGCGCAAAGTCAGTCGCCCCCTCGGCCACTTCACAGTGCACGCCCGCACACACCTCAAGGCCGCGGACAGCGCGCGGCGTCGCTACCACCGGGAGCTCGAAAGCAAGCGCCTCGATCAGCTTCAACGGCGTTCCGCCTCCCTGAAGCAACGGCACGACCACGGCTCTGGCGCCAGCATAGACCTCTGCGAGGCTCTCGACGTAGCCAAGCGTTCGCACGCGCTCATCCTCGGAGATAGGTCGCTTCAGGCCCGTCCCAGCGACTGTCAGCGTGGCCTCGGGAAGACGTCTCCAGACCAGCGGCATCACGTCTGCGAGCAGAAAGCGCAAGCCGTTCAGGTTCGGCTTGTAGAACAGGCTGCCGATGAACAGCAGGTTCGGATCCTCCGACGCGCCGACCGGCGCAATCGCGGCAACATCCACGACGTTTGGCACGTAGCGCAGCGCGGCGCCGGGGCACAGCTCCAGGGCCGCCTCCATATCCGCCGAGCTCACCATCCAGCTCTCCGTCATCCGCTCCAGCAGTCGGCGCTCGAACGAGCGCAGGCGGCCGGCCCTCAGCGCGGCTGCCCGGCTGAGGTCGTGACGGAAGCCGGACTCGAGGTTGGATGCGCTGTAGATCACCGGGCGCCGACCTGCCAGGCGGCTGAGAGCGGCCGCGATCGTCGGCCCGTCTGCGACGATCCTTCCCCTGTCGGGTCGCTCGGAGAGCAATGTCGCTTTTTGTATCAGCTCACTTGAGATGCCGCGCGCAAGATCGGGTGGGACGCCGCCCGCGCGCGCTCTCAGATAGGCCAGGGCGCGGCCGAGACCGCGCCCTGATTCAACCGGGTGGAATTGAACTCCAGCGATCGCTTGAAACGCCCGGTCGGGTGCCGCCGCGCCGAATCGCACGTACAGCAGATCGACGTCGCGGTGGCGGGCCAAAGCGCGCGCGATCGCATAGGTGCGAATGCCGTGGCCGGAGCCCAACGCCGGCGTGTGCGCGGTGACAAGCAGATCGCGCAATCAGCCCTCCTTCAAGAGCGGCGCTATCGCGCGCGCCAGCTCGCTGATCCGGCTCTCCCACGAATGCGACTCAGCCGCTGCGGACCGACGCGCTCTCTCTGCTGGCGAATCGGCCCTTAGAAGCTCGTCGAGGATCAAGGCAAGCTCGGCCGCGTCCGCGCCAACTCGGACGTCAGGGATGTCTGCCAGCGAGGCGAGCGGAGTGGAGGCGACCGGCAGACCGGCAGCAAGATACTCGTAGACCTTCATCGGAAAGATGCTCGCCGTGAGCTGATTCTGCGCATAGGGTATGAGCCCTGCAGCTGCGCCACGCAGCAGGGCGGGAAGCTGATCGTGGCGGCGCCAGCCGATCAGATGGATGTTCGGCCGACTGGCGAGCATGCTCACATCGGTTGCCGGTTCGCCCGGGCCGATCGGCCCCACCAGAGCGATCGACCATTGCGGGCGCAGTCTCGCAAGCTGGGCTACCAACTCAAGATCCACCTTGTTGGCGGAGATCGCGCCGATGAAGATGATCCTCGGCTCCGGCAGGGCGGCGATGGCCGGATCCACCGGCGCCGGATCAAGCGCACTCCTGAAGTGCTCGACGTCGGCCACATTGGGCGCATATAGAACACGAGGCGAGAGGCGGCTCATGCGCTCGGCGAGCGGCTTAGAGCTTGCGATCACCAGATCCGCGCGCACGGCCAGGCGCTGCTCCGCGGCCTGAAAGCTGTCGCGGTCGACACCTGGCTGGGCGGCTATGTCATCCACGCAGTGATAGACGAGCAGCCGCGGCCGCACCGTCTCGGTGAGATCCTCGACCTGGGGTACGTAGCCCCAGAGAATCGGGTGCACCATCTTCAGCTTGCGCATCGCATGGCCGACCTGAAGGCGCAGCAGTGCGCGATTGAGCTTGCGGACGGGCCCATCGCGATGGATGGGAAGGACAAGCGGCGAGAGCACGGTCAGGCGGTCGGCAGCCCGGTGGAGGCGCAGGGCCCTGGTCAGGCGCCTCAGAATTCGACGTAGGTCCCTGCCCGCCAGCGTCGGCCTGCGCAACCCGAGCGACTCGATGAAGAGAACGTCGTTGTGCCGCGCAAGCCGCGACATCAGGTGATGCTGATTGGTCCACAGCTCGGTGTCCCAGTCGGCGAATCCGACGCAGACGATCGAGAGTCCGCGTAGCTCCCCTGGCGCCTGCGCGCGTCTGTCGAGGCTCATCTCGCGCGAATCCGCACGCGCTGCCGTTGCCTGCGAACTTTCATTGCCGGCATGATGGCAGCTGCGGGGAGCGGGCCTGATAGTAGGCTGGTTGGCGCCACCTTGCCAGCGCAGACAGCCGCTCCGGCCCCTGTCAGCATGGCGAGGAGAGCGTGCCCGGCGAACGATGCAAAGCGGAAACGGGAGCATACGAGAGGACGATCTGCGCACAGCCCGCATTTGGCTCGATCGCGAGTTGAGCGGGGCCGCCGGCAAGGAGCGCGAGCTTGTCGAGGCATTTGCCGGGATGCTGCATCGGCGTCGAAACTTCCCGGAGCTGCGCGCCTGGAGCGATCATCTGCGCTATCGATTTGCCGAAGTCGGGTCGCGCAGCAGTGCCAACGGTCTGCTGGGCGCCGTGTTGCGCCCCTTCGCGCTCGACTACCTCTGTGATCTCCTCGAGCCGCTCTTGCAGGCCCGTCGCTCGCTGCTGGGAGATGCCGCGCTTGGACCGGCCCGCCTGCTGGTCCGTGTCGACGAGTTCCCGCACTATCTCTCTGCCGGGCACGATCGGCGATTTGGGTCCGAGCGCTTTGCGGAGTTTCACGCGGTCATGAGGTCGGCGGGCGTGCCTTACGCGCTGGCCGTGCTGCCGCGAGTAGCTCACGAGCCCCTCTGCTCTCGGCCGCTTGGCTCTCGTCCGCTGGAGCATGCCGAGGTCGAGCTGCTCGGCCAGCTCAAGAGCGAGGGCGTAGAGCTGGCGCTCCACGGTCGCGATCACCGCACGCGCAATGCCTCACCGCATCACCACAGCGAGCTCAGCGGGCTTGACAGGGCGGCGACGGAACAGCTGCTCGATGAGGCGATGGCAGAGCTTGAGCAGCACTCAATCTCGCCCCGCGTCTTTGTTGCGCCCTTCAACCGCTTCGACGCAGCACAGCTGGAGCTGCTCGGCAGGCGGTTCGCGGTCGTCTGCGGTGGCCCGGAGTCCATCCGCCAGCTGGGCTTTCAGCCCACCCCGCAGTGGCGCTCGTGCTGCATCTATCTGCCCAGCTATGCGCCGTTCTACGGCGCGGCGGAGCAGATGCTGAGTGCTGTGAGCACGCTGATCGCGCGCGAGCCCGGCATCTGGGTGCCGCTCGTGCTCCATTGGGAGTGGGAGCAGGGCGATGACTGGAGCTCGCTTCGACGACTGGTCGATCTGATTGCGCCTTTCGCGGTCCCGTGGAGCCAGCTGCTCGACGCCGCGGAGCGAGTCGGATGGGCCCCCGGAGGCGGGTCGCTTGCCGGTGAGAGAGACGGCGGCGATCCCAGATGAGCGATGAGGCAATCGAGGCGCTGCGCAGGCGCTTTCGGCGCGTGGCGATCGTGCACGAGTGGCTGACCATCCCTGGGGGATCTGAGCAGGTGGTGCTCGAGCTGCTCGCGCTGTTCCCGGAAGCTGAGATCTTCACGACGGTTTATGACGTCGATCGGTGGCAGGGAGCGTTGGGCGCTCAAACCGTCCACGCCTCTTGGCTTGATCGCGCTCCGCGAGCGAGGAGCAGCTACCGCCTCCTGCTACCGCTCATGCACGGCGCCATTCGCTCCTTCGACCTGAGCGGCTTCGACCTTGTCATCTCAAGCAATCACGCCTTCGCCAAGAACGCCCGGACGGCCGCAGGTACGCTGCACGTCTGCTATTGCCACACGCCCATGCGCTACGCCTGGGAGCCCGGCTTTCTCGAGGGGGAGCGGATCGGACGGATAGGGCGCACCTTGATCGGACCAATCCTTGCGACGCTGCGGCGGTGGGACCTCGACGGCGCCAAGAACCCCGACCTGCTGGTGGCCAACTCCGAGCATGTAGCAGCGCGCATCGAGCGCTTCTACGGAAGGCATGCGCTTGTGGTGAATCCCCCGGTCGACGTCGACCACTTTCTGGAGCTTGAGCGCAAGCCAGAGGACTTCTATCTGGTATTTGGCCGTGTGGTTCCGTACAAGCGGGTCGACCTCGCAGTCCAGGCCTGCCTGCGCTCGGGCAGGAGGCTGAAGATAGCGGGCGATGGCAGGGCGCTGAAGTCCATCCGTCGCATCTGCCGCGGGCATCGCAATATCGAGGTGATCGGGCACGTCGACGAGCGTCAGCGCGACGAGCTTTTTGCGCGCGCGCGCGCCCTCATCTTTCCGGGGGAGGAGGACTTCGGCATAGTTCCCGTCGAGGCTCAGGCGGCCGGCATGCCAGTTGTGGCATTCAACTGCGGAGGCGCCTCAGAGTCAGTCCTCGACGAGGTGACAGGCATACTCTTCCCGCGCCAGGATCAAGATTGCCTGCAGGAGGCGCTTGACCGCTTTGAGGCTTCAACATTCAACGAGCAAGCCATCCGCGAGCGCGCAAAGGCATTCGGACGCAAGCGCTTTCGCACTCAGATGGCAAAGGTCATCGAAGACGCCGCCGAGGCTCGCCTGTCTGCTCGGCAGCCCGCTCCCTAGCGCGCCGATCACGTCGACTAGCGTCTGTTCAGCAGCGGTGGCCTGTTGTGCTTGAAGACGCCGTTCAGTGAGGGCGTGCACGAGCAGGCAGCGCGGCGCAGACGCGACAAGCCGAAGACCCTCTCGACCAGCGCAAGGAGCGAGTAGTGATCGGCTGCGCCCGTGAAGCGATGATGCGCCCTGACGTCCGGTCCGGCCACGATTAGCGGCACGATGCCTCCCGCTGCCGCTGAGCAGCAGGAGCTGTCGGTCGCACCCTCGTCCCAGGTGATGATCAACAGCCCGTGTGGGCCCAGCACGCTCAGGATATATGGCACTACGCCGGAGAGATAGTGGTCCACTTCCGAGGTGCCGCAGTCGTGACCGTCGTTGCAGAGATTCGGTGTAATCCACGAGAAAGAGGGCAGGCTGCCAGAGCGCACGTCGCGTACAAACTGCGTGATGGGAACAATGTTGCGGCAACGCGCCGGGTCGTTGATGATTTCCGGAAAGTAAATGAAGGGATCATGTCGCTTTACGTACTGACCGGAGGCTTCGCCCGTATAGCAGGGGGACGGCATGCCTTCCATGAACGCCCCCCAACTCTCGTGTGCGCGTTCAAGCTGCTGCACCAGCGTTTCGCCGTGAGCTTCGCATTCTGTGCAGTCTGAGCTGATCCCGAGCGTGGACCCCGCGATTAGCGAAATGTAGTTTGGAAGCGAGGGATGTGTGGTGGCGTGATAGTCGGTGGCGAGAAGGTATCGCCTCGCGAGCCGATTGATGTAGGGAGCGCTGGAGGAGCCGATGACTTCGTCAAGCTCGCGGTTCTCAAGCATGATCAGGATCACGTGCGAGCGCTCTGCCCGGTGCGCGCCGGCTGCGCTCGCTCCAGCCTGCAGCGTCGCGCCAGCGCGAGCTGCGCCGCAGCCGCAGAGGATTGCCACGCCGACCGCCAGCAGGGAGGCTGCGCCAGTTAGCCGCACGGGCGAAGCATCGCATAGCCGCGGGCGCAGGCGCTGCAGTCCGCTCGTGGGGCTCATACCGAGACGCCGAGCAGGCGCTCGATCGCCGCAATAGTGCGATCTGGATCGTGGCTCTGGAGTCGACCGGCGCGCGCCCGCGCGCCCTCAGCCTTGCGGCGCGCCGGGTCGGAGCGGTAGCTCTCGATCGCAGCGGCCAACGCGGACGGATCGTGCTCAGGAGAGATGATCGTGCCATTTCCGGGCTCGACCAGGCCCTCCGCTCCCTCCGCGGCCGTTGCGATCACGGGCAGGCCGACCAGCTGCGCCAGCACGATGATCCTCGGCTCGCCCTCGGTCGGGCTCGGAGCGAACGCAAGTGTGTCGCACGCGGAAAGGAACTCGGCCGCGTGGCCGCGAACGTTGGGGACAAAGCGCACGCGCCCGCCGTATGGGGCCGCGCGCTCTCGGAGCGCCTCCTCCTCCTCGCCCTCGCCGGCCATCACCAGCAGCACGCCCTCTGAGAGGTGGCGCATTGCGTCGATCACGACGTCGTTGCGCTTGCGCCGCTGAAAGCGCGAAACGCAGCCGACCACCAGCGTCTCCGCGCCGACTCCCCAGCTATCGCGCAACCGCCGCCGCGCATCGGGGTCCGGAGTGATGTCAGAAACCTCGACGAGGTTTGGCACGACGTGTACCTTCTCAGCAGGAACGCCGGCCGCCCGCACGGTGGCGGCCGTGCCCGGCGATACGGCGACGATCGCCTCGGCGCGCCGCGCAGCTAACGCGTACAGAGCGCGTGCCGGCCCTTGCCGCATCGGCGGCGGCACAGGGCCCCACTCCATCCACACGATGCGGCCCACAAGGCTCCTGGGAAGCAGCGAGCACAGAAGCTGCTCCTTCTTGAAGTGGAGCATCACGCCATCGATCGGAGCGAGCTTTCGCAACGCGCCTGCCAGCCGCAATAGCAGCGCCGGCCACCTGATGAGAATCCGCAGCGCGGAGCGACGCGAGAGCTTCGGCCCCAACTCCAGCCGCTCCACCGGGATCTGCGTGCCTGTGGCGATATCCGGGATGTTGGTCACAAGGACGACATCGAGGCCGCGCGCCTGCAGGGCGCGCAGCAGATCGACGTTGGCATACTCGGCACCGCCACGCTCAGCGGAAGTCTGTATCGAAGCAATGCGCATCTCGGAGCTCAAGGTGGCCGGCCCGCTGCCGCCGAAGGAGACCGGCAGCCCACGGCAGCGCTCCTGCGCCTGAACGGGGCCGAGCACCGGCAGTGCGCGACCACGCATGACCGCGCCGATCATATACGCCACGCAGCCGCCAGCCGGAAATGGCAATAACTTGATCGCATGATCGATCTGCACTGCCACGTGCTCCCCGGCATCGATGACGGTCCACGAAGCCTCGAGGAGGCCGTTGCGCTTGCCCACGCCGCAGCCAGGTGCGGGGTGGCCGAGATCGTGGCCACGCCGCACGTGAGCTGGCGCTACGACAACGACTCGGCCGCGATCGCCGCGGCGCTGGCGCAGCTCAATGCAGCGCTTGCGCGCGCGGAGGGAAGCGCTGATGAGCGACCGCGAATCAGCCAGGGAGCAGAGATTGCGGCTACGCGCATTTCCGATCTCGACGAGCGCGAGCTCTCGGCACTGAGCCTGGGCGATGGCCCATGGCTGCTGCTCGAGCCGCCCTTTACAAACGCTGCGCCGGGATTAGACGGCATCGTCGCCGACCTGCACAGACGCGGATATCGAGTGCTGCTGGCGCACCCAGAGCGCTGCCCGGCGTTTCACCGCGAGCCCGACCTGCTTCGCCGGCTGATCGATGCCGGCGCGCTGGCGTCGATAACCGCCGGCGCCCTCGTCGGGCGCTTCGGCGCCACAGTGCTTCACTACGCCGAGTCGCTGGTGGAGGCGGGCCTCGCGCATAACGTCGCATCTGACGCGCACGATCTCCGCTCCCGCCCGCCCGGCATCGCTGCGGAGCTCGAGTCTGCCGGCCTGGCGCCACTTGCCGAGTGGCTCACGCAGGCGGTCCCGCAGGCGATACTGTCGGGAGCGGAGAGGATCCCGCCGCGGCCGCCGGTGTCGCTGCCCTCGAGAGCTCGCAAAAGGCGCTGGCTGACGCAGGGGCGCAAGTGAGCGCGGCGCAGTGACGCTGGAGCGAGCACGGCACCGGCCCCCACCGCACGGTGCCGGCGATCAGGTTGTGCGAATGATCAAGACCGAGCAGGGCGCGTGATGCGATACGCGGTTGGGAACTGACCCGAGCAGAAAGCGCTTGGCGCCGGTCATTCCCTTGTTGCCAACCACAACCAGATCTGCTGCCAGCTCCTCGGCCACATCGAGCAGCGCGTCGGCGGCGTCGCCCTGTCGTGGGAAAGTGTCGCATTCAACGCCTGCCTGCCGGGCGAGCTCGGCTGCCTCAGTGAGCGTGGCCTCGACATCCTCCCGGGGATTGATCGCCCATTGGATCTCTTCAGGCGCCTCAAGGCGCTCCTGACGCAAGCGCTGGCGGGAGACCGGCTCGTAGGCGCTCACTATCGCCAGCTCTGCACCGACCGCCGACGCCAGCGCAGCTGCCTGCCGGACCGCCTCCGTTGCGGTATCGGAGCCGTCCGTACCCACGACGATCTTCTTGAACATTGAATCCCCCTTATTGAGAATGCTGAGACCCACCCGCGCGCCGACTTGCCTCGGCGCGCGAAGACGCAGATCATCGCAGTCGGGTTCGACTGCACCCATCAAGATGCTGGCTCGATGATACCGCCTGCGTCGGCGCTCGACCGCCTGAGCGCGAGCCTCAAGCCAGCCGCGTGATGGCGATGACCATTCCGATCAGAACCACGATCACCGTTGCTATCTGCAGCCAGAGCCAGGTTGGCGACATCGGCTCAAGCGTACTTGCTGGCGTGGCTGAAGCGCGCCTTCCGGCGTGGCCGAGCCGAATCCGCAGTTATCGTTGAGCGCAGTGCCCGATCGCTGGAGAGCGCTGCGTTCGATGATGATCGCCGGCAATGTCGCTGCCGCGGTCATCGTCCTTGGATTGCCCGCCCCCGACGCGACAGCGCGTGCTCGCGCATCATTGCGCCATTCGCCCCCCTCGGCGCTCGTGCGGAGAGCTACACGCGGGACGAGGAAGCCTCACAGCGGTCTGAGCCAGGGTCCGCATGGATCCTCGCTGCAGGCCGGCGTGAGCGTGGGTGTGACGCCGACAGAACAGCAGGATGCTCGGGAGCTCGCCGCCGCCCGCGCACTGAACGCGCACATCGTGCGCATCGAAGTGCGCTGGTCCGAATACGAAGCACAGCCAGGCGAGGTGAGCTCCGAAAGGCTGTCGCAGCTTGCCGCCTTCATGCGCGCCGCAGCCAGGAGGCGCATCAAGGTGATAGTGCTCTCGCAGGGGACGCCCTGCTGGGACTCCACCGCGCCCGTGCAGATCGAGGCGGCGTGCCTTCCCGGGCAGAGCAGCAAAGCAAACGCCTGGCCGCCGGCCAACGACGCCGCCTACGGCACGTTCGTGGCATTTATCGCCCAGCGCTTTGCCTCCGAGCTTGCTGCGATCGAAGTCTGGAACGAGCCCGATCAGGCAAATGAAGACTACCTTGCAGGACCGGAAAAGGCCGCCCACTACGCCGAGATCTTGAAGGCCGCATACCCCGCGATCAAGGCGGTCGCACCGCAGATCCCGGTACTGGCGGGGTCCTTCATCGGGCCCACGGGCTACTTCCTGCGTCTGCTCTACGAACACGGCATCCAGGGCTACTACGACGGCCTCTCTGTGCACTTCTACACGCTCACGCTCGCCGCGCTGCACGTGATCCACGAAGTCCAGCTCCAGCACCACGACAGCAAGCCGATCTGGCTCACCGAGTTCGGCTGGCCGGCCTGCGCGCCCAGCGAGCAGATCCAGCAGGAACAGGCGTGCGTGAGCGCTCGCGTGCAGGCCGAGAACCTTGCATCGATGACACATGAGCTGGCACGCCTGCCATATGTCGCCGCCGCCGTCTTCTACAAGCTCCAGGACTCGCCCGAAGAATCGTTCGGCGTGCTGACCGAAAGCGGCGCGCGCAAGCCCTCCTTTGCCGCGGTTGCGCGCGCTTTTGCAAACCCCCTCGCCAAACCCGCGCCGGTGCGCCTGCAGCTGCTGCGCTCCGCCGCTGGGCTGATCGCCACAGGCTCGGCGCCTGTCGGCGACTACATGCAGCTTGAAGCGCTGCGCGACGGTCATCTTCGCTACAGCACGCTCTTCACGCTCGATCGCTTCAATCGCTATCGGGTGGCGCTGCCGGCTGCGATCGGGGCGCGCGGGCTGCTGGTGCGCGTCCACCAGTACGGCTACCCGCCGCGGTCCGGAGCGCACGCGCGCGCCTGATCGCCACGCCGCGGCGACGCCCGCGTGGCGCTTGCGCCCTACTCGGCGCCGTGGAAGAGCGCGAAGATGGTCATCACGAGGATCTTCAGGTCAAGCCCGATCGACCAGTGGGCAATGTAGTAGTTGTCCCACTCGACACGTTCAGCCAGCGAGGTCTTGCCGCGCAGGCCGTGGACCTGCGCCCAGCCGGTGATCCCGGACTTGACGCGGTGGCGACCGCCGTAGCGGGCGATTTCCTCGCGGAAGAGCTCGACGAACTCCGGGCGCTCCGGGCGTGGCCCGACCAGCGACATCTCGCCACGCAGGACGTTGAAGAGCTGGGGAAGCTCGTCCAGCGCGGTCGAGCGGATGAAGCGCCCGATCGGCGTGCGCCGATCGACGCCCTCGATGCCGCCCGGAGCCATGTCGCGGCCACGCCAGCTCAAAGAGCCCTTGCGAGTGCCCTCGGCAGCCTTGCCGGCGCCCTCTGCGACGGGCTCGCTCACCCGCATCGAGCGGAACTTGTAGAGGTCAAAGAGCTTGCCGTCGCGGCCGACCCGCCGCTGGCGGAAGAGGATCGGCCCACGCGAGGTCAGCCGCACGGCGAGCGCCACTGAGGCCATCACCGGCGCAAGCAGGATCAGCAGGATCGCAGCTACGATGCGGTCGAAGGCGTGCTTGAGCGCGAACTGGAAGCCCGTCGGGCTCACCATGCGCAGGCTCAGCAGCGGCAGCCCGCCGACGGCGTCGTAGTCGATGCGGTTGTTGATCGTGTCGAACATCCGCGGCACCACCGAGACCTCGATGCCAAGTTCCTGACAGCGCTGGACGAGCGGCGAGACGCGCGAGTCGGTGGTCGAGGAGAAGGCGACGATCAGGTGCTCGACGCCGGTGCGCGCGACGATCTCGTCGACCTCTGCGACGCTGCCGATCACGGGCACCGCGCATTCGCCGATTTCTTCAAGCGAGCGGGGCTCGTCATCGAGGAAGCCCGCCGGCCACAGCCCATACTCCGGGTGCGCTTCAAGGCGCTTGGCGATCTGGGTGCCGACGATTCCCGCGCCGAGAATCAGCACCGGACGGCCCACCATCCTGCGCGCGCGCGCCCAGCGCTGGCCGAGCGAGAGCAGCGCGCGTCCACCCGCCACAAGGGCAAGCGTTATCAGCCAGTCACGCAGCCAGGTGCCCTGGCCCGGCGAGTGGTCATCGGCGAACAGCCCCAGCGCAAGCACGAGCATGGCGGCAATCGAGACCGCGGCAGCAACCGGGACGACCGTGTCCAGGAACAGCGTGCGCAGGTGCGAGCGGTAGAGACCACGCGTGTAGAGAAGGACCATCACCAGCGCCGGCAGCGCAAGCAGCGGCTTGTCGTAGTCGGCCAGATGGGCGGTGGCATCCGGGCCACCCAGCGCGATCACGCCAGCAGCGACCGCTGCGCAGACGTCGACGAGCGGCCGCAGCAGACGCCAGCCTTGTTCTTCAAGCAGCCACTGCAGCAGCCCTGCGCGACGCCTCACCAGCTGCGCGCGGTGGTCCAGCGCCACCTCTGACGCCCGCAGCTCGCGCTGCAGCGGAATCGGTGTCGTGGTCGTCTGCTTGGATATCTCAGGAAAGCTGCTCATCTGCTCTCTCATCGCATCGTCTGCTGATCGCCGTCGCGTAACCGCACATCTGTCCCGTTAGGCGCATTGGCGGATCAGTCCCGGCCTGCCGCCAGCCATCGCGTCAGAACGCTCAGCGCGGCAAGCGCAACCAGGATCAACGCCGCCGCGAGCAGGTCGCCGCCCGAGAGCCCGAGCGCAGCAACCGCTGCCATCCGTCTCCCGGCTTCAAGCCGGCCCCGCGCAGCATATCCGTGGGCCGCGGCTCTCGCTCCACCGCTGCCCGCCTGCGTGGCACCGATACCGGAGGCGGAGCCTGCGCCCCCAGATCCGCCTCCGTGCGCGCCTGCGCTGTGAACGTAGCCGCTCTGGGCTTCAGCACTGCGGCCCGAGCCGCCGCGTGGACCCTGCGCGTTTGTGCCCGAGCCACCGTCAGCGGTGCCCGCGCCGACACCCTGCGGCGCATGCGCAGATCCCTGCCCTGCGCGCCCCTTGCCCTGTTCTTCGCCGTAGAGGTGCGAGCCGACGATCACCTCCGCGCCCGCACCAGGGCCGCCGTAGCCGCTGAGCGTGGGGGCTTCGGCTTCGGTGCCGGCTGACCCGTGCGCAAGCGCGCGCGCGGGCGCGCAGACGCAGGCGAGCAGCAATGCGACGGCAACTGCGCCAAGCCGGAAAGGGCGCCCCTGCAGGTAGCGCACCTCATTGCTCCACGTCCAACTTCCTGCTGCCATCATCGTGCCCGGCAATCCGAGCAAACCGGGCTCCTATCAAGTCGGGATCGGTTGCGGCCACCTCTCCACTCGCATGCCCAGGGCTTTGCGAGGCCGCATGCTCAGATTAGCGCAGGAGCACCCCGCGCATGCGCTCTGCGCGGGCGCGATTGCATCCGATTGCGAGCTTTGCCGAGCGATGGACAGCTTACCGAAGCGGGCGGCCGACGCAGGAAGAGAGCTGAGCGCGGTCACAATTTCTCCGCACTTTCGGCCCAGATTCAGTTATAGTAGACGAGATCAAGGGGAGATCTACAGGAGCATGAAGCCCATCTCCGTCTTCGGCGGCCTCGTCAAAGCGCCTAAGAGCGCGCAGAAAGCAACGCGCTAGCGGGATGCGGTGCGATGTCCTCGGGCAACAGCAGCTCTCGGGGACGGCCGGCGCGCGCGAGCATGTATACGGCTTGGAGGGCAGCCCGGGCTGCCCTTCCTGACGCGGAGGTCACAACCACACTGCTGCGCGGCGTGAGCGGGGCCGGCGGCGCGCGAGCCGGCGCGCCACGGCGTCCGTGGCTGCCCGTGCTCACAGGCGATCGACCGACGAAGCGCGTCGCGCTGGCGGCAGTCGCGCTCGCTGCCTTCGCGGGCGCCGGCTTCTGGTCTGCGACGCGCCTCGAGCTGCGCTCAGCCTCGGCGGCCGTGATCGTCGTCACCGCCGCTGCCGTCATCGAGATCGTCGCCGCCCTGCTTTTCGCAGACCGCTTCCGGCGCTATCGACGCACCCGTGATCTACTGCTTGCGGCGGGCCTGACCACGGACTTTGGCGCCAGCCTGCTCACGACGATCATGGTTGACCGCTCGCTCGCCCCGCTCGGTCACTCGCCGGAGTGGATAGCGCTTGGTGGGCGGCTCGTAGGCTGGAGCCTGGTGGCCGCGGCGGTTCTCGCCCACGATCGCCCGCTCGTTGCGGTGAGCGCGCGCCGCATCTGGCGCCTGATCCTCTGCGGCATCCTCCTCGGGCTCCTTGGCATGGTGGCGCTCTATGCGACGGCAGAGACGGTGCCGCTCCTGGGGGCGGTGGCCCCCACCGGCAACGGCACCGCGGCGGTAGCGGTGCATGCAGCGCTCGCGCTGGTCATGCTTGTTGCAGCCATCGGCGCGCGGCCGTCCGCGCTCGCTGCTGGCGACGCAACCGGATACGCGCTGCGGGCGGCGTGCGGCCTTGCCGCCGCCGCCGCAATTGCCGCCTGCGCCTCGCCCCTGATCTACGCAGATCGCGTGGAGAGCGCGGACATTCTACATCTCGGCTGGAGCATCGCGCTGCTCGGCTATCTGTGCCTGGAGTGGTCGGCGGACGAGCGGATCGGCTGGCTCCGGCGCATTGAGCGCGAGCGCCAACGGCTGGCGGCGGATATCCACGACCTCGTCATGCAGGATCTCTCCTTCGCGCTCGCAAGCGCCCGCATGATCGCGCAGGACAGCGACCAGACGGGATCTCGCGGACAGCAGATGTCCCTCACACCCGACGCGCCGAGTGGACCGGAGGGCGTGGTGCTGGCGGGCGAAAGGGCGCTGCATGGCGCGCGCCGACTCGTCCGCGAGCTCATCGTAGGCGACGAGGAGCGCCTGCCGATCGGTGCGGCGGTCCGACAGTGCGCGCTGGCGGCCGCCCGCACGACTCGGTTGAAGGTGCGCTTCGCCGGGATCGATGGGCGTGCGCCAAGCGAAGCCGCGCGCGCCGTGCTGCTGCACCTCACACGCGAGGCCGTCACAAACGCCGTCAAGCACGGAGCGCCACGGCTGATCGAGATTGTTCTCACACATGGCCGCATCGGCGGCTGGCGGCTCTTGATACGCGACGATGGTTGCGGCTTCGATCGCCAGGAGCTGTGCGAGGGCTTTGGAATACGCAGCATGCGCGAACAGGCTGAGGCGCTCGGCGGAAAGCTCATGCTGCGCAGCAGCGCAGGCTGCACCGAGGTGGAGGCGCACCTGCCGTGAAGGAGCCGCGCGTCGTGATCGCCGACGACCATGCGCTTGTGCGCCTTGGGATACGGATGGCGTTGGTGCGGGGCTCGATGCACGTCGTGGCTGAAGCCGCAGACCGCGATGGCGCGATCGCCGCCGTGCTGCGCGAGAGCCCCGACATCTGCCTGCTCGACCTCTTCATGCCCGGCGGCGGCATCGAGGCGGCGGCGGTGATCGCGCAGACGGCGCCCGCGACCGCCGTTGTGATGCTGACGGTCGCCGCAAGCCCGGACATCATGCTTGCTGCAGTGCGCGCAGGGGCACGCGGGTTCCTGGTCAAGGACACCTCTCCAGATCGCCTCCCCGCGGCGCTGCGTGGCGTGCTCCGCGGTGAGGCGGCCCTTCCGCGCTCGGTCCTTGGCGGTGCGCTCACGCAGCTGCGCGAGCTCGCGGATCGCACGCCCAGCCCACTGCGCGTCGGCGATGTGCGTCTGTCGACCCGCGAGTCGGAAGTGCTGCGCATGCTGCGCGCCGGCCTCTCCACGACCGAGATCGGGGAACGTTTGGCGCTCTCGCCGACGACCGTCCGCCGTCACATCTCAACCGCCGCAAGCAAGCTCGGAGCAGCCAACCGTCAAGAGGCGCTGCGCGCCCTCGCCTGAGCGTCTCAGCGCACAATCCTCGCGCGCTCGGCGACAACGGCCGCCTGCACGCGATTGCACACTTCAAGCTTCTCAAAGATGCGCGTCACGTGCTGCTTGACCGTATGCTCGCTGATTGCCAGCGTGCGGCCGATCGAGCCGTTGGGCGCCCCGCTTGCAAGGAGGCTCAAGATGCGTTGCTCGCGCGCGCTCAGCAGCGCGCAGGCTGCGCGCGCCGTGCGCTCTGAGCGGCTCATACGCTCGCTTGCCCCGATATGCGCTCTGGCGGCCCGCAGGAGCATGCGCGCTGAGTCGCGCGGCAGAGCAAGCTGACCTGTGAACGCAAGCCGGACTGCGCACGGCAGCGCATCGGGGTGCGCATCCTTGGTGAGGTAGCCGTATGCCCCATGCGCAATCGCCGCGGCGACGTCATCCGGATCGGCCGAGGCCGTCAGGACGAGCACCCGCACCGCGGGCGCACGCTCCGCCAAGGCGTCGATGACCTCGATACCGGAGGGTCGCTGCATGGCGAGATCGAGAACCAGCACGTCAGGCGCCAGGCGCGTCGTGAGCGCAAGGGTCTGATAGCCGTCTGCGGCGTCGCCCACGACCGCGATGCCGGCCACCTCCAGAACATGCCGCGCCGCCTCCCGCAGCAGCGCGTGATCGTCCGCGATGACGACGCGCGGTCTCCCCGAGGACATGTCCATCGACTGCAGAGAGTAGCCCCAACAGCGCCCTGCTTGCACCCTTCGGGCCGATCCGCGTCGTCCTTTGCGTGCCGTCGCGTGCACGCAAGCACGAAGGGCTGTGGACAAGCGTCCAGCTGCACGCGCGCCCCTCAAGCTCACGCAGGGACCGGCCGATGCGCTGCCGACGTGAAGTCGCCGCACACGCAGCTCCTCAGCTCACCGGCCCGGCAGGCGCGACTGCTCGCAACGGCTGCTCTCCTTACGACGTTGCTATGTCCGCTGGGAGCGTCGGCCGCGAGCGCTCATCCCTTGCATGCTGCAACAAGCCTTGCGCGCCGCCGCACACCGCAGCTGTCGCAGCAAGCAGCCGCGCAGCGCCGGCAAAGCTGTCTGCGACGCGCTCGCCGGCATGGCTCCAGACGCGCGCACGGGCGCTGCAGGGCACGCCACGGCGCCAGCGCGCAGACGCGCTTGCCTCGCCGCTCTGCAACGGCAGCGACAGCGACCAGCGCTGTGCTGCTCGGTGACGCGAGCGTCGAGAGCAACCGCGACTACCTGCCCCCAGGCGAAGCAGAAGCGTTTCCAACCACTGCCGCGCTTGCCGCGACGGTCAACGCCATCCATGTCTACGTCGACACGCACAACGGTGCGCGCGCAATCTCCGTCGGGTTGTACGCAAACGGCGCGAGCGGCCCGGGAAGGCTGCTTGCTGCAGCGCAGATCTCAATGCCGCCGGCAGGCAAGTGGAGCTCGGCCGCGCTGGCGCCCGTCGCGATCGCCGCCGGCACCCGCTACTGGATTGCGATCCTCGGCTTGGGCGGGACGCTGCGCTACCGGGATCGCGCCAGCGGTCCCTGCGCAGCCCAGACGAGCGCTCAAGGCGGGCTGCGCTCCCTTCCCAGCAGCTGGTCACCCGGAGTCAACTACGCTACCTGCCCGCTCTCCGTCTATCTGAGCGGTCAACTGGCGCCGCTTGAACCGGTCATCTCGCTTGAACCGCCTGCAGGCGGGGAAGAAATCTCGGGCGGCACCACAAAGACCTCCACGTCGACGACGAGCGCCACATCCATGACGGCGACGAGCACAACCCTCTCAAGCAGCTACCCGTCAAGCCTCACAAGCACGACAACGCAGTCGACCCGCTCGACTTCGGCGATCTCTTCTACCTCCACCAGCACCTCGATCACGACAAGCACGACGTCCGCACCACCTGCGCCGAGCGCCTCCTTTACGTACTCCCCGAGCGCACCGGCCGTCGGCCAGGTCGTGCATCTGAACGGCTCGGGCTCTTCGTGTGCGGCTGCCCCGTGTGCCTATCAGTGGTCGGACGACGGCTCGCCGACACCTCCGGAATCGATCCTTTGGCCACTAGGCAGCGGCGCGGAGCTGGAATACGCGTTCTCCGAAGCGGGCACGAAGTACGTGCGGCTGACGATCACCGACGCACTCGGTCGGGTTGCGAGCGTCGAGCACGACATCGTGGTGTCGAGCTCCGGCACGACGACATCGACAAGCAGCACGACGGCCGTTACCTCAAGCTCCACGAGCTCGGCAACGACTTCGACAAGCAGGACATCCACCGTCACAACCACCTCCTCGGTGACGACGACAAGCACGTCGTCGACCTCAACCGCCCCGCTCGACTGTGTCGTGCTGCCAAGCGCCTGTGGCTATCCGGACCAGAGCAACACGGGCGTCCCGGCGGGCACGACGCTCACACCGGCAAGCG
>JAJPKQ010000043.1 GCA_021323635.1 bacterium | reverse complement strand
GCCGGGGCAAAATGCCGCCCCGAGCGCAAGGTTGACCGTGACGCGGACACGAGGCCTTCCGTCCGACCCAAACGTGAACATGACGGTGGGTCAAACGTGAAGACCTCCTCATCGGGACGGCCGGATTTGAACCGGCGACCGCCCGGCCCCCAGCCGGGTGCGCTACCAGACTGCGCCACGTCCCGTGGACTGCAAGCGGGCGACGGGAATCGAACCCGCCCTAGGAGCTTGGAAGGCTCCTGTGCAGCCACAACACTTCGCCCGCAGGCGAGACCATCTTACCGCTGCCGACGCTCGCGGCACCGCGCGAATGCCTCCATCCTGCCCACCCTTTACGCTGTCTGCGTGAGCCGACGTCCGATCGCGCTGATCGCCGCCGCCTGCGGCATCGACTACCTGCTCTGGATGCTCACCTCCTCGACGGGCCCAGAACCGCTTGCGCTGGTCTTCGGCGTTCTGCTCACCGTGCTGGCACTCGGGCTGATCGCAGCCGTGCTCGGCGCTGCCGCGCGCGCCTTGCTCAGCGGCTGGCCGAGACGCATCGAGGGCGCAGGATCGAGCGGGCGCCAGTCGCAGGCAGACGCCTCGCCAGCACCCGCGCCGGAGGGCATCAAGCGCGGCCCGCTCGACGCAGAGCGCAGCTCTGCGCGCGCCGACTGGGGTCTGGGCGACCCCGGCTTGGCGGTCGCGCTGGAGAGCGAAGCGGGGCTTGCAAGCGCGCTGCTGCAGGAGGCCGCCCTCGGCCGAGCTGCGCACTCCGCCCCTCGTCCAGCCGGCGTGAGCGAGCCGCCGGCCGAGCGCGTGAGCGCCTGACCCGCAGCTTCGCTCGGGCGATCTGTGCAAGACTCGCCCCGCGCGCCGCTCGCGCCCACAACACCATGGCCCGCATACCTCTGCCCCGAAGCCCCCGCAGCCGCATCGCATCCGCAGCGACCCTCCTGGTCCTGATCGGGCTGGCGGTCGGCGCCTACGCCTATGAGCAGGGCCGCACCGGCTCGGTCTACCCGCATCCCAACGCGACCTTCATCCCCCAGTCGCTCAAACAGCCCCACGACACCCCCGGCAAGCCCTTCATCTGGCCCAACTACGGCTACACCCTAAACCACCTGCGCGACTTCGCCGCACCGGCCTCCCTGGCGCCGCCCTTCCACCAGCTCTGGCAGCTCTCCGAGGGCGCGCTGCTGGAGTTCCCGCCGGTCATCTACGGCGAAAAGATCATCCAGCTTGCCGACAACGGCGTGCTCGCCACGATCAACCGCAGCAACGGCACCTTCATCTGGGTGCGCAAGCTCGGCGCGCTCTCAGCATCGACTCCCGCCGTCTCCCCGACCACCGTCTACGTCACCCTGCTCGCGCGCGAAGCGGGCGCCGAAGCGGGTCGGGTCATCGCGCTTGACATCGAAAACGGCGCCGTGCGCTGGTCGCGCAACATCGAAAGCCGCACCGAGTCCTCGCCGATCCTCAGCAACGGCGTCCTCTACTTCGGCTCCGAAAACGGCACCGTCTACGCGCTGAACGCAAGCAACGGCAACACGATCTGGACCTACCACGCCGAAGGCGCGGTCAAGGCAAGCCCGAGCCTGCAGAACGGCATCCTCTACTTCGGCGACTACGCCGGGGACATCCAGGCCGTCAACGCGCGCACCGGCCGCCTGATCTGGCGCTCGGGCTCAGAAGGAGCGCCCCTTGGCTCGGGCACCTTCTACTCGACGGCGGCAGTCGCCTTCGGCCGCGTCTACCTCGGCAACACCGACGGTCGCATCTACGCCTATGACCAGCGCACCGGCAACCTCGACTGGGCGGTGCAGACGGGCGCCTACGTCTACGCCTCCCCCGCCGTCGCCGACGCGCCCGGCCTTGGCCCGACCATCTACCTCGGCTCCTACGACGGCCACTTCTACGCGATCAACGCCCGCAGCGGCCACGTCGACTGGTCCTTTGACGCCGAAGGGCGCATCTCCGGGTCGGCGACGATCGTCGGCGACGTCGTCTACTTCTCCGACCTGGGCAGCCACCGCACCTACGGCCTGAACATCACAACGGGCCACAAGGTGTTTGAATTCCCAGAAGGCGCATTCGACCCGGTTGTGACCGACGGTCACGTGATCTACGTGACCGGCTACAACATCCTGCACGCGCTCGTGCCAAGCGGCTGAGGTGCCGCGCCCGCTCGGCGGCGATCAGAGCAGCTTTGCAAAGGAGAGCAGCGCAGCGGCCGCACCGGCAGGCGAGAAGGAGACGCCCACTTGAGCAGTTCCGGCGGAGCGTGCAACCAGCTCAGTGAACCCTTCCGGGCCTTCGCGCAGCTGCACTGAACCGGACCGCACCCGCCAGTAGGTGGTGTAGTGCAGCTTCACGAGGTAGCTGCCGGGCCGATCGACGCGCACGGTGAAGCTTTCGTGGCCCATCTGCGTGAGCTGCGCGCCGCCACCGGCAGTGAGCGGCACGACCAGCGGCGCGGGGTCGGCAACGGCAAAGATCCGCCAGCTGCGCGTGCGCAGCACCTCGCGCAGGTAGGGCAACCCCCGGCGGATCAGACGCACCTCCGGAAACGATGATTCATCGAAGGGCACGGCGGGCAGCGCGACGTAGGAGACGCCGTTGCGATCAAGCCAGGAGCGATAGAAGGCGGGCGAGAGGCTCGGCGATTCAAGCGCTTCGTTGTAGCGCTTGTCGAGCTGGCGCTCCCAGCCGCGCGCCAGGGCATAGCGGGGCGCAAGCAGCGCCGCCTCCCAATGCGAGCGCGTGAAGGGCACCTCGATGCGCACCGGGCCGCGCACATGCTCTTCCAGGTAGCGCTCAAGCGGCCGGTAGAAGGCGCCGCGCACCGACGCTTCGCCGACCACCTCAAGCGTCTGCGTGATCGGCCCGTAGAGCACCCAGCTGGCGATCCCCACCAGCGCGATCAGCGCTCCTGCGCGCCCCACCCTGCTTGTGGAGAGGCCGCGAGCGCCCTCGCCCCCTCCGCCGTAGAGCGCAGCGAGCAGCAGCGGCCCTGCCAGCAGCACGCCGTAACGGACTACGTTGGAGCCCATCGGCGTCGGGATCTCGCAGAGGATGTTGGCCGCCGCATAGAGCAGGCCCGCGATCGCCAGCACGCGCGCCGAGCGCGGCAGCGCGACCACGAACGCAGCGCACACCAATAGCGCGACCAGCAGCGACTGCCCCCCGTAGGGCTCAAAGCCGCCTTCGGGAAAGAGCGCCTCGAGTGCCACAGACGCCAGCACCGCCGGCCACACGAGCGGCCCGACGTAGCTTGCAAGCGCGCGCGCCCGCCGGCGCCCGCCGTGCTCGTAAAGCAGCGTCGCGAGCCCGTAGCTTGCGCCACCGAAGGCAAGCAGCAGCGCCGCGACGGGGCTCGATGCCGCGCAGAGGAGCGCGCAGCAGCCGCTTGATGCGCGCAGAGCGCGCCGAGCGCGCCGCCGCGCTTGGCGGCTGCGCAGCAGGCACAGCACCGCCGCCAGCGCAAAGGTCACTCCCAGCGCGAAGGTAAGGCGGCCGATCCAGGCATCGCCGGCGGCGGCGACCGCGAAGAAGAGCTCGGCAGATGGGACGCCACGCCCGTACAGGCTCCGCAGGATCGCGCCAAAGAGCGCAACCGAGCAGAGGATCGCAAGCGCGCCGGTCGCGCGCAGGCCGATCAGCGCCGCAAGCGGCTGGTAGAGCAGGCTGTAGCCGGGGATCGCATGGCCGGCATACCAGTTGGCGTCATAGAGGGCAAAGCCGACGTGCCGATAGAGCCACAGGCGGTAGTACTGCGCGGCGAGGTCCGGCGTGCGCGCTGAGAGCGCCAGCCAGCCTGCAAGCAGCGCTGCGGCCAGCGCCAGCGCCGCGAAGGGCAGGCGCGCGCCCGGGCTCTGCCGCGCTCCACGCGCACGCTGCCTGCCCGATGCTGCCTGCTGCTGTCTCTGCGCGATCGCTGCCACCGGCGGCAGTATCGCGGCTGCGGCCTGCGCATTGGCGCGGTCGCCGATAATCAGCGCCATGAGAGCAAGCAGCAGAGTCGGGGCAGCGGTGACGGCGCTGAAGGCGGCGGCGCTCCTTGCCTGCGCAGCGATCGCGCTGGCAGGGTGTGCAACCGGGCCGGCGCCGGCGATCTCCCCCGGTGAGCTTGCCAACGCCGAACTGTTCCCCTACTTCAAGCTCTACTGGGCAGGCAGGCGCTTTGCCGGGGCGCCCGTCACGGCGGTCAGCGGTCGCACCGGCTACAGCCCGCGTACCGGCGAGAGCGTCTACTACGGCAACTGCGCTAATGAGACCAGCCTGCTTGGCGAGGGCACCTGCCGGCTGCCGCTGGAGATAACCACCTTCATCTACGCCCCCCACACCAACGCCACCCTCGGCCCTCAGCGCAACGTGATCCTGCGCTCCGTGCCCGCTGTGATCTTCGACCACGAACGCTCCATCGACCTCTACACCGGCCACCTTGAAATCCAGCTGCGCGCGCGCACAGGCGCAGCCGCGCTGCAGGCGGTGGCGATGCTGCAGCCGCTGAACGCACCCGGCTCGACAGCCGAAGCGCTGCCTGCGCCGACCTACTGCCCGAGCCTCGAAGGCGCGATCTCCGCAGCCCTTGCCCGGCTGCTTGCCGATCTCCCCGACCACGCCTGCGAGCGCTCGCGGATCCTGGAAGCCTCGCCCTGAGGGCGCCGATCAGGCCTCGCGAGCGCCGCTCAGCGCTCAGGAGCCCTGAGCGCGCGCCGGTCGCAGCAAGCTTGAGCCAAGCTCCGAGCGCACCTCCCAGAAGGCGGCGGTGCCGATCAGCGAGGGGATCCACAGCGCGATCGCGCGGTAGGTCAGGACCGCCGCGACGACCAGCGAGGCAGGATGGATCCCGAAGGCGACCAGCATGCCCACCAGCCCCCCTTCAACCGCTCCGACGCCCCCGGGGATCGGCAGGGCGTTGGCAAGCATGCCGACGAGATAGCCGAGCGCGACAACGCCAAGCTGGGGGTGAATGCCATAGGCGTAAAAGCAGACGAGCAGCACCAGGTTGTCGAAGAGCCAGTAGCCGAGCGCGCCGAACACCCGCCAGTCCGGCTCCCTGATCAGCGCAAGCGCATCTGCGACCCCTTCGCTGATCGCACACAGCGCGAGCGTCAGGCGGCGCGCGCCGGACCTCTCGCGATTGAGATAACGCCGCGCCCACGCCGCAAGCGCAAGCGTCCCGGCGATGGCGCCAAGCGCTGCCGCGGCGGGCAGCAGCGTGAGCAGCGGGTTGCTGCTTCCGGGCACGACGCCGACGCCCATCAGGATGCCGAGGATCGCGACCACCGAGACATTGACGGCGCTGGTCAGCAAAAACAGCACGACCGAGCGCTCGGCGATCCGCCGCAGCGGCGCCCCGGAGGAGCGCAGGATCCAGGCGCCCAGCGCAAAGCCGCCCACGCCACCCGCCGAGACGACCGCGTTCATCGCCAGCTCCGAGAGCGAGAGCAGCGTCGCAACGCGCGTGCGCAGCCGTGCGAAGATGCGCTCGAACAGCACCACATAGCTCACGCAGGAGAGCAGCTCGAGCAGCACGCCGGCGGCAACCCAGGCGCCGTTGGCATCCTCGATGCGCCGCGCGGTGGCCTTCAGCCCCGGCACGGAGGTGATCAGCACGACAACGAGGCCGCAGAAGATCGCAAGCCCGATCAGCCCGTTGAGCAAGCGTCGGGAGTCAGCGCGCCAAAGCGCGTTGCGCTGAAGGGCCTCATCGCTCTCGATCGAGTCCGGCGAGCCCGGCTGGGCTCGCGCTTCTGCCTCCTCGCCTCGATCTGGGTCCTGCTGGGCGGTCGCATGCTTGCGGAGCATCTGGGCGCAGCATGACAGGCGCGCCGGAGAAGCGGGTTTGCAGCGCGCGCCGATAGGCCACCGGCGCGATGCCGTGATGACGGCAGAAGACCTTCGTGAAGTGGCTGTGCTGCCGGTAGCCGACTAGGCGCGCGAGTGCGCCGATCGGGATCGCGGGCTGCGCCAGCAGCTCCCGCGCGGCGTGCATGCGCAGCGCGGTGAGCTCCTCCCGAAAGGATCCGGTGCCAAAGCTCGCGTATGCGCGCTGCAGCTGGCGCGGGGAGCTTGCGAGCAGCCGGGCAAGGAGAGCGAGCGTAAGCGGCTTGGCATAGTGGCGCTCGCAGATCAGCCGCGCACGCCCATAAAGCTCGCCGAGCTCTCTGTCGGTGCGCTCCCGCATGCTTCCTTCTCCGCCGCGCCGGAGCGCGCGGGACACCGCCGCGCCGCAGCTGCTGCGATGGCCTCGCTGCAGCGGGCCGCGCCCCTGCCTCCTCCGGTGCTGTGGGCTCAGGCGCCGTAGCGCAGCGCGGCGCGCTCGGCCGCAGCGCCGTAGGAGGAGCCGAAGAGCGCAGCGTGAACCAGCAGCGGCGCCAGCTGGTAGAGCGCCACCCGCTCCTGCCAGCCCTCGGCGAGCGGCGAGCGCTCCCTGTAGGCGCCAAGGCAGCGATCGGAGAGCCCGCCGAAGAGCGCGAGCATCGCCAGGTCGACCTCGCGGTGCCCGCCGTAGGCGGCCGGGTCGATCAGCCAGGGACGACCGCGGCGGTCGGCAAGGACGTTGCCGCCCCACAGATCGCCATGAAGGCGTGCGGGCGCCTCCGCGGGGCCGCAGAGCTGCTCGATTCCCTCGCAGATGCGTGCCACCGCCTCGGCGCAGCGCGTAGAGATAACCCCGCGCTCGATCGCGATCGCCGCCAGCGGCTGAAGCCGATTTGCGGCGTAGAACTGCGGCCAGCTGTAAGCCGGGTCGTTGGGGAGCTGCAGCGAGCCAAAGCCCGTCGAGCCCGCGCCGTCCGGGTCGCCGAACCAGGGCGCACCGGCCAGGTGCAGCTCGGCAAGGCCGCGCCCCAGCTCCTCCTCCCCGGCGCCGTCGAGCGCCCCGCGCTCGATCCACTCCAGCGCCAGGTAGCACTCGCCCAGCTCGAGCACTTCGGGAACCGACAGCGCACGCGCTGCCGCCAGCCACGCGAGGTCGCGCGCCTCGCGCGCGTACTCGCCCGGACGGCATCCGCCCGCGTCTTGACAAACGCCAGACGCCCATCGGCCAGGCGCACGCGATAGGCCGCGTTGATGTCCCCGCCGGCGATCGGCGTCGCCTCGCTTGCGCCTACCGGCAGCTGCGTGCTCACCGCTCCGTCAGCTCTGCGAGCAGCTCGCTGCAGCGCGCCTCCAGCAGGTCCAGCACGCGCTCGAAACCTTCCGGGCCACCGTAGTAGGGGTCAGGCACCTCGTGCTCGCCCGGCAGCAGGCGCACCTTCGCACGAGCCTCGGCGTCCGGCGCTGCGCCTTGGAGCGTGCGCAGGACCGCGCGGTCCATCGCGATCAGCAGATCGAAGCGCTCGAAGTCCGCGGCGCTCACCTGCCGGGCGCGCCCGGTCAGCTCGATCCCGCGTGCTGCGGCCGCCTCCCGCGCGCGCGGGTCCGGAGGGTCGCCGATGTGCCAGCTGCCGGTGCCCGCGCTGTCGAAGGCGAGCGCATGATCTAGGCCCTGGCGCACAGCCAGAGCGCGCGCGATGGCCTCCGCGCTGGGCGAGCGGCAGATGTTGCCCAGGCAGACAAAGAGGATGCGCTGCGGCTCCCGCCACGCCTCTCCCGATGCGCTCATCGCTGCTTGCGCCACATCGCCTCAGCGCTCCCCGAGCTCCAGCACCGCGAGGAAGGCGTCCTGGGGAACCTCCACGCGCCCGAGCATCTTCATCCGCCGCTTGCCCTCCTTCTGGCGCTCCAAGAGCTTGCGCTTGCGGGTGATGTCGCCGCCGTAGCACTTCGCGGTCACGTCCTTGCGAAAGGCCTTGACCGTCTCGCGCGCGATCACCTGCGAGCCGATCGCCGCCTGGATCGCGATGTCGTACTGCTGGCGGGGGATGCGCTCGCGCAGCTTCTCGGTGAGCGCCCGACCGACGTTGTAGGCCTTCTCGCGGTGCACGACCATCGAGAGCGCATCGACCGCGTCGCCGGCAAGCAGCACGTCAAGCTTGACCAGGTTGGCTGCCTTCTTGCCCTTGAGCTCGTAGTCCAGCGAGGCGTAGCCGCGCGTGCGCGACTTGAGCTGGTCGAAGAAGTCGACGACGATCTCCGCCAGCGGCAGCTCGTAGGTGAGCTGGACCCGCTCCGGGGAGAGATAGTGCATGCCGCGATGCTCGCCGCGGCGCTCCTGACAGAGCTCCATCACCGCACCGACGTACTCGCGCGGCGTGATGATCTGCGCCTCGATCACCGGCTCGCGGATCTCCGCGATGCGCCCGGGGTCGGGCATGTGCGAGGGGTTGTGGACGCTGATGCGCTCGCCGTTGGTGAGCGTCACGTCCAGCTCAACCGAGGGCAGCGTCGCCAGCAGCTCCACGCCGTGCTCGCGCTCTAGGCGCTCGCGCACGATCTCCATGTGCAGCAGGCCCAGGAAGCCGCAGCGAAAGCCGAAGCCGAGCGCATCTGATGTCTCAGGCTCAAAGGAGAGCGCCGCATCGTTGAGCACGAGCTTTTCAAGCGCATCGCGCAGATCCTCGTAGCGATCCGAGTCGATCGGGAACAGCCCGCAGAAGACCATCGGCTTGACCTCGCGGTAGCCGGGCAGCGCGGCGGCCGCCCGGCGGTCGCGCTGCGCCGCGGTCAGGGTGTCACCGACGCGCAGCTCCGAGACGTCCTTGATGCCCGTGATCACGTAGCCGACCTCGCCCGCGGAGAGCCCCTCCAGCGAGGTCATCTGCGGCGAGAAGTAGCCGATCTCGTCGATCTCCGCGGCGGTGCCCGCGGCCATCGCAACGATCGGCTCGCGCCGCTGGAAGCGTCCGTCGACGACGCGGACGTAGGCGATCACGCCGCGATAGGAGTCAAACTGGGAGTCGAAGATCAGCGCCCGCGGCGGCGCCTGAGGGTCGCCCGCAGGCGCGGGCACCCGCGCCACGAGCTCCTCGAGCACCTCCCTGACCCCTGCTCCGGTCTTGGCGGAGATGCGCAGGATCGAGTCCTCATCCTCGCCGATCAGCTCCGCGACTTCGGCCGCCACGCGCTCGGGCTCCGCGCCGGGCAGATCGACCTTGTTCAGGCACGGGATCAGCTCCAGGCCGGCCTCGATTGCCAGGTAGGTGTTGGCGACCGTCTGCGCCTCGACGCCCTGGGAAGCATCGACGACCAGCAGCGCCCCCTCGCAGGCGGCAAGCGAGCGCGAGACCTCGTAGGTGAAATCGACGTGCCCGGGCGTGTCGATCAGGTGCAGCTGGTAGGTCTGCCCATCGGCCGAGTCGAAGAAGACGCGCACAGCCTGCGCCTTGATCGTGATGCCGCGCTCGCGCTCGAGCTCCATCGAGTCGAGCACCTGCGCGCGCATCTGTCGCGGGTCGACGGTGTGCGTGAGCTCGAGGATGCGGTCGGCAAGCGTCGACTTGCCATGATCGATGTGCGCGATGATGCAGAAGTTGCGGATGTGGCTCTGGTCCATCTTGCAGCGACACTGTAGAAGGAGGCGGCGTGCCAAACCCCTGGCGTCCACGCGGGCGCATGCGCTCAGGCTCCGCGCAGCGCACCCATCCGACCGCTGATCAGCGCGCGCACCTGGTGCGCCTCGGGCACGCGCATGAGCAGGACCGCGCGCGCATAGACGAGCACCGCCAGGCCGCAGGCGCCACCGACGCTCACCAGCTGCGCGGGCAGCGAGCGCCCGAGCAGCGCTTCCAGGGCCTGGAAGGCCAGCCAGGCCACGCCGCCGAGCAGCGCTGAGGCAAGGATGATGCGCGCGGTGATCATCGTCGTCTGTGCGCCTTCCAGGCGGCCGCGAAAGCCTGCCCGCAGGCGGCGCAGCTGAAGCGCACTCATCAGGACGTTGGCGAGCAGCGTGCCGATCACCAGCCCCGCGATGCCCAGCGGTCGGTAGAGCGCGGCGCTCGCGATCAGGTCGGCAACGATGTTCACCGCTGCAAGCTTGGTCGGTATCCAGGGACGCTGCACCGCAAAGAACGTTCGCGTCAGCAGCAGGTTGAGACCGGAGAAGGGCAGCGCGAACGCGAACCAGAACAGCGCAATCGCCGCCAGTCGCGTCGAGTGCGCCGTGAAGTGCCCGCGTTCGAAGACGAGCCGGACGATCGGCGTCGTCAGCACGATCATCAGCGTCGCGGAGGGGATCAGCAGCAGGTTGATCTGGCGCATGCCGGTGCCCACGGCCCGGCGCATGCTCGGCAGATCGCGTCTTGCTGCCATCCGCGAGAGGGCCGGGAAGAGCACGGTGGTGACAGCGACCGAGAACATCCCCTGCGGGAGCATGTAGATGCGAAAGGCACGTTCGATCGCAGCGGTCGCTTCCTTGGAGACAAGCGTCCCGAAGGCGGCGTTGATCAGCTGATCGAGGTTCATGATGCCCAGACCGATCGTCACGGGGAACATCAGCAGCAGCACGTGGCGGACTCGCGGGTTGCGCCAGTCAAGCGAGAACCCGAGCCGGATGTCGATGCGCCCGAGCGCCGCCCCGGCCAGCCCCAGCTGCACGACCGTGCCGATCAGGACGGCGATGGCAAGCGCGTAGATCTGCTTGTCGCCTGCAAAGGAGCCCCGCAGCGCCACCAGCGCGATGATGATCACGACGTTCCAGACCGCGGGCGAGAAGGACTGCGCCCCGAAGCGTTCATATGACTGCAGGATGCCCAGGAAGAGGCTGTTGAGACCGAGCAGCAGGACAACCGGGAACATCACCTGGGCGAGCCCGACGGTAAGCGCGTTCAGGTGCGAGGAGAAGCCTGAGCCGGTGAAGAGCGGCATGATCACCCCGGCGAGCAGGATGAACAGCGCCGTCAGGGCACCGACGACGATCAGGATCAGCCACAGCAGCGCGGAGGCAAGCGCGCTTGCCTCGCGCTTGCGCCCCTGCTGGAGCAGATCGGTGAAGACGGGCACGAATGCCGCCGATAGCGCTGCGTTGGCGACGAGGTTGGAGAAGAGGCTTGGAATCTGGTAAGCGAGCGCGTATGCGGAGGCCGCGCCGGAGGTGCCAAAGAAGGAGGCCGCGACGATTTCCCGTGCCAGGCCCGCGACGCGCGAGATCGCGGTGCCGATCGAGAAGAGGGCGGTGTTGCGGGCGACCCGACCGCTGCGCTGGGATGCGCGCGGCGCAGGCTGATCGCTGAGATCGGTGCGCAGGGACAAGGCCGCGCTATAGTACGGCGACGCGCGGCTCGACCGATCGCCCGCGCCTGCAGTCGCAATGGCAAACATCAAGTCTCAGGAAAAGCGGATCTTGCGCTCAGAGCGCGAGCGCCTGGAGAATCGTCGCTACACGGCGTCCATCAAGACCTACTTCCGCAGGCTGCAGTCAGCCGTGCAGGCGGGCGATCAGGAGCGCGCAGCAGCAGAGCACCGCAAGCTTGAAAGCCTGATCGACAAGGCGGTGAAGCGCGGAGCGCTGCACCGCAACACGGGCGCACGCAAGAAGGCACGCGCCTCCCACCTGCGCACAGGCTCCTGAGCCTCAGGCGGCGCAGGCCTGCGCGATCCGTTCGATCGCAAGCTGGGCGAGCGTCTCTTCAGAGAGGGCTGGGGGCGCCGAGCGACCATCGCCGAGCGCAGCCCCGCCTCGGCTGTGCGCCTCCAGATCGGCAAGCGCGCAGAGCCCCTGGCGCAGGGCGCCCGGGCCGATCCGCCGCGCATTGGCGATCAGCTCCTGGGCGGCGTGGGTCGGCATCCGCAGCGAGGGCCTGATCGCCGCCGGCGACTGCCCGGCGGCAAGGCGCTCGGCGGCGGAGAGGGCGCTGCGCAACCGCGCGGCGAGCAGGTAGATGAGGGCTCCCGGCCGCTCGCCGTGCGCACGCAGCCTTGAGTAGGTCGCAAGCGCAAGGCGGCGGTCGCCCGCCAGGAGCGCATCGGCGAGGGCGTAGGCGGCGGCGGCGCCACCACCTGCCACGCGCGCTTCGATCTGCTCAGGCGCGAGCTTCACCGCGGCGTCCTGCCCTCCTGCGGGGCGCAGCTCCAGCGCCAGAAGCTCGAGCGCACGCACCAGCTGAGCGCGACGCTCGCCGACCAGAGCGATCAAGGTGCGCGCGCCCTCCGCATCGAGAGCAAGGCCCTGACCCTGGGCCTCGCTGATCACCCAGCGCACGAGCGCGCCGAGGGCCAGGCGCCGCTCGCAGGCCACCTGCCCGGAGCAGGCGCGTACGGCTGCGATCAGAGCCGGCGCGACCTTCACGCGCCCCTCCTCGCAGGCGAAGAGCGCAAGCGTGGTGCGCTCTGGCGGGCACCCAAGCGCCGGCAGCAGCGCCTCCTTGATCTCCTTCTCCTTCCAGCGCTCGACATCCTCGAAGATCAGGACGCGGTGGGCGGGATCGAGGGTGAGGGCGCCAAGGCGCTCGGCGGCCGCGCGGGGGCTTGAGGACTGGCCGGAGAAGCTCTCCATGCTCATCGCCTCCCCAGCGCCGCGGACAAGCGCGCGCAGGCGCATCCGCCGCTCGATCACCGCGCCGTGGTCATCGCCGTGGATCAGGTAGGCGGGCTTGAGCGCTGGCATCGGGGCAAATGCTAGTGCGCGCCCCGGGCGCGGACCGATCAGGCAGGCCCCGTTTATCCGTGCTAGCTGGCATCACGCTCGCTGGGCGCCCGGGCGACGGCGACATCGACGGCATCGGCATCCTTCGTCTTGCGCTCGTCAGCTTTCCCGTCTACTTCCAGTGCAAGCGCTACGCCGGCAGCGTCGGAGCGGGCGAGGTGCGCAACTTTCGCGGCGCAATCGCCGGCCGCACTGAGCGCGGGCTTTTGATCACGACCGGGCGCTTCACGGGCGATGCAATCAGGGAGGCAACCCGCGACGGGGTCTCCCCGATCGACCTGATCGATGGCGAACGACTCTGCGAGCTGATGGCCGAGTATGGACTTGGGGTGCGAGTAACTGAGCGCACGGTGCGCGACTACGAGGTGCTTGAGGACTTCTTCATCGAGTTCTGAAGCATCGAGCGCGCAGCGCCACAGAGCAGCCGATCAGCCGGCCGCCGCAATCGCCAGCGCCACGGCTTCAGCGGCATCACCGGCGCGCAGCAGCCCGCCCGCTGACCCCTCAAGCGGCGGCTCGGCGAGCAGCTCGCCGAAGCTCTCGAGCAGCACGCAGGTGCGCCCGGCGCGACGGCCGAGCGCGATCTCCGAGAGCGTGCCGTAAGAGCCGCCGATCGCGATCAGCGCCTCGCTTGAGCGCACGATCAGCCCATTGCGCAGCTCTCCCATCCCGCTCGGGATGGCAACGTGCACCCAGCGGTTGGCCTGCGCGCGATCGGCGCCGGGAAAGATGCCGACCGTGAGGGCGCCTCCCTCCTGCGCGCCGCGGCAGGCCTCCTCCATCACGCCGCCGCGTCCGCCACAGATCACGATCGCGCCCGCGCGCGCGAGCTCGAGGCCGACCGCATGGGCAAGCTCGCGCTCGCGCTCGCTTGCGTTGCTTGCGCCGATCACGCCGATCTGGGGCGCCGGCAAGCGGACCGGCCCGCCGCCGGCGGCGCCCGCCGGTCCACCTACGCGCTCAGCGGACGACAAGGTTGACAAGCCGTCCAGGCACGACTATCTCGCGCACGATCTCGCGCCCGTCGATGTGCGGCTGCACCCTCGGCGCGCTTCGGCAAAGCGCCTTCAGCTCCTCGATGTCGGCATCGGCGCCTGCCAGCACACGGTCGCGCACCTTGCCGTTGACCTGGCAGACAAGCTCGTAGACGTCGCGTTGGAGGAAGGCCTGCTCAGCCTGCGGCCAGGGCTCCTCCCAGACGCGCGCACCGGTCAGGCGCTCGTAGAGCTCCGCGGAGAGATGCGGCGCGAAGGGAAACAGCAGCGAGGCCGCCGTCGCCAGCGTCGAGCCGAGCACCTGCGCGCTGCAGCGCTCGCGGTGGCGGGAGCACTCGTTGATCAGCTCCATGATCGCTGCGATCGCGGTGTTGAAGGTGAAGCGGCGCAGATCCCCCGAGACCTTCTCGATCGCCCAGTGCGCCTTGCGCGCAAGCTCGAGGTCGACGCCCTCCGGCGCCGGCGCGCCATCGAGGGACGACTCACCACCCTGCGCACGCACTGGGCCCTGCAGCTGTGCGGCAGTCTCGGTCGCGAGCCTGTGGATGCGCGCTAGGAAGCGATGAACACCCTCGACACCCTCGTCTGACCACTCCGCGTCCTGCTCGGCGGGGCCCATGAAGAGGACGTAGCAGCGTGCGGTGTCCGCTCCGTAGCGCTCGACGATCTGAGCGGGCGAGACGACGTTGCCCCTTGACTTGGACATCTTCGCGCCGTCCTTCGTGACCATGCCCTGGGTGAAGAGCGCTGAGAAGGGCTCCTGGAAGTGCAGGTGGCCGAGGTCGGCAAGCGCCTTGCAGAAGAAGCGTGCGTACATCAGGTGCAGGATCGCGTGCTCGACGCCGCCGATGTATTGATCCACGGGCATCCACTCGCGCAGCGCCGCCGGATCCCAGGCGGCCTGCTCGTTGCGCGCATCGCAATAGCGCAGGAAGTACCAGGAGGAGTCGACGAAGGTGTCCATCGTGTCGGTCTCCCGGCGCGCCTCGCCCTTGCAGGAGGGACAGCGCGTGCGCACCCAGTCCTCCGCTGCGGCCAACGGCGAGCGGCCCTTGGGCGCGTAGTCGTCGATGTCCGGGAGCACGACCGGGAGATCGCGCTCGGGCACCGGCACGGGCCCGCAGCCCTCGCAGTAGACGATCGGGATCGGACAGCCCCAGTAGCGCTGGCGCGATATCAGCCAGTCGCGCAGTCGATAGGAGACCGTCGCGTGGCCCTTGCCCTCGCGCTGAAGCCAGTCGACGATCAGCTGAAGCGCCTCGCGGTTGGGCCGCCCGTCGAAGTCCGGATGGGAGTCGATGAGCGGGCCATCACCGGTGTAGGGGAGTCCCTGCTCGTCGCCGCCCTCCTCGGGCGCGCCCTCGATCACGCGCTTGATCGGCAGCTCGAAGGCCTTTGCGAAGGCATAGTCGCGCGCGTCGTGCGCGGGCACCGCCATGACCGCCCCGGTGCCGTACTCCATCAGGACGTAGTCGGCGACGTACATCGGCAGCTGCTGCCCGTTGACGGGATTGGTGACGGTGCGACCTAGAAAGACGCCCGTCTTCTCGCGCTTGCCCTCCGCGCTTTCGCCGCGCTCCTCGTTTGACTCGGTCAGAGCGCGGCTGACGTATTCGGTCACAGCCTGCTCCTGGGCGGTGCCTGCGGCGAGGCGCCCGACCTCCGGGTGCTCGGGAGCAAGCACGAAGAAGGTCGCGCCAAAGAGGGTGTCCGGCCGCGTCGTGAAGACCGGGAAGTCGATGCCAAGCTCCTCGCAGCTGAAGACGACTTCGGCGCCCTCCGAGCGTCCGATCCAGTTGCGCTGCATCGTCTTGACATGCTCGGGCCAGGCGATCCCGTCCAGATCCTCGAGCAGGCGCTCGGCGTAGTCGGTGATGCGCAAAAACCACTGCTCGAGCTGGCGCGCCACCACGACCGCGCCGCAGCGCTCGCAGCGCCCGTCGACGACCTGCTCGTTGGCGAGCACCGTCTGGTCGTTCGGGCACCACTTGACAGCCGCCTGCTTGCGATAGGCAAGGCCCGCCCTGTAGAGCTCAAGGAAGATCCACTGCGTCCAGCGGTAGTAGTCGGGCTCGCAGGTCGCAAGCTCGCGCGACCAGTCGATCGAGATCCCCCAAGAGCGGAACTGGCGCTGGAAGGAGGCGATCGAGGCGCGCGTGGAGATACGCGGATGCACGCCGGTCCTGATCGCATGGTTCTCGGCGGGCAGCCCGAAGGCGTCATACCCCATCGGGTGCAGCACGCGCTCACCCAGTCGCCGGCGGTAGTGGGCGATCGCATCGCCGACCGCGTAGCACTTGAGGTGGCCGATGTGCGGCTCTCCGCTCGGGTAGGGGAGCATCTCGAGCACGTAGACCGCGGCGCGCTCCTCGCCGCGGGGGCGCTCGTGCAGCGGCGCGCGCGCGCCCTTAGCGCCAGAGGCCGGCGGCCCTTCGTTGGCGACCTCCCAGGTTCGCTCACGCTCCCACAGCGCCTGCCAGCGCCGCTCGATCGCGTGCGCGTCGTATGCGCTCGCGCCGGCGCGCTCGCCCTGCGGGTTGCTCTGCTCGGACATCGTCCGGTCATTATGAGGCGAGCGGGCGTCGGCATGGGGCGCCGGCGGCCGCTGCGGGGTGCCGGCGGCTGCCGCGGGCAGCGATCGCCGGCGTGCGCCTGCTCCGCACGCCGCCCGGGCGAGGCGTGCCCAGCGCTGCGCTTGTACTAACCTTGCGGTGCGGAGCACTCCGCGCGGGGCTATAGCTCAGCTGGAAGAGCGCTTGCATGGCATGCAAGAGGTCGCCGGTTCGAGCCCGGCTAGCTCCATCGGACAGACGCCCTGCAGCCGCAGGGCGTTTTTGTCCAGCGGCGGACAGGTGAGCTGCGCTGGGCGTAACCAAGAAGCCACCCTGCTGCCGATCGCTGCCCAATGGAGGACGTCAAAGACCGCGCGCGGCTGCAGCGCCGATCGCCTGCTGCGGCGACGAGCGCGCTCTACTCAGGAGGCTGCCAGGGCGGCTCGTACTGATAGCCCGCATCGGCAAAATCTACGTCATCGAACGGCAGCGCCGGTTGACCGCGCTGGCGGTCGCGTGCTTCCTGCCGCATCTCTGGGATCGCCTTGGCCGCAGACCGGTACAGGTCGCCCATGATGCGGTCGCCTGCAGCATTGTCTGTGGCGAATATCATATGGTAGACGGTGCCGCCGCGCGTGTTCTTCAGCTCGAACGCGTGCGTCTTGGCATAGTGAAGCTCCTTGATTAGCCGCCAGCGCATCAGGTTGACGTACTCCTCCTTGGCGTCGGCCGCCGTGCATTTGTTGTTGCGACGGCGCTCATATATTGGGCGCCATGCATCGCTGCCGAACAGGCGCGTAGCCGCATTTTCATGTGGCGGCATGACCTTGGATGGATCGAGCGCCAGCATTCGTATCAAGCCCTGCGTGGGGAACAGAAGCCAAATCTCAACCTTGTATTCGGCGGACCCCGGACGTTTCTTGTAGCCGATCTTGTGAGCGGCTAGGAGCTTCAGGGTCTCCCATGCGAGCTCCATGCCATCCGGGTCGAGGAACGCGAATGTTGGCGCCCACCTGACCGACCGCAGCTCGCTGAGCGCGGTGGCGATCGTCTCGTTGCAGTCGCCGCCGTAGACCTTGATGTCGCGGTCGGGATAATCGGAGCGCAAGCGCTGCTCAAGCTCCTGCGCCTTCTCCTCCTTCTCGAAGTAGCGCAGCTTCGTGAAGCCTCCCGCGACATCTACGTCCAGCGCTATCCGCGCCGAGCCCGGGAACGACTGTCCGGTGACTCGGCTGATGCCGTGGCCTTCGCCTGCAAAGGCGTCGAGATATACGAACTTATTTACTTTTCCCTTGGACGCCCGCAGAAATGCGGGCAGATAGCCCTGCAATATCGCGAGCTTGACCTCGGTCCAGTAACCCCAGGACCGGCCCGCCTGCCCGCTCACGCCGGCTCCGCTGCTCGCACGCGAGGCATCTCATCCCAGGTCCTGCCATCGAGCAGACGTCCGCCGGATCTGGGGTGACGCCCACCCCATTGCTTGAAGAAGAACGCCACGTTCGCCGCGATGCAACGATCGCGCAGCTTGCGCAGCCACTCAGCCCGCACTGATCTGTGTCGGGGCCCGGACTCGCCGCCGGCGATGAGCCAGTCGATCCCCGCCAGGTCGAGGCCATCAAGCGGGCCGAGCAATGGCTCGGCCGAGATGAACCGCACTGCGGCGGCCACCTCGCGCAGGAAGTCGGCTCTGTGCACGAACCGGCGGTTCTCGATTGAGACGCCGATCCAGACGTTCGGATGCCAGACGAGCTGGTCCGCGAGCTCCGCAAGGCGCTCGTGGCGCTTGGTGAGGATCTGAAACGTGTGCTGCGCAGCACGCCCCATCACGTCGAAGACCTCCTCGATGAACTCCAGTGGCACCTCATCGTGAAAGAGGTCGCTCATCGAGTTGACGAATATCATCCGCGGTCGCGTCCACCGCAACGGCTGATCGAGGCGCTGCGACCATAAGCGCAGGTCGAATCCCTGCTCATAGGGGTGCCCAGGGATGCCACGCCAGCGCTCAGCGAACGACTTGGCGTAGCAATGCGCGCATCCGGGCGACACCTGATCGCACCCCGTGACGGGATTCCAAGTCGCCTCGGTCCACTCGATCGCGCTCCTGTCAGCCATGTGCCTCCTCGTTCGCCACCGCTCGATAGGCTCCTGCGCCAAGTCGAACATATGTTCGCATACAAGCCGGCGGCAAGACATGCTTGCCGCGCCCGACGTCGGGAAGTCTTCCCGTCAGGCCAAGCCTACCGCCGGCGCGCGGGCGGTTGCTCGCAGCGGCCGCGTAGTGGCGGACCGTCCGTGGTTGTGCCGACGCACTGTGCCGTCACTACTCGTGACTCCTTTGCCCTCCCGCTCAGCCCCACCAGCGCGCTGAGCTCTAGCTCGGAGCGAAGGTGCGGCGGAGCTTGCCTATTTTCTCTCCAGCCCTGTAGAGCTCGATCACGCGATGGCGGAGCTCCGGTGGGTCGAGCTAGTGGGTCGTCCATGAACGTTTTGCCGGAAACGGCCGCCCGAAGGCGAACAGGAATGCGTGTTGTGCTCTGCCAGCCAGGAGGTGGCCATGCGTCCGCCGGAAGTGCTCGTGCGTGAGCTCTCCGCGCAGGCGGGTTCGCGCCTGAAGCATCTGTCGAGGAATGGGAGGTACCGCTGCACGCGCCAGCGCGCGATGATCTTGTTGTGCTCGGCGACAGGCATGAGCGCGCCCGAGATCGCCTCGACGGTGCTCAGCGACGAGTCGCACGTGCGCAAGGTGATCCACGACTTCAATGAGCGGGGATTTGGAGCGCTTGACCCTGACTAGCGGGGCGGGCGTCCCAAGAAGACGACGCCCGAAGAGCGCGACCGGATCATCTCGGTCGCGCGTGCCCGCCCCGACACGCAGGGCGTCGCGCTCACGCGCTGGTCGCTCACGAAGCTCTCTGAGCACCTGGAGAGCCTCGGTCTCCTCCTTTCGCGCGAGGCGCTGCGCGGGCTTCTGATCGCTGCAGGGCTCTCCCACCAGCGCACGCGCTCGTGGAGGTGGAGTCCCGACCCCGACTTCAAGGCGAAGGCCGAGCGCGTCCTCTCGCTCTACCGAGAGGAGCCCGAGGACGGCGTGGTCGTGTGCTTCGACGAGATGGGGCCGATCCAGCTGATCCCCCACCAGGGGTCGGGCTGGGTGCCACTCGGATGGCCCGAGCGGCTGCGCGCCACCTACAAGCCTCGCCACGGCGTGCGCTACCTGTTCGGCGCCTACGACGTCCACGCCGACCGCCTCCACGGCCGCCTGCGAGCACACAAGAACAGTGGCGAGGTGCTGGCGTTCTACCGGCAGATCCGCATGCGCTACCAAGCACGGCTCCGGATCTATCTGATCGCCGACAACCTCTCCACTCACAACACCCTCCCGATCCGCGAATGGGCGGCCGAGAACAACGTCGAGCTGGTCTTCACCCCGACCTACGCGAGCTTCCTGAACCGCATCGAGTGCCACTTCTGGGCGATCGGCGAGCTCGTCGTCCGCAACGCCGATTACGAGAGCTGGGACGTTCTGGCCAAGGCGATGGCCGACCACATCCGCTATCGCAACGGGCCTCACCGCGACGAGCGCCTCGCCCGCGCCGAGCGCAAGCTTCTCATCGCTGCGTGAGGCGGCATTTCGAGGGAAACGTTGATGGACGACCCACTAGGGCATGCGCGCTCCTTTTATTCATCCCGCTCAGCCTCGCAAACGCTTTGTCTAACTGTCGGCGGCCAGAGCGGCTGGAGCGCTTTCAGGGGACCACGCCGGCTAACCGACCAGCCGGCGACGTGCACGCGCGAGTCGCAATGCTGCGCCGCCTCCGAGCAGCAGCGGGCCGACGGTTATCATCGCCAAGCGGAGCACGTCGCCGGTTTCGCTCGAGATCAACAGCGCACGGCCCGTTGAGAGCGAGAATCCGTACCAGATGAGAGCAACCGCGAACGCGAGCGGGAGGCTCGAGCCCGTTGGCAGAAGGAAGATCCCAGCAACGCTCAGCACCAGCAGCATGCGCGCGCCTGCGCCCAGTCCGAGGTCGGCTCCCATCAGGTCGTTCGCCGGCAGCAGAGTCAGCAGCAGTGCGGGGGCAAGCCACATCAAGCGCCGGGGATCACGGCTCCTTTCACGCGGAATGACGAGCATGACAAGATAGCACACTGCAGGAATCAGCACTAGGGCAAGCAACCGTGTGGGCCGATCTGCGGCGAGCTCATTGTTCACCAGGGCGCCAATCCACGAAAAGCCGAGCAGGGCCGAGATGCGGTCAAAGCCGACAAGCGCTGCGGCGATCGATGCGGCCATCAGGGCCTGGACCAGCACAAAGCCGCTTTCATTTGGAAAGATGCTCGGGTGGTACTCCAAAATCAAAAGGTCAAGCTGCGCATAGCCGAGCAGGACGACAATCGTCAACACCGTCGCCCCCTGCGCACAGGTACTTGCGGCCAGCCACCTCTTGCTCAACCCGGCCGCGGCATTCGCGCGTGCCCGCAAACCCGCAGCGATGAGCGCCTGGCTCTCGCGCAGCGTCCGCCACAGCGATCCTGCGCTGAGGTCGTGCACGGCGCTCGTCATCTCCTCGCCTCGCAGCTTGCGGTCCTCAGCTGGGTATGCACGCATCGCGGCAGCGATGAGACGTTCAGCAATCATGTTGCCAGCGCTTGTAGGCCCGCCCGCAGCCGAACCCTGACGAGATTGTTGCCGGCAAGTGCCGACCTCTCGGCCTCTGCTCAAAGCTCTCAGCGCCCCGCCGGGGTGAGCTTGTAGTCACGCCGAGCTCGACTGCGCTCCAGATACGGGCCCGCGGCCACCACCGGCTCATCACTGATCGCCCGATCGAGCATTGCGTAAATCGTGTCGGTGGCAAGATGAACGGCGCTCCCGGACGGCTCCGCCGCATGGTGCACGATCGCTCAGCCATGCGACAGCCCATCTATCAGCCGCGCGAGCGCGAAAAAACTCGGCCAGCGCAGCTGCATGCCTGAAAATATACATCGATGCTCGACCTATTGACGGGTGGGCTGTATGGTGCCCCGCCAGCCGCTCGATCGGTCGACTGCGCCGGCTGGATTGCAGCGGCGTCAACGGCCGATGCTCGGGGTGGCAATGACCAGCGGCAGCTTGCCACCAAAGGCGTCGGCCCAAGCATCAACCGAGAGAACGCCCGAATGTCGGTTCGCGATATGTCCGGTGGAAGTACAAGTAGTCCACCGCCGCAGACCGGCGCCTTGACTGTCTGCCAAGTCTGGAGATCACGGCACTGATTGATCGTCTCGCTGCACGAGCACGCTTGGGGCAACACGCTCGCTCGCATCCTCGCAAACCTCGAGCACCAATTCGGCGCACGAACGCACGTTCCGCCTCCCGCGGCCGCGTAGGCGGTCAGACGCGGCAAGCGCACCGGCACGGTCGCGGTCGACTGCGCGCCCGCATTGGCGACCTCTTGCTGGAAGACAGCAACGCTCAGCTGAAACTGATTGGACATCCACGGTTCCGGCGGGTGCCGGGGCGCCGTGGGCCACCGCGAAGACCGCCACGTTGCCGTCTTCGGGCACGCGAACATGGGCTTTGGGTAGCCGAGCCTAATCGCTTCGGCGGCGCCCCGCTTTAGTAGCGTCCACGCACGTGGTATACGGCCCGACCCTCGCGCAGCGGCCGGCACGTAGCGCGGCCATCGCGGGATCCTTCGTAGATCAAGTCCAACCAGACGAAGGAGATGACCACTTTTGGCCGGCACCCCACAGCATGAACCTTTCCGAGCTCGTGAGCGCTCAAGCGCCAGCAAGCTGGCCCCGACACCTTGCGCTCGCTGCTGAAGGCTCATCTGCTGAAGCCGATGTCCGCAGAGGCCCAAGCCCTCTGCGGAGCCGGATATGGAGAGGTCAGCACCGAGGGCACGGGCTCCCGCAACGGCGACCGCCCTCGCGACTGGGACACCCGCGCCGGCTCGATCGAGCTGCGCCTGCCAAAGCTCCGCCAGGGCAGCTACCTCCCCGAGTGGCTCCTGGGGCGCCGCTGGCGCTCTAAAGCAGGCCCTGGTAGGCGTGATCGCCACCAGCTACCTGCTGGGCGTCTCCACCAGGCTGCTCGAGCGCCTGTGCTGTGCGATGGGCATCGACCAGATCTCAGGAGAGCCAGGTCTCCGAGATGGCCAAAGCCCTGGACGAGGCGGTCGATTCCTTTCGCAACCGCCCGCTGGACCAAGGTCCATACCGCTTCCTGTGGGCCGACGCGCTGGTCTGCCGCGTGCGCGAGGAGGGTCGCATCCGCAAGCTCCATGTGCTCCTCGCAACCGGCGTGAACGCCTCCGGCTACCGCGAGATCCTGGGCATGGAGCTCTGCGGCGAGGAGTCCGGGGCCGGCTGGCTTTCGTTCTTCAGGGGCCTCGTGGCGCGCGGCCTCTCCGGCGTGCAGCTCGTGACCTCCGACGCCCACCAGGGGCTCGTGGAGGCGATCGGGGCCACCCTGCCCGGCGCCACTGCGCAGCGCTGCAGAGCCCATTACCTGCGGGATCTGCCCGCCAAGGTGCCGAAGTCGACTAAAGCCGTGGGTGGCAACGCTGGCGCGCACCATCTTTGACCAGCCAGACGAGACGGAGGTGCACGCGCAGCTGCCTCGTGTCGTGGACGCACTGGAGAGCAAGCTGCCGCAGGCAGCGGCGCACCTGGAGCAGGCGCGCGATGACCTCCTCGCCTTCACCGCCTAACCGCTGAGAGATCTGGCGGCAGATCTGGTCAAACAACCT